>JAFLTP010000053.1 GCA_022510405.1 Muribaculaceae bacterium | reverse complement strand
GGAAAAGTGGCTCAGGAACATCGTGATGTCGCAAGATCTAATGTCGATTCCTGGTTAAAAGGATTAGGTTTTACTGAATAAAATACATTTATGAAGATTAAATTTATCATTACAGCATTAATTGGATTGTTGATTTCAACAACTTCCTGTGCCAAAAAAACAGAATCAACTACGTCTATGGAAGAAAACAAAGATTCAAAAATATTGGTGGCATATTTTTCCGCTACTGGTACAACAAAACATGTTGCAGAAGAACTTGCAGAAATAATGAAAGCTACATTGTTTGAAATTAAGCCTGAAACTCCTTATACTTCGGCAGATTTGGATTGGAGGGATGATAACAGCCGTTCATCCGTGGAAATGCATGATGCCACTTCGAGACCTGCTATAAAGGATACAGTGAAAGACATTGAGAAATATGATGTCGTCTTCATTGGTTATCCCATCTGGTGGTATGTAGCTCCGACAATCATCAATACTTTCATTGATGAAAACAATCTCTCGGGAAAGAGAATCATTTCTTTCGCAACATCCGGAGGAAGTCCGATTGAACCCTGTATTGAAGCATTACAGAAACAATATCCAAATTTGGATTGGGATGGTGGAAAACTCCTTAATCATACCAGTATGAAAGAACTAAACATTTGGAAAGAACAATTGGGACTTTAAAAATTATATTATCGTGGAAAAGAATGCAATACAAAAGATGCTTGACGGTGAACCGGTAAGCATGAGTGATCCCACTTACGGAGAAGCAGCGGTCCTTATTGGAGAAACTTGGAAAAAATGTGAGGAAATAAACTGTACTCCACATTCCTATACAGAAATGAATGCCATTTTAAAAGAAAAGTTAGGAATAGACCTTCCGGCCTCATCTTTTTTGGTTCAGCCATTTCATATTGATATTGCAGAAGGACTTAAAGTCGGAGAAAACTGTTTCATCAATTATAACTGCAGCATGATGGCGGCAGGACGGATAATACTCGAAGATAATGTTCAGATAGGCCCCAATGCAATGATTGTTACCACGAACCATGACTTTAATCATCGGGAAGTGGTGCTTCATAAACCGGTTGTTATCAAAAAGAACGCATGGATCGGAGGAAGAAGCCTGATACTCCCAGGAGTGACAGTAGGTGAAAATGCAGTAGTGGCAGGTGGCTCTGTAGTTACAAAGGATGTGCCGGCAAACACAATTGTAGGTGGAAATCCTGCAAAAGTTATCAAACATCTCGACCCACAATGATAGTATAATTGTTTTAAGTTTAATTTTTAACAATTATAAAAATTATAAAATTATGGAAAAGAGAATAGAAGACAGGATGGCATTAAGAGATATCATAGACCGTTATGCTACAGAATCAGATAAGGGTAACCAGGATTTTTACCGTGAGATTTTTCGGCCTGATGTAAAACTGAAGGTATATTTCTACGGTAAGTTAGGAATGGATATCAACAATGTGGAAGATATGATTAAACAATACAAATCCTTCGGTACAGCCAAAATATCATTCCATATGAACGGTCAGCAGGTAGTTGATTTTATTGACGATAACAATGCCACGGGTATTTGCTATGCCTTTGCCACACTGGTCAAAGATAACAACGCCAAAGATGAACTCAATATGTTTGCTGTCAGATACTACGATAAGTATGTGAAGATAGATGGTAAATGGTGGATTTCAGAGAGAGAACAACATTTTGAATATAACGCAATTCCTCCTTTGGCAAGCAATTAAACCTTGAGATTAAAAAGATCAATAATACTATCGGTATTGCTGATTATTTCAGCAATGCCGCTTTGTTTGTTATCCCAGAACCCTGATATAATGGAAATTCCCAATAATGAAAAATGCAATTTAATAAAGTTGTATAAAGATATGTATTCCTACATGATTTCTAAAGATATAGAATCATTGGCAAAACTGCTTGACGATGATTTTGTATTGGTTCACATGACCGGGATGAGACAGCCTAAAAAAGATTATCTTAAAGCAATTTCAAACGGCACCCTCAATTATTTCAGTTGTGAAGATTCTGAAATTTATACGGACATTCAAGGGAGTAAAGCCCGGCTTACCGGGAAGAGCAAAGTAAATGCAGCCGTATTTGGAGGAAGTAGAAATACATGGAGGCTACAGCTTGATCTTGATTTGATAAACAAAGAGGGCAATTGGTTTATTACCGAAATCAGAGCTTCCACTTATTGAAATTTCTTTTTCAAGGGTGAATTTGCAGAACGATATTCAGAAGGAGTCATCCCAAGATGTTTCTGCACATATCTACAGAAATAAGAAAGAGTCTTGAAATTCATCTCTTCCGCAATCTGTTTCAGGGAAAGATCTGAATTCTTTAGATATTCAGCCACCATTGGCACGGTATATCGGTCGATTAGATATATTACATTACGGCCTGTCTTGTTCTTGACAGTTTCAGAAAGGTATTTTGGAGAAACATTCAGTTTGTTGGCATAATAAGCAACTTCACGATGGAATTTCGTTTGTCCACCTTCAAACATTGAAATAAGGGTCTTAACTATATTTCCGGTTCTCTCTGTTGTATGCACATCGCTGTGTAGCTTTGCATGAAAATTGAAAAGGTCATAAATCATTGTTAATTCAAGGCTACCCAACATTTCATCATAAAACAGGTTATCTGTTTCGTTCATCCTTGATTTAATCCTGTCAAGATCCTCCTCAAATCTTTTGCTTTCCTCTTCCGAGAGAGGAATAACCGGTTCTTCAAATAAACTTATACATCCTCCGACTCCATAATGGTTTGCCGGAAGAAGATTATACATGAATTTAAAGGGAGCCGCAACTATCTTGACTTTTAAATCCTCTGAAATTTCGAGATCTGAAACCAAGTCAGGATGAGAAATCACCATGGCGTCATTCTTCTTGAAAAGAATTTTCTTCCCATTGTAATTGAAACTACCGGAACCTTCCAGACATAGAACATGTATTCCCCATCCATTCAGATCTTTGGCCCCTATCAGTTCAGCATCCTCTGAATAAACAACCTTTGTCTTTGACTTCTTTTCCATCTTATTAATTTTATAATTACAAAAGTAATTATTTTTATGCAAAATGGATAATAATTGCCGTAATTTAGATAATAATAAAAAGTTATTAGAGCATTAAATTTGCAAAATATTAATTTGGTAAAAACTATAAGAACATGAAATATATCAAATTATTTCTTCTCATGGCAGCCTCAGAATTATCCCTCGGGGCTTGTGCACAGGATACTTCTGAATCAAAAGGTGACACTAAAGTAGTAACCGATGGCAAAGTTTTGATTGTATATTTTTCACGACCCGGTTACAATTACAATGCCTCTATGCCAAACAATGTGGAATGGACAGACATAGGCCATACTGCAAGAGTTGCAGGATACATTCAGGAATATACCGGTGGAGACACCTTCGAGATATTGCCAGTTGTTCCATACCCTGATGATTACGAAGAAACCAAGACTATCTCCACAAATGAAAGGGACAATGACCTTCGTCCTGAATTCATCGGAGGAGTTGAAAACATCGATGATTACGAAATCGTATTCATAGGTGGACCCGTCTGGTACGGTGGTATGCCCATGATAATGCATACTTTCTATGACAGATACAAAGACAGCTTGAACGGCAAAACTATCGTCCCTTATGACACTCATGCCGGAAGTGGCATAGCAGACTATGTAAATATGACAAGAAGGTACTGTCCCGATAGTGAAGTTCTTGAAGCCTTAGCTGTGACAGGAACAAATTCCAGGAATGCTTCAAATGATGTAAAGAACTGGTTGTTAAGAATAGGTATCATTACTGAAAACGATAATGACAACGCATCCATTTCAACATCTCAGTCAACTTTGGAAGGGAATTCAGCTTATTATACAATTTCCGGTCTTCCGGTTAAAAATCCTGGGAATGGTATCTATATTAAAGTTGAAGATGGCCATAGGACAAAAATCTTAAAATAACACCAGTAAGGTAAAATGTGTAAATAAAACCGCAATAAGTGTAACAGTGTTTTATTAATACCTTTGTAACTTTGTGACTGACTTTAAATAATTAATAAAAATGAAAAATATCGAACTTACAGAAAAAGCCATGAAGAACCATGATGTATGGTTCCCTGGTCTTAACGGTGCTTTGACAGCCACAGATCCCGATTTGTTAGGAATTTTCGGCAATTTTGCTTTCGATGAGGTTTTGGAAGCATCACCGGAATTAGAACTCAAACCAAGAATCATGGTTACGCTTGCCTCAACTATTGCAAAGAATGCCATTGATGAATATAGGGCTATTCTCGGGGCGGCGTTACTGAATGACGTTCAGCCTATAGAGATAAAGGAACTGGTATATCAGAGTGTGGCATATGTAGGTATAGCAGTTGTACTACCATTCCTGATTGCAACAAACGATGAACTGACAAAAAGGGATATCAGCCTTCCGCTTGAACCCAATGCTACAACTGACAGGGAAACAAGATACACAAAAGGTCTTGAATTGATAGACAGCGTTTTCGGGAAAGGAACAGTAGATGAAAACAATGTTCCTAAGGATGAAAGTCATATCCAAAGGTTCCTGGCAGATAACTGTTTCGGAGATTTCCAGACAAGAGAAGGCCTTGACATGAAGATGAGAGAACTGATCACCTTCACTTTCCTGATATCACTTGGAGGATGTGAATCCCAGGTAAAAGGCCATATAAAAGGTAATGTCAATGTTGGTAACGGCAGGGAAATATTGATTGCTGTAGTCACCCAGCTGATTCCCTATATTGGTTATCCGAGGGCATTGAATGCCTTGGCTTGCATTGATGAAGTTTTACGAGCAAAATAAAATTTATATTAGACAAAATCGCAAAATGTAAGGTAAAACGATGAACCGCTGATGATTTTTTCAAAGTGTTAAAAATTATTAATGGCATTAAAACAAATTTCTTTGAGCCGTACAGCAAATTAAAATTAAAATATTATTTCCAATTTTGCAAAATAAAAATTAATGCAAAATGAAGAAACTCATCTTGTTAATATTAATAGCCATGAATTTTTCTTGTAGCAGAACAAATGAAATTTCCGCACAGGACGATCCGTTGCTGCAAATAGCACAGGACCGCCGTTCGATAAGAAGTTACACAGACAGACCTATAAGCAGGGAAACCATGGACAGCATACTTACAATAGCTGCTCTTGCACCCTCAAGTTACGGTCAGAATCCGGTGGAATTCGTTGTGGTTGAAGACAAGGAAACCTTAAGGAAACTTGCAGACTGTAAGGCAATAGGTGCCCCATCTGTTAGGAATGCAACAGCAGCAGTGGTTGTTATGGCCGACACTACAAAAGGTGAACTATGGGTAGAAGACACTTCTGTGGCGGCTGCCTACCTTATGCTTGCAGCCCAGGAACATGGAGTAGGTGCCTGTTGGAACCAGATACATCTGCGTGACGGCCAGAGAACATCTGCCAGTCGGGAAATCTGCGAACTATTGGGTATCCCGTCAAGATATGAGGTGGAGTGTGTCATGGCAATGGGATATCCAGCAGAAAACAAACCTCCCCGTTCTGCCGAAGATATGAAAAAAGGCAGAATCCATTATGCCAAGTAATCTATCATTATATAATAAAACAAGACTGAAAAAATGATTAAACATGTGTTTGTTGGCGTCATCAAAGAAGGTGTGGATGAGGCAAAAATCAATGAAAGACTCGAAGTGATGAGGGCCATTGACAAATATGTCCCCCAGGTATCAAATCTAGCCGTGGGAAGAAACCTCAATTGGTACACTCAACAGGATGCCCTTGTCCTGACAGGCGATTTCAAGAGTAAGGAAGACTGGCTTGCTTTCATTAACAGCGATTACCACCAGGAAAAGCTTATAAAGGTTGCAGGTGAAGTTTTTGACATGGAGAAATCATTGGGATACGAATATGAGTTCTGATGTGGTCAGACAAGAACATAATCAATATCTCTGATGTGTTCTTCATCTGTGTCAAGAGAGGAGAAAGTCATTATGTAGACAAACTTCCTGACCACCATCTTAAACATGTGGTGACTGGAGAAATGACTGTTTTTGACGGAGATAAGGAACTGACGGTAAGTTCGGGTCAAAGTATTTTCCTACGCCGGGATCATAGAATAAAAATACGGAAGTATCCTCTTGAAGATGAAGAATTCAGATGTATAACTTTTGTATTCAAAAGAGACTTTCTGAAGGAATATTTTCAAGAACTTGGAAGCAAGGTCTGCAAGAAGAAAAAAATAATGAATGGGTTTCCTTCCAGTAGTATCCTTCTTTCCGATATCCCATCCATAAGGAGCCTCTTCCTCTCTATGATACCCTATTTGGAATCGGAGTCGGAACCTCCGGCACCAATCATGAAATTAAAGATGAGGGAGGCTGTTCAAACTTTGCTGACAACAGATGACAGGTTTTATCCCGTATTGTTCGATTTTACGGAAGACTGGAAGATTGATATCCTGGATTTTCTTCATACGAACTATATGTATGACCTGACTTTACCTGAAATGGCAAACTATACAGGTCGTTCTCTTGCTTCTTTCAAAAGAGACTTTTCACTTATAAGTGACCTAAGTCCGGAAAAATGGATAATAAACAGACGTTTGGAGGCAGCATACGAGTTAATTGTTGAAGGCAAGGGAAACCTCACATCTATAATGAACAAAGTTGGATTCAAGAACCGTTCTCATTTCACAACTTCCTTTAAGAATAAATTCGGGATAACCCCCTCTATAATTTTGAACAGATATAAAAATGAAATAAAATGAAATACACAGAATTAGGTAACACCGGGATCAAGGTTTCCCGTATTTGTGTCGGCTGTATGTCATACGGCAAGCCATACGATGATTTTCAATTATGGACACTTGATCAGGACAAGACAACAGAGATGATAAAATATGCCCTTGATAATGGGGTGAATTTCCTTGATACAGCCAATTGCTATGCAAGAGGAAGCAGCGAGGAATTTGTTGGGAAGGCACTCAAAGATCTTGGCGTGAAGCGTGAAGACGTTGTTATTGCCTCAAAGGTTTATTTTAATGAAGGTAAACTACAAGCTCAGGCTATTGCCAGGGAGATTGAAGGAACCTTAAAAAGACTTGGAACAGATTATTTGGATCTTTATCAGATACACCGTTTCGACTATGAGACTCCTATTGAAGAAACAATGACTGCTCTTGACAAGCTTGTTAAAGAGGGAAAAGTAAGGGCAATCGGAGCTTCCGCAATGTACGGCTATCAGTTTTATAATATGCAGATGGTTGCCGAAAGAAACGGTCTGACTCCTTTTTCAACGATGCAAGACCATTACAATATGCTCTATCGTGAAGATGAAAGGGAACTTATTCCAATCTGCAAACAAATGAATGTTTCCCTAATTCCATATTCTCCATTGGCAAGCGGACACCTTACTCGGCCGACCTGGAACAGTGACAGCAAACGAAGCGAGACTGACAAGACCCAGCATGCTAAATATGACCATGCAATGGAGAACGATATGAAGATTGTGGAAAGAGTCGCAGAAGTTGCCAAACAACGTGGAATAACAATGACAGAAGTTGCTTTGGCATGGCTTTTCAAGAAAGGAGTAACGGCTCCAATTGTGGGTGCCACAAAACCACATCATTTTGCTGATGCCATTAAATCTGTTAACGTGGAATTGACGGACGAAGAAATGAAATATCTTGATGAGCCATATATTCCGCATCCTGTAGTCGGACCACTTGAGGAAGGACCTAACCCCTTGCCTTCATTTGTAAAATAGAAGCTGCTTTTGCCAACAAGGTTTGGGATATCTCTATTATAGGATGCCCAAACCATGTGCCTTTAAATAGGATTTTATCATAAAGAATTAAGGACATAAAAAATGAAAGTATTAATAATAAATGGAAGTCCACACCCGAAGGGTTGTACGGCACGTGCTCTGAAAGAAGTAGCTGACACACTTGAATCCCAAGGAATAGAGACTGAAACACTTATAGTTGGCAATAAAGATATAAGAGGCTGTATTGGATGTTACAAATGTCAACAAACAGGTAAATGCGTTTTCAATGATCTTGTGAATGAAACAGCTCCTAAATTTAAGGAAGCAGACGGCTTGATAATAGGGACTCCTGTTTATTATGCTCATGCTAACGGTACGTTGATATCTTTCTTGGACAGGTTATTCTTCAGCACACTTTTCCCAAAAACGATGAAAGTAGGTGCAACCGTGGTATCATCAAGAAGAGCAGGCAGCACTTCTGCATTTGATGATATTAACAAATATTTTACAATGACAGGAATGCCTGTAGCATCCAGTACATATTGGAACGAGGTACATGGATTTACATCTGAAGATGTTGAAAAAGATTTAGAGGGTTTGCAGACGATGCAAAACTTAGGTAAGTCAATGTCTTTTCTTATAAAAAGTATAAGACTTGGGGACACGGATCTGGGAAAACCAGAACTTACAAATAATCTTAGGACTCATTTCATAAGATGATATCAATGAACCCTCTTATAGTGTATTTTTCTCAAACAGGGCATACCAGGAAAGCTGCCCTTTACATTGCAAGGTCGGTTAATGCAGATATACTCGAAATAAAACCGGATATCCCTTATACCCAACAAGACCTTGATGGATACAATGAATCATCAAGAACTTATAAGGAACAACATGACACCTCTTGCAGACCAGGAATTAAGAATATTCCTTTGAATTTAGATAATTACAAAAAGATAATAATAGGCTTCCCTATCTGGTGGTACATTGCACCCCGCTTGATAAATACTTTTATTGAAACGGTGGATTTGACAGATAAGGAAATATATCTTTTTGCAACTTCTTACGAAAGCACAATAGAAAGAGCGAAGGAAGAGTTGAAAGGTGAATATCCGAAATTGAATTTCAAAGAAGCCAAATTGCTGAATCAACTTGATGAGGAAGTTATTAAGGCCTGGGAAAAAGAAATAGAAAGTTAACTCTACTACACTTATTACAACAAACCCTATATCTTTATGAACATATTAATTTTAGGTGCAGGTCCGGGATTAAGCAGGGCTATTGCTGAATTATTTGGAAAAAAAGATTTTCATGTGACATTAGTTTCACGAAACGAAGAAAAGTTGAGGAAAGAAACATCCTATTTGAAGTCAAAAGATGTAAAAGCAGATTTTATTGTCGGTGATGTCAGCAAGGAGAAAGATATAATGGATATTGTAGAGAAGATAGTTAATGAATCAGGCTTGCCGGATGTAATTGTTTATAATGCATTTACCAATGTTTCCGGAGATTTTGACAAGGAAACTTGGGAACATCTAAAAGAACAAATGGATGTAAATTTAGGAGGAGCCTTCTATCTGTTGAAAAAAGTTATTCCATTATATAAAAAGATTGGTAAAGGCAACTTATTTTTTACCGGCGGGGGATTAGGAATAAACCCAATGCCTGAATATTTGGGTATTGGTATGAGCAAAGCTGCCTTAAAGAATATGGTTGAGGCAGCATCTTTAGTTATGAAAGAAACGGATGTTCATGTTGCTATTATCACTGTTACAGGGATAATAGGAGGTGAAGATCCTAAATATGCTCCCTCTAAAATTGCAGAGAACTTTTGGAAATTATATCAACAAGAAAAACCGGATTTTCAAACTGAAATCATTTATTAAAATTATGAAGAAGGTTTATGCTATCAATGGAAGCCCAAGAATAAACTGGAACACTTCAATTCTGTTGGATAAAGTTCTTGAAGGGGTAAAAGAAATTTTTCCGGACGCTGAGACAGAAAGAATAGATCTATATAAACTAAAATATACCGGTTGCACCAGTTGTTTTGCCTGTAAGATGAAAGATGGTCCAAATTATGGCAAATGTCCGATAAAAGATGATCTATATCCTATTTTACAAAAATTAAGAGAAGCAGATGCTGTAATTTTTGGATCACCTATTTATTACCGTACTATAACCGGTATGCTTCACTCCTTTTACGAGAGGATGTTTTATCCGTTTATGACGTATAAGGCCGGTTATCCTACCTTAGTGGAAAATCATTACAAGACCATCTGCATCTATACAATGAATGTTAATGAAGAAGAAATGATAGCAGGAGGATATCGAGAGAACATGGAACTTTGGGAATTCTTTCTCGAAAAATATTTTAGTAAACCGGAAATTCTTTTTGCATTCAACACATTGCAATTTAAGGATTATTCCAAATATGTATGTGAAACCTTCAATCAAAAGGACAAGGAAGAATACAGAAAAGACCATTTCCCTGAAGATTGCCAAAAAGCTTTCGAAATGGGTAAAAATTTATTCAAAGAGCAATTATGAAACCATATATATTATGCCATATGGTGCAGTCTGTCGATGGTAGAATAGACTGTGACATGGTTGATAAGATAAGTGGAGATGAGTACTATTCCACGCTTGATTCATTCGACTGTCCTACAAGAATAGAAGGTAAATATTCATATCAGCTTCATCATTGCGGATTTGAAGATTTCAAACCTGGAACTACCGGGACATCTATAAAGGAAGAATCATTTTTCATTGCCAACAAATGTGATGGATATGAAATCTCGTTAGACAATCCCGGCACCTTGCTCTGGGATAACTCAGATAATAACAACAGGTTATGTATCGTTAGTGAAAAGGCCACGGTCCAATACCTTGATTATTTGAAAGAGAAAGGAATCTCTTACATAGCTACAGGTAAAGACAAGATTGATTTGCCAAGGGCTATGGAAATTCTTTATATAGAATTCGGAGTAAAGAGAGTTGCCGTTGTTGGAGGTGGAAAGATAAACGGAGCTTTTTTAGAAGCTGGACTTATTGATGAATTAAGTCTTTTATTGGCCCCGGGTATTGACGGAAGGACTGGACAGCCTGCACTTTTTGACGGAATATCATTCAAAAACTTCAAACCGAAGAACTTGATACTGCAAGATATATCAAAGTTTGATAATGGCATGGTATGGTTAAAATATAAATTTTAGATCTTAAGAACAAGACAGAATAAATTTCCCTGAACGAGAAGAAAGAATATCAACAAATTTTATAAGATAAGATGTTAAGGAATCTAAGAATAACATTAGGATTAATTTTTTTCGTTGGAGCAACACTGCTTTTTCTTGATTTTACAGGCACAATCCATGCCTGGTTAGGGTGGATTGCCAAAGTCCAGTTCCTTCCTGCGGTATTTGCTATGAATCTAGCTATTGTAGCAGGCTTGGTTGCAATCACTCTCCTTTTCGGTAGAGTGTATTGTTCTGTGATTTGCCCTATGGGGGTATTACAGGACATTATCGCGAAATTTGGCAAATGGAGCAAGAAGAACCGTTATTCCTATTCTCCGGCATTGAATGTTTGGAGGTACACTCTTTTCGGAGTAATGATATTGGCTATCATTTTCGGTATTGGTTCAATTGTCGGAATGCTTGCACCGTACAGTTCATTTGGAAGAATAGTCCACTCTCTTTTCGGTCCTATATGGATTTGGGGAAATAACCTCCTGGCTGGATTCGCAGAAAGAATGGAAAGCTATACTTTCTATTCAAGGGAATTATGGATAAAGAACTGGGCACTCTTCGCCACCTCTGTAGTAACATTGGTAGCCATAGGAATCCTTGCATGGAAAAACGGAAGAACCTATTGTAACTCGATATGTCCTGTAGGCACATTCTTAGGATTCCTATCAAGGTTCTCACTTTATCGTCCTACCATTGAATTGGCAAAATGTAACAGTTGTGGTCTATGTGCCAAAAACTGTAAATCGGCATGCATCGACAGCAAATCCCATAAAATTGATTATTCCCGTTGTGTCAGTTGTATGGACTGTATCGGGAAATGTCATAAACAAGCCATCAAATATACCTACAAAAGAGTTAAGGTTGAATCTTTGGAACCTGCAATGGAAACTGTAAAATCTGAGGTCAACGATTCTTCGAGAAGGAATTTCCTGGGGCTTATGGCTTTTGTGGGTGGTGCTGCATTGATGGACGCGGCCGAAAAGACGGTTGACGGTGGACTCGCAGTAATTGAAGACAAGAAGATACCGTCCAGAAACAAACATATTTCACCTCCGGGTTCAAAAGGCCATGTAAACATTGCTTCAAGATGTACAGGGTGCCAATTATGTGTTACGGTTTGTCCAAACCATGTGTTAAGACCTTCCGGTAACCTTGCCAATTTCATGCATCCGATAGCATCCTATGAAAGAGGATATTGCCGTCCGGAATGCACTAAATGTTCCGAGGTTTGCCCCACAGGAGCGATACAGAAGATTGACCTTGCGGAAAAATCCTCGATACAGATAGGACGTGCTCAATGGGTAAAAGAGAATTGTATTCCATTGACCGATGGAGTTTCATGCGGGAACTGTGAAAGACACTGTCCTGTCGGAGCTATTCAGATGATAGCTTCCGTAGCAGGAGATGAAGAAAGCCTGAAGATACCTGCGGTTGATACAGAGAAATGTATCGGATGTGGAGCTTGCGAACATCTATGTCCTTCACGACCTTTCAGTGCAATATACGTGGAGGGAAATGAAAAACACAGGTTGGTTTAAAGGAAAAGTTTAAGGTTTTAAGAGAATTTCAACCATAATGGGTAAAGAAAATATAGACAGGAGAAGCTTCCTTAAAAGGCTTGGGTTGGGAGCCTCGGCTGCAGGCCTTACTCTTGTAGGATGTGATAATGCAGGAAAGAAATTTACATCAGCCGATTCCAAAGGTTCCAAAGAACCTGGAGAAATGACTTATCGTGTCAATCACAACAGTAATGACAAAGTTTCAATTCTTGGTTATGGATGTATGCGATGGCCGATGAAAGAAGCTAAAGAAGGAGAAACACAGGAAATAGACCAGGAAGAAGTAAACCGACTTGTTGATTATGCAATCGAGCATGGTGTCAATTATTTTGACACTTCCCCTCACTATGGAAGAGGACAGTCTGAAAAGGTTTCCGGTATAGCATTGAGTCGCCACCCCCGTGACAAATACTATATAGCAACCAAATTGTCAACCTATCTCGACGAACATGGAGACAACCAGTATCAGGCTTCATTGGATATGTATCATAAATCTATGGAACTTCTCCAAACTGATTACATAGATTATTATCTGATACATGGTGCAGGTATCGGAGGGATGGAAAGACTCCACAAAAGACTTCTTGACATCGGTCTGCTCGATTATCTTATGAAAGAAAGAGAAGCCGGAAGAATCAGAAATCTGGGTTTTTCCTTCCATGGAGATCTTGAAGTTTTTGATCACCTCATGAGTATGCATCCTGACGTTCATTGGGATTTTGTACAGATACAGCTCAACTATGCCGACTGGCAGAATGCAGGTGGTTGGAACATCAATGCTGATTATCTCTATGACGAGCTAACAAAAAGAGACATTCCGGCAGTAGTAATGGAGCCCTTGTTGGGAGGCCGTCTCGCCAGTCTTCCCGAACATCTGAACGCAAAACTGAAAGAACAGAGACCTGAAGAGAGCATCGCTTCATGGGCTTTCAGATATGCAGGTTCATATCCCAACGTATTGACTGTATTAAGTGGAATGACATATATGGAACATTTGGAAGATAATCTTCTTACATATTCTCCACTTGAACCCTTGACAGCAGAAGAAAAGCAGCTTCTGGAAGATACCGGAGAGGAACTTATTAAATATCCCACCGTTCCATGTACTGCATGTGAATACTGTATGCCTTGTCCTTATGGAATAAATATCCCTGCAATCTTCACGCATTACAATAAATGTCTGACAGAAGGAAAACTTCCCAGACATAAGACTGATGCTAATTATACAGAGGCAAGAAAAGCCTTTTTGATCGGATATGACAGAAGTGTACCGAAACTACGTCAGGCAAGTCATTGCATCGGATGTGCACAATGCGAGGTTCATTGTCCCCAAAGCATAAAGATTCCTCAGAGACTTCATGCGATTGATGATTTTGTAGAAAAAATTAAGCAGAACAAAGAAGAAGTTTTGGCAT
>JAFLTP010000052.1 GCA_022510405.1 Muribaculaceae bacterium | reverse complement strand
ATTTACCGCCACGCCATAAAACAGGTACACTGTTATAGGAGAGAATCACTTCCGGTTCCGGAATGGGATTATTAGGATCGATGATACATTCCTCAAGGATCTTTTCATAATTTTCAGTTTCCTCACTCTTAAGATCAAATACCCGATGTCTTACCACTTCCGATGTCAATACTGGCAAATATGGGTTAGTATTATTTCCTATATTTTCCATAACTATCTCCTTCCTCCTGTTTTTTGTCCGGCTAATTCAAGAGCTAATTCAGCATTAACTATAATCTTACGTCCAATCTGTTTAATAGCTTTGTCTATCCTGCCACTTTTCTTGATGCGGTTTGCTGTAGGTATGCTACATCCAAATAAATCTGCTATGCCTTTAAGGCCATAGACATACTTTGATGAAGTTGCATCAGTAACTTTGACTTGGCATGTTTCTGTTTTTGGTGTAGTTGAGTTTGAAAGGAACAGAAACTCTTCTCCAGTCATTTGCCAAAGAGGCTTATTCAATAAATCTTGTAGTGTCATACATTTTTAATTTTAGGATTAAGGCCCTTTGCGCTTAGGGTTTTTGATTATTGTCGACACTGCAAAATTATGTATGACTATACGTGGCAAGTACGTGGCAACTTGAAAATAATTACAATTTTATTTCATTGAGATTCAATAAAATAAAAAGACCACGCAATTTATTTTGCGTGGCATCCGTGGCATGTTGGTAATAAAATCACGATAATCTGAAATTATCTTAACATGTCACAAAAGTTAAAGTGATAGTATAAAACCTAATAAATAAATTCGCACCGCGAAGCACCGCCATCAAGAATATTTTTTCGGGAGTAGTGGCTAAAGTTTAACCCTACTTATTCCGAAGATACTATTCTTGATTATGAGAATAGATTCATTCTTAAGGCTAACTGTTTCACACATTATATATGTTCTTACAATCAAGATACTAGAATTTATTTATTGGGATTATACACATGAGTATTGTGTCACTGAATTTCTCATTAACTTATTATTCAATTGTAACTCATTTTATGATATTATAATGGAACTGATAAAAGTGACAGGTAAAATAATAGGTTGGGTTTTATAGCAGATGTTCAAAATACATCTTCCTGATCTATTGATTTTATTGCATGGATTATCTCAAGTTGGAGGTCTTGGGGATAATCTTCATTTGCCATATAACCTTCCAATATTCGATTAAGTAAATCTTTGTTAATTCGGCCTGCTGCTACATGATAAATAAAGGCTTCCATTCGGGGCATTAAATTGGCATCATGCCAATAATGACCATTATAGAATAGAAACCACACACCGAGAGTTAATGCTATTCTTTTATTACAGTCTTCAAAGTAATGACCGGTACAAAATTCATAAAGTAGATAGGTCAATTTATCTATGAAAGTTGGATATATCAAGAATACGTAGACGAAGTTTCTTTGTTACTAGGCTTTCTGTAAGAAGCATTCCTATGTTAAAAAATGATCGAAAAGTAAAAAAGGAAACAATAGTAGTTTTGGTTAAGACATTTATGTCCTAACCAATTTCTAACTTTATATCTTTCAATTCTTTACCTTGACTTAAAAAATATCCATTAGCCTTAAGTTCTTCACCATAATCTTTTACATAACGTCTTATAACGCGTTCATCAACACCATAAAAATCAGGTACCATTTTCGTTGTGAACAATAGCTCATCTTGATAGTGCTGCCCCTTTATATTCATTCTTTCCTG
Source organism: Muribaculaceae bacterium (assembly GCA_022510405.1). Lineage (GTDB taxonomy): Bacteria > Bacteroidota > Bacteroidia > Bacteroidales > Muribaculaceae > Lepagella. The sequence goes on along the minus strand of JAFLTP010000052.1, from coordinate 12,498 downwards.
AATATTCTGAAGAGCATAATGATTATTTAAGACGTTATGTCTCTATATATTGGATACTGTCAGACCATTCATAAAGCAACATTAATAATTATAGGTCAAACAAGGCCATAGAGTTGACTTTTATGGAATCGGCTATGTCTATATATGGTTTCATGGCTTTGTAATCGCTGTGTCCAGTCCATTTCATTACTACATTCGGAGGAATACCTAAAGAAAGAGCTTTACAGATAAAGGTCTTTCTCCCTGTATGGGTAGACAAAAGCTCATGCTTGGGATATATAGAGTCTATTCTTTCATGACCTTTATATTGAGTGATTCTTACCGGGGTTTCAATCTTCGCAAGTTTCCCAAGTTCTTTAATATACTCGTTCATTTTCTGATTGCTTATAACCGGTAAAACCTTACTACCTTCAAATTCCATATCTTCATATTTTTTCAGAATAGCTTTACTGTGTTTGTTGAGTTCAATAATAAGACTATCCTGCGTCTTTACCGTTGTCACTTCAATATGATTTTCTTTGACATCACTTTTCCGAAGGTTGGCAACATCAGAATAACGAAGTCCTGTATAACAACAGAAGATCAAAACATCCCTAACTCTTTCAAGATATTTTTTAGGTTCCGGAATTTGATAAGTTTTGATTTGTTCCAGTTCTTCATCAGTCAGGAAAATCACTTTGGCCTGAGTGTTCTTCAATTTAGGACTAAAAGAGGCATAAGCCATTTTATTATGATAACCTTTATTAGCCGCCCATTTTAGAAACCATTTTAAATAACCTAACTGTTTCCCGATGGTACTATTAAGCATATTACATTTGTTGCGAAAGAATTCAACAATATCATTAAGGCCTTTTTCATTTAAATATTCAAACGATTGTAACTTCTTGAAGCGAAGTAGATGATTTTTAAGAGCCTTGAATTTTTGTTTTGTGGCTGCAGTCCAGTCATTCTGTCTTCCACATTCTTTAGTAAATTCATCATAAATCTCCCAGAACGATTTTTGAGGTTCTTTTTTTATTTCTTCTGTTTCTGTTATTTCAGTTTTCTTAATAGCGATTCTCGAATTAAAAATAGTCTTTACATCGTCTACAGTAGGCATTACAGATTGAAGTTCATATTCCTTGAAAATATCGTGTATTATTGCTTCATATCGATTTAAGTCAGCATTAATCTCGCTAAAAGACTGTTTTAATTTGTTGGAACAACCTTTCTTTACTCTGCCGTTCTCCTCATCCCATTTATTTCTATCAATACGATAGCCAGTTGTAAACTCAATTCTTTTACCGTCAAAAACTACCCTCATCCGGATAGGCATATTTTCGTCTATTAGGATCCCATTCTTCTTCCTCCTTTCAAGTTGAAAGGTTATATTCCGTTTCAGATTCATACCCTGCTATTTTTATATCTACACCCAAAATTACACCCAATTTTTGAGATATGCAAGGATATTTTATGAAATCACATTTTAATCTCGTTTTTATAATATATTGATAATCATTAGAATCTAAAACTATATAAATTCTTTTGATATGATAGGTGATAATCCCTCTCTCTCCGCAAGTAAATTTTAAATTTAATAATAACCCATGCAAAGAATGCATGGGTTAGATTTTTAATAAGGGATAGAAGTCAAGCTTGATTGACTTAATATTGATTACAACGCTTTATTCTCAAGAAATTGTCTATTAATTTTTAATTTGATTGTCTTGAAGAGTGAAATCTATTACATTTTTATGATAGATAATTTCATCAATAGAGGACGGTAAAGACATTTCAAAAATATTGTTTTTTATTGTAATGTCATCTGAATCACAAATCTTTATTACAGGGAGTCCGGGATTTACAAACGTATTGTTTTCGATTATTATATTTTCATGCACCGGTTTGTCAAAAGTTTCCACTTCAGGTGAAATTTCTATTACGGGACCCTTGCAATCATAAAATTTATTATCTCGGATCGTAAGGTCCTTAACCGGTCCGGACTCATACCAACTCTTAGCATCGTCGGCAACAAGTATGGAAGCCATGGGAATATTGTAAAATTTATTGTCTTCTATTAAAGATTTTCCTCGTGTAGTGATCAGAATTGCTCGGGTCGGGGTTGACATAAAACTGTTTCCTTTTATCAATACCTCCGGTATCCAACTTAGGTTCTCTACCACATAATCAGTTGGATTGACACTTAGCATTTCCTCAGGCAATTCATTTTCAAAGGTCACTGAATATCTATATTCATCAATTTCCTTAACTTTTTTGACTCTTAAAGGCTTACCCAAATCATTAAGGGTTTTACTGTTCACTATTATGAATTCGTCACCCGGTTCACAAGGAAAGAAACCGAAGGTTTGAGGATGTTTATAAGCTATGATAAGTTCAACGGGGGATGGCACTTCTTCAATTTTTAAATGAGTGCCATGGATGTTGATTGGATCGTCCTGAGATCCCGCGAAATAACAATTTTCAATCCTTATAAGCCCACGACAAGAAGAGAATTGTAGAAAATCTGCAAAACCGGCATTAGTTCTTCCGCTACCTACCGAAGGACAACATTTTAAATTTTCATATGTTATATTATCGGTAAATTGACCTACAATCCCAAAATTGCCCATGAAATTGAATTCGATATCTCTAAGTTCAATATCCTTGCTTCTATTAATGAACATACAGGCTTCATTTCTAATACCATGCCTCATTTGGTATCTTTCTCCAACAGATACAACTGGAACTTTTTCATTTTCAAAAGTCATTCTTACAACCCTATCTCCCAAAAGCCTTGCATTTTTATAATTTTTCATGGGAGAAACTCTCCTCAGTGTTCGACCTCCCTCCGGATAATAAACTTGAGCATATTCTACGTGATTGGAATTACGCTGGTTATCCCCAAATCTCCAACCCTCGCCAACAAAAGAAAAAGAATCTCCGTTGAATTCAAAATTTGTGGTAGGCAATACATAGAAATCAATATAATCTTCTCCTTTCTCGGTTATATCTATTTCCACCACTGAAGGATCCGCCGCATCTAACCTGAAATTTCTTAAAACTATATTCTTGCAACTATCAATAACTACGGAAGTCATTTCTCCATGTGTCAGTAACAGACAACCATTCCCCTCTATTGTAACGTTTTCAAGGTTTTTCAGCCATATCCCTATATGTTTGGTGGCATCCGGATTTTCCTTACGGGATGTTGTATTCGAGATATGGTATAATTGTTCAGAAGAATTGAGCCTGCTGATATGGAGGGTGTCTTTAGGTAACTCTATAATCACTCTTTCTCCTTTATGTCGTGCCGCTTCCGCTATGGTTTCTTTCAATGCAGAAGTGGCGTCACCTTTCACCGGTGGCACAGTGATAACAATATCTGCCTTTCCCATCACAGAAGAAAGAAGCAATAAAATTATTATTCCAATGCGTGACAAACTATAACGTAACATACTTAGGAATTTTATATGTATGATTTTTCTCGAATTACATTATTCTTTTTCCATCAGCTCCAAAGCTCGGAGTTCATATTCATCTATTTCCCCTATCAGTTCCTCCATTCTTTTGGCCGCTTCCATAAGAGAAGAATGATCAAGTGTACCTGACGACATTTGTTCTTCCAATAACCGTTTCTCCTCTTCAAGTTCCTGAAGTCTTTTATTGATTTCCTCAAGTTCCCTTTTTTCCTTGAAGGTTAGTTTGTTTTTCTTTTCATTTTCCGGTTTTCGTCTCACATTGGTAGCAGCATCCTTAGATTTTGCTTTAGCTTCCAAGGCTGTTTCAGCCTCTTTCCTTTTCACATATTCTCTATAATTTGAATAATTGCCCGGAAAATCTTTCACAACTGCATTACCTTCAAATACAAAAATATGGTCTACAATTCGGTCCAAGAAAAATCTGTCATGACTAACTACGATCACACATCCTTTGAAATCCACAAGATAGTCCTCAAGGATTGAAAGAGTCATGATATCCAAGTCATTTGTAGGCTCGTCAAGTATCAGGAAATTAGGATTTCTCATCAAGACAGTCGCCAGATAAAGCCTTCTCCTTTCTCCCCCACTCAATTTAGCGATATATTTCTGTTGAGTATCGGGTGTGAATAGAAAACGGTTCAAGAATTGGGAGGCCGAAAGAGTTGTCTTCTCATCAATCCTTACTGTTTCAGCAATTTCCCTTACTACATCTATCACCTTTTTATTGGGATCGAAATCCACCATTCCCTCCTGGCTGTAGTATCCCCATCTCACAGTGCTTCCAATATCAAAATATCCGCCGTCAGGTTTAAGTTCGCCAAGCAGCAATTTTATAAAAGTGGATTTACCAACCCCATTTTCACCAACAATTCCCACCTTCTCATGTCTTGCGAAGGTATAATTCCAATTATCCAATATTTTTAAATCCCCGAAGGATTTGGATACATCCTTTGCCTCGAAAATTTTGGAACCTATGTAGCCTCCTCCTTTCCCTAAGTTTACTTCACGCGTGGAAAGGTTTACCTTACTCTTTTCTTCCAGTTGGTAAAAATTATCTATCCTATACTTAGCCTTACTTCCCCTGGCCTGTGGTTGACGACGCATCCATTCCAATTCAGTGCGTACCAGATTCTTCACCTTGAGCAATTCGGCGTTTAAAGCGTCGTATCGTTCCTGTCTTTTCTCAAGATAATAATCATAGTTACCTTCATAAAAGAAGAATCCTTTCCTGTCAATTTCAATAATCTTATTGCAGACATTATCCAGAAAATACCTGTCGTGGGTCACCATAAGCAAAGTGATGTTTTGACGTGACAGATAATTTTCCAACCATTCCACCATCTCTATGTCAAGATGGTTGGTGGGTTCATCGAGAATTAGTAAATCAGGATTATGTACCAATACTTTTGCAAGAGCCACTCTTTTTACCTGACCTCCCGACATTTCACTCAGTCTTTGATTGGGATCTGCTATTCTAAATTGGGTCAATAACTTCATCCCGTTATCATGGATTGAAAAATCTTCATTACCAATTTCCGACCCTTCATCTATGTATTCAATCGCTGTCAGTTCAGGATTTACTTCCGGGATTTGTGGAAGATAACCTATATGAAGATTATTTCGATACACTATCCTTCCCTCATCATAATCCTCGATTCCCGCTATGATATTTAGAAATGTCGTTTTCCCTGTGCCGTTTGTTGCTATAATTCCGATTTTATCGCCTTGATACACACCGAATGTTATATCGGAGAACAGTATCCTGTCACCGTAGGATTTAGTGAGGTTTTCTATCTGAAGATAACTTACCATTTAAAAAGAGAATTATCAATAAGACAAATTTAGAGAAAAATATTTTATCAGTCCAATTCATTTTAATCAAACTCTATCTTTCCTTCCTTTGTTGAATTTATAAAATACGATTGCTATGACACAAATACAGATTAAAAGAGCCTATGAACCCGCAAGCGATAATGACGGATTCAGAATTTATATCGACCGACTATGGCCTCGCGGTCTTTCACACGAAACTTTTCATTATAATCTTTGGGATAAGGACATAGCACCATCCACTGAACTTCGTGAATGGTTCCATCAAGATCCTGAAGGCAGATGGCCTGAATTCGAGCAAAAGTATAAGGCTGAATTGCTTGCCAATCCGGCTTATGAAAAACTAAAGGAATATATAGCCACAAAACCGGTGGTCACGTTGCTATATTCTTCACATGATCAGGAGCATAATAATGCCGTGATTCTTTTGGATTTACTCAAATCAAAGAAATAGGTTAACTTTGTAAACCAATAGTTTTCCAAAGGAAAAAATTTTTTGATGAATTCTAAAGTTAAGGGCAATATTCTGATGTTTATAGCCAAGACCTTCTCGGGTCTTAATCAGAATGCCCTTCGCTATCTTCTTCCCAATTGGATGAGCGCTCAAACCGGAGTCTTGTTTCGACTTGGTTTTGGCACTCTCTTCTTTATTGTATACGAACTGTTTGTGTGGAAAAAGTTCACACTTCCTACATGGAAAGATAGTGGCAAACTTATTTTGACAGGACTAATCTTCGTGTTCGGATATATGTGGGCTTTGCTCGAAGGGTTAAGTTTCACTACACCTATCTCATCTTCAATTTTTATCAGCCTCCAGCCGGTGTTTGTCTTTATAATCTGTCTGGTTATCAAAACGGAGAAAGCCACTTGGAAAAAAGTCATAGGAATGATAATAGGATTCGGAGGAGCATTACTGTGTGTATTGACCCAACATTCCAGCGCGGTTGCCTCAGCTCCGATGAAAGGAAATATGTTCTGTCTACTTGGGGCTTTTCTTTATTCCTGCTATTTGGTGATTGAAAAGAAATTTATACCTAAATTGGGGAGTGCCATGGTTTCGGCTCTTACTTTCGGAGGAGGCGCGATAGGTGCTATAATACTGGTTTGTTTTTCCGGTTGGGATGCATTGGTGCTCCATCAAAATATATTCAGCACACCGATGCTGGTGCTTTTATTCGTGTTGATTTTCCCGACATCGTTAAGTTATCTATTACAGGATTTCTCTTTGAAACTTCTTTCCGCTACTGTAGTGGCCCTTTACAGTGACTTGATATTGATAGTATCCGCCATTGCAAGTTATATCATTGGTCAGGATAAATTCTCATGGTGGCAAATTCTGGCGATTGCCTTGATGTTGCTATCGGTTTATCTGGTGGAAATCTCAGAAGCCAAAACCAATAATCCACCTAAAGAGAGCGCTGCACTACAAAATTAATTTCATTCCTCGGCCTCATCAATCGAGATAATATCTGTTGGTGCAGAAAGAGGAATATGTTCTATTATCACCTTCTTATAGTAAACCAGAAGAATAGTGGTTAATGGCAACGCTATAATCATCCCTATAATTCCAAGGAGGGTGCCCCAAACCGAAAGAGAAAGCAGAATTATTGCAGGGTTCAGGCCTAATGACTTGCCCATTATTTTAGGTGTAAGAATATAATCACAGAAACATTGGCTCACCAGGTAAACAAGACCACATTCTCCCAATTTAACCCAAAACGGAAATTGGCCGTCAAGTGATGTGATGAAACAAATCACTATTACCGGGATCAAAGTGATATATTGGAAATAAGGAATCATATAGAGGATACCAACAAGAATTCCCATCACTATCGACATAGGCAAACCCACGATTGTGAATCCTATGCAATATAACACAGCAGCACATGACGCAATAAAAAGCTGGCTGCGGAAATATTTGTTCATGTAATATTTCACGTCATTCATTACCTGAGTAACAGCCGGTCTGAATTTTTTTGGTATCAGCAACGCAAAACCTTTTGAGAAGCGATCGTAATCCAAAAGAATAAAGATAACGTAAATAAAAGTCACAAGCCATTCAAGGGTGTGAATCAGATATTCCACTGATACTGATATCACATTGGCTCCCTGGTCGATCCAAGATCCGAACTTGCCTTCCTCAAATCTTGCTACTAATGAATCGAAATCCACCTTCCCTTCAATATAAGAACTTAAAGGTTCGGGAAGAAACGGCAAGGAAATTTCATGAGTGCCATAGGTTTTTATCATATTACCCATTTGGAAAATCTCATGCATCACAATCGGCATAAAGAAATACACAAGCAGGGCACATATGATGATACCGTCTCCCAAGGTGAGCAAAACAGCGGGGGCCCTTTTCTTTAATGCCATTATCTTTTGATTGTATTCCACAACCGGTTCAAGGATATATGATAAAAGGCACGCCAGACAAAATGGAAGCAATACATTTTTCAACACACCGATCAACCATATCACCCCAGCAATTATCGCGATGGTGATAATAAGCTTCACGGTTTTATCAAATGTAAAATAAGTGCTCATTGGGAATACTCTAATTCTCTACAAAATTAAGAAATTTCCCTTTTATTAAGAATATTTGGAATAAATACAAAAAAATTAAGAGTGCTCTAAATTTTTATTCAAAGCACCCTTAATTTTTGAAGAATTAGCATTTAATTTTTCAATTTATCTGCGAAGTCTGCAGTTTTGTCAGCAATTGTATCAAGTACATCCGCAATCTTTTCTTTTGCCACATCTGTGTATTGTGATGCTTTGTCTTTCAACTGTGTAGCTGTGTCTTTAACATCCGCAACACCATCGGTATAGGCCTGACTCAAATCGGCCTTTGCCTGATTAAATTTTGCTTTTGCTGCCACTTTTGCTGCCTGGGCTGATACCTTGGCTGAATTGATAGCCACAGTGGAAGCGGTATCTGCCACAACTTGATTCTTATTGAATGTTTCCATAATTTTCTTCATTAAATAAATTGTTAATTTACAACTTATTAGATTATATAAAAATATAGATATTTTTCTATAAATCCAATATTTATACTAAAACATCTTTCTATTGAATAAGTTCGTTAAAAATGATAAAAAACAATAAAATAAAAGGTAATAAAATACTTATATTATCCGTTTATAATGGCAAAGTTTCACTTATGACTACAAACTTTCATATAGCACCCTTGGTATTCCAACCCATATTGAAAAAAGTGATTTGGGGTGGGGATAAGATATGTAAACTGAAAGGGATAGTGACACCTGAGGGAAACATAGGTGAAAGCTGGGAAATTTCTCAAGTTCCCGGCTCAGAGTCGGTTGTGGCAAAAGGGAAATATAAAAACCTCTCTTTGACTCAATTGATTGATCAGTTCGGTCATGAATTGTTGGGTGATGAAGTAGTGAAAAAATATGGCAAAAGATTTCCTCTTCTTGTCAAATTCATAGATGCCAACGATAATCTCTCTGTTCAGGTGCATCCCAATGATGAACTTGCCCGGGAAAGACATGGTTCAAGCGGTAAGAGCGAGATGTGGTATATTATATCCACCGAGAGCCATGCCAAGATTTTTGCCGGAATGAAGGAAGAAATTAATCCGGAATTGTATGAGAAAAAAATAATGGATGATTCATTTTTAGATTCTGTGGAATCCTATGAATCTAAAAAAGATGATGTCTATTATCTTCCGGCCGGAACGGTGCATGCCATCGGTTCCGGAAACCTACTTGCGGAAATTCAGCAATCAAGTGATATCACATATCGCATCTATGATTACAATAGAAAAGATGCCGACGGAAATACAAGAGAATTGCATACCGGTCTTGCAAAAGATGCAATAGATTACACCAATACTGAAAAATGCCATAAGGAGGAATTCTCTGAAAAGGATGGGATTATATCACTCGTGGATTGTGAGCATTTCTCTACCTCTAAAATAAAAATAGATTCTAAAAGAGAATTCCAAATCAATGGAGACTCATTTAGAATCATTGTATGCACTGAAGGTCGGATAAAGTTAACAAGCAATGGTGAAAGCGTGGAACTTTCCGCAGGTTTCTCAGCCTTGATTCCGGCATATGCCCATAGTTATCAACTTGACGGACATGGTACGGTCTTGGTAACTAAGGCCAGATAACTTCCCTTTCTCTGAACTATCACTCCGCAAACTGAATCGTCTCAAGCGTGACCAGGGATTTTCCTTTCTCAGGTGACTTGAAAACAAGGTATATAGGGAATTTCTCCGTATCTTTTTTCACTCCCTTTAAGGTGATATCCATCACAGTGGATGTCTGAGGTAATTCTTTAGAAAGTTCAAGTTTTCCAATTGGCTTGTTTTTACCTTTCCATGGAGCGGTGTCATAGACTTCTATAATGCCCTTCACACCCTCCGGAATTAATCTCAATTTAATCACCGGATTTTCCTTGCCGTTGAGTTTGGATGTGTTGAAATATTTATATCCTACAATCGAACCGTCGGTACAATTTACAACCTTGGATATATTTATATCATCGTTATAGGGATCCGAAATACTTTGACCATTCAAATAAAAGGCATCGAAATAAGGACCTGAATACTCATTACTCGGGAAGTGGTGTATCACCGGTTCGGGTCCCATAGTGACAGAAGCTATTCCGGCTGCATATTCTTTTAACGGGTCAAGACCATCGAGTTCAAAACCCTCGCTTGTGAGTTCAGCTTCCGAAATTTCCACCTTACCACCTTTACCTTTTTCCACCTTCACTTCAATGGGGGAGACCATCGCTTGGCGAGCGAATTCATCAAGACCGGTCTGGCGATGATAAAACACATACCATTGCCCATCAATATTTAGAATGGAACCATGGGTATTTCCGTATGGTGAAGTCGTGGGAATTGTATTTCCATTGGCATCCGTGTCTCTTCCTCTTGCATCTATAATTGTTCCTCCATAGGTATAGGGTCCCAAAGGATTATCGGAGTAAGCATATGCAAGTGTATAGTTGGTGGCAGGAAGACCCCATTCACCATCCTTGCTCATCCGGCTATAAATCAAAACATATTTATCTTCAATCTTTCGGATCGAAGAAGCCTCGAAGAATTTAAAGTCTCCTTCCTGCTCCATCCCGGAAACCAAGTCTTCTATTATTTCTGTCCCCGGTTTTACAGTTGACATCGTGTTAGGATCCAACTCAGCGGCATAACTTCTTCCGAATCCCCAGTATCCATACACCCTTCCGTCATCATCAACAAAAGCCGCCGGATCAAATCCCAATATACCATAAGTCATTTGTGGATCTTCCTCACTCCAATTACAAACCTTGAACGGGCCGTCTGGTCGAGTTGAGACTGCTATCTGACCATGCCGCTTTCCGTCTTGAGTGTTTGGGTAGAGATAATAAAGCTTAGAACCATCCGGAAGAGTTTTGACGGCCACATCAGGAGCATAAAGGATATCACCTTTCCCATCTTCCCTTAAAAGATTTCCGGCACCATCGCTTACTGATTCAAATATTACCCCGTCATATCTCCATTCATTCAGGTTATCGGGAGATGCCGACCACACAACTTGATTTCTACCACAGTAAGCCGAACGTTCTATATCATGTGAGCCATAGATATACACTCTCTGTTTCCCCGGATTGTCGGGATCATCGAAAAGATAGGGTTCGCCGTCAGGTATATGTTCCCACAACGGCAAATAAGGATTGGCAGCAGAGACTGACAAATGCACCATCAGTATAGCGCTTGAAACAATCAATATCTTCTTGTTCATGGTCATAAAGTTTCCAACAAATTTAATAAAAATAGGGGGAGAATACAACAAGGGATATTCCTCCGTATTTCATAACTTAATGTTACCTTTCGTAAGATTACGGTCCTTTTGTGACAACTTTTTTCATATACTACAAATGCAAGTAGAGAAAAAACGTTATAACATTAAAAAAGGAGGAATCGCTCCTCCTTCCAAGAATTTGTGCTTATTAAAAATCACAATAATTCTCGATTTCGTTTCTTACTTAAGAATTTTTCCTTTGTTTGGCTTCTTCCACAAGACGTTTTCCTAAAGCCTTGGCTCTATTTAGGTCTTCAGGAAAATGTTTGTCTCTATATTCTCTTTTCACTTCTTCCGGCACATAGTCAAAAGCCATCTGGGAATAATCATCAAACTGATAAGTGAAATTAATATATAAGGCTTCTCCGAAACCATAAATATGTTTACAATTTTCAACTGATGTGCCTAAAAGAATATCATAATGTCCCGGCACCATATATTCTTCAGGTGCATTCATGGTGAAAATACAAGCCGTATTTTTGGGGTTTACCAAAGGAGCATTTTTAATATAGGAAAATTTCGGGAACAGAAATCTCTCCAGGAATGCTCGGAATTCTCCAGTAGGATAACCAAAATAATTAGGACTCCCCACTATCACCACATCAGCCTCTCTTGCCTTGTCAAGATAGGGCCATGTTTCATCCTTAATACAACACACCGGATCCACTTTTGAGAATCCCTTTCTTTGACAGCGAAAACAGCTGTAACAACCTTTAAGGTTTTTGATAGTGTAAAGATTGATCAATTCAGCCTCGGCACCGGCTTCAATTGCCCCTTCCATGGCTGCTTTCAATGCTTTGCCAGTATTATGGTTAGGCCGCGGAGACCCGTTTACCAACAACACTTTAATTTTCTTTTCTTCCATAACCTGATATTTTAAAATTCAAATTCTTCATAAACGGTATTGCCAAGCCTGTCTTCAATCCAATTGAGTACATCACCGGCTATTTGATGTCCCTTGGGATCCACCATCAGGAAATGATTTACTCCTGCATATATGAAAAGACTCTTGTCTTTTGCCACAGTCTGTTCATAAAATTCAATGGCATCTTTCGGTGAAACTGAATCATCACCATTACCATTTAAAACCATTACAGAGTTGCAGAATGTATCACGGTGAGTTTTCAGATATGCTATACCCTCTTTGAAAGCATTGAGAATAGACGGATAAATTTCTGTTAATGTGCTTGTATCGCCAGGTTTTGAGAATTCCTTCATTGTCTTCCATTCCTAAGCAAGTTGCCTAGACAATAGCATAACCGAAAATTATTCATTATCTTTCGATAGTTAAACAAATTTGATAGTGCGAATTTACACTATAATGATGAAAAATGCGGATATTTGGGAAATAAGGTTTTCTAAGAAAAAGGTAAGAGGCTCCCGAAGAATCC
>JAFLTP010000051.1 GCA_022510405.1 Muribaculaceae bacterium | reverse complement strand
GACTCCTTTCAGAGGGTTGCTTGAAAAGAATGTTGCGTTCACCACTACCGATGTTTCAATGGAACTGAAACCTGCTTTCGCAAGGTATACACTGATTGCCACGGACTGTGACAGTGCAACTTTCAATCCGGGAAAGATAGTGATATCCTATTACGATTTACCCGGTGCTATCAATGCTCTTTCGGGAGAAGTAAATCTGAAATGGAATGATGTTTCTTTCACTTCTTATCCGGACGGCGAGTTATTGGCTTTTGACCATGTACTTTCTAATGATAAGAAAGAAACATCGGTTTCCCTCAAAGTTGAGATATACGATGATAAAGATGAATTGAAAGCCAGAGTAGATAAGATCACAATTCCACTTATCAACGGAGGGATAACAACTCTGAAAGGGAATTTCTATTCCATGCTGATTCCTGAAGATAATGATGATAACGGAAATTCCGGAGGTGGTGGTATCGGTATAGATCCTGAATGGGAGGAAACAGTAGAAATCGAATATTAACGGTTATAACAAATTCAATTACAAAATCCTAAACACAAACTTAAAATCCAAAAACTTAATGAAACACAAACTATTAACATTTGCATTGATGGGAGCTTTGGCTTCCACTATGCTCTTCTCCTGTAAAAATGCAGAGGAACCAATCCAATCTTCTCCGGTTATTGTAGATGCTGAAGGAATGGTGCAATATTCTCTGACAGTCAATATCCCTGACGACATGAGAACCAGAGCTGCTGCAGAAGCGATAGTCGGGAATGACGGACTTTATTCATTCTCAAGAACCATAGACAGACTATGGTACGGAGTATATTACAATGGCCAGTATCTTTATGACAGTGAAAATACTGTTTATCCGGCTTGGAGTATGGTTGAGAATGGCAAATTCAACGCATATTTCAAACTTCACCAAGAGATAGATCCGACACAGGTCAAGATCTTCTTCTGGGCAGGCAATGAAGATGATAATGTGACAGTATCAGATGTGACATCTTCTGATGCTATCAATCTCAACTTCAAGAACCGTTGTGTCAGTGTAAATCCTTTGTATATGAATGGAAATACTGAGCTAAAGGAATACGATTCCTTTGCCGGCTATGTTCAGCTTTCAAAACAGAAAGAGAACCCCAATTTCAATGAGACGGTAATACTTAAACGTCCGTTTGCACAGATCCATATCCTTTCAGATGAGTTCACATTCCCAGGTGTGAACGTATATTATCCAAACGGTGTTACAGTAGTTCCAGGTTTCGGTAAAGAGGAAGCCTCTGCACTCAATTACACGAATAACATGATGGCCTTGACAACCTGGTTCTTTGATTCATCTATAGATCTGCCGAATGCCTATACAAAGGAAGAATATATATTCTCCCAAAACAATTATGAGTTCACCAATAATCTGACAGGCACATCACCTGAAAGAGTGACATTTAAAGAGAGGGAGATGGATTATCTTGGTTGTTTCTATGTTTTTGCACCAATTGAGAAATCTCCTTTAAGATATGCATCTGCATCTGGTAATACTGGAACATTAGGAAAACTGAATCTTGCCTTCAGGAAGCCTGCCGAATCTTTAGGTAACGCGGAGTTCGTATCCGTAGATCTGCCTGTTGATGGCATACAGGCTAATAACCGATATGTTGTATACAACCATGAGAATACCGGAGACGGTGGCAAAGGAGAAGGAGGTTTCGTTACTAATACCTTTACATTTGAAATTATAACAGATTCTGCATGGAACGACACAATCGACTCAGAATATTGAAATTGAACACTAGAATCGGGAGGCGGTTAATCCGTCTCCCAAAATTAAAATCACTATGAAAAAAGTTATTTATTTTCATATTTTACTGATCAGTATACTTTTAGGTTTGAATTCATGTACATCCGTTGATGAGCCACAACTTACATTGCCAGTAACAGAAGAGCAAGAAAACGATGGCTTTCAAATTTTGGATTTTGAAATCTCCGTAAATGATATAAATGAAACAAGATGTATAAGACCTGAGACTTCTCACAGTGATGATAGTGGCACTTATACTTATAATTTCCCATCTGAAAAATGCTCACCATCCATTACTAATGTCAAGTACATGGAGATGATGATTTTATATGACAAAGAAATCCTCAATTCCACTATTATTGTTGATAAATCCGTAATACAAGATTTCACTGACAACGAGTATGTGGTATATGTAAATAAAAGGACTAACGGGGAACAAAGATTTTATCTGGCACTAAAATTCAAGTCCAATCTTGATCCCTCAAAAATAGAGTTGTTATTTACAGTTAAATTCCCCTCCGCAAGTAATTGGATAATTGAAACTACTGGTGGAAGCTGTTTCTTCAAAAATAATGATGATTTAAATAATTGTTATATCAGCACTTCCAATACTGCGGAGCTATGTAGTTATTATGCAAAACATAGTCTTAACACTGAAAATGATTGGAAGACTGTAAATCTTAAAATCATTCTAAAACGGCTGAATTCCTCTATTTGGGTTTTCACTACCCATCCATATTGTGATGCTTTTGACGACTATATTTCCTGGTTTTCAATAGGTCTGAACAATGAAAGGACATTCAATAATTTTCTTGACGATGAAGGTAACTTGATCTTTCATCAAAAAATTGTTAATGGGGCTGTAAGTAGCACACAGCACAGATATTATGTTTTACAAGACAGGACGGAGTTATCCCAATATTCACTATATCAATATTCCGGAACTTCCAAAGGCAAGACTTGGTGGTGGTATAATGATGAAGGATATAATAGACCCCATGCAGCGTCAACTAAATTATTTAAATATAATGATAAGACATATTATTATATAGGCTACTTCAATACTCTGGGAACCTTATCTGATAATTATCCTATCTCACATACCGGAAAAGTATTGAAATATCTAACAATGGTGTATAATGAATCCTGGTGCAATCAAAATAATTACCATTATGACGGTTATCTTCATTATCACTGGTCGACTCTTCCTTTGCCTGATGGTGGTTTGAAAGCAAATACACGGTATGTCTACATTCTTAACGATGATTTCAAGCTTTGGGAAAATACTTGGTATCAGGGTGATTTACCAACCCGCTCATCTACCGAAGAAACTTTACAGGCTACCGGATTTACATTGATTGAACAATCAATGGATGAACCACTTCCTTTTGAATTTATGGAGGAAGAATAACAGATCCTAATCTTAAACATATAAAACTAAATGAAAATGACAGCTTTGACTATACTTACCAGTACGGTCCTGATAATCCTGATTTTTGTTCAAATGCACAACTCGATGAGAATTGAGGAACGCAGACAGGAACTTGAAGAACTAATGGATAAATCCAACCATGTGATTTCAAAATTTGATTCAGTGTTCGGAGAAATGACTCAAGAAAATGAGAAATATACATCGCTGATTGCTCGAGTTCATGAATTGGATAATGAAAATGATAAATTATTCAATGAAAACCAAGAGCTTGAAACGAGCAATAATTCCCTTAAAAAACAGAATGACACACTTCTAAAAGCCAATTATCAATTGCACAAAGAATTTGA
Source organism: Muribaculaceae bacterium (assembly GCA_022510405.1). Lineage (GTDB taxonomy): Bacteria > Bacteroidota > Bacteroidia > Bacteroidales > Muribaculaceae > Lepagella. The sequence continues at coordinate 10,843 of JAFLTP010000051.1, read as the reverse complement.
AAAGACAGCAAATGATGTAAAACAAAGCAAAAAGAACTTTGATGAATTGACTTTTAATCTAAAATCCCTTAAGAAAGCGAAGGAGAGTCTCGAAATCGCCCTGGAAATTATTCCTGCTAAGGAGGATAAGAGGCTTTCAGATTCAATTTCCACTCTTGATTTAAGCCGGTCAATCCTTAATCACCTCATGAATAATGAAATTTATTGTATTGGCGATCTGGTAAAAAAGGAAGAATGGGAACTTCGAAGAATGGATAAGATAACCCGAAAGACTATAGATACCATTCAGAATGAACTTGAGATCGAGAGATTGCAGCTCGGTATGGATGTCACTTGCATTGATGGCCATTGGTATCATCTCAATAATGAAACGAGAGAGGAATAAGAATTATGGAAGAGACCAAAGAGATACAGGGATTGTATAAGATATTCCGGGCAGCGATTTATGTATCGTTGCTGATGGAATTCTTTGAGTATGCACTCGACCCTGAAACTTTAGACCATTGGAATGGTGTCCTTGTAGAAATCCACGACAGGATTAAGGCATGGATGATTTATAAAGACGGAAATCTTATTTATAGTAAGATTGCCACCTTCATTCTAATTTGTATCACCTGTGTAGGAACCAGGAATAAGAAACATTTAGAAATGGATGCACAGAAACAGGTGCTTTATCCTATATTAGCCGGTTTCGGATTGGTAATCCTGTCAGTCGTTTTCTTTAGTCATTCCATTCTTCCTAGAATATATACGCTGAAAGTCAATATTTGGATATATATGATTCTGTCTGTTATCGGAGTTGTTCTGATCCACATAGCCTTTGACAATATATCCAAATTCTTAAAAGAGGGTCTGCTCAAAGACCGTTTCAACTTTGAAAACGAGTCCTTTGAGCAGTCGACCGAAGCCGTAGAGAATAAATACTCAGTCAATATCCCCATGAGGTTCTACTGGAAAGGAAAATTCAGGAAAGGCTGTGTGTCAATAAGCAATCCCTTTCGAGGAACCTGGGTTGTCGGAACTCCCGGTTCCGGTAAGACTTTCTCAATTATAGAGCCGTTTATTCGTCAGCACTCGGCAAAAGGTTTTGCAATGGTGGTTTATGATTATAAGTTCCCTACCTTAGCAACTAAACTTTATTATCATTACCTTAAGAATAAGAAAGAGGGAAAGACCCCTGAGGGCTGTAAATTCAATATTATCAATTTCGTTGATGTAGAATACAGCCGAAGAGTGAATCCAATACAGGCAAAGTATATCCCCAATCTTGCAGCTGCTTCGGAAACCGCAGAGACTTTGCTTGAATCATTGCAGAAAGGAAAGAAAGAAGGAGGCGGTGGTAGCGACCAGTTCTTCCAGACATCTGCCGTGAACTTCCTTGCAGCCTGTATATATTTCTTTGTGAACCATGAAAAGGAACCTTACGATGCAAACGGAAAGATGTTGTATGCCGAAAAAGTATTGGATCCAAAATCCAAGATACTCAAACCAACGGGTGTTGTGAGAGAATATAAAGAAGGTCCTGTCGTGGAACCGGCTTATTGGCTTGGTAAATATTCCGATATGCCGCATATCCTTTCATTCCTCAATGAAAGTTATCAGACGATTTTTGAGGTATTGCAGACTGATAATGAGGTTGCTCCATTATTGGGCCCGTTCCAGACAGCATTTCAAAACAAAGCAATGGAACAGTTGGAAGGTATGATTGGCACATTGCGTGTTTATACCTCCCGATTGGCAACAAAGGAATCATATTGGATATTCCATAAAGACGGAGATGATTTTGACCTGAAAGTCTCAGATCCGAAAAATCCATCATATCTGCTTATAGCTAATGACCCTGAAATGGAGAGTATTATAGGGGCGTTAAATGCCTTGATTCTTAACAGACTTGTAACGAGAGTTAATACCGGGCAAGGAAAGAATGTTCCTGTAAGTATCATTGTCGATGAGTTACCTACACTTTATTTCCATAAGATAGACCGTCTTATCGGTACAGCTCGAAGTAATAAGGTTTCTGTTACACTCGGTTTTCAGGAATTACCACAGCTTGAAGCTGATTATGGAAAGAATGGCATGCAGAAAATTATTACCACTGTCGGCAATGTTGTTTCCGGATCAGCAAGAGCAAAGGAAACTTTGGAATGGTTATCCAATGATATTTTCGGTAAGGTTGTTCAGTTAAAGAAAGGTGTAACTATCGATAGGGATAAGACATCTATAAACCTTAATGAGAATATGGATAGCCTTGTACCGGCTTCAAAGATATCCGATTTGCCTACGGGATGGATATGTGGCCAGACTGCAAGAGACTTCATCAAGACAAAGACTGGTCGTGGAGACAGTATGAACATTCAGGAGTCAGAAGAATTCCAGACCACAAAGTTCTTCTGTAAGACAGACTTTGACATGAAAGAGATTTCCAAAGAAGAATCAGAATATGTGCCATTACCGAAATTCTATCAATTTCCATCGAGGGAAGAAAGGGAAAGAGTATTATATAAGAACTTCATTAATGTTGGTGAAGAAGTCAAACTAATGATAGCTACCATTCAGCGAAAAGACCAGGCACGTTAAAAATGAGAAAGTTAATCTTGGCTTTATTACTTTCAATGGGATTATGCTGTTTTGCAAAACCCATGAAAATTATGGAACTGCCCCCTTTTGAGAGGGCGGTTTTAATAATCAAGCATTATGAAACCTTACATCAACCGAAACACTGGCCATACATCGGGTATGGTCACTTGGTTTTACCGGGAGAATCTTATAAGCAAGGTTGTCAGCTGACAGAAAAGGAAGCAGACCGGTTGTTAAGAAAAGACCTCCTGAAATTCTTGTCATATTATAAATCTTATGGAGAAGACAGCCTGATCTTGGCCGTTCTCGCTTATAATTGTGGACCCGGGAAAGTCAATGAATCATCAGTTCTTCAGAAACTTCAAACCGGAAACCGTAATATCCTCAAAGACTATTTATCCTATTGCCATTACAAAGGCAAATTCCATTCCGGTCTCTATCGTCGTCGTTATGTAGAGTTTAACTTATTATATATGAACAACTTAAACAATTTCCTCTATATTTCTTCTAGAGAAAGCGAATTTAATTATAAAATTTCACAAAAATTTTAAAATTTTAAGACATATTTAAATTTTGTCAAAAAAGAAAATAATTGTATCTTTGCGTTTTAATAAAAGAAATTGGAAAATCAGACTTCATCTAACTCAAATGGTTGTATGGAAAATTCCATGATGACCTTACTTCCTGTACCCCAACTTCCCAATGTTGAAGGATGGACAAAAAAATTAAATAATTTATTATCTGAAAGGAAAGATAATGTAAGAGAGATTTATATAATTGTTATAGCCAGAAAAATGGCGAGGCTTTTTGAATATTTTAAAAAACTGGGTTATTTAGATTTTCTAGACGACTATAATTATAAAGTTATAACCGAACATGCCGTTCCTCTTTGTCTTGATAGAATAAATGATGAAGATTTAATTATTATTATCGATGATTTGATTATATATGGAGAAACCGTTGAAACGGTTTCTGATCAAATTTATTATTTAACAAGCCAAAAATCTAAAGTATTTGCATTAGCAGCAACAAAATGGTCCGAGAAATTAAACTTAAGAAATGCTGATTTAATTTTTCCAAATCCAAATGAAAATAAAGATAAATGTTATTTTTTGGATGAAGAATTAATTCCAGCCTTTACAGCCAGAAATAGTAAGTTTATATTATCAATGAAAGGTTCCATTGATATAGAGCATACTATTTTAAAAATAAGCAATTTAAAAAAAAATACTATAGAAAATTTAAACAATCAATTAGAAGGAAGTTTAAAAAAAATTTTTTTTCAAGATATTGTTTATGAAGTAGTACATTCTTTAAATGGTGAAATAGTTAAAAGTATAACAGTTGTATTAAATAAAAATAAAAATAACCTGATTAATAATGATTTTAATAAATTAAGATTTTTTATTGGAGATGATTTCTTGAAAATTGTATCCTATGCTCCAAATATTTGGAAACAAAATGATTTGGATATTAATATTGGAAAAATTTATGGAATCCAGGAGCTGGATTTTTGTTTGAAGTTAATTGTTGATAAACTTAATCAATTATCTACCAATCAAGAAAGAAAAGTTACGGATATAGATAGTCTTTTTTATAAATTATCTTTTGATCGTCGAGTTGATCTAACAAAAATAGTTTGGTCAAATTATTTACTGTCTTTTCTTAATGTGTTATTTTTTAAAAGTAAAATAAACGAATCTTTAACTCCTATATTGGGTAACGATTTTATTTTAGAAATTGATTCCAATGATATAAATTTATTAATCGGTAAAGAATTAAGCAATATTGTATTACCCCAATTAAACAATGTTATAAATAAAAATGATGGTTTTATAAAAATTAGTTATAAAAATAATATCGAAGAAAATTTACTTAAAGAACCTTTAATACCCGCGGAAGGCAGAGATAATTATGAGTATCTGAAATTGTTAAATATACATCAAAGTATTGATCCCGAAATGGCTTTATCTTTAATTTTTTATAGATTAAGGAATGAATTTGGATTAATTAATAATAGGTTAAGGAGAGAAGATAAAATTAGAGTTGGTGAATCGTTTGAATCATTATATGAATCTTTAAATACTTTTTTTGATCATGATAATCTTATGATGAGAATTCACAAATGGATTGATGAAAGGATTGATCTAGGTGTGGTAGTACCAAAATATGATTTTTTTTATGATAGATTCGGAGAAAGAAATTGGAGAAGATTTTTTAGGTCTGGAGAAAGAGAGGATGTATTAGAAGATTTATCCCGAATTTCTATAGATTTAATAAAAAATTATTTTAAAACTGAACCCACTAAAGTAATTACTTTACAAAACTTCATTAAAATAATTAATAATTCTTATGAATCATTTATTAAGGTTTTTTATAAAAATCAATTTGATTTAATTTTTAATCTTTATTTAAATGATGTACATAAAGATAAAATGATAGAAAATGTGGGAATTTATTTATGGAATTATTTAATTGCATCTAATATAATAAAACCAGATATTACAAATAACTGGAAAAGTGCAGAAATAAATTATGATTCAAAAAAAGGGAATTATGTATAGCTAAACGGTTTTGTATTTATAGTAAATATGAATCAACATTTAAAATCTCTTCTTATAAATATTGCAAAAGAAAACTTTATTGCAGAAAACTTTATTAAAAATTCAAAACTTTTTGATTCTGAGAGTGCTGAAGATGAAAAGGCATTTAAGGAACTTTTATTAGAAAAAACTGAAAGGAATACTGATAGTCAACGGAATGATATAATTGTAAGTGATCCTTATAAAGATGATAGCTTAAATGTAGATAAGGTCCTTGATATGCGGATAACTGAAGTAACTATAAAGAACTTCAGGGGTATTAAATGTAAGAATAATAAAAATGTTGGAATAATCACATCAGAAATTATAGAAAAAAATATAAGACGTCCATTTTCTTTAGTTTTATTAGGTAATAATGGTAAAGGTAAAACTTCTTTATTTACAGCTATAGAACTTCTGACTTATGGGAATTCCAGTATTGGGGAAAAGAACTTTAAAAAATCTACTGATCAAGATTTTTACAATAATTTCGAGAATAAAGCTAACGGATTTCAAATAAGGCTTGATTTTATTGGCAAATCAGAAACAAGATTGGATTCAAAAGATTCTAATTATTTTAAAATTATTACTACAATTCAAGAAGAATTTGACAATTTAAGAACTTTTTTTTCTTCTGATAGCAATATTACAATGTTTGAATATCTAAATAAAGAAACTCAATTTTATTTTGATGACTTGATTGGATTAAAAGATTTACGAAAAGCAAAAAAAATTTTAGAAGAAGTTTTTGAAGATTTAACAAATAACAATAATTCTGAGTCTCGAGATTCTAATAATCAAGATTTAAAAAAATTTATTAACTTAATAGATGATTTAAATGCTGAAAATACACTTAATAATGCGGTCCTCCCTATAATAAAAAAGAAGATTAGTGAAATTAGCTCGGGAATATTAATTGATTCACAAGAAATTATAGAATCTTTAATGAATGGTTTTGAAGATGAGGTTGTTATGCTTAGTTATGATCCAACTATAGAAAATTATAAAAGATTTGATGGAAAACTTCAATTAAGGTCAGATCATAATTTTAAAATTGAGCCAAAAGTATATTATAACAATTTTAGGTTAAAATTATATTTAGTAAGTTTAAGAATTGCAATTGCATTTTCTTATATGAAAACAATGAAAATAAATTTTCCTTTAGTTTTTGATGATGTGTTTTTTAGTAGTGATTTTAATAACAGAAGAAATATTAAAAAGTTTTTTGGGGAAATTTTAAGAAAGTTTAAAGATTTAAAAATTAGTGAAAAACCATTGCAAATAATTTTTTTTACTCAAGATGAAATAATAGCAAATGAGGTTTATGGAGTTCTAAAGCAACATGAAGAGTCTTTATCAAAGGTAAAACTAGGCACCCTGTTTTTAACAAACGAGTTAGAATCTTCAGATTTAGTTATGAAAAGTTCTTTAAATGAAGAAAGTTTCTATAATTTGTATGACATTATAAAAGAATGATACAATTTTAATAAATAAAAGTTTAATTGTTATGAGTAACTCCTATAATATTAGAATTGCGTCTTTTTCGATAATTCATGGATTACTAATATTTGGATCAACCTTAATTTTTATAATTTTAATAATAACATCTTGTAGTGTTTTTTATGGCAGTGTGGTTAAAGAAAAGGATATAAACATCAATAGATCGTCGGAATTTTATAAAGATGAAAATATAGAAGATAATAAAAATGAATTTCTTGTTGAGAAAGATACTTTAAATTATTTATATGAAAGATTTAAATTACTTGAACGACATAATGAAATAGTACTAAGTGATTTACGACAAGAATCTAATAACATTATTAATAAGGTAAATGGATGGTTAGGATTTTGGATTGCTGTTTTAGCCATTTTAGGAGGCTTTATTCCATTAATAGCACAATATATTTCCAGTAAAAAGAATAAGATTGAAATAGAAAAAATTTTTAAAGATATTGATATAAAAATAATGAGTACTGAATTAAATTTGTTTGTATCTTCCTTGATGTTTAACTTTGATAATGCAGTAACTCTGAATAATGAAAAAAGAAATAAATTAATAATTTTTTTAAAAAAAGACATATATAACACTTTTGATAAAATAGTAAATCAGATTGATAAAAATAAACATTCGCTTTCTCATAATGAAAAAATACTATTGTTAAATTCATTAATTCAATATTCAAGACTTTTTGATTTATATATGTTTATTAATTTAAAAAAAGACAGAAAATCAGTTGCAAAAATACGGGATTTGATAAAGGAAATTGTTAATGATTTATTAACAATTAATAAAGATAAAGACGCCTACCATATTTTGTGGAAGAAATTGGAGGAATTACAAATTCTTGTTGCAAATATTTCTATTGAGGAATAAATTATAATTTTATATTTACCTGAAGAATTAAAATTTCTTATCCTGAAATTATTATATCCATTTTTTATATATTATTTTCTCAATAATCTTATTATAATCATACTTATATTGTATTTCATATTGCTCAAATCATTATTTTCTTATTGATAAAAGGTAGATTAAATGAAAAATTTACTACATTTATTTTGGTTCTTAATTATTGATTATTCCTTTGATTAATTTTTTATAGAATTCCTAAACATTTTGACAATAAGTTTGTAATGCACAAATTTCCTATAAAAATAAAAAATATTACTAATAACATGCCTCACTTTGTATTTTGATTTATATGTATATTCTGTAACGATAGGTTAATAATTATAATAAATGATTATCCAGAAATTTACCCAAGAGGAAAATGTGATTGATATAGGAACGGTAATCCCCCGATTTAAACTTATCAATTCGGAAAAAATTTTTCAATTCCTAATTAAAAAATTTTGCTTCAATCCTATTTAATTGGGGAAAATAGGGGATATTCATTTTATAATATTATCTATAAATTTTTAATGGACTCTTGTTGTGTTTGGTGGATGTAATCGAGGAGAATCATGGGGTTAATGCGCTTGCGTTTATATTTAAGGGTGATATGTAGATGTGGAGCAGTTGAGGGACCGGTATTGCCGGAGATAGCGACAGGTTCTCCCGGAGCGAGTACCTGACCTTTTTTGACAAGTATTTCAGATAAATGGCAGTAAGACACGGTGTATTCTCCGTGTCTTATTGTTATATAATGACCGGAACGCTTATCGCTTCCAACTTTTATAACCTGGCCATACATCATTGCATAGACTTCCTCAAACTTGGCTCGAAGATCGAGTCCGCCATGATTGGCTTTCTTTCCGGTAAATGGATCCTTACGGTTACCAAATTGTGATGTTATTTTGATTTTATTCAATGGATAAGAAACCGAGAGATACCGGTCAATCCATTCTTGTCTATTATCCTGAACAGTATCAGGAGTTACTTTTTCAGGAATAGATAAATCCCCTAAATTCTCTAAGGTATCAATTTTGTTCTCTACCCTCTCGATTAGATATAGGGATTGTTTCTGTTTTAGAGTATGAAAAATCGAAGTATTATTATCAATCCCTTTTGCTGAACTGTTTGCCGACAATAATAATGCAAATGTCATTAATGAAAAGTATTTCCGTATCATTCCACGAAATTAGTCTAACAATTATAAATTCCATTATTTTAAAGGAATTTTAACCTGATTCAAAATAAAATCATACTCTGTTAAATTTTAACAATTAAATGTTTTGAGTATGAAAATAGAGTTTGATTTCATCCTATATAATAAATATATTTAAAAAGAGGATGAATTATACTCTGTCATAGCAATCATTCATTGACATAGGATTATTTTTGCTCCAAAACTAATCCTATAAAAGATAATGACAGAAACAAGATTCACCCAGCCTGAGGTTCCATACGACACTCTCGCCAAATTCGGTCTTACACAGGAAATGCTTGAAGATCTGCCCGGAGAAGTCTTTCAGGACATGCTCAATGGCAGACGCACTCCATTGTTACCCATTTCATTCATAGATGATGAAGGCAATGAGGTACTTTCAAGGACACGCTTCATGCTTGTAAGGAAAGACGACAAAACAGTGGATGTGATGTTCTATCCGCAGTTGAAGGCAACAGAATTAAACTATTTCACACCTGAAGAAAAGAAAGCCTTACTGAACAAGCAGGCCATCATTGCACCTATGAAAGACGGAAACGGTAACGAGATACCGGCTTTCCATCAGATAGACCTTGCCACAAACCAGATTCTTTCAGTGCCGACACCGGTAATTGGTAGAAACCTTCAGGTCATTTCAGACGAACTGCATCTTACCAACGGGGAGTTGACTTGCCTTCAGAAAGGTATGCCAATCTCTATTGTTGACGGTGACGACATCATGTACACAATCGGCATAGACCTTAATGAGAAAACGGGAGTCAGATTCACCGAAGGAAATGAAAAGAAATGGAAGGAAGAGATGTTCAAGACCTTCGATAAATACAATTTCGGTCTTAACGGATGCTGGGTGACAGATGAAACAGGCAATCTTGACTATGTGCCTGAAGACAACTATACCCAGGAGATGTGGGAGGAACAGGCAAAGATAATTGAGAGAAGGTCAAGAGCGGCAATGAAAATATAACCATTAAAAATGAATATCATGGAAAGAAAGAAATACCATCCAGAAGGGATACTCATTCAGAAAGTCCAGTCCGGAGAATATGGCTGGAAAGAATATATCGAACACCACTCCAAAGAACTGAATGATGAATATGAGAATTATTGCAAGTTCCACGCATACGATCCAAACGAAGAAGAATCGGCAGCCAAGTTCATGGAAATGAAAGAAGTGGAACTTGAAGAAGCCTTTGAAACCGAAAACGTATAGCCTATGGCAATAAGGACAAATACCAATCCCATACCATTATCACTTTCCCCCGGTTTACAGGAGATACTTGTAAAGAACGGAATGCAGGCACAGGTCGTTGGAAGCAGCAACGGCTTTGCCCTTATAGTGCAGGGACATGATTCACCTGTGCTTACATATCCGATTACGGAGAAACAGCTGAAAGCTTTGATAGACTGGGGAACCAATACAGCCAACAAAAAAGCATACAATACCTTCGCAAGCATTGTGGCCGCAGATTTCGATCTGCCGAAAGACTTTGTTCACGCCCGCAATGCCAACGGACGTGTTGCAATGGGTCTTCACGGATATAGGATAGGAGTAGGAGAATATGGCCGTGTGGGAGGTCCCGGCTGGAGACAGCCTTATCCATACCATTCAATGGGATGGTCATTCTTAGGCTGGACACCGAGACAACAGGCCGGATGGCACATGAGAAGAATCGGAGGACAGCTTTATTATCCAGGTGCCCCGATGGTTCCGACAAGGCCTGACGGGAGAATGAAACCCGGAGAACTCGCCAACGGAGGTTACGGATTCTATTATAAAGGTCATACAACCGCACCCGTTGTTCAGAACCAACAGGATGTCCTGGCTCAGCTTCAGACTGTGATAACGCCGATTCAACAGCCGACACGACCGACTGAACCGGCGATACCTTATAACACTGCCATGGGATCGGATGTGTATTTCTCCAATGAGAAATGGCAGGAGGTACTGTCGAGTCATGGATTAATAATAAATGCCGAGACCCATAAACTGACCGTTCAGTCTTCAGCCGTTGATGCTGACCTGCAATATGACCTTACCGACGAAGAAGTCAAATCTTTGACATCAAACTCAATTGA
>JAFLTP010000050.1 GCA_022510405.1 Muribaculaceae bacterium | reverse complement strand
TCTCCTCTTTCGGTGGAGTTAGAGGGGGTCTTCTACTCATACTCGCCCTTGCTCTCTTCTCCTGCAAAGACGAGGCAATAGTGGAACCGGACAACTCCAATGGGATTTTCGGTGAGGAGAGCGGATTTGTCCTATCCTTTAAATATGACCTTCCAAGCGATATCGTAACAAGAAGCTCAACTACAGATGGAGGTGCATCATCGGATGGCTATGAAGATGCAACAGCTCCTGAAAAGGCTCTCAATGCCGTTATAATTATTACTGGTGAGGCCGGGCAACCCTTACTTACTCTCACTGACTTAACAAGTGATGGATTCACGCTTAAGAAATCATTAAAACCATCTGATCTGGCTGATCTTTTCGGTCATGTGGTAGATCTATATGTAGTATCTGGTATTGGTTCTTCCGGTGATACTTCCACATCCGGTTCTTTTGGGGTAGGCACTTTTACAGATGATGATCCATTGGGAGCTTATATGCCGGGTGATGCAAAAGAACCTCATATATTACCAATAGCCAATAAAGAAGAATTCAAAGTTGACCTTACAAAAAAAGGTTCCCCTACCGATCAAACAGATAGCGGAATCTTAAAATTCTTAGAGGATAATTATAGTGGCTCTGGTTATACTGTCGTAAACGGATCAGAAAGAATATTGGACCTCTCGGCAGTAAAAGAAAATTTCGGAACTTTTAAAGAGGATGAATCAGCCAATCCAAAAGTAGAATTGGAAAGATGCGTGGCACGTGTGGACTTCAAACCCAGTAGAATCAAGGATGCAGAATTGTCTACCTCTAGCAACACGGTATATTTAGGTGACAATATATTGCCGGTAGGTGTTGTCAAAAATCTTTATGCCAAGATGACTTCACTTCAACTTATCAATGTAAGTAGAAGCGCCTATGTGTTCCGCCATACTTCCATAGGAAACAATACAAAGGGTTATTTAAACGATGATCTGAATGGCAATCCTTTCGGTATCGAGAACGCAAATTCCAATTATGGTCAAACCTCATCCGGTAATGTAACGGATTTTGGCTATACTTGGATGGCAGATGATGACTGGGATTTAAAAGAGAACACTTATCTTAAAGAATCTAAAGAAAAAGAGAATTGGGAAGGTCCTTTTGCACCAAACGGTGCATCAAATTATGCAGATGACACCAAAAACTATTTCATGAATCAGCCCACCAAAGGAACCGGTGAAAGTTTCTTCTATGTTCATCCATATAAGGGAGAGGAGAATAGTAACAATGTTTATGGTTATAGGGATGTCTATACTTTCAATAAAAAGGAAACCAACGGGGATTTTAAGATGCATCCCTGGTGCTATATGACTGAGAATACTCTACCGTCTACAGATGCGATGATCCGTGGTCTCAGTACCGGTGTCGCTTTCAATATGATGCTCACTGACAAGGAGGGTAACCCTCTCACTCTTGAAAATTTCAAGTCTGAATCTGCTTATAATTCTGAAAAGGATGAACTGCAAAATGAATTGAAAAATTTAGAAGAGCAACTTGAGGCATTAGAAGGGGTGAAAGATACTGAATTGGAAAGTCAAATAGAGCAGAAACAACAGGAAATTGAAGATCTGGAAAAATTCGTCGTAGGCTCATTGGAACAACAAGGCTCTTCCAAAATCTATAAGCTTACCATCGGTAATCAGGAATGCTATGCTGAATTGAGAGAAGATATTAAGGTAGCAAAGACAACTTCATCCGAAGGTGATGCTTTTACTCGTGATGGAGAGGATAATGAAGGAGAAGAAGAAGAAAAAGAAGTTGTTCCGGAACATGATATTGTAGAAGGTTTTGTGGTGACTTATTACTATTTCTTCAGGCATAATATAGAGAAGGATTACAAATTGGGATATACAGGACCGATGCAATTCGGTGTGGTGAGGAACAATATCTATAAGCTCAGCGTGACGGCCCTTAACGACTTGCCTATGCCTTATGATCCTTCGGATCCTGATGAGCCGCAGAACGCCTATATGTCGGTAGAACTCAAGGTGCTTGCCTGGGCAAAACGAGACATCTCCGTCTCCTGGTAAATCAAATACCTCGGAGAGGTTAACAACCCCAATGCCTCTCTCCCCGGAGGGGGCCTAAAACAGAAAATTATTTTTAAACGGTAAACAATAAATGTTTCGGATGTTGATGAAACACGTTGATATTCAACCTCTCCGAGGTTGAGGAGATGGGGTAGGAGTACCTTTCCCCAGGCTGCGAACCTCTCCGAGGTTTCTTGCCAGGGGTTGACTGACTCACATCTCTCCGAGATGTTAACCTCTCCGAGGTTGGAAAGAGAAGATAATCTCTCCGGTGGTAATAAGAGATGTTAACCTCTCCGGTGGTAATAAGAGATGTTAACCTCTCCGAGGTTGGAAAGAGAAGATAATCTCTCCGATGGTAGAGTTAGAGATATTCAACCTCTCCGAGGTTGTGGAGATGGGATAGGAGTTCCTTTCCCCAGGCTGCGAACCTCTCCGAGGTTTCTTGCCAGGGGTTGACTAAATCACATCTCTCCGAGATGTTAACCTCTCCGAGGTTTCTTGCCAGGGGTTGACTAAATCACATCTCTCCGAGATGTTAACCTCTCCGAGGTTGCAAGAGAAGATCATCTCTCCGAAGGAATAGAGATAGGATAGGAGTTACTTTAAACACTAAACAGGAAACAGTATGTGAAGTTAGTAAACTCTCAACAATAACACCAACAACAACTCTAATAACACCAACAACAACATCACCAACAACAACATCACCAACAACACCAACAACACCAACAACACCAATCTCAATAACAACATCAACAACACTAAGTACACTAACAACACCAATCTTTGATTAAGGATGCGAAATATGAGGAGGCACTGAAACTCTATAAGGAGAAAAACCTTAAGAGAGCTGATCTATGCCGCGAACTCGGAATCGATTACCATGCCTTCACTTATTTCCTCAAGACTCGTCATCCGGAACTGATAGCGCCTCAAAATTCCCGCAAGAATTCCGATTATGCCAAGGATGCAAGAAAAGAGACTGCCAAACGCTATGCCAAGGCTTTGAAGTTGGCACAGACCACCGACCTTACATATTCGGAAATTGCCAAACAGACAAACGTATCGGTCACCGGTTTCCGGACATTCATACAGAAACATCACCGTGACCTAATGCTTCAGAGAGCCGGGATGGCTGCATCCAAGCGTCAGGCCAAAACCGTGAGGGTAAGGAAAAGAAGTACGGGTCAGTCAATATTCGGACATAAAAAATATAAGGAGGCGATAGAGGCCTGTGACGATCTCAAGTATATAGAGATGACAGTGTCAGAAATAGCCAGAGAATTCGGACTCACACCATCGTGTCTGTTGGCGCAGTTGCGTTACCATTATCCCGAGATTATACCTCGACGTGAGAAAATCAGAGAGGAGAAGGGCCTGGCCACGAATCGTGCAAGAGGTCCGCGACAATCCACAATCAGGCAGTATGCACCGGCCATCGAGATGTTGAGAAACACCGAGATGACGATAGAGCAGGTGGCCGAATTGTGTAACGTTTCATACACAGGTTTGAGGAACCATCTTTTGGAACATCACAGGGATGTGGTGGAGAAGCGTCGCTACAAGGTGTTGCAGTTTGATTCAAACGCCCTCCGAAAGGCCTGAAACTATTCCTGTCCCTTTTGATAGAGAATATGACGGGAGGAGGGAGAGGCCCAAAAGTACAAAACCGGCATTGATAAGAAGGAGTTCGTAGCCGGTGGTGTAATCAAAATAAGTTTTACCCAACCATTGGAACAGCCAAGCCAATAACGGAGCTGCAAAGCAGATGGCCGTTACGTAACGTCCGTTGACCTGTTTTTTAGAGAAGATCCCAAATACGAATAATCCAAGTATAGGTCCGTAGGTATAAGTGGCCAAAGTGAAGACAGCACTGATTGCGTCTTGATTGTTGAGATAGTAGAATCCCATTATGACTCCTATCAAAACCAACGATATCGCTATGTGTACTAAATTCCTTACCTTTCCTAATTCCTTGTCCTGATATTTCTTGGGTGCTTCTACGATATCAACAGTATATGAGGTGGTGAGCGAAGTCAAGGCCGATCCTACAGAGGAATATGAAGCCGAGACCAATCCCAGGATGAAGAGAATTCCCACAATCAAAGGCATATCGCTATGGAAAGCTACCAAGGTGAAAAGATCATCGGACTTTGAAGGCGGTTCAATAGAACACCTTTCCATATATACCACCAGCAATGTCCCCAGGGAGAGGAACAGAGCAATTACCGCAAATTGAAGGAAAGAACTTAGAACCAGGTTCTTTTTAGAACTTTTTGAGTTCTTGCATGAAAGAGTGTGTTGCATCATATCCTGGTCGAGACCGGTCATTGCCACCACCAAAAAAATTCCGGCGATGAATTGTTTCCAGAAATAAGAACCTTCCGAGGGATTGTCGAAAAAGAAAACTCTGGAAGACGGATGATGAACAACCTGGTGATAAAATTCATTTCCGGAAAATCCGAGGTGACGGCAAATAAAATAGATACATAGACCGATAGAGGTGACAAGACATAGGCTTTTGAAAATGTCAGCCCATATTACTGTTTTCACCCCTCCCTTAAAAGTGTATAGTCCGATCAAAGAAATCGTCAGAAAAACATTTACTATGAAAGGAATTCCCAATGGTTGGAAAACAAGCATCTGCAATACAAAGCAAACCACAAGGAACTTTACGGCTGTCCCCAAGATCTTGGAAATAAGGAAGAACCAGGCTCCGGTTTTATAGGTTTCCTTTCCAAACCGAGTTTCAAGGAAACTATAAATCGAAACTATATTATGGCGATAGTATAGAGGAACCAGCACCCATGCTATAATAAAATAACCTACTATGAACCCCAGACACATCTGCAGGTAACCATAACCTTTCGACAGAACCATTCCGGGAACCGAAATAAATGTGACGCCCGAAATCGGTGCCGTTATCATCGCCAATGCTACGACCACCCATGGCATTTTACGATTCCCTATGAAAAAGGTGTTGTTGTTGGCTCTCCTCGAAGTCAAACGGGAAATCAGAAGCAATACAAGTAAATACGCTATGATTATCAGGATTACCAGAATCTGGGAGGACATGGCGGGGGGTGAGTTGTGAGTTTTGAGTTTTGGGTTTTAAGTTGTGAGTTTTGAGGAGGGAGAGGTGATTAAATTTTAATGCAAAATTAGGTTAGAATTGAAAAAAATATATATTTTTGTCATTAAATTAAGGAATTATAACAAAAATGGGCAAAAATTTAAAATTGAAGGCGGCAATAGTTGTTTTTATGGCTATTTTTGCTAACTTTGTCAAAGCTCAAACATCCAACGAAAGCGATATGACCAAAGAAGATACATCAGGTGTGCTCGTGGAATTTAAAACCACAATGGGCGACATAATAGTGAAACTTTATAACGATACTCCACTTCATAAGGAAAACTTTTTGAAACTTGTGAAGGATGGCTATTATGACGGATTGCTTTTCCACCGGGTGATAGACCAATTTATGATTCAGACCGGAGATCCTGATTCAAGGGATGCTGAGCCTGGGAAAATGTTGGGAGCGGGCAGTCCAAGTTACACTATCGAAGCGGAGATAGATTATCCGAAACATTATAATAAATACGGCGCCCTTGCGGCTGCACGCACCGGCGATCAGGTGAATCCCGAAAGAAGGAGTTCCGGATCTCAGTTCTATATTGTAACGGGACGGAAAATGTCAGAACCCCAGTTCGAAAACATGATGATGAGAAAACATCAGGAAGAACTGGAGAGTACTTTCCGTGGTTTGGTGATGGAGAACAGAGACACTATTCAAACCCTCCAGAAAGCCGGAGATGAAGCTGCTCTTGAAAATTTCCGTCAGGAACTGATCAAACAGACGGAAGAAAAAGTGGGAGAACAAGTGATACCGGAAAATATCAAGGAAGATTATCTCACAAAAGGAGGGGCCCCTCATCTTGATGGAGCCTATACAGTGTTCGGTGAAGTTGTGGAAGGAATGGATGTGGTGGAAAAGATTCAGAAAGTGGAGACAGATTCCCACGACCGTCCTCTCGAAGATGTAAAAATCTTGTCGGCTAAAGTGTTGGACGAGGAGTGACAAGATACAAGCGACTAAAGACAAGCAAAAGACATTACAAATTAAATAAAACCTGTCATAATGATTGATAACGAAAAGCAACCGGTGAATCCGGATGCACCCGAGAAAAAGGAAACTTTGGAAAATGAAGTTCCTCAAGCAGAGAAGCCAGTTGAAAATACTCAAGAGGCGTGTGATGATGCATGTGAAATAGATTCATCACCTTCGCTCGACCTTGCGGAGTTTGCTGATGAAGCAAACAGCGAGGATAAGACCGAAGAGAAAGTTGCCGACAAGTCTTATCATCATATGACAAAAGAGGAGCTTATCGAATCCCTCAAGACAATAGTAGCCAACAATGAATTGGACCATCATAAGGAGGTGGCGGCTATCAAGCAGTCATATTATGCGCTTGTAAACAAGGAAAGAGAGAAAGAACAAGAGGAATTCGTGGCTGCCGGAAATGATATTTCCGCTTTCTCTTATACTCCCGACGCTACTGAGGAGGAGATAAAGAACCTTCTTTCCGAATTCAAGGAAAAGAGAAACGCTTTTCTCGAGGAGAGAGAGGAAATCAGGAAGAAAAATCTGGAGGCCAAATATCAGATAATCGAAAAGATTAAAAATATCTCGGAAGATATAGACACAATCAATCAACAATTCCCGGCTTTCCAGCAGCTACAACAGGAATTCAAGGCTGCGGGAGAGGTTCCGCAGGGTTCTGAAACTGAATTGTGGAAAAACTATCAGTCTGCAGTTGAGCAATTCTACGATAGATTGAAAGTAAACAAGGAATTGCGTGACCTCGATTTCAAGAAGAATTACGAGATAAAGAGCCAATTGATTCAAAAAGCTGAATCACTTGCAGATGTGGCTGATGTGCTCGAGGCTTTCCGTACTCTCCAGGCATTGCACGACCAATGGAGAGAAGTAGGTCCGGTGGCTCGTGACGTAAGGGAAGAGATGTGGAACAAATTCAAGGAAGCTTCCACAGTGGTAAATAAACGTCATCAGGATTTCTTCCAAAACAAGAAAGAAAACGAGCAGGCAAACGAAACCGCGAAGACAGAACTATGCGAAAAAGTAGAAGCTATTGACTTCAGCAACTTCAAATCTTATTCTGAATGGGATGAGGCCACCAAGCAGATTTTGGAAGTGCAAAATGCATGGAAAGGCTTAGGTTTCGCTTCCCGTAAAGTAAACAATGCTCTTTTCGCACGTTTCCGTAGCGCATGCGACAATTTCTTCTCGGCCAAGGCTGAATACTTCAAGAAAGCAAAAGAAGAAAGCCGTGAAAATCTTGCCAAGAAAGAGGCTTTGTGTGAAAAAGCCGAGGCTCTTGCCGCTGACTACGACCATAAAGGCGCTCTCGACGAAATGCAGGCCCTTCAAAAGGAATGGAGAGAAGTGGGTGTGGTTCGTCGTAAACAGGGAGATGAAATCTGGAAACGTTTCTGCGCCGCTCTCGACGACTTCTATGGTAAGCGTAAGAAACTTTTCAGCGGTAAGAAAGCTGAAGAAGCCGACAATCTGAAAGCCAAGCAGGAAATCATCGAGAAACTTAAAGGTATCTCCGAAGATGAAGACCGCAAGGATGTGATAGACACTATTCGTGAACTTCAAAATGAATGGCAGAATGTAGGCCATGTGCCTTTCAAAGAGAAGGATGGAATCAATCAGGCCTATCGAGCAGAACTCGACAGATTGTTTGGAGCATTCGATATCAAGGAAACCAAACAGAGAGTTAGAAGATACGAAAATGAATTGAAGAAGTTTGCAGGTGAAGAGGGTAGAATGAACCGTGAAAGAGAAAAATTGGTTCGTGCTCTCGAAAGCCGTCTCTCAGAGGCTAAGACCATAGAAAACAACCTCGGCTTTTTCAATGTGAAGAGCAGCGCCGGCAACAGTATGGTTAAAGAGATGGAAAAGAAAATCCAGAAATTGAAAGCTGAGGCCGACGAAATCAAGGAAAAGATCGCCTTGCTTGATGCCGCTGACAATGAACAGAGTTAAGTTTTAAACAATAAATAATAAACAATAAAGAACAAGCCCTTGGATATGATTCCAGGGGCTTTTTTTTATATGATTATCCGAAATAAAACCCAATATTCAACCTCCGAAAGGTTCAGAAGGGCGATTTGGGTTTTTCAATCCGCAGATGTCACTCATTATAGTTTACAATTGCCGGCGAAGCAATCTGAACGGCTGGAGCAGCTTCCGGTGCCTGGCGGTCAAGATTGTCTTTATTCGACATATCAAGGAACATCAGCACTAAGAGTGCAACGATAAAGCATCCGACAATTGTATACAGCCAACCCATCCATCTATAGACTTGTGTGGGTGATTGTCTTTCTCTAAATTGATCCATAGCGTATAGTAGTTTAGGGTTTAGAGTTCAGAGTCTGTTTAAATCACATGAGGGTTAACTGCAATCATCTTCCAGATGATAATTCCAATTATTGCGCAAGCAGCGATTACTGCTATGGTGATCCATAATTTTTTATGGCTTTTACCGGGTTGGGTTGGTGTTGACATAGGTTTTTGAGTTTTGAGTTTTGAGTAGTGTGTAGTGCCCTATAAGTCAAAAGAAAATTAGAATTTTATATTATGAAAAGCCTTATAACTCATCATATTTTCTCTTCTTTTTTTCTCGTTATTTTTTTTGTGAGTGATAATTCCGTGGCGTATAAGAGTGTCACAGGAATATTTACCTGAGCCAACCACCGCGAATATAAGACAACCGAACATCAATGAGAAAACAGTCATGTCTGCCATACCGCCCCTAAGAGCTAAAGCGCCTGAGATGCAATAGAAGACAGATGCACCGAGCATAATGGGTCTTGTAAACATTCCGATTCCCAAAAATGCACCGAAACAAAGGGTACAAATGGCAAATGCAACTCCATGTATTCCGGAAGGCATGGTAAGCATTGAAATGCCTGTGACGATTAATATTGTGGCGAAGATGGTGCGGAGAGGCACATCATATTTCCTGAATTCCGAAACACCTGCATTGGAAGCCGGGAAAAGCAATTTCACCAGGTCGAGGTGGTGAGAATTTTCAGCTCCGATCACCGGGTTTCTCAAAATTGAAGATTGAGTGTCGACATGGCCAAGGGCTGTCTTACCCGGGTTAACTGATATTGTATCTGATATCTTCATGACTTCCAAATTTAAAGGTGTATAATCATCTCTTTATTATTTTAACGTTTAAAGGGGCATAAGGTTGAGTTGTATTAAAATTTTTTAAAGTTTGAAAGGAAAAATGTAACTTTACAATGAAGAAAATTAAACAAATGAAAGATCGCGGCAAACTATATTTCAGATATGGCACCATGGGCTCAGCCAAAACGGCCCTTCTTCTTACCAACGCTTATAATTTCGAAGAAAGAGGCATTGCCTACCAGTGTTATAAGCCTGTGGTGGACACCAGAGAGGAAAAGAATGTAATCAGGAGTCGCATCGGTATCGAAAGGGAATGCAAGTGGATTTATCCCGATACCGATTTATATGAAGAAATTTCAAACCTTAAGGAATCCGGGGAAGTGATACCTGATTGGATCCTGGTAGACGAGGCCCAGTTTCTCAGTTCAAATCAAGTGGACCAATTGGCGAGAGTGGTTGATTCTTTTGGCTGCAATGTGCTGTGCTATGGTCTGCGCACCGATTTCAAGACAAATCTTTTTGAGGGTTCCCGACGACTCTTTGAAGTTGCAGACACGATAGATGAAGTAAAGTCGACATGTTCCTGTGGCGGCAAGACAATTGTGAATGCAAGGATAGACAGTAAAGGTCAAATTATAACCGAAGGCGAACAGGTGGAGATCGGTGGTAACGATAAATATATGGCCGTGTGCCGCAGATGCTGGACCAACAAGAGGATCGAGAGAATGCAAAGGGACGTATTGCCGGGTCTATAAAGTGTCGGTTTCCAAGTGGCTAATGTAGGAAAAATCTAATACCGAATATTTTGAAATGGAAAAACAAAAAAGAGAAGAGATAATAAAATTAATAAAAAGGGAAGTGGTGCCGGCCATGGGATGCACAGAGCCGGCGGCTGTGGCCTTATGTGTAGCCAAGGTTAAAGAAATTTTGGGAGAAATTCCCCGGAAGATCGAAGTGAGCCTTAGCGGCAACATGCTAAAAAACGCGATGGGTGTAGGTATCCCGGGCACCGGTATGATAGGCTTACCCATTGCCATTGCCTTAGGGGCTTTGACAGGTAAATCGGAGTATGGGCTGGAGGTGCTCAAGGATGTAAATCCTGAAAATGTAGAATTAGGAAAGAAATTCATTGAAGAGGGGAGAATTAAAATTACGCACCAAAAGGATGCTCCCTCAATCCTACATATCGAGGTGGAATGCGACGGTGAGGCTGAAAATCATGCCAAAGGCATAATCTCCGGGAGTCATACCAATTTTGTTTATTTGGAGCATAATGGCGATATAATACTAAATAAAGAAGAAAAACAAAATTCTCCGGGAGAAGGTGAAGATTCCGATGTGAAATTGGATCTGGCCACTGTTTTTGAATTCGCCACAACCGCTCCCGATGAAGAGATTGAGTTTATCTTGGAGGCGAAAAGACTTAATAAAGCCGCCGCTGAACTGGCTCTTAATTCCGAATATGGGCATTCACTGGGCCACACTATGAGTCAGAAAGGTAAAACTCTTTTCGGAGATTCCCCGCTATCCCATATAATCAGTTACACTTCCGCAGCATGCGATGCCAGGATGGGAGGAGCACAGATTGCAGTAATGTCGAATTCCGGTAGCGGAAATCAGGGAATTTGTGCCACTATGCCGGTGGTTAGTTATGCTGAGGATATAGAAGCAGATGACAAGACACTTGCGAGAGCCTTGATTTTAAGCCATCTTACAAGTATTTATATCAAGCAAAGCCTGGGGAGACTGTCAGCGTTATGCGGCTGTGTGGTGGCTTCTACGGGAGCCTCAAGCGGAATCGTATATCTTATGGGTGGCGGATATAACGAAGTGAGCGCGGCAGTCAAGAACATGATCGCAAATATCACAGGTATGATATGCGATGGAGCCAAACCTTCTTGCTCGTTAAAGATATCTTCCGGTGCCGGCACAGCATTGATGTCTGCCATGTTGGCTATGGAAAACAAGTGTGTCACAGAAGCTGAGGGTATCATATGTGACGACGTGGACAAATCTATACATAATCTAACTTCAATCGGCCGGGAAGCCATGCAGGCCACCGACCGATTGGTATTGCATATTATGACTAATAAGTAAAGTTTAAAGTTTAAAGTTTAAAGTTGAAAGATTAAAGTTTAGAGTTTTGAGTTTTGAGTTTTGTGCTTCTTACAACTCACAACTCACAACTTACAACATACAACTCACAACTTACAACATACAACTCAAAACTTACAACATACAACTCACAACTTAGAGCATACAACATACAACTCACAACTCACATATCATATAACTTGCACCACACGGGGATTCATCTTATAGGGGAGAATTCCCGTTTTGCTTATAATCTTTTGTCCCACGAAACCTCTTACAAATTGATAGAAGCTGTTCATAACGGTTGAACCGGCTGCTGTGGAGACAAAGTATACCTTTCTTACAAGAGGATAGTCGCCGCTGTAAATATAAGCCTGATAGGGGGCATAGGATACAGCGCTGAAGTCATTTTCTTCAGTTGGATTTGATATTTTCAATATCTTTACCTCGGTTGTAAGGTTGGTGGCTACGGTATCATTTTCATTTTGATATTGTGTGTTGCGGATTTCAACAGGAACTTTCTTGGCTGCACTCAGATCATCGCCCAACCAGCTTACGCTTATAACTCCCAAGGCATCCTTGTCATTTTTTACTATATCGAAAACCTCGGCGTTATTTTTCTGTGCATATGCATTGGCAACTTCAGAAATGGTCTTTCCTTCCGGCAGGAATTTCTCACGCAGATAACTTACTGTTGATGATCCGGCGTTGTCAAACACTATCTTAATGTTGGCAGTGTCGTTGGCTGCAAGCTGATTCCATTTTGTGATTTGTCCATTAAGTATTTGGCTTATTTCATCCATCGAAAGTGCGTCGACCGGATTATCCTTATTAATTATAAGGGCCACTGCGTCTACGGCTATCGGATCCTGACGAACTATCCTTTTATATTTGGATTTTAAATATTTGATCTGTTCCTGTGTAAGTTCTTTGGTTGTGACAATCGCAGTTGTCTCGTTTGCCATCAGAGTGTCGATCGCTTCCTGTTCACTTACATAGAAGGGAAGAATGCTGGCTTGAGGATAGGTGTATTCAAAGACTTCAATTTCTTCTTCAAGAATATTTTTAAAGCCGTCGTCGCAAAATATAGTAGCGCTTCCGCTTGCATATTCTCCCTTTTTAATAGGAGTGCAAGAAATAATTGTAGAGAATAGGGCGGCTCCTATTACAATGGGCAAAGTTTTTAGTTTCATAGTATGGAATTTTATAAAGTTAATACATATAGTGGTTATAACATATAAACAAACGAAAGGATAAAATTTCTTTAAACAAACAGAAAAAAGATGGCGACTCATTAGCAAGTCGCCATCTTTAATATAAATTGTAAAATTTAAGTTACAATCAATTAGAACCTTTCCAAAGTCGGTATCCTCTCCAAACGCCGTAAGCGCATAGCACACCTCCTACAGAAGCACTGACTGCAATGTTGTCGATATTGAAGACATCAAAGATGAAAAGAAGTCCAACAGCGACATACACCAGAATCATAAAGATACCAAAAATGAGTCGTCCACCTTTCGGGAGATTATTCATGTTGTTGTCGTTTTCCATAGCTTCACGTTTGGTTTTATTGGTTCTGGAGTTTGAATGTCACAGGAAGGTTGAAGTAAGAGCGAACGGCCACACCATTGTTTTTACCGGGTTGCCACTTAGGCATCTTATTAACAACTCTGAGGGCTTCACGGTCGAGGTCTTTGTCAACACCTCTTGCGATTTCTGCATGTCCTACAGAACCGTCTTTTTCAACCACGAATTTAACAACAACTCTACCTTGGATGTCGTTCTGTTGAGCAGCTTCAGGATAACGGATATTGTTGCTGAGCCATTTCATAAGTGCAGCTTGACCACCGGGGAATTCAGCCGGCTGTTCCACAGCCACGAAGATTTCTTCCTCTTTCGGTTTCTCAGGTTCGGGTTCCTTAACGATAACCTGTTCCTTAACTGCTTCAAATTTGTCAACATCATCGGAACCTTCCTGGTTAACAACACCACGGGCGGTGTTATCTTCCTTTTGTTCCTCCATATCCATCACTTCGTTTTGCACTTTGTCAGCGTCAACGATAGCAATCTGGGTTACCTGAACTGTTGCAAGTACTTCCTCAGGAATTTCAGGGATCTCTATTTCCACTTTTTGCTCTTCCGGTTCTTCAGGTTCCGGTTCGGGCTCATCTTCTTGTTGAAGAAGTTCAGCAGCGGCCATTTTTTCCCTTTGTTCCTGCAGAGCGAGCTGTTCTTGCTCGGCGCGGAAATCTGAATACTTAGAGTAAGCCAATATAAGGATAAAGACTACGATAAGACCAACGACAGTGAAGAGCACAGCCATATTGTGGCGTTTGTCGCTCTGACGACGAAGTTCATATGCACCGAAATCTTTATTTTTATCGGCAAATACAAGATCGCGCCACTCTTGTGATGTTAGATCTACATTTCTTTTAGCCATTTTTCTTTCTGATTAAACGGTTAATAAATCTATTCATCAGCTACCTGGATGGGCGCTTTGATAATCCAAAAGCATTACAGAGTCAACACGGGTCATATTATCAATCTGATATTTTGAGATTGAATTGATCTGCATTTCGTCGAGAAGTTCAACAAGGCTACCAAATGTGGCTTGTGGAGTTGACTTCAAGATGATAACCGGTTTCTTAAGGTTCTCGTTTTTACGGATTGCGGAAGCAGCTTCGTCATATTTTTCCTGAGCGGCTTCTCTTTCAGCCTTAGTTTCGAGAGGACCAAAACCACCGTTTGCGTATTGCTCTTTAATTTTCTTAATTTCGGCAAGCACCTCCTTATTTCTTTCCTGGATGATTTGGCGAATGCCGCGAGGTGAATGATCACCAACGCTGTTAACCTCATCAGTAAGGAATTCGGATTTTTGAAGGTTGTTGTTGGCTGAGATGATTTCACCACCTGCACCGAACATACCTGCATCACCCCCGGGTTTTCCGAAATAATAGTAAACTTCATTCACTACTGCACCATTTACAGTGTCTACAAGGTTTGTGCCGGGTTTACGCTTTGCATCAACAATGATTGTTACTGCATCGTCGGCAGAAGCTTGTGACATGTTTTCTGTGTTTTCCACCTTTTCATTAGATGGAAGGGCGATAGTGAGAGTTTGCGATTTGATCATTGTGGTACAAAGCATGAAGAATGTTATAAGCAACATGTTCATGTCCACCATCGGCGTGAAGTCCACGCGGATGTGCATTTTTT
>JAFLTP010000005.1 GCA_022510405.1 Muribaculaceae bacterium | reverse complement strand
ACGGCTTCTTTTTCATCGGGTCGTGTCATATCTCATTTTGACACACCCCCTTCTTTTATCAGTTCGGGAAATAATGAATGAATGCTTTCTCAGCTGATGCTATTTCGGAGTTTAAAATAGTATATAACTGCGGCGAAATATCCTCTCCATCAATCGTTTTTGGTTGGCTAGCATAATATTGATTGGCTAGTACTTTGAAATTATGACGGATGGGAAATACCTCAAAATAAGTATGGCATATTTTAATAGAATCCAAAGACCTCCCTGCCAGTATTTTCAAGTCTTTCCTAAATTTGTCAAGATGTTCTTTTTTTAATAATTCATGCTTTTCTCTTGAGTGTAGGGAATTCTTTAATGAATCGGCTTCTTTGTGATATTCTGTTTGTAAGGTTTCATATCTTTGTTTTTGAACTTGCAATTCTTTATATTGATTTTCAATGGTTTCTTCAAGATTCGATAATTTATTTTTTTGAAAATTAATGATACTAATTATTCCGAAACCTATTAATAATACCAATGAAAAAGATAATGGGATAGCCCATTTTAAATAATTTCTTTCCCAATTCTTCCTCAGGTGGCTTACACTATAAAAACGTTTTTCGGGATTTTTATTCTTTGCCTTCTTAGAAATTCCTGAATATCTGTTGCCAAATATTAATCTCATCAGCACTCCCAAAGAATAAATATCTGATCTTACATCCGACTTCCTTTCTTCAATAAGTTCGGGAGCAGAAAAGCCTTTTGTAAATCCGATAGATTTAAGAGCATAATGCATATCATTGTCAGCCAGACCCAAATCTATAAGTTTTAACCTGTCTCCGGTACGGCTGATAATAATATTTTCAGGTTTGATGTCATTATGAATGATTCTTTGTTGATGAAGATATTCTATGGCATCTAAAAGTTCTGAGAAAATCCTTTTCCTGGTTTTAAAAGAAGGCGACTCTGCGAGAAAATCACTTAAGGTCCTGCCTTCTACGTATTCCATTATGATAGAGTCTTGAAAATTTTCTTCATAACGGTATTCATAAACATCTATAATGTTTTGATGGGAAAGCGTGATTCCGATTTCATACTCACGCCTGAGGATCTTTCTTCCATCTAGGTCAGATCTGACTGATTGTTTTACAATGAAATATTTGCCATCCTTTCTCATTCGATATAAAAGGGAATGAGAGGTGGCGTGAATCAATTCAAACAACTCATTCAGATTATTCTTAAAAACCTTTTCGTTTAAATCGATTATTTCACTATCTTTGGCAACCATCACTTATTATACTCGTTTCAAAGTTAATTATAATATGGGAATAGAAAGCTCCTCTCCTCAAATAAATGCCTTGCGGCTGGAAGTTGAAAACAAATTTGGGAAGAAATGTGAAGTTCCTGCCGATTTTATCGCTTTAGGCGACCGAATACGAGAATTTCTTAAACAAAATATCTCTCCTTCTACTCTCGAAAGAGTCTGGAACTATTCAACACGAAGACAAACTTCCTTATCGATGCACACTTTAAACATTCTGTGTGAATATACCGGCAAAAAAGATTGGACAACTTTCTGTAAATCCTTAAATGAATCAGGAATTATAGACTCTGACATGGTGGAGGGTGAATATATATCCGTAAATTCACTTTCTGTAGGGGACAGGATAGAAATAGGCTGGCTGCCAAATAGAAAATGTGTAATAGAGTATTTAGGAGATAATAAATTCGTGGCAATGGATTGTGAAAATTCCACCATTCGGCCGGGAGATACGTTTCATTGTCTTGAGTTTATTCTGCATCAACCTGTGAATATGGATTATTTCCAAAAGAAGGGAGAGAAAAGTAATAACAATATCAGATACGTGGCAGGCAAAATGAATGGAATCACAACTCTAAGGAAATTATAAATCCATACCTCCCGCCATCGCCACAGCATTAATATACAGTTTGGTGATGGAATAAACAGTTGATAGAATCATATTCATTCCTCAAATTTAATCATATCAGCTAACTGAAGGAAATAATCGTTACTCCATATTTCAATCTCTCGTGGATCTATAAGGTAAGGTCTTACATCTCTTTTCACCATTTCTATATCAGTTTCATTGAACCGATTCTTTAGCAATCTCATGAATTCATCTTTTGTGATACATAATCCATTAAATTCTAAGGTTCTTTCTTTAAAGTGAGAAAAATTAAGCTTTATGCCGTTTCTGACATACCATTCGAAATCATACCAATCCTTTCCTTTCACACGATTTTTCCACGTTCTAAAAATCAGTGCATGCATTTTTCCGGCATATAAATCAGGAAGTGAAAGTGTCCTTGTAAAGAAGGAAAAAGGCTGCAACAATAATTTAGGCTCCGTCTTGAATCCTAAAGGAGGATCCGTGTCTATTTCTATTTTTATCTTATAACTTTTCTCTGTCTGAAAAGAAAGATTATAAACCTCGGTGTTATCCTTCAAGAATGCTGATTCCACTTTCCCAAAGTTTTTCTTGTCTTTTTTTGTAATATAAACTTCTCTTCCTAAAGATTGGAATTCAGAAATTATTGCTGGGAAATAATCTTCAATATCAAAGGTTTCGTTTTTCCTGAGCAATATAAAATCCATATCTTCACTAAACCTTCTCAACCCATGAAAAATCCTTAGACATGTTCCTCCATAAAACGCCGCCTTATCAAAAAATCCTCCTCTTTGAAGCCCCGCCAATGTCACTTGCTGAATAACTTCCAAAGTGGCATTTTGCATAGATTCAGAAGAAGAAGTCTCGTAACGAGATAACATGTCTTCAAAGATACCGGCCATTTTCAATATATTTTATAAGTTGAGAAATCATGTGTTTCTTCTTTCCTTTTTCTTCACATTCTCTTAGAATATTCACATTAAAATCTTTAAAAGCATCCATATTAAAACGAATATCCTCCTCCAAATAAAACTGAATTTCAGATTGATATCGAAAATTAAGATTAGGAGTATACACCATCATGTCACAAAGAGCTTTCTCGGGAGAAGCCATAATAAATTGATGGCGGCTCTCTTTTATGATCTCTATGCCAATGTTATAATATTCTTTAGAGCAATGTATATAAGAAAAGGACGCTATTTTATTTTTGAATTCCTTATGCAAACCGGTTGTAATCGAAGTAATTTCATACACTCTTTCCGGAATTAGTCCATAATATCTTAAGGCCGACTGCATTGAAACGTAGGAAGGTCCATATAAATGATTGGCAATAAGAAATTCATTTATCGGTTTTTCTGTGATATCAGGATTAACGATATATAGGCCCCTCTTGAGTCGAACTATTTCACCGGCTTCTTCCAATCTCTTGGCTTTGGCTACTATTGCAGAGTTTTCAGGAAATATAGAATCCAAAATGGAAACAGTAAAAGGTATATTTCCCAAATCTTTCAATTTCATTACTTCATTCCCATCAAAATATTGTAAAAATAGTAAAAATTTTGACATAAAATTAACGTCAGTGTAATTTTATATCAAAAAAATCACTTTATAAACGTATCTTCAAACATCGACATGACTTTTGTACGTATCAAAATGACTTAAACATAACAATTAGTTTACATTGGAGCCAAAATTAATCAGAAAGTGGTGCCATAGTCGGAGCGATCGAGGTTGCGGTAGTTGATAGCCTCATATTTAAATTTTTTTTCAATTATCTTTGTTACTTTAAGGCAGGATATTCTTCGCCCATTCTGGAATTTGATCCGTATATATTTTACCTGTTTCACCATTTTTTAGTCTGAATAAAGGTCGTGCTTCCTCTCCATCTATGGAGTTATCATAAACATAGAGTCTGTCAACTTCTCCGGCTACCTCAGAACAGTTGGCGATGGATTTGATATACCGTGAAATTATTTTTGTAATTGGTACGTCATGACCTCCCTCCATCACGCGTTTGGCTATTCTTGCCGAATTGATTGTCGGATTGTTGGTGGAAATAAAGAAAATCCTTACAAAATATCCGGTTTTTAAAGCCCTTCTTACAAACTCCACTTTCCCCTGAGAAGAAAAAACAGTTTCAAAAATCAAACTCCTTTTTTCTGAAAGACATCTTTCGCGCCATTCCTCACAATATTTGGCAGCATTGACAACTGCTTCCGGAGAATTCCAATCTCCAAACTTTTCCTGGGCAACATTATCTGGATTGATATAGACAGCATCCTCAAGCCACTCACTTTTAAGCAACCTTGAAGTTATAGTAGTCTTGCCTGAACCATTAGGTCCTGCTATGACTATTAAAATTGGTCTTCTATCGTTCTCCATGTCTTATTTAATTTTAAAGAGAACGGTGCCTTGCCTCTTCACAAGCCTTATGCAATTCGTCAAAGAATTTCTCGTTTGCTAGTCTTCCTTTTTCCCTTGCATCTTGTGCTGCCCGGCGCATCAGTTCTGCCAACTGTTCGTCTGTAGGGTCTGTTTGGTCGTTGAATCTATATGATGTAAATTCTTTCTCTGACATAACTATTAGTTTACAATGTAATCATAATTTTTTAGAAGGTGGTGCCGTAGTCGGAGCGGTCGAGGTTGCGGTAACCGATGGCTTCGGCTATGTGATGGCTGAGCACGGGTGAATTAACGGCCTGTGCCATTGCAGAGGGATATTGCGGGGAGGAGGCCAGAGGTAAATTTTGGGCCGATTCCAAGTCGGCGATGGTGCGGGCTACGCGCAATATCCGGTCGAAGGAACGGGCGCTCATGTTCTTTTTCTCCATACGTTCCTTCAGTTTGGAAAGACCTTCAGCATCCGGCCACGCATATTTCCTTAACAAACGTGTGTTCATCTGGGAATTGCTGTAAACTCCCTTGTCGCCCTTGAATCTTTCCTGCTGGATCGACCGTGCCTTAATGACTCTTTCCCTTATAGCGGCACTGCTCTCGGCCGGAACGGTATTCGCTATGTCATCGAATTCAACCGGCTGTATCTCTATCTGGATGTCAATTCTATCCATCAACGGACCGGATATCTTGTTCATATACTTGTTCACTTGACCCGGCAGGCAGGTGCATTTCTTCTTGGGATGACCATAATATCCGCATGGACACGGATTCATCGAGGCTATAAGCATGAACGATGCCGGATAATTCACAGTATATTTAGCTCTGGCCACCGTGATGACCCTATCCTCAATAGGTTGCCTGAGAACTTCCAATACCGACCTGGGAAATTCAGGGAACTCGTCGAGAAACAAGACTCCATTATTTGCCAGGCTTATCTCTCCGGGCATTGGATTTGTGCCACCTCCCACCATAGCCACCGGAGACACGGTGTGATGTGGTGTCCGGAAAGGTCTGCGTGTCATCAACATTGAACCTCGTGAAAGTTTTCCCGCCACTGAATGAATTTTTGTGGTTTCCAAAGCCTCACCCAAACTTAAGGGAGGAAGAATTGTGGGCACACGTTTCGCCATCATTGACTTACCGGCTCCCGGAGGACCCACCATCAGAAGATTATGACCACCGGCACACGCCACTTCAAAAGCCCTTTTCACACTATCCTGACCTTTCACTTCCGAAAAGTCAATATCAAAAAGAGCTGACTCGCTGGCAAATATTTCACGTGTATTTATCACAGTGGGTTGTATATCTGAAACCTCGCAAAGAATGGTTATGGCCTCCGCAAGACTCTTGACACCATAAACTTCTACCTTATTCACCACGGCAGCCTCAGTTACATTTCCTTCGGGCACTATAAGCCGTTTTATACCCATCTCCCTCGCCTTTATAGCCATAGGAAGCACACCTCTCACCGGAAGCACAGATCCATCGAGCGAAAGTTCGCCCATTATCATATAATCATCCAACTTATTTTGAGGCACCTTAATCACTTCATGAGCTGTGAGCACACCTAAAGCCATGGGAAGATCGAACGATGCACCCTCTTTTTTTACATCGGCCGGTGCAAGGTTAATAATGGTTCTTCTATGAGGAAAAGTCACACCGCTATGGGTCACTGCCGACACCATTCTCTGCTGACTTTCCTTCACAGCGGTGTCTGGCATTCCCACTATTGAAAAAAGCGCTCCTCTCTCGCCAAAAGTCTCAATTGTGACGGGAAAAGCATCAATCCCTTGGATGGAGGCTGAATATATCTTTGTTAGCATCTTTTTATCTATGAGGGTTTAGGGTGACTGATTTAGGGTGGAATCGGAGGAATTGAAGAGAGTTCGATATTCATTTATCGCATCAGAAAGATCGGTGCCTCTATAAGACTGCACACCCTCTTTAGTGAATACAATGTAATAAGGGATGGCAGCCACCTTTAATTTTTGCATTCTGGTTTCATTCAATCCTGCCGGAGCCCAGAATCTCTTCATGTCCTTATACAAAGAATCCTTTTTCATCGTGTTTTTCCATCCTATGGAATCAATATCGAGACACACATCCGCAATTATTCTTGAAGAATCGGGAAATTCCTTTTCCAAAGCCTTGATGGAGTCTATCATAACTTTTCTATCGGAATTACCTGATTCCCAAAATAAAAGCAAAACCGGATTCTTTTTGTCAATGATAAGAGTATCACCACCTTTTTTTGCAGATCTCATCACCATGCTTTCCAATCTTGCAGGATAAGAATATGAATGAATCAACTGGTCGCTTCTCCCAATAATTCTTAGCCATTCAGTATTTTTTGCCTCCCCTTTGAGCATACCCATCAATTCAGTGTATTTTCTTTCATTCACTTTCCTATCAAAATAGCAAAGCATAAGAATTGTGGACACCTGACTTTCAGGATTTTCTTCAACGAATCTTTCTACAGCATTATTCACGCTATCGGGAACACATTCCGACATTATCTCCTTATTATCGAGTCTCCAAGCCGATAAGATCTCATTAATT
The DNA here is from genome assembly GCA_022510405.1 of Muribaculaceae bacterium. Taxonomy (GTDB): domain Bacteria; phylum Bacteroidota; class Bacteroidia; order Bacteroidales; family Muribaculaceae; genus Lepagella. The sequence goes on along the minus strand of JAFLTP010000005.1, from coordinate 105,823 downwards.
TCATTTCCTTTTACATCCCAATCCAAAGGTTCCTTACCCTCTCCCGAAATTTCTATTTTATTGTTTTTCTCAGCATATATCACCAAAGGAAGAACAGAATTTCTCTTGGTTATATATAATAAAGTTGGTTGTTGGGTAAAACCTTTCAGTTCACAGTTACCTTCTCTCACAGAGGCTACCGCCTGAATGGTTCTACCTCCATTTTTTGCCGAAGCATAATAATTTACATTATAATTTTCAGTGACATCCTTCTCCAACCTGAAATCAAGGTTGAATTCATTTTTACCACAGGCAGTCAACACCACCAATGACAATAAAAAAAGATAACGTATTACAGAGACCATACGCAAAAATACAATTTTTTTACTAATTTTGGATTCAAGTCTCGCACTTATTAAAATATTGGTTATTAAAAACAATAAAACAAGCCATGAAATACAACCGCATATTGTTGAAACTCTCCGGAGAATCTCTTATGGGCAGCCAAGGCTACGGCATTGATCCGGTTCGTTTGAATTCTTATGCCAGCCAGATTCAAAATGTAGCCAACAAAGGAGTACAGATAGGCATAGTGATAGGGGGAGGCAACATTTTCCGAGGTTTATCGGGAGCAGCAAAAGGATTCGATCGAGTGAAGGGTGACCAAATGGGTATGATGGCCACAGTGATAAATTCTCTTGCACTGAGTTCCGCTTTTGAGGCAATAGGCCAACCGGCAAAAGTATTTACTGCTATTCCAATGTTTCCGGTGGGATATCCTTATTCAAAATGGGAGGCAATAAAAGCCATGAAAGAGGGAAGCATAGCCATTATGAGTTGTGGCACCGGGAGCCCTTATTTCACCACTGACACCGGTTCCGCACTACGAGCCATTGAAATAGAGGCGGATGTGATGCTCAAAGGAACCAGAGTTGATGGCGTTTACACAGCCGATCCGGAAAAAGACCCAAGCGCCAAGAAATTTGACAAGATAACATATGATGAAGTGATAGCCCGCAACCTCAAAGTGATGGACATTACAGCCACAGCCCTTTGCAAAGAAAACGATATGCCTATTTATGTTTTCAATATGGACAAAGAAGGCAATCTCGAAAAAATGATAGAAGGAGAAAATGTAGGTACCCTGGTCAGCAATTAATAAAGTTTAAAGTTTAAAGTTTAAAGAAAGTTACTTATAACCAACTTACAACTTAAAACTCAAAACTTAAAACTTAAAAACTCACAGCTCACAACTCACAACTTAAAATATACAACCATGGAAGTAAAAGATTATCTTGACAACGCCACAGAGAATATGGAGATGGCGGTGGAATATCTGGATGATGCATTGGCACATATCCGTGCCGGCAAAGCATCACCTCGATTACTGGATGCCATCAGAGTGGATTATTATGGTTCGAAAGCTCCAATTTCAAATGTAGCCAACATTTCGGTTCCGGATGCTCGCACCATAGCAATCACACCCTGGGAAAAAACCATGTTCAAAGAGATAGAAAAAGCAATTATCAATTCCGACCTTGGCATCACTCCTGAAAACAATGGTGAAGTGATAAGATTATCAATTCCCCCTTTGACAGAGGAAAGACGTAAACAACTTGTAAAACAAAGCAAGGCAGAGGCTGAAAATGCAAAAGTATCTGTAAGAAACGCCCGTCGCGAGGCTATTGAAGGTCTTAAGAAAGAAATTAAAAAAGGAATGAGCGAAGACGTGGAAAAAGACGGCGAAGCTGAGGTTCAAAAACTTCATGACAAATACATGAAGAAAATCGACGAAGTTTTCGCAGCCAAGGAAAAAGAGATCCTCACTGTCTAAACTCCACCATTTTCCAAAGAGCAATCCCCACACTTACTGACACATTAAGAGAATGTTTCACACCATACTGGGGAATCTCAAGTATTATATCTGCCAAGTCTACTATTTCCTGATTTACACCCTCCACTTCATTGCCTGCCACAAGAAGGTATTTAAGATCGGAAGAAGGTATAAAATTTTGAAGAGGGATGCTGCCGTGGGCCTGTTCAAGCACACAGATAAGCCATCCCTCTTTTTTCATTTCTTTTACGGCCTCAAGAGCATTGTCACAATATCTCCAATTCACGCTCTCTTCTGCACCCAATGCTGTTTTTGATATTTCCGGATGGGGAGGACGCCCGGTGATTCCACATAGAATAACCTCCGAAATGAGAAAAGCATCTGAAGTGCGAAACACAGATCCCACATTATACATAGACCTTACGTTGTCGAGCAATACAGCCACCGGAAATTTTTCCATCTGCCGGTATTGATTCACACTGCAGTTGGTAAGTTCCAAAATATTTTTCTTCTCCCGGTCCATCTCTATAAATCAATTGCTCATTTCCAACATTCGTTGGATAGGTTTGACTGCCTTTTCGGCCACTTTCTCATCCACGATGATTTCCGGAGTTTCATCCCTGAGACATTCATAGACCTTCTGCAGCGTGTTCATCTTCATGAAATCACATTCGTTGCATTGGCACTCGGCATCTTCAGCCGGAGCGGCAAGGAAGGTTTTTTGCGGGCATTTATTTCTCATTTCGAAAAGGATACCACTTTCCGTCACCACAATATATTCCCGGGCCTCATCCTTCTGTGCAAAATCCAGTAAAGCTGCTGTGGAACCAACTTTGTCGGCTATGAGTTGTAAAGGTCTCCTACACTCAGGATGCACTAGTATCTTCGCTCCCGGATGTTCCTTCTTCATCTCTATAATTTTTTCAAGAGAGAATCTGTCGTGAACATGGCATGCACCTTTCCAAAGCAGCATGTTTCTACCTGTGACACTGTTGATATATTCCCCTAAGTTATGATCGGGTCCGAATATTATTTTCTCTTCTTCGGGAAGTTTCTCCACAATCTGTCGTGCGTTACCCGAAGTGACCACTATATCCGTGAGGGCTTTAACAGCCGCGGAAGTGTTTACATAACTTATCACCGTGTGATCGGGATGTTCCTCTACAAATTTCTTGAATTCCACAGGATCGCAACTATCGGCCAAAGAGCACCCTGCATTGGGATCAGGAATGAGCACTTTTTTGTCGGGACAAAGAATTTTGGCTGTCTCACCCATGAAATGCACTCCGCACATCACTATTATATCAGCATCGGTTTTAGCCGCTTGGCGAGCCAAAGCCAGAGAATCTCCAATGAAATCCGCAATCTCCTGGATTTCGTCGCGCTGATAATAATGTGCCATGATGAGAGCATTTTTCTCTTTTTTTAGTTTGGCTATTTCGTCACGAAGCCACTCAACGCTTCTTGTTTCCGACCCCGTTTTCATTTTTTAGTTAGTTAAATATTAAAAATTTAAAATTAAATAATAAGAAAATAAACAACAACAAAGGGTGTTGATAACTCCTATAACTTTTTGCTTAAAAATTTGGATTTTAGAGTTATTGAATCCTTTTTGAAGTTTATGTTCATGGTGTCTACAGGGGTCAAATCTGATTATTAATGAAATATAAACTTTATAAACACCTTGTAGATAAATGCAAATTTAATAAATTCCTTATAAAGGAAAGCTGTTTAGCTGTAGAAAAGAGAGAAAGGAAAGGCAGATATCGTAAAGAAAAATAAAAGAAAATAATGTGAAAAATAATTTGCGGATAAAAAAACTATGAGCCTAAAATAAAATTTGATAAAACAAAATGTATCCTCAGAAACATTTGGATTAAATTTAGATATGAAATCAACCTGTTTTCCACAAGTTATCTACAGGTTTTAAAGAGAAACGGGAGCTACGGGATTTCTCCTGCCGCCCCCGCAACATCAAGGTTACGAAAAGGTTATATTTTCTACCGGGGAAAAATTCCCCCACACATCATGAAAGGTTTGCTATAAATTACCCGGCCGGCAAAAGGCTATATCCTAATTCTTATTGCCGACCGGGATGATTTTTCTCTTTTCATAACTCAGACAAAATCTCTTCACTGTCGCATCTTGGCATCCATCTTCTGAAAACTCCCGCGCTCTAAGGCATCCGGTGAGGCTCGATGTGCACTCGTTGCTTGTCTGTGAAAATCCTTTCATCTCCGGGCTTGGCATCCACTTTTTGAAAGGACCGTGCTCTAAGGCATCCGGCTTGACTTTCAGTGTGCTCTCGCTTAGCGGTTCTGAACATCCTTGTCACATTATTATAACTCACGAGAGGTGAAATAGGTTCACGAACTTTATAAATTTTTTTCGCAAAAATTAAAATTTTTCGAAAATTTATAATAATATATTGAAAATCAAAGAAATACTAAATTAAGAATTAGAAGAACTCTCAGTCTTTATAGATGAGGAAGAAAGATCTTCATTCCGGGATACTTTTTTACCTGTGAAAAAATCTACAAAAGTGATGGCTTTGGAATCAAACCTACTTGGGTGGTAAACAAAATTACGTTGAAGCACGAAATTCCAAGCCAAAGAAACCACACCGGATACAGCGAGACGTGCAGCTGCGAAATAACCGTCGGGTTTAAAACCTATGGTTTCGAGCCAAGGCCAATGCATAAGGCCATAGTATAGAAGTTCCGTGCCGAAAGAATTAAGAAGAAGGCTTCCCACCCACACCAAAGCATATTTCACAATCACCGCTTTCCAAGGACAACTGTTGGCATGGAAAGTGAACCTGTAATTAAGCACACAATTGATCACACCCCCCACAAATGCACCGATAGCTGTAGAAGCCCAGGGTGCGAAATGTGCAAAGGCAAAGAGAACAAAAGCAGTGCCCAAATCTATCCAGGAAGCGAATTGAGCCGCCCCGGCGGATCTGATGAAAGTGAACACCAGTTGGTCGCTGTTGAGTATGTTAGAACCTATTTTCTTTACTTTCTCATTCATTGGCAAAGAAAACCACCGATGCAAAAATACATTGAAATTTTCATAAAGACAAACCCATAAAAATTCAATACGATGACGCTTTTTAACAAATTGTTATTGGTTGGTTGTTATGGATAATGTAAATTTGCAAAGTAAACCGAAAGGAGACCCAATGGACCCGTTAAAACATGAATGCGGAATTGCAATGATTAGGCTGCTGAAGCCAATCGAATATTATAAAGAGAAATACGGGAGCTATTCATGGGCTCTCAAAAAGCTCTATCTCCTTATGGAGAAGCAACACAACCGCGGTCAGGAAGGAGCCGGTGTCGGTGTGGTAAAACTTCATGCTCTCCCCGGTTCGGAGTATGTGTTTCGTCAGAGGGCTTTAGGTACCCAGGCGATTCGGGAAATTTTCGACAATATAAGTCTCGACCTTGAGAAAATACAATTGGAACATATGGGTCCTCAGGAGGTGGAACAAAGTGCACCTTTTGTAGGAGAAATCTATATGGGCCATCTTCGATACAGCACCACCGGCAAATCCGGTATGAGTTATGTACATCCTTTCTTAAGAAGAAACAATTGGCCTTCTCGTAACCTTCTTCTTTGTGGAAATTTCAACATGACAAATGTGGATGAAATTTTCAAAAAAGTAGTGGAGAAAGGTCAGCATCCTCGAATTTACAGCGATACAGTGATGCTGTTGGAACAACTCGGATATGCCTTGGACAAGGAGAATCATAAGGTCTACCGAAAATATCGTGACACACTTCCCGAATTGGAAATTACCAAAAAGATAGAGGAAGAAATAGATATCAAGGCGGTGTTGAAAGCTGCGGCTCCAACTTGGGATGGTGGCTATGTGATTTGTGGTGCCACCGGTTCCGGTGATATGTTCGCTCTACGGGATGCCAATGGTATACGTCCCGCATATTACTATCAAGATGAGGAAATTGTGGTGGTGGCATCGGAACGCCCGGTGTTGCAGACAGTTTTCAACATAGCCAGAAAAGATGTAAAGGAACTTGAACCCGGATATGCCATCACGGTCACCTCAAAAGGACATACGGAGATTTCCCAAATATTGGATGCCAGCGACAATCAAAAATGTTCTTTCGAGAGGATATATTTTTCCCGAGGTAGCGATGCCGACATTTATCAGGAAAGGAAACGGCTTGGAAGATATCTGGTGCCTGAAATACTTGAAAAAATAGGTAATGACATCGACCATACTGTTTTCTCTTTCATACCCAATACTGCGGAAGTGGCTTTTATCGGTATGGTGGAGGGCCTGGAATATCATCTCAATAATTTGAAAACAGAGAAAATTCTTAAAGCCCGCGACAGAGATGCCCTCACCGATGAAAGGGTGAAAAAAATCATAAGTCAAAAACTTAGGATTGAGAAAATAGCAATAAAAGATATAAAGTTGCGTACATTCATCACCGAAGGAGAGTCGAGAGATGAATTGGCGGCACACGTATATGATGTGACCTACGGATGCGTAAAGAACAATGAGGATAATCTTGTGGTGATTGACGACAGCATTGTGAGAGGCACCACCCTTACACAGAGTATTCTCAGAATTCTCGACAGGCTGCATCCTAAAAAAATAATTGTGGTGAGTTCATCTCCACAAGTGAGATATCCCGACTATTATGGCATCGACATGTCAAGTCTGGGAGAATTCGCCGCTTTCCGTGCGGCAATCGCATTGCTGAAGGAAAGAGGCATGGAGAATGTCATTAAAGATGTGTATGAAAAATGCCTGGCAATGGCAGACTTGCCCGACGATCAACAGAAGAATTGTGTAAAGGCCATTTACTCTCCTTTCTCCCAACAGGAAGTGGCTACTAAAATGGCCGAGATGTTGACACCTGCCGGAACTCATGCGGAAGTGAGGTTGATATTCCAGACATTAGAGGGGCTGCACAAGGCAGTGCCCCAACATCAAGGAGATTGGTATTTCTCCGGCGATTATCCCACTCCGGGTGGTGTGAGGTTGGTCAACAAGGCTTTTGTGGCTTACTATGAAAAAAAGAATCCACGTAATTAATTATATATTGATATAGGTATAAAACTCTGATGAAAGACACTAAATATATATTCGTGACGGGCGGTGTGGTTTCGTCACTTGGAAAAGGAATCATATCCTCTTCGTTGGCAAGGCTTTTATTGTCGAGAGGCTACACAGTAACCGTGCAAAAGTTTGATCCTTATATCAATATCGACCCGGGTACACTGAATCCCTATGAGCATGGAGAATGCTATGTGACTTCGGATGGTCATGAGGCAGACCTTGACTTAGGCCACTATGAGAGATTCACCAACATAAAGACAAGCCGCGCTAACAATCTCACCACGGGAAGAATCTATCGTGATGTAATTGAAAAGGAAAGACGCGGAGACTATTTGGGAAAGACAGTGCAGATTGTGCCTCATATCACCGATGAAATCAAGAGGAATGTAAAAAAACTCGGTGAAAAAGGTAATTATGATTTCGTGATCACTGAAATAGGTGGAACCGTTGGCGACATAGAGTCCACTCCTTATCTTGAAGCGGTGAGACAGCTAAAATGGGAATTGGGGAAAAATGCATTGTTTATCCACCTCACTTATGTTCCATATATCAAGGCGGCCAAGGAACTTAAGACCAAACCTACTCAACACTCGGTGAAGATGTTGCAGCAAACCGGTATACAACCTGATGTGTTGGTGTTACGCACCGAGAAGGAGCTTCCGCCCCAGATGTGCCGGAAGGTGGCTCAGTTCTGTAATGTTTCTCCTGAGGCTGTGTTCCAAAGTTTGGATGCCAAGAGCATTTATGAGGTTCCGTTGATGATGGCTGCCCAGGGTCTCGACCAGATTGTTTTGGAAAAGACAGAAATGGAAGGTGGCCACGAACCGGATCTCAATGATTGGAATCTATTCCTGGATAAATTGCATAATGCCACAAAAGAGGTGAAAATCGCTTTGGTGGGAAAATATGTAGAACTTCAGGATGCCTATAAATCAATTTCAGAATCCTTAAGCCATGCGGCTGCTTGGAGCGACCATAAGTTAAACCTCACCTATATCCATTCCGAGAAATTGACCGAGGCTGACGTTGCTTCCAAATTGGGAGAAATGGACGGGGTGATAGTGGCTCCCGGTTTCGGAAAGAGAGGTATCGAAGGTAAATTGGTTGCCCTTAAATGGTGTCGTGAGCATGATGTTCCAACACTTGGCATTTGCTTGGGTATGCAATGCATGGTGATAGAATTTGCAAGGAATGTGCTTGGATATAAAGGAGCGAATTCCGTGGAAATGGATCCCACCACTCCATATCCGGTGATAGACATTATGGAGGAACAGAAGAATATTTCCGACAAGGGAGGAACGATGCGTCTCGGAGCCTATGATTGCGAACTTTTGGAAGGTTCAATTCCTGCAAAAGCCTACGGGAAGAAAAAAGTGAGCGAACGCCATCGCCATCGCTATGAGTTCAATGAAAAATACCGTAAGGATTTTGAAGATAACGGACTTAAATGTGTGGGTGTAAATCCGGGCACAAAACTTGTGGAAGTGGTGGAAGGCGAGGGCAAACGCTGGTTTGTCGGTACCCAATATCACCCGGAATATCAAAGCACCGTATTGAATCCGAATCCCCTGTTTATGTCATTCATCAAGGCTGCTATCGATTATTCCGAAGAAAAACAAAATAAACAATAAGAAATTTATTGAACATAAGAAAACCTCGCTGTTCTTTGAAGGGCGAGGTTTTTGTTTCTTGTTGTTTTATTATTATTCTGCGTATCTGATCTTAGCCTTTCGGATCACTTTCCAGCATCCGCCTTCAAAGACTGCGGTTCCGGAAGTTTCCGTAATGATACGGGAAGCATCGGCTGTGTCATCAAGGTCATGGCCTGTGCAGGCAGTTTCAAGATATTCTTTAGGATTAGACAATGCCAGACTCCAGGCTGCGGGAGAATCCGCTACTCTGAAAGTGCCGGTGAATCCATCCGAAGTGTCAAGCACAAATACCGAATTGCCCACGTTAAGAGTCCTGTCTGCTCTTACAAATATGCCTCTTGCGTTCGCTCTTCCCAGAAATATGGTTCTCAATACCGGTTTGGAGGGTGGAGCTTCTACAGATTCTTGCCTTTTAGGTTCGCTTGAAGTTTTTGAAGATGCTAACAACGCACCCATCTCGGCAGTGAGGGTCTCCAATTTAGACTTAAGTTCTGAATTTTGCTTAGTGGCGGCTTCAAGTTTCTTTCTCAACATTGAAATCTCCACATCCTTATCTGACACCAATGATTCGTAATGCTCCAATTTTTCTTGGTTTTCCCTTTGTTGATATTTTTCCTGGGAAGATTGATTGCCGTTTTTCTTCATAACATTGGCAGCATATACCACCAACGCCACCACTATAGCCACCAATATCCCTAAAACCATAATATATACCCATGTATAATTAGTGGCTTTATCTACATTTAAACCTTCTTCATCAAAATCATCATCCGCATTCAAAGGAGCATTCACCGCCATACCCAGGCTGTCGAGCGAAGTCAAATTGTTGGCCGCCGCTGAAGCAGTATCCGGAGATTGACCTGTAGAGTTAACAGGGGTAGCCGGAGCCTCTGGCTGGGGTGGAGCTATGGTCATTTTATTGATCTGGGAACGAGCACGCAGTCTTCCTCCACGTCCTTTCTCCAAAAGACCTTTATCTTGAAAAGCAGTCACAGCCCAATATTCCACCAATTTCTCTTTTCCCCAGTCTTTATAATCGGTGGGCACCGGTATGGCTTTGAATGCCTTAATGTTTTCTTTCTCTTTCGGTTTCAGGGATGCCTCCAGTTCATCCATTGTTTTCGGATTAAGATCATCAAGATAACCTGAACCGTCGTTGGCATATCGTATATATGCTTTAGCCGCAATGGTGCGTGCCTGTTCCATTTCCTTTTGAGTGACTGCGAAAGCCACCATTGGCACAAACATAACCGCAAGCACCAAAATTGTTTTAAAATTCAAAATCTTCTTTATCATAAATATCTTATTACTCATTTACAACCCTAATCCCTAACTTTCAACTTTAATCTTTCAACTTTACACTTTACACTTTACACTTTACACTTTAATCTTTACCCATCTCCTCACATCTCTTTCCGAAGCCTTGCCACAGGGATTCCTTTCCTGTCTCTATATTTAGCGATTGTACGTCGAGACACATCATAACCCTTATCGAGCATTTCAAGACGTATTTTTTCGTCGCTCAGCGGGTGTTTTTTATCTTCATTATCCACGATCTTGGTGATTTCAGCCTCAATTTTTCTGTTTGTGAGGACTTCCACATCTTCTGAATTTTCAGAACCGATGGAATCACTGAAAAAGAACCGCAAAGGAAATATTCCCCAAGGAGTGTTGACGTGTTTGTTGGTAGTGGCTCGCGACACAACAGAGAGATCATAACCGGTGAGGGCTGCGATATCCTTGATCATCATAGGTTTCAATCGGTAGATGTTTTGGGTAAGGAAATACTCTTTCTGAATTTTTACGATGGCTGTCATCACATTCATCAGGGTGTCTTGCCTTTGCTTCAAGATTTTGATAAAGTCGCGTGCGTCATTATAACGAGACAGAATAAATTCATTTCCTTTCTTGGCTCTACGGTTGGCGCTTGCGTTTAGTTCGGCCACAGCTTCCGAAAAAGTCCTGTCGATGGTTAGTTCAGGAATCCTGTTGTTGGTAGAAATAGAAATCTCACCGTCTTCCACATTCACATTCAAATCCGGCACAATCACATTGGAAGTATCAAGAGATGAGGCAAAAGCGGCTCCCGGTTTGGGGTTGAGGCTTCTGATAAGATCCACCGCTTGTTTCACTCTTTCAGGAGAAAGTTTAAGTGTAGTGACAAGTCTGTGGGAATGTTTCATAGAGAAAGCCTCAAACTGGTTGTCGATAATATTGAGAGCATCTTTTGCGGTTTGCGTCTGGGGAAGATGAATCAACTGCAGACGCAGGCACTCCTTCAAGTCGGAAGCCCCTACGCCGTAAGGTTCGAAATCCTGTACGGTTTCAAGAGCCTTTTTAGCTGTGGCTTCATCTACATTTATACCGGGACCGAAGGCCATGTCGTTGATAATTCCAACGAGAGGTCTACGAAGATAGCCATTGGTATCTATATTGCCTATAATGTATCTGGCGGTGGTTCTTTCCAGATCGGGTAGGGTGCGCTCTGAAAGTTGTCTTAAGAGAGCATCCAATAGGGTTTCGCCGGTGTCGGCGGGTGAAAAGTCATAGGTTTGGTCATCCTGTTGGGAATTCTGTGTGTAAAGCCTATAACGGGGTATTTCTTCCTGGGGCACCGGTTGGTCTTCATCCACTTCCAAAGCCGGGTTCTCTTCCAATTCACGTTCTATAGCCTCCTCCAGTTCCGGTGCTGTGTATTCCAACAGTTTGGTGAACCGCAATTGCTGTTGGGAAAGGCGCATCACAGTTTTTTGTTCAAGAGCTAATGATTGGTCGGAAGCCATTGGTGGATGTTTTCTTTGATTTACTTTGCGAAATTAGGAAAAAAAAAGATAAAAAATTGTGGGTAACGTAAAAATTGTGTAATTTCGCAACTTGTAGGGAAATAGGGTACTTTTCCCCTTTATTATGCGGGGTTAATTCCTTGCGCAACAATTAAACTCACAACTTAAAACCCAAAACTTACAACTTAAAAATGGCATCCCATAAAGATAAACATCAGGAAGAGACCGCAATCGATCGTATGAACACTCATCTCTCTGATGCGAGTACGAAAATAGCAAACAATAAGAAAATAATCCTAATAGCTGTCGGCATCATTCTCGTGGTGGCTGCTTTTGTACTCAGTTACTTGTTCATTTATAAAAATCCCCATGTAGAAAAGGCTTTTGAGGCTTACAACGGTGTAGAAACCCAGGCTCTAAATGACTCCACAGCTGCAGCCCAATACATGGAAGTGGCTGACCAATATGGTAGCGATGACGCAGGTAAATTGGCAGCTTTAAGTGCAGGCGAGGCTCTTTACAACCAAGGCAGATATGAAGAGGCCGCTCAATATCTCAAGAAGTTCTCATCAAAAGACGATATTCTCGAGGCAAACGCTCTCGTTCTCACCGGCGACTGCTATGTGAACCTTGAAAATTATGACGAAGCTTTAAATTATTTCCAAAAGGCTGTTAGAAAGGCCAACGGTAATCCTCAAATCGTGCCGAGAGTGCTTCTCAAGGAAGCCAATGTGTATGACGCACAGGGTAACTTCGGAAAAGCTCTTGAATGCTATCAACAGATTAAAAACAATTTCCCTGAATTCAAATTGGGCAATGGTATGGAAATGGATGCCTATATTGCAAGGGAAATTGCAAGAATGGGCGAATAAGATTATCTCTGAAGTTTTTCAGACTTCATAAAATAATAAAACACTTGCTTATTTTATGAAAAGGGGCAACATCCTTAGGGGTGGGTGCCCTTTTCTATTAAAGGCTTTCCCAAAGCCCCGGTCATTGGGCGATGATTGGCGCACTTCACTTTTCTCGCACCCTCTTCCAAAAGTTTGTTGCCTTCTTCGTCCAGATAGGTTTCCCTGAATTTTTCCCAAATATATTCCACCGCTTCCTCCGTAGGGTGCACAAGGTCGGAGGCGTAAAACCGATAATCCCTTAAATCATCAAGCATGATTTCATAAGCCGGAAAATATCGGCAGTTATTCTCGTATTGACAGATTTCCTCTATGCCCAATTGAAGCACAGCTTTTGAACGCGAATTTCCAATAAAACCATTTTTCAAGTGTCTTACGGGACTCACAGTGAAGATAATGTTTATATCCGGAAATCTCTTTTTTATATTATCGATAAGTACGTGCCAATAGATGAAAACATCGCTCACGGACATTCTTTTTTCAAAGAAAAGGTCGGATGGCTGTTTATGACAATTTCCTACAATACTGTCGGTTTCTTTGAGATGGTAGCATATGGAGGTTCCGAATGTCACAATCAAAACCCTTCCCTCGGAAATATTTTCAAGAAAATCTTTCTGTCTGTTTAAAAATTCCCGAATGCAGTCTTCCTTGATTCTTGCAGAAAATGAAGAGTCAAAAAAATCTGAATTCCAAATGCCGTTGAATTCAAACAAGGATTTTTCAAACCTTTGGTATCCTTTTTCCAGGTCAAGCATCATATCGATGGCCATGCATATTGAGAAAGGATTATAAAGAGTGCCGAATGGATTCACTGATTTCCATAGATGTTCACTCATTTTTCGAGCTATATTCTGAGAAAAACAGGAACCGGCCATCACCACAGGTTTCTTTGGAGACAGAGTGATAGGAGATTTCTTGCTGGTATATTCTGTCCTGAATTTCATGCTTTGTTCAATAATAGAATGTTTTCCATCATTTCTCTATTGTTGCTCAGGCGTGGCACTTTTCTTTGTCCGCCCAATTTGTGGGAACCTTTGCTTTTGAGCCAGTCGTCGAATATCCCTTTTCTGGCATTTACTATTTCCGGAGCATCCAGAAAAATATTTCCGGAACGTTTGGCATCGTAATCGGAATTTAATTTACGCAATTCTTCATCCAAGGTTTTTATGAAGGCTTGAATATCAGCCGGTTCCTTGTCCCATTCAATTAGCCATTGATGGTGACCTTTCTTGTTTCTTTTGGCATACACCGGAGCGGCAGTATAATTCAAAATGTTTGCATTGTGGAGATGGCAGGCAGAGGCTATTGCCCGTTCGGCATTATCTTCCATCAATTCCTCGCCAAAAGCGTTGATAAATGCACCGGTTCTCCCCGCGATTCTTATCTTGACGGGATTAACGGAAGTGATTCTCACGGTGTCTCCTAACCGGTATCTCCAAAGACCATTGCTGGATGAGATCACCATTTCATAAGTATGATCGGGCTTTACTTCCCAAACAGGTACCGGGGAGGCATCCGGATCTGTCACAGGTATGAATTCATAAAACACATCACGGTCGATAATCAACAACATACCCTTGTCGTCGGGATCATTTTGCACCGCGAAAAATCCTTCGGAAGCATTGTAGGTTTCAACGAAATGCATATCAAGTCCCTTGGTGATTTCCATATACTCATCACGATAAGGCTCGAAGGATATTCCACCATGGAAAAATACTTCCAGACCGGGCCAGACATCGGCAAGAGTGGTGGCTTTCTTATTCTCGAGGATGTGTCTCAGCACTGTAAGGAACCATGAAGGCACACCGGAAATATTAGTGACATATTCTTTAGAGGCTTCGTTGACAAGAGCCGGCAATTTTTGATTCCAATCACTTAGCAATGCGGTTTTCTTTGAAGGCACTCTCACCAATTCCGCCAAGGGAGTGATGTGATTGATAAGAGTGGCACTTAAATCCCCGATATGGATCGTGCCGGCAGGAATATTAAGAGTGTTGGAAAATGATCCACCCAGGATGAAACCTTTCCCTGCAAACATACGGCTTTTTGGATTATTATTGAGATAGTGGGCTACAGCGTCTTCTCCTCCTCTGTAATGGTTGCCTTTGAGGGAATCCTCGGTAATAGGAAGATACTTTGATTTGCCACCCGATGTTCCGGATGACTGGGCGAAATTTCTACATACCCCTGGCCACAAAATATCTTTTTTGCCCTTGATCATTTTCATAACATCCTCGCGCACATCTTCATAATGAACGGTGGGCACTCTTTTTGAATATTCCTTATAGGGATGCTTGCCGGCTAAGATATCAGCAAATCCATATTTCTTTCCTATCTCGGTGTTTGAGGCCTTTTTCAAATGATCTGTCAGCAATTCTCTTTGGATAGCCTCAGTGTTGTCTTTCCATTGGTCTACACGTTTCGCTATCCTTGTAAAATAAGGTCGTACTATGGGGGTAAAATCTATCCTCATACTGCCAATTCAAGTTTTTTTCTCTTAATTTTTTTAATCTGCACTATCAGCATGATAGCTGTCACTACTGCCGCGGCGAAGTCACAAACGGGATAACAAGACCACACCCCGTCAAGACCGAATCTCGGTGGCAATATCAGCAACATGGGTATCATGAATATAATCTGTCGGGTGAGCGAAAGGAATACGGCTCTGCCGGCCATACCTAAACTTTGGAAGAAATTGGTGCCGACAATCTGGAATCCTACCATCCAGAAGGTGATGGTGGTGATTCGCAAACAATTGATCGCACAATTTATCTGCGCTTCATCCTGCATGAATGCAGCCGCAATAATTCCTGGATTGAAAGCCCCTACCAGACTACCTATAGAGGTGACACAAACTCCGCTTACAATCGCCAGACGAAGGGTAGCAAACAATCGGTCGAGTTTTCCCGAACCATAATTATATCCCAAAATGGGCTGCATACCCTGGCAGATGCCTATAACAACAAACACAAATATGGTGACGAAACGATTGAACACCACGACCGATGCGATAGCATCGTCACCTCCGTATTTCAAAAGCGAATTGTTTACGATAGCGTTTATTGCGGATCCGGCCACATTTATCAGGAAGGGAGACATACCTATGTAAAGGATGGCCCGGATAACTTTCCAATCAAGTTTGAAGGTCCCCCTCACGAAATGCAAGGTGACGTCTTTTTTGAAAAAGTGGCTCATCACGAAGAAAGCGGTCACAAGCATTGAAATATCTGTGGCAATCGCGGCTCCTTTTATACCCCATTTAAATCCAAACAGGAAGAGTGGGGCTAAAATGGCGTTCATCCCTGCTCCGATCATGTTGGTGTACATAGCTCTGCTCGGATAACCAGTGGCTCGCATTATGTTGTTGTAGGAGAATGTGAGGTTCATCAACACCATCCCCGGTAATATCCAAAGCATAAATTCTCTGGCATAAGGTAGAGAATTAGGAGAGGCGCCAAACATTTTCAGAATGGGAGTGATAAAGATGGCGAACAGGGTGATATAAGTGATGCCGATAAAAATTGTAAGTTGTACGGAGTTGCCCAATATGATTTCAGCCTGCCGTTTGTTGTCTTGGCCCATTACTATGCTGACCCGAGTGGCAGCTCCGGCCCCAATAAGCATTCCAAGCGCGGTACCTAAATTCATCACCGGAAATGTGACGGCAATACCGCTCACCACATTGGGATCATCAATGGCATGCCCGATCACGATAGAGTCTATGATGTTGTAGACCGCCGTCACCACGGTGCCCACCACTGCCGGTAGGCTATATTTCAGGAGCAAACGCCAAATCTTGGCGTTGCCCAGTTCCTGAAGTCTCTCATGAGGCGTTTCTGTGGTGGCGTTTATAGGCATTTTAATGATTTATATGCAAATTTACTAAAAAAATAGGAGGGAGGGCATTCCTGCCCTCCGAATAACTGCATAAAAAACGGCAAGTGAATTTTCACCTGCCGTCCTATATATTTAGAAGTGTTTTTTAAAGCGGAGCGTCGAGTTCTGCGCTTTCAGGTTTGAAGTTGCAGATTCTCCAAGCGTAAGCTGCAAGCATAGCACCGACTGCGGGACCCACTACCATTACCCAGAATGTGCACCATGAAAGTGCGTTGGGATTGAACAATGCTGGACCGAAGCTACGTGCCGGGTTAACTGAACAGTTGTCTACAGGAATACCTACGATATTTACAAGGCCGAGAGCCAGACCGATGGCGATGCCTGCGAATTTGCCATATCCCTTCTGAGCGTCGGTTGAGCCGAGTACCACGAATACGAAGAGGAATGTGAGTACGATTTCAGAAACGAGAGCCATCCAAACTGTTGCGCCCGGTTGAAGCACGTTGGCTGCATATTGAACTTCAGTAACAGCTGCCTGAGTTCCGTCAGGAAGAGTTGCCATGCCGTTTGCAACGTGGCTTGCAGGAGCTGCGATACCGAGTGTATCGTTGATTAAATAAGTTATACCACCGAAACTGTAGGGGAAACCGTCGGAACTGAATTCCACGAGAAGCCAAAGGAACCAAGCACCCACAGTAGCACCGATTAATTGTGCGATTACATACCATACGAAGTCTTTCACGCTCATTCTTCCACTGACAAACATTGCGAAAGAAACTGCCGGGTTAACATGGCAACCGGAGATGTTGCCGATAGCGTAACACAGGCACAATAGCACAAGGCCAAAGCAGAGGCCGATACCTAAAACACCGATCGCTGGACCTGCCAATACCGCGCTACCGCACGCTAAGAGCACAAGGAACATCGTTCCGAGTCCTTCGGCGAAATACTTTTGAATACTATTCATTATTGTTGTTTTTAAGGTTATTGTTTTTTCAAATAATGTATGGTTAGGAAGTCAAAAGGGCACACTTTCCCTCTTGAAGAAACAAAATTAATTAAAATCTTACAATCACCAAACCCAAAGTAAATTATTTTCGAATTTCAACCATTTTCCTTACCTTTAATCGCATAAAAAGGCCAATAATCTTTATCCTTTTATCTATCGGAAACGGCGCTTTTATAATGAATAAGTGTCTTTTTTCATCGTGTTGCGGACCTCTTCTCTTGATTGCACATCAAGAGTCGCTTGTTTATTGCAATTGGGTTACTTCGGAATGTCAATCGAAACAAATCCACATAGAAAAATTATTTCAAGATGAAAAGGAAACGACAGAAGACCAAAAAGTTCTTAATGAAACGACACGACAACTTAAGGAATACTTTTCCGGCCTTCGTCTTGAATTTGACATTCCTCTGAGATTAATCGGCACTGATTTTCAAAAGAAAGTTTGGAATTTATTGAATCTCACCCCTTATGGCACTACTATTACATACAAGGAGTTATCACGGAGATTTGGAAATCCAAAGGCCATTCGGGCAATTGCACAAGCTTGCGGCGCCAATCCCATATCCATCATAGTTCCTTGTCACCGAATTGTTTCCTCCAACGGAAAATCAGGAGGCTATACAGGTGGCGTTGACAAAAAAATCGTCCTCCTCTCCCTGGAACGCACCACCATAAATAACAATAACCATCAACGGGAATAACTTTTCCAAAAGTTATCTTATAGACAATAACAATCAATAGCAATAACTTTTCCAAAAGTTATCTTATCAGCAATAACAACTACAGCGATAACAACAATAAAAATAACAAAAACAGCAAAAACATAAGCAATGAATTTGGTGGATTAAAAAATTCTCCCTAACTTTGCACTCGCAATGGACGGGGCAACCCAGTGCCGGAGCAAAACATTGGAAGGTGTCATAGCTCAGTTGGTAGAGCAAAGGACTGAAAATCCTTGTGTCCCCGGTTCGATTCCTGGTGACACCACACAACAAAATTCTTAATTGATTTAACAACAGTCAATTAGGAATTTTTCTTTTTCACAACTACCCAAAATTGGTCACAAATCATTAATATTAAAAAGAACTCATTTTATGAAAAAAAGTCAAATCCTGCATCTGAAAACGTTGGTTTTAATTTTTATGCTGATATTTATTTCATCCTGTGATGATGATGTCGTTGGAAATTGGGAACCAATGGAATGGGTGTATGAAAATGTTAGTGATGGTATTAAAATAATCGAACCAAGTGGAAAAGATAAAGACCATGTAAAGTACTCTACTAAGATTGAGGTTTCTAAATCAGGGTCGGTTGATATAGTTTGTAAAAATTATAATTCATATTGGTTTGCAGAATATCCCAATATGACGAATGAAGGAGATTATCAGTCTCGATTTAATACAGATTTTTGTGAAATGAAAATTGAAGGAAATACTCTTCATTGTGAGTTTTTCAATATAGAACAACAAAATCCAGAAAACTTTCAGATAGTATTAACAGCAGGGGATATCTTCTATCATTTTCAAATAGAAATCAAGTAATATACTCTAACACATAATACTCCAGTAGGTTAGAACACTATTCTCAACCTACTTTTTTATTATATAATGACCCCCTTACTAATTCAAATATGACTATCTCTTCACCTTGTGTTTTTCATAGGATAGATAAACATTGACGATTAAATTAAGAATGATGGTGATATAGATAGACTATATCACTGGAAGAATATTAGTCAACCACCTTAACTACACTGTAACACAGATAACCATTATCAATAAAGCCTAAATACTCGAGTCCTTAGTTTTACAATTTGGCCATGTTTATTCGGCTACTTATGAAAATGGAAAATATCATATTTTAATAACTGTAAAAAAGTGGTGAGAACAAAGGTTTGTTATCTTCAATTTATTACATCCGTTATAGAGAATAAAATTGAGTGTGATTATTGTGGTGTGGTTTTGATTTTGCGTTTGATTTCGATGGGAAGTTTCACAAGGTCTGACATCACTGTTTCGGCCGCTTGTGCGGAAGTTTCAAGATTTATGCCCTTCTCTTGTGCCACTTCTTTTACTGCCTCCGCATATTTGTTTTTATGGCTCTTGTTGAGTTGAGTCCAGTTTATATTTTTCCATAATTCAGCTTCTTCCCGGTCGTAGGGAAGTTTTCCTTGCAACATCAATACTGCTATTACAGGATAACCCGGATAGCCTTGCCAATATGTGGCATTGTCATCGGAAGAATATTGATTACCAGAAAATCTAACGA
Source organism: Muribaculaceae bacterium (assembly GCA_022510405.1). Lineage (GTDB taxonomy): Bacteria > Bacteroidota > Bacteroidia > Bacteroidales > Muribaculaceae > Lepagella. The sequence continues at coordinate 86,455 of JAFLTP010000005.1, read as the reverse complement.
CATACGATTTTTCACCATCGGATGATCTTACGTCAGCATAACCAGCATGCATGGTGATGCGATTGTCGGCCAATGAAGTCCAGGCTTCATACACTTTTTCTATGGGAGGAAGTTTTTTCATAATCAAATTTCAATAAGGTCTTTAATTAGGTAACAATTATTTTAGGAAAATTCCTTATTTTTGAAACCTAAAAACTAAATGATAATGAAAATCACATATTTACTGCCATCCTTTTTCTTTCTTTTTACCCTTTTATCATTGAAGGCATACGAATATGAGACAGTAGAAAACATCCCCTATGTCCGGTCCGGTAATGAATATGCCAATGAAAGATGCAAACTTGATGTATATTATTCCAAGGATTTCAAAGACAAACCTGTGGTTGTATGGTTTCATGGAGGGGGTCTGACAGGAGGTGAGAAATTTGTACCCAAAGAACTTCAGAACGATTCCTTGATTGTGGTGGCTGTGAATTATCGGTTATTGCCTAAAGCGAGCATAGATGAGTGTATCGATGACGCCGCAGCTGCCGTGGCTTGGACTTTCAACAATATCCGGAATTATTGTGGTTCTCCTGAAAAGATATTTTTAGCGGGACATTCTGCCGGAGGTTATCTTCTCAGTATGATCGGTCTTGACAAAAAATGGCTCGCAAAATATGATTTAGATCCTGACTCCATAGCTGCGTTAGTGCCTTATAGCGGACAGGTACTTACACATTATGCAGTGAGGGAACAACGCGGGATTTCACCGCTGCAGCCCTATATTGACGAATATGCTCCACTGTTTCATGCCCGAAAGGATTGTCCGCCCTATATAATAATTTCAGGAGATAGAAATGAAGAATTATATGGCCGCTATAAAGAAAACGCATATATGTGGCGACTCATGAAACTATTGGAACATCCCGAATTATATATCTATGAATTGGGCGGTTACAATCATGGAGATATGGCTGTCCCGGCCCATCACATACTGAAGAAACATATCAGTTCAATATTATCTAAATGAAATTATGAAAACATTAAAATTTTTATCATTAACTCTTTTATTCGCATCAGCAGTTATGAACGCACAAAAGAACTATCCGGTAGAGACCCTCGTTACAAAAGACGGCAAACAAATCAACATCACACTCTTCAAACATGCTTCACTTGCGATTGAATATGACGGCGAGGAAATATATATCGACCCTGTTACAAAGGTTGCAGACACAGACATCGATTACAGTACAATGCCTAAAGCCGACTACATACTTGTGACTCATGAACATTGGGATCATCTGGATCCGAAAGCCATCGAGGAATTGTCGAAACCTTCGACCCAAATCATACTAAACGCCACATCCGAAAAACAATTAGGTAAGGGTACAATAATTGGCAACTGGCAGGAAATGAATCTTGCCGACGGCATAAAACTCGAGGCTGTTCCGGCTTACAACACTACTCCGGGCCGTGAAAAATTCCACCCGAAGGGCAACGGCAACGGCTATATACTTACAATCGACGGAACAAGAATTTATATAGCAGGTGATACGGAAGATATACCAGAAATGTCTCAGATAAAGGACATCGACCTCGCATTTCTGCCCGTGAACCAGCCTTACACCATGACCATTGACCAAGCTGAAAAAGCTGCGCTCACAATCAAACCGAAAATGCTTATTCCATATCATTTCGGAGATACTCCGGTGGCTCAACTCAAAGAACGTCTCGACAAAGAGAACTCCGGCATCCAGGTGCTTCTTTTCCCGATGGAGTGACCTTTTTAGGCTACACGGTTAAGTTATTTGAAAGGATCGGTAACAACGGTGGAGGCGTTTCCGTCGCGCGTTGCAATATAGGTGGGCGACATAATTTCCACGCCTTCTTCGTTGAATCGATCCTGGATATTTTGGAATAATTCGGAATAAATAAGTGCCATTCTTTGAGCCTCTTTAGTATAGGCATTAATCTGATAGACCGGATACCAATCGTTGAGACCTGTTTCGAGTACGAAAGGATATGGTTCATGCAAAATGCCCTTAGTCCTCAGCGCTGCGTCTATCAACATACGATGCACCAAACGCCATGGCACATCATATCCGATTGTCACCTCCGCATGCAATATAAGCCCGAATTCGTTTGCCGACCGGGAATAGTTTATACTTTGTGATGACATGATGAAGGAATTCGGCATTGTCACAATCTCATTTTTGGCAGTGCGAATTCTTGTCACCAGAGGTGTCTTTTCAATTATATCACCAACGGTGTCATTAAGTTTTATTCGGTCACCTTTGCGGAATGGACGCATGTAGGTGATAACCCATCCGGCAATCACATTGCCTATGACGGTGCTTGAACCTAAAGAGATAATAAGACCTACAAATACAGAGATTCCTTGGAACACTCCTTTGTCTGAGCCGGGGAGATAAGGGTAGATCATGGCAATCATGAAGGCATACAGAAGAAATCTAATGATATTGTAGGTGGGGAATGCCCAGTCGGGATAGAATCCCGGTATCTTGAGCCTTTCGGTTGCAACTTCATTGCTCAGATATTTGAATAGTTTAATCAGATATCTGATGGCTATACATATGATAATAATGGTGATGAGATCGGGAATATAATCCACTATACCGATCAAAATTCCTTTCACCGGAGTCCATATATATCCCAACAAAGTGTAAGCAAGGGCTTTCGTGGGTGGGAAAATATAAAAAATCAGGGGCACCGTAAATACCAATTGTATTGCAATTACTATATAGAAACCGATCAAGGCAAGAAATTCTATCAGTTTCACTTGTTTTCCGGTATCAAGCAACTCATAGTTCTGGATCATTATGGAGTGTAGCTTGGTATCCTTAAGTCCTTCGATACGTCGGTTGAGTTTTCTGAACAACCATTTTGTGATACGATACAGGAAATATTGGCCTATGATAACCAATATCAGCATCACAATTCTTCTAACCATCAACCAGAAACTGTGCTCTTCCTTCAGTTTGTAAAGTTCGTCAGCTATCACCCTTAGATTTTGCACGGCCAAAGAGTCCTGCGGCATGCCTGCCCAAAGGGCATCCTGATCGGTGAAGGATGTGATCACCTCATTCTCATACATAATATCCGAAACATTGTCGGAATTATCAATATACAAAGAGTCGGGATGAAGATTGAATTTTTTTGACAGACTCAAGATTGCCGTGGCGGTCATCAAGGCTCTTTGTTGAGGAGAATATCCTCCCCGTTTGCTATAAAACTCAAAAAGGGTGTCTTCTTCCACCACTACCGGAATTCCTTGCGTGAATTTACGAAGAGAATCGATTCTTGCTCTCTGTTCCTCTCTTTTCACAGAGTCTGCCGAGAGCATCTGAAATCTTAATTGTTCCAGTTCCATCCTGGTATTTGCTTCGGCAAGCCTGGAATTCTCAAGTGAATCAAGCAACGAGGCCACATAGACTGAATCGTTCTTTAACTCCGTATTAATTTCTTTTTCATTCTCATTGGCCTGGGAAGTGAACAATTGGGCTGACACTCCCAAAGGATATAAAAAAAGAAAGCAAAATAGAGTTAAAAAGAAAATATTATGGATATATTTCATTCTAATGGTTTGATGATGTAGATGTTTGAAAGTATAGCTAAAAATTTCAATGTGTAAATATATAAAATTTATTCCAATAGAAAAATTTATAAGGGTTTCGGTGCCATCAAAATGAAAGGACCGAACCCTTATTTCGGATTCGGTCCTCGTTTTAAATATAAGAATTTCTTAACAGAGAGCCCAGAAATTATTTAGTGTCTCTGATGCATCTTATTGAATAAGCATCAGCTTTTGAACCGACAGCTGCAGGGGAGATAGAGACCATTTCATTGCCTGCCATGTCTTTGACTTGAAATGCCAAAGCTGAGATAGCACCACCCTTCATCGAGGAAGAAGGAGAGTTGCTCCAGTAATTGCCCTAATATCCGCTCATGCTTCCCATCAACATAGCATAAGAACCATCGAATCGAGATGCGGCCGGAAAATATAGAGCTGTGGACCCGTTTATATAGAAATGCCATCCATAGTTATAATCCTCAAGGTCAAGAATGTGATCTTCGTTGATATCCTTAACATTGAAGTCAATCAAATCCCATGCGTAACCACCGGTAGTTGTAAAGTCCCGGAAAACATCAGCCGGAGCCACTCTCCAACCTGCAGGACTTGGATCATAACAGGTTTTGACTCCTAAATTGACATAGTTGTTTTCTTCATCTTTCAAATCACCCTCGGGGTTACCCCAAAGAGAATTATCGGAGTCAGAATCCTTCAGCCAATCCCTTGATGTGGCATATTGGGCATAGTTGGAAAGACATACCAAAGGATGGGATATAGAGTAATCAATGGTGTTGTTGTCAGTATTGCTCCAATCCGAATTTGAAATTTTAACCTCATTACCGTTGATGTCATACATCGGAGCGCTCAATGTGGATGTGTCGCCGGTTAATGTAGCAGAGGCCGGCATAGGATCTTTTCTACCCCATTGGTAAAGCATTCCATACGAATTCGGATCCCCCGGGATATTATTCAATGCTCCTAAATTCATATTCATTACTTCATATCCGGTAGATGTGGGTAAGGCTTCAATATCTTGGGATGGCATCCAGATATGCCAGCTCCATTCGATATCTCCGTTGGCGTTCTCTACATAAATCACTGCATTGCCTTCAGCTTCAGTCACTTCAAACACCACATAAGGTTTTTCATTCTCAGTTACCAAATCTACGGTTGGAATAGAATTCTTTCGGGTCTGCCAAAGTAGATCGGCTTTTACCGGAGAAATCGACCTAGGCACAGGAAGACCTTCGCCAAGATTGAATTGATTGTCGGCTAAAAATTTATATTTACCGGGTGATTGAATTATATAGCAGTTGGCCATTTCATTTTCGCTCAGATTTGTAGCTACTATTTCTCCGGGTTGAGGTTCATCAACATCACCGGGTTCTTCACCTTCCTCTGGATCTTCTGAGGGTTTAGTCACCACATCTTTATCCGGTTCTTCAATCACTGAAGGTTCATTGTCACTACAGGCAGTCAGAAAGACAATTGATAAAAATGATAGGGAATAGATATATTTCTTAAACATCACATTAAATTATTAAAATTGTGATGCAAAGTTAATTAATTTTTATCAGCCTAAAGAGGGTTAATCGAGTTTCCTTTTCACTTCATCAACTCCGTCGATAGAGGATACGGACTTCATGATGGTTTCGAGTTCGGAATAGGAGTGTATACCGAAAGATATTTCCATTGTTGCTATGTAGTCTTTGCAATGGGATTCATAGCTTGTCATATTGAGATGTAACCGATTGGAAATGCAATCCGCGATATCTACGAAGAGGTGTACACGGTCGATTGCCCTGACCCAAAGTGTGACAGGATACAGATTGCCATCAGGTTCGAAATCCACACTCTGTATTCTGTCTCCTTGTTGCGAGGCCAGTCGAATTGCAATGGGACAATCACGTTTGTGAACGGATAGTGACCGGTCATCTTCCAGGAATCCCACCACTTCCTCACCCGGAATCGGGCGGCAGTATCCGCAACGGTGGAAATGTGGCTTTGGAATGGAATTTAGATAAGTCTGGATAGCATTTCGTGCTTTGTAAGTCACGACATATTCCAGTCTTTCAAGAGTGGGATATACGTCAGGATCGGTAAAAATCTCCACTACGTCCCCTCTCTGAAGCGGAGCTGTCACAGCCGCCAAGAAACCGTTGATACGTGCATATTTGGCATGGTCGCCTGTAGGAGTTGAGATTTCGTAGGCAAAGTCAAGTACACTGGCTTTCTGCGGAAGCATAATGGTCTTTAAATGTGGAGTGAAGACCATGATGTCATCATTATAGAAAGAAGCGGTTACCTTCTCCATGAAGTCAATACCGATTTCATGGTTGCCAATGTCACGCAGGGTGCTTCGGAACTTATGGAGCCATCTTTCAATGTATTCCTGGGAATGACGCGTGTCAAGACCTCGATGAGAATCCTCGGCCATCCTCTCACTATTGATATGCACTTCCTGCCATCTGCCGAAATCGGCGAGTAGTTTCACGTGAAGGCTTTGATAGCCGTTTTCCTTTGGTGAGTCAATGTAATTGGATATACCTCCCGGTTTCTCTTTGAAACTGTCGGTTAGGATGGAGTAAATTTTGAGTGCGGTTTCCTTCTCGTCGGAATCTTCGGGCACCTTAAACACAATTTCTGTGAAGTGGCGATACTTCAGATGGTTGAAATCATCACCATATTTTCTCATTTTTCTCCAGATGCTATAAGGCTCTCTGTATTCAATGGTTACTTCTGCCTCAATTCCGGATTCAAGCAACGTGGCTTTCACCTGACGTCTGAATCTTTCGAGACGTTCTTTCTGTTGTCTTCGGTCTCCTTCAATCAGTCTCACTATTTCTGCGTAATCGTGAGGACAACGGAATTTAAAACTAAGATTTTCAAGTTCTGTCTTGACATAATAAAGACCCAGCCGATTTGCAAGAGGAGCATAGAAATAATCGGTTTCTCCGGCTATTTTCATCTGCTTGTTTGGCTTCATGGAGGAAAGTGTACGCATATTGTGAAGCCTGTCGGCAAGTTTCACGAATATGGGCCGTATGTCCCTTTGCATGGAATTGAGCATTTGCTTGAAGTTGTCTACTTGTTGGCTTTGCACGTATTCCTGTTTCTCAGGTTTTGTAAGCACCTTAACCAGATAAGCCACATCATCACCGAATCGGACTTTAATCTCCTCTAGGGTGTGTGGGGTGTCTTCAACCACATCATGTAGGAAGGCTGAGATTACGGAGTTTATATCGAGCCGGAGTTCTTCGGCTGCGATGGTGGCCACCGCAATAGGATGAAGAATATAGGGTTCGCCCGTTTTTCTAACCTGGGGAGCATGTGCCTCTTTGGCCAACTCAAAAGCATCTTTGAGTCTTATCAAATCGGCATCGGAAATGCGCGGTTCCATGGCATCGAAAACCCTCTGCGCTCTTTCCCTGATTATCTCTTCGTAATCTTTCTTCTGTTCCATAGCTCCCTATTTTTCCACAAATATAAAATAATTTGAACAAAAAAAGAAAAAGATTCGGCCGAGAGGTGTATCCCGGCCGAATCTTAATATTAGAATTTTTATTAGTCTTTGATTTTTGCGGCGATGAAGAGACGGTTCATTCTGCCTATGTTGGCCAACGGAATGAGTTTGGGACATTCAGCGGCACAAGCACCGGTATTGGTGCAATTGCCGAATCCGAGTTCATCCATCTTCTTCACCATAGCTTTCACACGGCGAGCAGTCTCAACCTGTCCTTGTGGGAGGTGGGAGAACTGAGTCACCTTGGCTGACACGAATAGCATTGCGGAACTATTTTTACAAGCAGCCACACAAGCGCCGCACCCGATACAGCTTGCAGAATCCATCGCGGCATCAGCCTCAACCTTAGCGATAGGAAGGTCGTTGGCATCTTGTGCTCCACCGCAGTTGAAGGAAACATATCCTCCGGCTTGCTGGATCTGGTCGAACGCATTGCGGTTTACGATAAGGTCTTTGATTACCGGGAAAGCTGCGGAGCGCCACGGTTCCACAGTGATCAACTCACCGTCTTTGAAACGGCGCATATAGAGCTGACAAGTAGTTGCACCGATTGCGGGTCCGTGGGGATGTCCGTTGATATAAAGAGAACACATACCGCAGATACCCTCGCGGCAGTCGTGGTCGAAGGCGATTGGCTCCTCACCCTTTTCCACGAGTTTCTCGTTCAAGATATCGAGAGTCTCGAGGAAAGAAGTATCAGGAGTGGTCTCCACGTCAGAATAAGTCACAAAGTGCCCTTTCGCCTTTGCATTCTCCTGGCGCCAAACCTTCAGGTTAACTTTCATTATTCTATCATCCATAGTAGTAATTTTCTGTTAAAAAGGTCCGTCGGGACTTGTTTATGACTTATAGTTACGTGTCTGTACCTTGATTGCCTCATAATGTAGAGGTTCCTTGATGAGAGACGGAGCTTTGCCGTCGCTGCCTTCATATTCCCAACAGCTTACATAGAAGCAGTTTTCATCGTCACGTTTTGCCTCACCTTCCTCAGTCTGGTACTCTTCGCGGAAGTGACCGCCACAGCTTTCATTACGGCTAAGGGCGTCATACGCGATGAGTTCACCCATAGTGATGAAGTCGTTGAGACGGAACGCCTTGTCGAGTTCTATGTTCATACCGTCCTGGCTACCCGGAATCTTAAGGTCAGTCTCGAATGATTTGCGAAGCTCATTGAGTTTCTTGATAGCTGTTTCAAGGCCTTCCTTAGTTCTGCCCATACCGACGTATTCCCACATGATATGGCCAAGTTCCTTATGGATTGAATCGACAGTTCTATTACCCTTGATGCTCATGAGGTGATTCTGAACTTCCTGGCATTTCTTTTCAGCAGCGTCGAATTCGGGCAGATCTGTTGAGAAACGAGGAACAGAAATCTGGTCGCTCAAATAGTTCTGGATAGTGTAGGGGAGTACGAAATAACCGTCGGCAAGACCCTGCATAAGCGCGGACGCGCCAAGACGATTCGCACCATGGTCGGAGAAGTTACATTCGCCGATGGCGAAGAGACCTTTCACTGAAGTCTGAAGCTCATAGTCAACCCAGAGACCACCCATTGTATAGTGGATAGCCGGGAAGATCATCATCGGGTTGTAGTATTCCATGCCATCGGTTTCACGAGCCATCTCACCCGGATTGACGTCGGTGATTTCCTCATACATATCGAATAGGTTGCCATAGCGTTGACGCACCACGTCGATGCCGAGACGGTTGATAGCCTCAGAGAAATCAAGGAATACGGCGAGACCGGTGTTGTTTACACCATAACCGGCATCGCAACGTTCTTTTGCTGCACGAGAAGCCACGTCACGGGGAACGAGGTTACCGAAAGCCGGATACCTTCTTTCGAGATAGTAATCTCTGTCTGCTTCGTCGATGTCACTTCCTTTAATGAGACCTTTCTGAAGTTTTTCAGCATCTTCTTTCTTTTTCGGTACCCAGATACGGCCGTCGTTACGTAGAGACTCCGACATCAAAGTGAGTTTTGACTGCTTGTCGCCATGTACCGGGATACAGGTCGGGTGAATCTGAACGTAAGCCGGGTTTGCGAAATATGCGCCTTTACGGTAAGCGGCCATAGCGGCAGATACATTACAAGCCATCGCATTGGTTGAAAGGAAATAAGTGTTTCCGTAACCACCAGTTGCAAGTACAACGGCATGAGCCGCGAAACGTTCGAACTTGCCTGTCACAAGGTTCTTTGCGATAATACCGCGAGCTCTTTCCACACCGTCTTTATCTTTTACGAGCACTACATCGTGCATTTCGTAACGGTTGTAGCTCTTCACCTTACCGGCTTTAATCTGACGGTTGAGTGATGCATAAGCACCGAGGAGGAGTTGCTGGCCAGTCTGACCCTTTGCATAGAAAGTACGGCTCACCTGCGCGCCACCGAAAGAACGGTTGGCGAGAAGACCACCATATTCACGAGCGAAAGGCACACCCTGAGCAACACATTGGTCGATAATATCGTTTGACACTTCAGCAAGACGGTAAACGTTTGCCTCACGTGCACGATAGTCACCACCCTTCACAGTATCGTAGAAAAGACGATAAACGGAGTCACCGTCATTCTGATAATTCTTGGCTGCGTTGATACCACCTTGAGCCGCAATAGAATGAGCGCGGCGGGGTGAATCCTGGATGCAGAAGTTTAGCACGTTGAAACCGAGTTCGCCAAGAGTTGAGGCGGCAGAAGCACCGGCAAGACCGGTACCAACCACGATCACGTCGAGTTTACGCTTGTTGGCGGGATTCACGAGCTTCTGGTGGGCCTTGTAGTTGGTCCATTTCTCAGCGATTGGACCCTCCGGAATCTTGGAATCTTCCGGACTCATTACTCTCACTTTATCTTGTGTTGCCATATCGCTTATTCGTTATTAGTATTTTCCATTACGCCATCTTCGGCTATGTCTACCGGAGCGGCAAATTCTTCAATTGTAGCCTCCTCTTCGAAAGCCACCGGTTCTAATGGCTGCACTTCAGCGGGCGCCTCACCACCATTCAGGTAGGTGATAAGGTTTTGAGCGCTGCGGAGATGTTCCAACCCTTTGATTCTTTGGTCAACAGCCTGGAGATATTGTTCTTTTTCAGCAGCAGAAGGTATGCGGGCGAGATCCATCTGGATACGTGGGTCATCGAGACTCTGAGGGAAGTCAGCATATTTCTGCATCACAGCGTCAACGAGCATAGAGAACTGATCGTAAGGAAGCATGCTTGCGGTGGGTATACCGAATTGGGCTGCATCCGGACCGAAGTCTTTGTCGAACATCGGCACGAGCATTTCCTTGTATTGTTCACGAAGCACCGGGTTGTTCTTGAAGTAACCTTCATGAGCCTTGGCAGTAAATACGATAGCCTGAGCCACGAAAAGAAGACAAACTACAGAACTCCAACAAACGGCAATCTTCTTAAGACGTGAGATCCATACAGTGTTGTCCCAACCTACTGACTGGAACATTGACCAGATACCATGGTTGAGGTGGAACCATAAAGCGATGAAACCTGCGATGTAGACAATCCAAGTCCAGTTGGTCTGGAAAGCTTCCTGAAGGAAAAGAGTACCGGCAGCCGGTGGAAGCACATCGTGAACACCACGGATTTCCTGAAGCTGCATTTTGGCCCAGAACTGGATAAGGTGAACCACGAGGAAACCGAGGATCACGATACCGAGAACGAGCATGTTCTTTGAAGACCATTCTACAGTCTTCGGTTTCTTAGAGATAGCGTAGCTTACCGGACCACGGGCCTTGCGGTTTTGCAAGGTGAGCCAGCATGCGTAGACTATGTGCAAAAGTATGAACAAGGCAAGAGCCACCGAAGCCACCAGTGCGTACCAGTTGGCGCCCAAGAATTCACATAGTGAATTATAGGTTGCAGGCCAGCAGATGGCTATGGAGTTCATACAGCAGTGGAATGTGACGAAAAGCACAAGCACGGCACCGGAGGCTGCCATGATGAACTTACGTCCAACGGTTGAGCATGTTAACCACATAGCGGATGTTTGTTAGTTTAGTTTAGTTATTATTGTTAGAATTGATGAATCGGGATTTATCATGAATAATCGCAATGAATCGGGTACATTTGGATAAATCGCGATGAATCATGACTATAGAAGACAAAAATTTATTCCTCTTCCTTCATATTATGGAAGACATTTTGAACGTCTTCGTCGTCTTCAAATTTTTCAAGAAGTTTTTCGATTGCCTCACGTTGCTCGGGAGTCACTTCCTTATAATCGTTAGGAATACGCTCGAATTCGGCAGAGATTATTTCGAGACCATTCTCTTCCAGGAATTTCTGGAGATTGGCAAATTGGTCGAAAGCGCCGTAGATTACCCATTCCTCTTCATCAGGTTCGAATTCACCTTCAAAATCCATTAGGCTAAGTTCCAATTCTTCCTGGTCGGTATCGGGGTTGGGTTTAACATGGAACACGCTCTTATGGTCGAACAAGAAAGAGAGTGAACCTTGAGTGCCAAGGGAACCGCCATGTTTGTTGAAATAACTGCGGACATTAGCCACTGTTCTTTGGTTGTTGTCGGTGGCAGTTTCCACTACAATCGCTATTCCGTGGGGGCCGTATCCTTCGTAGATTATTTCCTTATAATCGCCGGCATCCTTATCGGTGGCCTTCTTGATGGCACGTTCCACAGTGTCTTTAGGCATGTTGGCAGCCTTCGCATTTTGCATAAGCACACGCAAACGCGGATTCATGTCGGGATCAGGACCGCCGGCTTTTACAGCCATTGTGATTTCCTTACCTATTCGGGTGAAGGTGCGGCTCATGTTGCCCCATCGTTTCAATTTTCTTGCTTTGCGATATTCAAACGCTCTTCCCATGTTATGATGTTTGTTATTGTTATTACTGCTTAGCTTAATCTCTCTTAAATGAAAATGTTTAAAGTGGATTTTACAGATTTAAGGCGAAATTAATTAACAATTCGCAAATTTAATAAAAATCCCTCAATCACTTTAATTAACATCAATTAATATTTTATTGAAGGAAGTTGAATTTTAATTAAATTTGTGGCTGATAAACCATTGGAATACTATTTACCATGAAAATATATTGCAAGAACACCGGAGAATACCTCTCAATGCTGGGTGGTGAAAAAGTTATCGATCTTATTCCGCGTCTTAAAGAAGAGTTGCCGTTCAAGCCGATTTGCGCTTATGTCAACAATAAAACCGAAGATCTATGTTTCCCCTTGTTTTCCCCAAAACAGGTGGAGTTTCTTCCCGCTGATTCGGAAACAGGCAAGAGAGTGTATATCAGATCGCTCTGTATGTTGCTTTATAAAGCGGTCAATGCGGTGCTTCCGGGTTCCACACTAAGAATCGACCATTCAATCGCCGGGGGTCATTATTGCAGGCTAAGCGACGGAGAAAAAGACATTCTGCCCGACCAAAAACTTTTGGATTCTGTAAAAGAAAAAATGGAGGCTTATGTATCTTCCGACATTCCTTTCAAACGCCATGAACGTCTCACCAAAGATGTGATTGAAATGTATCGTGAGCAAGGTCTGGAGGCAAAGGTGAACCTTCTCGAAACCCTTCATGAGCTTTACACCACTTATTATAACCTTGCGGGACTTGCCGATGGGTTTTATGGTCCATTGGCGCCATCCACGGGTTTTCTATCCGACTTCGATTTGAAATTATATAAGGAAGGATTCTTGATTTTCCCTTTCACGCCTGAAAAGACTGAAGAGATGCTCAAGAAAAATCCACCCGGGGAAAAGATGTTTAAGGCTTTCACCGACCAGTTGAGGTTCAACTATATGATAAGGGTTAAAAATGTCGGCGAACTTAACCGAGCGGTGCAGGAAAAACGAACAGCAGGGCTAATCAATGTGGCTGAGGCGATGCACGAAAAACTTATCGGCCAGATAGCCAATGAAATCGCCGACCGCCGAAAAGAGGGGGGAGCGGGGATAGTGTTGGTGGCCGGACCTTCGTCTTCGGGTAAGACCACCTCTACCAAACGGCTTGCGATTCATTTGGCCACAAATCTGATTGTGCCTAAGATGATTTCTCTCGACGATTATTTCGTAGACCGCGAACTTACCCCCAAAGATGAGACAGGCGACTTTGATTTCGAATCTTTATATGCACTTGATCTTGAAAGGCTCAATTCCGATTTAAAGAGACTTTTGGCCGGTGAGGAAATAAATATTCCAACCTATTCATTTGAGTTAGGCAAAAGAGTCGAGAAATACAAACCTCTTAAACTTGAGAAAAATGATGTGCTCTTGATGGAGGGTATCCATGGGCTGAATCCGGAACTAACGCATTCCATTCACGCCGACAAGATATTCAAGGTGTATGTATCTGCCCTCACCACTCTAAAGATCGACAATCACAACTGGATCTCGACAAGCGACAACCGGTTGCTTCGCCGTATCGTGAGGGATTATAAATATCGCCGCACATCGGCTTTGGAAAGTATCCGCAGGTGGCCCAGCGTGCGCAGGGGAGAAGAGAAATGGATTTTCCCGTTCAGCGAGAATGCCGATGCCACTTTCAATTCATCCCTTATATTCGAATTGGGAGTGATGAAAGAATATGCCATGCCATTATTAAGAGAAGTTCCACGCGACAATGTGCTCTATGCTCAAGCCTATCGTCTCATGAAACTCCTAAGTTATTTCGAGCCTATCCCGGCCGATCAAATCCCCACCACTTCGCTGCTACGCGAATTTCTGGGGGGCTCCTCGTTCAATTATTAAAGTTGTGAGTTTTAAGTTGTGAGTTGACTTATTATTTTTTTGCTTCGAGGTCTGTGTTTTGCTGTTTTAGGAGGTCGCGTATTTCGCCAAGTAATACCTCTTCTTTGGTGGGAGCCGGTTCAGGAGTCGGTTCTGCAGCAGCTGTTTCCTCATCTTTCTTCCATTTCTCCTGGAATTTCACTGTGACACGGATTGCCACGAAAATTGAGAAGGCGATGATGAAGAAGTCAACGATATTCTGGATGAATGTTCCATAGTGTACAGCAACTTCCTCCACGGCAGCCTGTCCTTCCTCGGTGGCCGGGATACCATGTTTGATCACAAACTTCATATTCTCGAAACCGGTGCCACCGGTGCAAAGAGTGATAACCGGCATTATTATATCATTGACCAAAGAAGATACAATCTTACCGAAAGCACCGCCGACGATTACACCGACCGCCATGTCAATCACATTACCCTTTAGGGCGAACGCTTTAAAATCTTCTATAAATTTTCCCATGATGAAAGGTTAGTTAATTCCAAAAAATAATGAATACTTCGCAAATTAGTATGTGACAGGCAAAACTACAAAAAAAATTCTAATCAAATGCCTTAATTGGTTAAAAAACATTATTATTAAAAATATTCCTGCATTTACTTTGAATTAAGTTAAAATTTTCTTTAATTTTGCATATCCGCAGTGCAGTAGGTTAGGCGACTATATAGAAAGTGACTTAACTACTGAAATGATAAGGAGTTAACAAAACAAACCATAAACAAATAAATCACAAAACAAAATGACAAAAATTGGAATCAACGGCTTCGGCCGTATCGGACGTTTCGTATTCCGCGCCTCCACAAAGAGAGACGACATCGAAGTTGTAGCTATTAACGACCTTCTTCCGGTTGACTACATGGCTTATATGCTCAAATACGACACAATGCACGGTCGTTTCGAAGGCACCGTTGATTACGACATGGAAAAGAGTCTTCTTATCGTAAACGGCAAACCTATCCGCGTTACAGCTTGCAAGGATCCTAAAGAAATTGGTTGGGGCGCAGTAGGTGCTGAATACGTAGTTGAATCTACAGGTCTCTTCCTTACCAAGGAAAAAGCTCAGGCTCACATCGACGCAGGTGCAAAATATGTTGTAATGTCTGCTCCTTCTAAGGATGACACCCCAATGTTCGTTGTAGGTGTTAACGATCAGACTTATGCAGGTCAACAATTCGTTTCAAACGCATCTTGCACCACCAACTGTCTTGCTCCTCTTGCAAAGGTTCTCAATGACAAATTCGGTATCGTTGAAGGTCTTATGACAACAGTTCACTCCACAACAGCTACCCAGAAGACTGTAGACGGTCCTTCTATGAAAGACTGGCGTGGTGGTCGCGCTGCTTCAGCCAACATCATTCCTTCTTCCACAGGTGCTGCCAAGGCTGTAGGTAAAGTTATTCCTGAACTCAACGGTAAGCTTACTGGTATCTCAATGCGTGTTCCTACTCTCGACGTTTCTGTAGTTGACCTTACTTGCAACCTCAAGACCCCGGCTACAAAAGAACAGATCTGCAACGCAATGAAAGAAGCTGCCGAAGGCGAACTCAAAGGTGTGCTCGGTTACACTGAAGATGCAGTGGTTAGCTCAGACTTCCTCGGCTGCCCGCTCACTTCTATCTTCGATGCAAACGCAGGTGTTTATTTAACTGACACTTTCGTAAAAGTTATCAGCTGGTATGACAACGAGATCGGTTATTCAAACAAAGTTCTCGACCTCATCGCTGTAATGAAGAAATACAACGGTTAATATTCTTAACCCAAATAACCGGAGAGCTTGGCAAAACGCCAGGCTCTCTTTTTTATCTGCAATTTAATTGCTAAATTCGTAGAATCATAGATGGTCTGATCAAATTTTACGGAGACATTGGATGAAACTTGAGATAAAGTATTTGAGGGAAAGACATTCTTATTGGATAGATAGAATTGGAGAGAGGGGAATATGGGAACCTGAAAAGTTCATGCCGGTGCAACTTGTAATCCGCAAGGATTGTCGGAGTTACAATGCATTGTTTCATCGGAGGGTGAAAATCAAGAAAGGAGTGAAGGAAATTAGGGATAAGATCATTATCTATAATAAAGTGGAGGATTTCGATCCAAAATTCCTTGACTCAATTTTGGTTCATGAAATGATCCATCAGTATATCTTTCAGACGAATCAGAAAGACACAAGCACCCATGGCAGAATCTACAAACATTATATGGGGAGGATCAACCGGGAATTTCATGGAGAATTGGAGATAAATATAAGAGACCATAATCCTGCTGTGAAAATGAAGGGGACCGGAGAGAAAATGCATTCTATTCTATTGCTTCATTATAATGACGGAAATTGGTTTTTTGCCGTAATGATGCCGGGTAAAAAAGATTTTTTTGAAAATATGTTGAGGCAAAACAAGAGCAGATGGAAAGTGAAGTCTCATCAATGGGCTCAATCCAATGATGTTTTTTTCAATCAATTCAGCCGATGCACAAAAGTATTACATGGAATAAAGAAAACCGAAGAAGAGATGAAAGAATTTATGAAGGAATACAGGATTAGTCTCCAACTCCCTTCTCAAGGAAATAAGAAGAAAGAATTTAACCTTTTGAATTTTATTAAGTCATATATTTAGATACCCTTCTGACATAATTATTTGTCGGAATTCAAAATCGATTTAGACCATTAAAGAAACAAGGACATGAAGAAGATAATTACAGCGATGGCAATATTTGCCATGGGATTCGGAATAAATGCTTATGCCGACAGCGCTCCGCAATTTCCCGGAGGTGAGAAAGCACTTAAAAAATATGTTAAAGAAAACACCCGTTATCCGGAGACAGCCAAAGAAAATGGAGTTGAAGGCATAGTGGTGATTGATTTTATAGTTGAAATCAATGGTCAGTTACAGAATTTCAAGGTGGAGAAATTTGTGGATCCGGACTTGGAGACTGAGGCATTGAGGATAGTGAAGGGAATGCCGGCATGGATACCGGCGGAAAAAGAGGGATCTCCGGTTGTGGCTCCGGCGAAAGTGGATGTTCCTTTTATTTTGGAATAAACATCCCACAATACTCATAAAAAATAAAGGATAGGGAACTTAATCTCTATCCTTTACTATTTTATGCCGCTTACTGTTTATTGCTTATTTGGCAGGTTCTTCCTCTTTGGGGACCAAAGTAGGAGTGAGAGTAAGTTTGAGTACATCAGTAGGTTCGAGGTTCATTTGAGAAGCTCTGGATCCCAAAAGTGCGTGTGCAGTGGTGAGGAATTCACCGGTTTCACCGCTCTTAAGAGTAAGAACTGCTGTTGAAATAAGTTCCGGGAAACTACGTTTGTTACCGATTTTACCTTTTGGAGACATCGGAATGTTCACGCTTTCACCATCTTCCTTGGTTACATTAGCCACGAGGTTTATTTCGTCGCCATCTGCCAATTTGATAGTGTCATTGTTGGCTTCAGTCACCTTGCCATAAAGGTCGTCGCTGATCTTGGGAAGATCTGAAGTAGCAGCCACCTTATTTAAACTTTCCTGACTTGCAGCCTTATCGCGAGCCTCTTTAGCGGCCTCGATGTTCTGCATCACATTTCTGAAATCGCGTTGAGCCTGAGTAGTGTTAGGCATAGTGTCGGCCATAAGCGCGCTTTGGAGACTACCGACGTAAGCGTTCTTATTGATATCCACGCCCATTTGCTCAGTGAAGCTCATCATCTGGGAAGCCATCTGCATACCCATCATGACGCCCTTGTTGTAACTTTCATTACCTTCCTTGAGAGCTGCAAGACCTGCACGAACACCTGAAAGGTAAGCCTGTTTTTCAGAATTTTCTTTCAAAGTAGTGTCGCGATTAGCTTCACGAAGATAGTCTGCTGCATGCATCTGACCCAGATAATACATCAAAGAGTCAGTTTGAGATGCGTTCTCAGAAAGAGAACCTGAGCCATTTTCACAAGAAACAGCCAGGCAAGCGATAGCCGCAATGGGCAAAATTCTTAAAAATTTCATTCTAAAAGAGTTAATAGTTAATTTTCAACATTTGTATTCTGCATAATCACCACCTCTACGGTGTCGCACGTAGGCTCCATATTTTCAGCGGTACGTCCTTTGCAGCTCAGCAAGACTGCAGGAAGGAGAGAAATGCAGAATAATAGTGCAAAATTAATAAATCTTCTTGAAATTCTCATATTTTATTAGTTCACTTGAAGGAGTTGAACCCAGAAAATAAGAGGAGAATTAGCCGGGATACCGGGCAATTCCTGCGGACCGTAAGCCAAATTGGAAGGGATATAGAACACAGCCGTGCCACCCTCTTTCATAAGTTGGAGACCTTCTGTCCACCCTGGAATAACACGGTTAAGCGGGAATTCTATGGGTTCACCACGGTCGATTGAACTGTCGAATTGAGCGCCATCAGTAAGAGTGCCCACATAATGAACGGTCACTTTATCTGTAGCACTCGGACTTTTGCCATTACCTTCGTTAGCGATGACATACTTAAGACCGCTTGCAGTCTGTGCATATTGGTCGGCAGTTGCTTTGTCGCCTTTGTTTGCGGCGTTGTCGAAAAATGCGGCATTATATTTAG
The DNA here is from genome assembly GCA_022510405.1 of Muribaculaceae bacterium. Classification (GTDB taxonomy): domain Bacteria; phylum Bacteroidota; class Bacteroidia; order Bacteroidales; family Muribaculaceae; genus Lepagella. Next base: position 68,027 of record JAFLTP010000005.1, on the reverse strand, counting down.
TACCGTTAATTCCGTTGACAGATGTTTCAACAGCCTGTACCATTTCATCGATAACTTGCAAAGAGTCTACAGCTTCTGTTTTCTCACCCGGAGTGAAGCTTTCTTCTACTGCTTCTTCCTCAATTGTTTCAGTCTGTTTCTTGTTACCACAAGATGCAAGTAGGCCACCGGCAAGAAGTGTTGCCGTGGCTACATAAAAGATTTGAGATTTTTTCATTTCCAATTAAATTTATAGCTATTATGGCTCCAGTGCCATAATAGCTATTTATTGATTATACATTTATTATTTTACGTTAATAAGTTCCACATCGAAGATGAGGGTACTGTGAGGAGGAATCACATTAGGAATACCGGCGGGACCATAAGCGAGGTCACTCGGGATAAAGAATGTGTATTTACCACCCTCTTTCATAAGTTGGAGACCTTCGGTCCATCCCGGTATCACACGATTGAGCGGAAAGGTGGTTGGTTCGCCTCTATTTATAGAACTGTCGAATACAGTGCCGTCGAGAAGTTTGCCTGTATAGTGAACTGTAACCTCAGAAGTTGCTGTAGGTTGTTTTCCGGTACCCTCTTTTTCCACAACATATTGAAGGCCTGAAGAAGTGACATGCACACCGGGATTCTTACGGTTTGCTTCAAGGAACTTGTCGCCTGCTTCACGGGCTATTGCCTCATTCTTCTTGTTGAGTTCCTGGAGATACTCTTGAAGTATTTTCTGTGCCTCTTCAGGTGTCAATTTTGTTTCCTTGCCCTCAAAAGAAGCGTGTACAGCTTCGTCGAAATCTTCTTTGTTAAGGTGATCCACACCCATACCCTTGAGTTGCTGGCCCATAGCCATCCCCCAAGCATAACTTAATTTATCCATAATTCAAAAATTTTAAATTTAAAACATCGTCAAGCAGGACTCTCTATAAAGAATCCTGTTTATATTAATAACAAATCAAATGGATAAATTGTTATTTGGAAGACCATTCGGATTCAGAAGATAACCAATCTGTGTTGGAAACGGACACGTTAAGGAATATAGCACCTTTATGAACGTCACCTTCCGTGACATCCTGCGAATATAAACTATGTAGGAACTTACCTTTCACTTTGGTGATATTATTTTTTTTCACCGGGATTTTATTAATAGTGAAAGAGGCTGAATTGTTTGACCCATCAAAATTGTCATTATTAGAGACGGTAAGAGAGAATTTTAGACTTGGTTGATAACCTCCTTCAGTACTTTTACTTGAGAAGGTGTAGAAATAAAGAATCTCGTCTTCCTCTCCTCCGCTCAAGTTTATTGACCCCAAATTATGAGAAATGCTACTTGTTTTGGCGCTGCCACCCCCATCATTAATTAAATCAAAATGGTTGACGTAAGATACCTCTGAAACGTTCACATTTAAATTGCCACCTCTACCAGTTGTATCTAAAACTCTTACCTTCGAAACTATTCTATCCAGGGCAATTGATTTTTCGATTTTTTCTTCACCTTTTTCTCCAATATCTACATAACCGGCGAAGCAATCATAGTTATCATTATTGAAAAAATCTGACGTTACATTATAATCATTATCATTTACCGGAAGATTGCCCGGATTTCCCAATAAATTTACACCGGTAGCACCTGCTTTTGTTGATTTGGTATCATAATAATAATCGTTATAGTACCCTTCCGATGAAGGTACAAATTCTTTCGGTATGTAATCAGCAAATACAAAAATTACATAGCTTTGATTCGCTTCTACATCAAAAACCATCTGGTTTTCTTTACCTGCAGGGCCCGCACTACCTTCCACCAATTCTTGGCGTGCACTATACTTAGTGGTATTGAGGTTTTTCCAGCTGCCATTATAGATTTTTGCCACATACCTCAGTTTAAAGTCATCGGTAGCGCGTGTTGAAATAGACTCCGGAGCTGAAAGATTTAAGACAATTTTATTTGAAGTTATGGGAATTGGCTGTGGTTCCAAGGTCTCAGTATTCACACATGATGTCATTGTGAAAATCACTCCTGATATGGAAACCAGTTGAAGATATCGTCTTAAGTCTTTCATATTTTTGCTTTTGTTTGATTTACAAAAGTAAAATTTACTTGTGATTTTTGCAAATTAAACATTGAAACGGAAATGCATTATGTCGCCATCCTGCACCACATATTCCTTACCTTCAACACCCATTTTACCTGCATCTTTTACAGCGGATTCCGAACCTAAAGAAACGAAATCATCATATTTAATCACCTCTGCGCGAATGAACCCCTTTTCGAAGTCAGTGTGTATTATGCCGGCAGCCTGGGGAGCCTTTGTGCCTCTAAGGAATGTCCAGGCCCTACATTCATCGGCACCGGCTGTAAAGTAAGTCTGAAGGTCAAGAAGTGAATAGGCCGCACGGATAAGGCGGCTCACTCCGCTTTCCGTCAATCCGATTTCCTGCAGAAATTCGGCACGCTCCTCAGGAGTTTCCAATTCTGCGATATCGCTTTCAGTGGCAGCGGCCACCACCATCAATTGGGCGTTTTCCCCCTCTATAGCTTTTTTCACTGCCTCCACATAAGCATTTCCATGAGCAGCCGACGTATCGTCGACATTGCAAACGTAAAGCACAGGTTTATTTGTGAGAAGGAAAAGTTCCTTTGCAAATTTTTGCTCGTCAACAGACTCGAATTTTACTGAACGTGCAGGTTTACCCTGTTCCAAAGCCTCTTTGTAGGCTGTGAGGACTCCTAACTGCATCTTGGCATTCTTATCGCCTCCGCTTTTTGCCGCCTTTTCAGTCTTGGCAATTCGTGCATCGATTGTTTCGAGATCCTTCAATTGCAACTCATAATTTATTATCTCCATATCGCGAACCGGGTCAACACTTCCGTCAACATGAGTGATATTGTCATCATCGAAACACCGAAGAACATGGAGAATAGCGTCAGTCTCTCGAATATTGGCAAGGAATTTATTTCCGAGCCCCTCGCCTTTTGAGGCCCCTTTCACCAGGCCTGCTATGTCAACGATTTCCACAGTTGCCGGAACAACGCTTTTGGGATTACACATCTCCACAAGTTTATTGAGCCGCTCATCGGGCACAGTAATCATTCCCACATTGGGCTCGATTGTGCAGAAAGGAAAATTTGCAGACTGTGCTTTTGCACTGCTCAGGCAATTGAAAAGAGTTGATTTACCTACATTGGGAAGACCAACAATACCGCATTTAAGGGCCATATTTAAATTTTGAGTTTTAAGTTTTAAGTTGTGGGTTATGCAAAGATAAAGATAAAATCGCTATGGGCAAAGGTTTACACAAGATGCCCTTTGAGTGTGGCTGAAGAGGCGTCAGTGATTTTCACTTTCACAAAATCTCCAGGTTTAGTATTTTCTTTAGGGAACACCACCACCTTGTTTTGTGAAGTACGGCCAAAATGCTCGTCGGCATTTCTTTTTGACTTTCCTTCAATCAAAACCTCAAAGACCTTTCCGATGTCTTTCTTGTTATTTTGGAGCGAGAGACGGTTTTGAAGGTCGATCATTCGGTTTAGACGTTCTATCTTCACTTCTTCCGGGACATTGTCGGGCAAATGTTTGGATGCGAAAGTGCCCGGTCTCTCGGAGTATTTGAAAAGGAAAGAAGAATCGAAACCCACTTCTTCCATTAGCGAAAGTGTCTGTTGGAAATCTTCTTCAGATTCATTGTGGAATCCCGTGAAAAGATCTGACGTAATTCCTGCATCAGGAAGTATTCGACGGATTGCAGCAACTCTGTCGAGATACCATTCCCGGGTGTATTTCCGGTTCATATCTTTGAGCACGGAGTTACTTCCGCTTTGCACAGGCAGGTGAATATGCCTTGCGATATTATGGTGAGCGGCCATGGTATCCAATGTCTCGTCGCTCATATCCTTAGGATGAGAGGTGGTGAAACGAATCCTCATATCGGGAGCGGATTGAGCCACTAAAGATAAAAGTTTCGGGAAATCGGTTATCTCTCCTTCAGGCGTAACATATCTGAAACTGTTTACATTCTGCCCTAAAAGGGTCACCTCTTTAAACCCTCTTTGGCGTAAGTCTTGGAGTTCCCGGAGAATGCTCTGAGGTTCTCGGCTGCGTTCCCTTCCGCGTGTATAAGGCACTATGCAGTAAGAGCAGAAATTGTTGCAACCTCTCATGATAGAGATAAATCCGCTTATGCCGTTAGCGGCAGTCCTGGAGGGGATAATGTCACGATAGGTTTCTGTGGTGGATAGATCGATGTTTATAGCCTCTTCGCCATTTTCAGCTGCGGAAATAAGATTTGGAAGATCGAGATAGGCATCCGGACCGGCCACAAGATTGACCCCATGTTGCTCGATGAGTTGATGTTTGAGACGTTCGGCCATACAGCCGATGACACCGATAAGGATGTTTTTCCGGGTTTTATTACGCAGCGACCTCCAGTATGCAAGTCGTGAAAAGATTTTCTGTTCGGCATTGTCGCGAATGGAACAAGTGTTCAAGAAGACAGCGTCGGCCTCTTCATCCTTGTTGGTAAGGGAATAACCGGCCATTTCCATCACAGCAGCAACTGTTTCAGAATCAGCCACATTCATTTGGCAACCATATGTCTCGATACGGAGTTTTTTATCATGAGAAACCGAAGAAGAACTCTCCGGAAGCTGAAATGGTTTTAAATTAGTGTTTTTTAACAACTCTAATATTCTTTGAAAAATTGAACAAAAATGGTATTTTTGTGCAAATTTAATCCTTAAATCTAAAGTTTACAAATGAGTTTTCCGTTTATTAGCGCTGAAGAAGCGGCTGCTCACATTCACCATGGAGACACTGTGGCAACGTCAGGCTTCACAGCATCGGGAACACCAAAGATAGTTCCGGTGGCTTTGGCGGAACGAGCAAAAAGTTACCATGAAAAAGGAGAGCCTTTCAAAGTGAATCTCTACACCGGGGCCTCGACCAATGATTACGTCGACGGAGCGCTGTCTCGAGCAAAAGCAATAGGCATTAGAACCCCATATCAAGGCACTCCCGATGCTCGGGCCGGGGTAAATAATGGGGAAATGGATTATTATGATCCCCATTTGAGCCATATGGCCCAAGATCTCCGATATGGATTCATGGGCGACATTGATGTTGCCATCATTGAAGTCACCGAAATGAACCCTTCCGGTGAAGTAGTGTTGGGTGCGGGTATCGGGATGACTCCAACATTTGCCAAACTTGCCAAAAAAGTAATTCTCGAATACAGTTCCTATTATCAGACCTCGTTCAGAGGTTTCCATGACAATTACATACCATTGGATCCTCCTCACAGGAGAGAAATACCAATCTACAAACCCTCCGACAGAATCGGCAGCACTGTTATAAAGATAGACCCTAAGAAAATTATCGGGGTGGTGCCTTCAAATGAATCGGAGAGTATCAGTGCTTTCACATCTTTGTCGGATACCACCAGAGCGATTGGTGCGAATGTGGCTGATTTTCTGGCTATGGAATTGAAGAAGGGTAAGATACCGAAAGAATTTTTACCGATTCAAAGCGGAGTAGGTAATATCGCGAACGCGGCTCTTTATGGTCTTGCGGATCATCCGGGAATACCGAAATTCGAAATGTATACCGAGGTGGTGCAGGATGCCGTGATGGAGATGATGGAAAAAGGCAAATGCAGCTACGCCTCAACTTGTGCATTGGCTTTTTCCGACGAGGCCATGTTGCATTTCATGGACCATATCAATTTCTTCCGTGACAAACTGTTGATGCGGCCTGCTGAGATTACAAATCATCCTGAAATAGTGAGGCGGCTGGGTCTCATCGCAATGAACACAGCCTTGGAATGTGATATCTATGGCAATGTAAATTCCACGCATGTGAACGGCACAAAAATGATGAATGGCATAGGTGGATCCGCAGACTTCAGTAGGAACTCATATATAAGTATCTTCTTATGTCCGTCTACTCAAAAGAACGGTGCTTTGTCCACTATTGTGCCGATGGTGAGCCATGTGGATCATAGCGAGCATAGTGTGAAAGTAATAGTGACCGAGCAGGGTGTGGCAGACTTGAGAAACCTATCGCCTAAGCAAAAGGCCCACGCCATTATCGAGAACTGTGTGCATCCGGATTATAAGCAATTGATGTGGGATTATTTGAAGATTGCCAAAAAAGGCCAGACACCCCATAATCTGCAGGCAGCCTTCGCGATGTATAATACATTTGCAGAAACCGGAGATATGAGACTCACAGATTTCTCGAAGTATGCCTGAAAGGAATGAAAGAGCGTATCACTTCAAACAATAAAGGCGACCCTCAAGTCGCCTTTGCTATTTCTTTACAATTCCTTTTCCTTTTCTGCCGTTGATGGCGATGGTGAGAGGATTTGGGAATTCCACCACCCTTAAGTGGTCGCTTTCATATTTTGCAGGAAGGGAATCAAGATATTCTATATCAAAATAACCGTTGCCGGCAGAAGGATCGATGGTGAAGTATCCTACGCCGAAAGATGTGAGATTTTGAAAGAAATGAGTGCCTTGGGAAGGTTCGATACGATATCCGGGCAATGCGGTTTCCACAATGAGTCTTGCCCCGGCGATCTGGGGCCATTTTACAGGAATACCCAAAGCTGAATCAGAAGAACCCCATCTTCCCGGCCCGATCAATATATAAGGCTCGGAATTGTCGATGAACCCCTTATTAAGTTTTTCAACTTCCAATGCCAAAGCCGGATTATGGATACTGTTGAAATTTTGAGGTTTTACGTATACAATGTGTTTCACATTGTCCATGACACCATGACCTAAGGCAGTCTCGGAACGCAATATCAGTTCAGAGTCTTCGGCTGCCATTATAGAATCGTCGAGCATTTCTTTTTTATCGACAATGGGTCGGATCTGCAGCCAATAAAGTGTGCCTTTTTTTTCAGAGGTGACAGCATCAGGATTTATAAGGCCGGCGAATTCTATTTCGACAGGACGTCCCATGGCATATTGACCGGTAGAGAGCATGAAATCCACCACATTGGCAAGAGGGAAGACACCTTGTTTCAAAACATTGGCAAATGTGAGTACTTTCCTTCCCGGTCCCCAGTCGGTGTCGCGCAACATTCGATCGTTTGGATCAAATGTGGAAACCAGATAACGGAGAGCATCTGTCTTGAAAGCATCAGCCACCGTAATTTTCTTGATATTGAATCCCTCATCCGTGGAGAATTCATCGCTGTCCGGCGGCGTAGAACTTAAACCATAGAGATTTTTCTGAGTGTCTCTCATTGCAAGTTCCACAGTTGAGGTTTGCAACACATGATTGGGATGTTTTGGTGAGAACCGTAATGCCATACCGCCATCCACAATGTATTTTCCAAGGCCGGCAGCCACTTCCACGACTCCGTCTTCCGATTTTTCCTCACCTACCGGATAATAATTGATTGAACGCCCCACACCCGAGAACGAAGGGTAATAGTAATCGCCATGCCATTCCCCCACGACTTCCTGAATGATAATCGCCATTTTCTCTTGCTCAATCACATTGCTTGTGGCGTTCATGTATGCCTTTGAATCCTTGAAGAATACTGAGGCATAAACACTTTTCACAGCATCACATAAAAGCCGCAACATCTCCTCTCTATCCTGGAGATATGGGATCATATAGGTGGAATATATTCCGGCAAAAGGTTGATAGTGGGAGTCTTCCAAGAGAGAGGAGGATCTCACTGCCAAAGGTTTGTCGAGCACGTCAAAAAGTGCCCTGAAATCATCTATGATATGGGCAGGCAGTGTTGCCTTTATGAATTCTGCCAAAATTTCGGAATCGGGGCTTTGAGACAAACCGATTCTATAGAGACCGTTATATTCCATAAACTGGTCGAAGATATCGGTACAAAGCACGATGGTGCGTGGAATGGTGATCTGTACGCCCATAAGGTCGTCACACTCCGGGTATTTCTTTATTATCTGGTCGATGAAAGCAAGACCACGTCCTTTGCCACCTAAAGAGCCTTCACCGATGCGTTGGAAATTGCTGTAGCGGTCGTATCGGTCTTTAAGGAAAACAGCCACTACACCACGATTCTTCATCTTGCGGTATTTCACGATGCAGTCGAAGATAAGTTCCCTCACTTCAGGAGCTTCCTCGATACGGTTGAAATAGTGATCCCTCACCTTGTCTGCAATCGGGAATAAGGCACGTGAATACAGCCATCGGGAGATGTCATTGTTGCGGCAATGTGCAAAGAGGGCGTCGTCTGGTATATTGAAAATTTCTTTCTGTAAAGTCTTGAGATCCGGGATTCGCATAATCTCTTTCCCCGACACCGGATCCTTCACTATAAAGTCGCCGAACCCGAAATTCTTTTCCACAGCTTTCCGAAGTTCCTGAGGAAAAGTCTTCGAATTCTTGTCAAGGAAAATATAACCCACCTGTTCCACCCGGGTACGGTTTTCGCTTTCCTGGCTTTCGATTATTATTGGGGTGAAAGGATGTTTCTCTCTGATTTCTTCTGCCAGAGAAAGTCCGGCATCGGGATCCTTGACTCCGGCGTGAGGGAACCTCATATCAGAAATGATACCGAGAATGTTGTTTCCGAATTTATCACACAAAGCCTGAGCCTCTTCGAAATCACGAGCCAAAAGCACTTTAGGTCGCCCTCTCATTCTGAGCATTCGTTCATGCTCGTTGAGGGCCTCTGTGGAGAAAAAACGGCTTTGTGTGAGAAGATATTTATAGAGGTGAGGTAAAACCGAGGAATAGAAGCGTATGGAGTCTTCCACCACCACTATACATTGCACGCCGATATTGAGAATATCATTGTCGGCGTTCATCCTGTCTTCTATCAGTTTTATAATAGCAAGGATTAGGTCTACCTCCCCAAGCCATGAAAATACATAGTCTACTCCTGCGAGGTCTTCACCCGCTATGCGTCTTCTCACCTCCTTTGAAAAAGGTGTGAGCACCACAAAAGGAATATGAGGATATTCGGCATCGATGATTTTGGCTTCCCGGAAAGTTTCACTCACATCCACACCGGGCATTGCGATTATAAGATCGAATTCCATCTCCTTTAGGAGACGTTTAGCCTCTTCATAGGTAGCGGCCTTTACGAATCGTGGAGGTGAAGAGAGGTGTAGGCCTACATATTCAAAATATACTTGTTCCTCCACTCTTCCGTCTTCTTCAAGCATGAAGGAATCATAAGGTGTGGCGATGAGAAGCACGGTAAAAATGCGCTTCTGCATGAGTTTTTGAAACTCGGTTTCCTTAAGCGACCTCATTCCTTATTGCAGCGGGTGAGATAATCATCCAGGGCCGATGTCATAGAAGGCATTTCCTTTGTAGGGGCTTCAATGGCTAATTCCAGGCCGGAATCTTTCACAGCTTGTGCTGTGGGCGCTCCGAAGGTACCGATAGCTGCCTTTTGCTTGCCGTCTACCATGAAATCCGGAACATTTTTAAGCAATGAATGTATACCCACGGGACTGAAGAAAAGCATCAAGTCATAATCACACTTTTCATCCGGGCGGAAATCATTGCTTACAGTGCGATACATCATGGCCGGTGTGATATTGATTTTGAGGGCTGTCAGTGAGTCCATATGTTCGGGTAAAATATCCGATACCGGCATAAGAAATTTCTCCTTATGGTTTTTTTGAATGGCGCTTAGAAATTGAGGATCGTCCAATCTTCCCGTGAGCCCGTAAGAAATCTTCCTTTTTCGATACACAATGTATTTTTGAAGATACAGGGCTATCTGTTCGGTGGTGCAAAAATATCGCATCGTATCGGGCACATTCACCCGTGTTTCCTCGCAAAGACGGAAGAAATTATCCACTGCGGTGCGAGCAGTAAAGATCACAGCGGTGTAGTCAGACAAATTGATTTTGGATTGGCGGAATTCCTTTACAGTAAGAGGCTCAACTTTTATCATTGGCCTGAACACGATTTCCACATCGTGGCGTTTTGCTATATCAAAATAAGGAGATTTTTCCGAAGTAGGTTGCGGCTGGGAAACTAATATTTTCTTAATCTTCATATCCAAGAATAATCTCAGAGTCCAATATTAAACCGGAATTTTTAAAACTCTTTTCCGAGGAAGAGGGCACACCGGTAACACAAAATCAAAGGAACTATTTCCAGACTGCAAAGGTAGCATAAAAAAAGCACCCAAGACGAAAATTGACTGAAAAAAATCCTATATCCTTTCCAGATAAACACTAATTTAACCAAAATAAAGACAATTGCTGAGGCAACACCCGCTCCTATGGCAGTTTCAGGGCGACAGATACTTAAAAGCGACGTGATAAATAAAGCAGGGGTCATAAGAGCCTGGCTTGAAGCGAAGCCCTTCACCCATAATTCTGAATGTGACTTATCGCTGAAAACCCATCCCACTCCGGAATACGCCCACCACATGAAAAGTGAATAAACCACAGCGACTGCCATACCCCAAAGCATTCCGATACTCCTATGGTGGAATGTCATCTCCGAAGGAAATTGAAACTGATAAATGCTATAGCCGATGATTCCCACACAAACACACCAGAGAATATTCAACAAAACAATTAGGCTTGTTTCTCTCACAGTGTCATCAAATATATTTTGACGTGTGCGGGTCTCCACAATATTCCTGAACATTTTCACTGCATATTTGATATTATTGTGGAAACGAAGGGCAATTGTGAGGAAGAGTAAAAACATACCGCTGAGGATGAACGATACGCCTAAGGAGTCTTGTTGTCGCAACGGCGTTACCTCGGAGGGCGGAGGAGGTGTGAGGATAATTCCATACACAGGTTCTGCTGCAGTGACTGAGTCGGAATCAGAAACTGAATATGAATCCTCATGTGGTGTGGGTGCGAGGGTTAAAGCCACTTCTCCTTCTTGTACCATTCAGTGGCTCTTTTAATACCTTCTTTAAGAGAAACCTGGGGATGGAATCCGAAATCATTTTTTGCCTTGCTAACGTCCACATCCCAATTTCGTTGTTTCATTATGTTGTATTTATCGCGATTGAGTGTGGATGGCTTCATACGTGCCACACCCCATTTTTCTGCCACAGTTGAGACGCCTTTCACTGCCCACAATGGTAGTGGAAGAGAAAACACACCTTTTTTGCCCAAGGCTTCGGCCGCTAACTTTCGGAATTCTTTCTGAGAATAAGCAGCTTCTTCAGATATTAAGTAAGTCTGGTTTACGGGTGCCTTCTCCAATGCATCATACACCGCTCTTGCCAAATCTTCCACATAGATGAAGGTCAGCAATTGTTTCTTATACCCTGCGGAGAAATCGAATCCTTTGGAGATTGTCTGCAGCATAAGGAAATAGTCCTTGTCACGTGGACCATAAATTCCTGTGGGACGGAAAATTATATATGGAATCTTGTCCATATTCAAGAGCATCTCAGCCTTGAGTTTTGAAGCGCCATATCGTGTATTGGGAGCCGGAATGTCGGTCTCGACAAACTTGCCTCCATCCTTTTCATGGCGAGGTCCATGAACGGAAAGTGAACTCATGAGCAAAAACTTCTCCGGCACTTTATCGGTTTCTTTCAAAGCATTGAGAAATTCCCGGAGGTATTCGTAATTTATCTTTGAAAAATCGGAAAATGAAATTGCTTTTGTTGCTCCGAGGTTATATACCATCCAATCCCATTTCTCCTCTGCCGGAAGTGTCTCGGAAAGAGTTTTTTTCAAGGAATCCGGCTCATCGAAATCGAAATTCACAAATTTTATTTTGGAATCCGAGAGATACTTTCTTGAAGTTGTTTCTCGCACACCTGCATAAACTTCATAACCCCTTCGGAGACCTTCCTCTACGATGAAACCACCGGCAAAACCACCGGCACCAACCACGAGCACTTTCTTCATTATGGAATTGTTGTCGTTATATTGTTATTGATGTTTTATTGAAGGGATAGCAAGCCGAATTCATAACCCTGATCCTGAAGCCAACGAAGGGCTTGCGGTAATGCCGTCTTCAGTTTGTCATAACTTTTCAACGAATCATGGAATACTATGATAGAGCCATCTCGGGTAAGTTCCTTCACATTATCCAAGATTTTTTCGGCATTAACCTTTTTACTATAATCACGGGTCACAAGATCGTACATCACCACTTTATATCGTTTTTTCGCTTCCTTCAACTGAGAAGGGGAGAGCCAGCCATGTGGAGGGCGAAATAATCCGGATGCTGTATATTTTTCACAGGCCTCAGCGTCTGCGATGTAATCTTCTGGGGAAATACCAAACCCCCTTATGTGATGAAGAGTGTGGTTGCCAGCCATATGACCTTTTCTTTTCACTTCTTCTAAAAGTTCCGGATGTCTTTCCACATTCTGTCCCACCATGAAGAATGTGGCCTTTATGTTGAATTGTTCCAGCGTATCAAGCACCCAAGGTGTCACTTCCGGGATTGGTCCGTCATCGAATGTTATGTAGACCTTGCCGGGTGACATATTGCTTTCGGGCATTCTAAAAACAGCACCCGGAAAGAGCATTCTGAACCACTTTGGAGGTCTTTCGATAAACATTTTAAAGTTTAAAGATTAAAGTTTAAAGAAGTTACCTACAACTCACAACTTACAACTCACAACTCACAACTTACAACTCGTTATTCTTCTCGTACTCTTCTCCTAATCTTATGGTCCTGGCCATATCCAACTTCTTAAAGTTTTCATAATGTTCAAGATATTTAAGATCAGGATCTATGCTCTTGTAGTATTCTATTGCCACGTAGAGCATGGAGTCAACCAATTTTTCATCCTCGCTTCTGGCTGCATATTCAGCGGGTGATAGTTTCGAGAGTTCGTTTGCGATCTCGCAATATTTTGCGATTTCCTCGGCATAGCTCTTTATGGTTTCTTCATCCGGACCGGAAGAAGTGGTGTAACCACGGCGGTAAAGATTGTTATAGTTTTCTTCGAGTTCCGCCATTGTTATTCCATACTTGTTTACTAGATTCTCCACATCGTCCATATTGCCTCCATATCGTTGATACATCTCTGCGAAATGATAGTATTGATACGGAATAAGACGTGTTTCAGGAGTGAGAGCCGGTGCCCCGAAGTTATAGGCAACCATTCTGTTGTAGGCCAGATAAGGAGCATATTGTTCAAGGAGTTTCCAAAGAATTCCAAGACCCTTTTCTGTGAGCTCTTTGTTATCAAGACGAGACGGCTCACCAAGTTCACAATATACCTCACCGAGAGAACTTCCGATGCTCAGCCCGTACGGAGCGGTACGTTCATCGAGTTTTTGGTCAAGCAAGTTCGCTACTTCTAAAGCTTTCTCATAATAATCCCTCTTTTCAAGAGAGTCACGGCTGCGGTCTCCCAAGTAAATATGAAGTTCTTTTTCCGACATCCCTGACTTTCTTTCCGGATATTGGATACGGTCACCTTCGTAAATAAGTTCGGAAACTACATCCAACATTGAAGAACGGGTAGTAAGAAGCATACGTCTTGCTGTTTCGTCGAAGTATGGTGCCTTCCCTTTTTCAAAGTCAACACCACCCCAACGGTATTTCTTGGTCACTACATCATATGCCCTGTCGGAGCGTGCCGGAATGCCGTCCTGCATTGTCGGCACCAATTGGTGAGCCATACCGGTGGAACGCAGATAAGGAGTAAAGCCCAAATGATAGTCATCACCCACGGTTGTTACCCAATAGATTGGTCTTGGCCATCCTTCAGCCGCATTTGTGGCAATGATATCGAGCATCAGGATTTCTCCGAGACTCAAGTAACCTTTGGAATTATATGAATTGGTGTTGCGGAGATTAATCACAATCTTGTCCACAATATCCGCGGTGTCTTTGGCAGCCACAAGTCCTCTTTCCATTACGGCCTCTTTATCTACAGGTATTGAAACCACTGCACTCGGCAAGGATGGATAACCTGTGGTTTCACGTCCATAACCTTGATAGAAGAGTTTGAGACTTGAGAGAAGATCTGAAGGTGCATTCTCTCGGCCCAACAAAGCAACATCCGATTTACCATAGGCATAATCAGCCGGAGTAGCGGTTATGTTTATGGGTTCGGCGTCATACGACTTTTTGAGCATTTGGTTGGCATACCAGTCGGAGTTCAGGTAACTGAGATTTATAATCTTCACGTCAGGACGCACACCTTCCACTTCCTGCGCATACCAAAGCGGGAAAGTATCGTTGTCACCATTGCAGAATACAATGGCATTCGGTTCAAGACTTTCAAGATAATTTATCGCGAAGTCTCTTGCGGCATAACGTCCGGAGCGGTCATGGTCATCCCACGTCTGACTCACCATCTGTATAGGGATGATGATACCTATGAGGCATGCAAGTGCAGCGCAATATCGAGAGAAAGGATAAAGCGGTTTGGGTTCGTTGATAATGGCATCAATCTGTTCAGGTTCCTCAGTAGATGATTTGGGATTGATTTCTTCCAATGCCTCCTCTTTTTCTTCGAGTTCTTTACCTTCGGGTGTGTCGGTAGGGAAGCCGGGATTTTTTTTCTTCTCCAATTGCTTGTTGATAAAAGAACCTGAGGTGAACATAAGAATTCTCCACAGTGCCGCTACCCCCATGCCTATCCAAATGGCAAAAGCATAGAAAGAACCGGCGAAGGCATAATCACGCTCACGCGGTTGGTTGGGCGGTTGGTTTAGATAAAGCACAATGGCGATACCTGTCATGAAGAAGAGGAAGAATACAATCCAGAACTGTTCGATACCTCTCTTGCCGGCGAATGATTGCCACAACAGTCCGATGATGCCTAAGATTAGCGGGAGCATATAATACTTGTTATGACCCTGATTGTTTTTGCCGAGATCATCGGGAAGCAGGCTTTGGTCGCCAAGTCGGGCATTATCAATAAACGGAATACCTGATATCCAGTTGCCGGCATCAAGTTCCCCCTGTTGATTGTTTATATCATTTTGACGTCCCGCGAAATTCCACATGAAATAACGCAGATACATATGTGTCAATTGGTAGTTGAAGAAATATGCTAAGTTTTGACCGAAAGTCGGTTTGTATGCCATCTTTTCCGGATAAGCATATCTTCCGGTAAACTGATTGTACTGAGGTTCTCTCTGGATATCATATTCGGGAATTTTTTCTCCTGTCACCGGGTCCAACGCATGGAGTGTGACGAAATTACCGGAAGCAGAGTCCAGGTTTACCCATTGCTTGTAGTATTCCCTATGCATTCGACTGTAGATACGCGGGAAGAACATGTTGAGTTCCGGATTCAGTTTTGCCTCCGGTTTGTAGTCTTTTTTCACATAATAATCACCACTCCGGTTAGCCAGATTTGCATTATTTCTCATTTCCTCATCTGAAAGGAAGCCATATTCCGAAACCGGCGATGCACCCGGAACTCCTTTGCCATATTGAGCTTTGCCCTTTTCGATAACAGACGAGTAATAAGGAGTGGCCAAAGTCACCGCGCTTCCGTCTTCCCGATAACCGATTGTGTCACGTTGCACAAAATTCACCTGTTTCATCGGGGAAGAGTAGAGAGTCTCTCCATAAATCAGAGGATTTTCACCATACTGCTCACGGTTAAGGTAACTCGCAAGATCGAACACATTGTCGGGTGAATTCTGGTTCATCGGAGTGTCGGCTGTAGATCGAATCAATATCAAGGCATAGCTTGAGTATCCCACAAATATCACAGCAATGCTCCACATGATTACAGTCAAAACCCTTACTGAAAGATTCCTTCCATATTTGGAGAAAAGCAGGAAGGCTACAAAAGCTAAGATGAAATATCCGATTATGAAGGTATCGCCGAAAAAGAAGATACCGGAGATGGCGAGAGACACAAGGAACGAGAATCGTATCCAGAAACCGTTTCTTTGGCGGTAGAGTTCGTTTAGAGTCCAGATAAAGATAACAACTGTTAGGAGTGCATAGAATATCGCTCCACTGTTGTAGCCCAGATGGAATCCATTGACGAACAAGAGTTCGAACTGTTGTGCCACTTTGATAAATCCTGGCACCAGACCGAAGAGCACAAGTGCAATTATTACGAAGGAAATCACCAGTACCACCAGAGTTTTGGCGAGCGTCATGTCCTTCCATTTTCGGAATGCGAACACCAAAACGATGGCAGGTATACAAAGGAGGTTGAGCAAGTGGACAGCCACACTCACACCGATGATATAGGCAATCAGAATAAGATAACGGTCGGAATGAGGTGAATCCGCGTGGTCTTCCCATTTCAGGATTAGCCAGAAGACCAATGCGGTGCAGAATGAAGAAAATGCATAAACCTCACCTTCTACGGCTGAGAACCAGAAAGTGTCGCTCCAACAATAAGCCAGAGAACCCACGATTCCGCTTCCTATAATGGCCATATACTGCTGAATGGAAATCTCTTTACGTTGGCCGTCTTTCACTACGAGTCTACGCACAAGATGAGTGATAGTCCAGAAAAGGAGCAGTATTGTGAGGGCGCTGAGCAAGCCGCTCATAGCGTTCACCATCACAGAGATGCTGCCGGCTGTGGATGCAAAATTGGCGAAGAAACGTGCCGTTAGCATAAAGATAGGGTTGCCCGGCGGGTGACCCACTTCAAGTTTGTCGGCCTGGATGATAAACTCACCGCAATCCCAATATGAAGCGGTGGGTTCAAGTGTACACCAATAGGTGATAAGCGCGATGGCAAAAACGAGCCATCCGCCTATATTGTTGATGAGGTTATATTTTTTTGAAAGCATAATCTTTTTCTAAACTCTATCCCCTATACCCTAAACTTTAAATTCTAATAAACCCTAAGCGGGCTCATTTAAGAGATCTGTGAATTCGACTGTCAATTCATCCAGCCTTCGTCGGGAAGAATCAATACGTGCATCAAGACAAGTGATGGCTACAAGTGCGAAAATACCTACTCCCAGACCTGCCACTGTGGTGACGATTGTAGGAGAAATGGCACCGCATAGCATTGATAAGTCTACTGTTGGTCCAAGTTCACCTAAGTCGCGTAGCCTGTCGATTATCCCCACCAATGTGCCCCCCAATCCTAAAAGAGGGGAGATAACAGCAATGAAACGAAGCCATCTGATCCCCCTGGTCATTGAGTCTTTCTCAATTAGTGCCGTTTCCTGCATAGAGGTTGTGACCTCAAGCATAGATTTGCCTACCCGACTTAATCCGGTTTCAACCACCTTAGCGCCAGGCGTGGCTATGGTATCACATAATTGTCTGGCGTTGTCGATATCTCCTTCTATCACGTGGTCTCTCACCCTATGCATAAGGTCAGGATATGTTTTTCGATCCCTTCCCAATTTCGCAGACCTCACCCACCAGATAATAATCGAGAGGATGAATAGCACAGCCAGGGCTATCATTACATATTCACCACGTTCTACTGTCTCCCAGAAGGTCATGATTGTTTCAATTCGTTTTTATAGCGACGGATGGTGTCCTCAATGCCGTAGTAAAGAGCATCTGAAATCAAAGCGTGGCCGATGCTCACTTCGTCGAGCCAAGGTATCATTTCGGCAAAATAACCTAAGTTTTCAAGATTTAAATCATGGCCTGCATTAACTCCCAATCCGGCTTCACGTGCGAGAGTGGCTGCCTCAATATAGGTTGCAATTGCAAATTCCCGGTCTTGGTTGAACATGTCTGCGTATGGTTTGGTGTAAAGTTCCACCCGGTCGGCACCTGCGTTCGCTGCGCCCACAATCATTTGTGAGGATGGATTAACAAATATTGAACTTCTGATACCGTTGTCTCGAAGCAGACTGCAGATTTTTTTCAGTGTCTCCAGATTTTCCATTGTATCCCAACCTTGGCTGGATGTTAGGGCACCGGGCAGGTCGGGCACCAAAGTCACCTGATCAGGTTTCACTTCCAAAACAAGATCCAAGAATTCTTTTGAAGGGAAACCCTCTATGTTATATTCTGTTGTGACCACCTTACGCAAGTCCCTCACATCCTTGAAGGTGATGTGTCGCTGGTCGGGACGCGGATGCACTGTGATGCCGTTTGCACCGAATTTTTCACAATCCATTGCAAATTTCACCACGTCGGGATGGTTTTCCCCTCTGGCATTACGTAAAGTGGCTACTTTATTGATATTTACACTTAGATTAGTCATTCTTTTTAATATAAATTTCCGCTTTTTTATAATCAAACGGAAAATTCGGCATAAAATTTGTAAATTTGAAGTGCAAAATTAGCAAAAAAAGGCCTAAAAGACAATTTAAAGTACCCTGTGCCAGGTGCCGGGTGCCAAGAAAAAAGGGATAAGGGAGAGAAGATAGAATATGACAGCAAAAGATATATTATCAATTAGAAAATCTGAAAATTCACCGGTATCAAATTCACAAGTTGAGTCAGAGATGCCACTTCTGGATGTAATTCCACGGCTTTTGGATAGTAAAAATCGTGAGTTGACAGTGGTGGAAGACGGCGAAGAGTTGGGGATTATAGATCAAACTTCTTTGCTCGAGGGTATCGGAAGAATGATCGCGGCCCGTGATGATTGTAGTGTAATCACGGTGGAATGTGCCCCGGAAGACTACAGTGCCAGCATATTGGCTCATGCTGTGGAGGACTCGGATGCTCATTTGGTCGACCTTTTTTCTGTGCCGGGTGAAAACGGTCAGGTAAAAGTGACTTTGAGAGTGCGTCATTCCGATCCTACGGCGGCCGTTAGAAGTTTGGAAAGATATGATTTCCATGTGTTGGAAGCCCATTCTTCTGGCGACAACATCCAGAGTATGGAGATTGCTACTGAAAGGCTGCTTTCTCTACAGGCACTCATGAATGTATAACCGGTAAAAACGGAGTTCCCTAACCGGAGAATTTGAAAACCAAAATTATGAATTCATCCAACAAGATAGCAATATATGGAAGCCGCACGCAACCCGATTCTTTAGAGGACTTGCCGCGGCTTTTCAAATATTTGAATCAAAAAGGTTTCCGTGTGTATGTTCAGACAAAATTCGCGGAATATTTAGAGGATAATGATGTGGAGATGGCTGCTTCAATACCGATTGACAATATTCCGACGGGCACTTCTTTGGTTATGAGTTTAGGCGGAGACGGTACTTTTCTTCGAGCCGCACGTTGGATAGGGGATAGGGAAATTCCAATTTTGGGAGTCAATACTGGTCATTTGGGTTATCTGGCATCATGTGGTTTGTCGGATTCAGAGGAAATGATTGAAGAAGTGTGTAGAGGGAATATCCGTATAGAAAAAAGAATGTTGATCGAAGTTTCTTCCGATGCTATTCCACAAGACAAATGGAAATATGCCCTCAATGAAATAGCTTTCATGCGCTATGGGTCCTCCATGCTTACCGTGAACGCCTCTGTCAACAATAGTTTCCTCGCAGAATATAGAGGAGACGGACTGATAACCGCAACGCCAACCGGCAGCACGGCTTACAGCCTTTCTGCGGGAGGGCCGATAATTGAACCCACTATAGATTGTATATGTCTTTGTCCTGTGGCGCCACACACACTTACACTTCGTCCCCTTGTCACAGGGGCCGGTTCCGAAATACGTCTTAAACCGGAAAGCCGAGCCTCCAATTTCATACTCACCATCGACGATCAGTCGATGGTTCTCCCGGCAAAAGGTGAGTTTTGCATCAGGAAGGCTCCTTTCTCTACCCTCGTGATACGTAAAAAAGACGAAGGATTTCCGGATATCCTTCGTCAAAAACTTCTTTGGAGCGCCACTCCATAAAACATTATTTTTCTTGCTTCATGATTTCGGAGGCCCGCTTAAATGAATTCATGATTTTTGTGGGTCGGGCATTCTGAAATGCTCCCAAGGCGTATCCATGTTTATTTCCATAAAAATCTGTAGTCTGGAACATTTCGGGAGCCCAATAAAACACCGCTGTGCATGCACCCTCTACATCATTGATAACCAAATCAAACAGTTGGTTCATGATGGCTTCTCCTTCTTCGGGTTTTTCAGATTCCACCCCTACTTCGGTTATCATTATCTCGCTTCCGTATTTGGCTTTGAGTTTCCTGATATTGTCTGCTGCATCTCTCAATGTGGATTCCGCATCAGGTTCCTTTCCGGCATCCATTGCCCAATAAGGATATACGCTCATTCCAATTATATCCCATTGAGAATTATTCTCTTTTAAGCCGTCGAAGATATAATTGTAGACTTCGTTGTCATAACCGTTGTCGATATGCACTATCACTTTGGCGTCGGGATAAATTTCTTTAATCGCATCATAACCGGCTTGCGACAATTCAGCATAGTTTTTGAAATTGCCTTTCGAAATTTGACCCATTGGCCATAGCATACCGTCACGCGTCTCATTGCCTACCTGTACCCATTTCACGTTTATGTCGTTGTCTTTTAATAATTGCAAGGTCTCCTTGGTATGATTTGCCAAAGCTTCTTTCATTTGCGGCAAATCATAGTCTACCCATGCAGCCGGTATGTTCTGTTTCCCGGGGTCGGCCCACCAGTCGGAATAATGAAAATCTATCATTATTTCCATTCCAAGATCTTTGGCTCTTTTTGCCATTGTCAATACATCTTCCTTGGAACTCCAACCATCTTTCGGATTTACCCAGACACGCAATCTCACGGCATTCATCCCATAGTTCTTCATGAGTTGGGTGTTTTCTGTAACTTTTCCGGTGGTGTCGGCCGAAAATATACCGCGAGCCTCGTCGGATGTGGTACCACTGATATCACCTCCGAGCCAAAGATGTTCCGGTCGTTTGGCTTCACTATTCAATACATTTAAAAAAGCAATCAGCGCTAAACTAAAAAATAATTTTTTCATATAGGGGTCACATAATGTATATTACCCTTCAAAAATAAATAAAAAACTATTTTCTTACAAAATTTGTATAATGATATCTTAGTCGACTGTAATCATTGGCACTGAGGCTTCTTCATGTGGTTGGAGCACTCTTATCCAATCTATCTCAAATATGGCCGGAAGTTCAGCATCGTCGATGGGGCCTGCCCAGGTGCCTTCGCCTCCTAATGATTGGCTAAGTATTAAATAGAAAGGATGGTTGAACGGCCATTGATAATCTCCATCTTCGCCTTCAAGTTTTAAATTGGGATATTCAAGATATGATTCTCCATTTACAGTGTAAGTGATTTTGTCTTCAGTCCATTCCACACCATAGATATTCCAGTCATCTTTGTTGATGCTTACTGTCTTTTGCGACACAGGATCATCCTTGTGTCCCATATCGTCTGCATACCATGAATGGATGGTTTCATAAATAATGTCTTCTTTGTTAAGGTGTTCCATAATGTCGATTTCTCCGCTTTTGGGCCATTGTTCAGCAGGAGGAGAAGGCATCATCCAGATACCGGTGTGACCACCCATCGGCATTTCAACGAATCGGGCACGGCATTGCACCACTCCATGTTCAAAATCGAATTTGCCACGAGTCTCTATTGCTCCGGTGAGGTATTCTCCGTCTTTTTGTTCTCCAATGAGAAATAGGGAGCCATCCTTGGTATAGGCCTGATCGTAGGAACCGGACAGATAACGTGCCCAGTCGGAAGAAGTTTTTTCGCAAAGCACCCATTTTTCCGGGTCAGGAATTCCGGTGGAATTCTCGAAATCATCCTCAAAGATTATCTCCTTGCCATTTGTGGAGGGAGCATCGGTATAACCCTCATCTTCTGAGATTTCCTCTGTTGTTTCATCATTCTGTTGAGATATCAGATCTGTCTGCAATAAATCATCGGTGGCCAAAGAATCATTATTGGAACAACCCGAGCCTGTTATTGACACCATTAAAGCAAATAAAGTCAATGAAAAGTAATGTTTTCTCATAAGTTAGTTTTTTATAAGTGGTAAAGGTTTATGAATTAAAAACATATAACTTCCATATAAGGTTCATGCTAAAATTTCAATCCCCAATCCAAGACCCCATTTTTTGTGGAATGAGGGATCTTCGGAATGGGGAGAATTAGTACCTGTAATTAGTTATTCGGTGGAGTTTATGGACCCTAAACTTTTAGGGTTAAAATCCGACTCGTTTTGTACTGGAAGCGATTCGTTCTTTCTGACACATTTCTGATATTTTGTCGAGATCAATGGTTTCGTCACCGGAAAGAATTGCATTGACTGTGTGCTTACGGGCGATATTCTCAATTTCGCCACCCGACATATCGAATCGAGTGGATAATGAGTGGGCTGCCTCTGAAGAAATGCCGGGTAACATAATTTTCCAGATTTTTTTACGGGCTTCAACTGTTGGTTTCTCGTAACGAACTTTATAAAGGAATCGTCTCTCGAAGGCTTTATCAAGATTGTTGGTAAGATTGGTTGTGGCAATCATTATTCCGTCCAGACTTTCCATTTCCTGAAGAATGATGTTCTGGATAGAGTTTTCCATCTTGTCAACTGCTCTTGCGGCTCCTTCCATTCTGACTCCAAGAACGGCATCAGCTTCGTTGAAAAGCAGAATAGGAGCCAAATCAGTGTTGCTACACATATTACGGTAACGATCAAAAATGGCTTTTATATTCTTCTCACTTTCGCCTACCCAGCAACTCTTAACCTTGTCGACGTCGACTTTCATAATGTTTCGTCCTGTCTTCCGTGCTATCTGATAAACGGTCTCTGTCTTTCCGGTACCCGGTGCTCCATAGAACAAGCAGCAGAAACCCTTCCGCATCCCGGCTTTATGAAGTCTTTCCTGAACACCGTTAAAACGTTCCCGAGTCAAGATAGAAGTCAGTTCTTCAATACTAACCCTTTCATCGGAATTATATATTAACTCTTTGGCCGTTAAGGAATCATGTTTGATAAGTCCTTTTTGTGATTTTCCGATATTATTATTTTGAATCTCAGAAAGCATTGTTTCCTTAGCCTGGTCAGTAAGTTTGTAACTGTCGGTTCTTGCCATGCCATCCTCATTTACAAATTCTATGAGTTGGTAATGGAACAAATCCGATTCTCCCTTTCGTAATTCTCGTTTGCACCATGTGGGGATATCGCAGTTGTCGTAAAGATCATCAATATCATGAAAACCGATACAGTTGTCATCATTTTCTACATACAGGTGAGCCATGAAAATGAAAAGTATGCGATCATCGCCGCAAAGATTATACTTTCTCAATTCTTTGGCAAAAGTAGAATCCTTGATTGAATCAAGCAATTCATCGGCACGTTGCTTTATCTTATCGTATGTGATTTCATCATCGTCTTTTTCTTTCATGAGTTTTGCAAACTCATCAAAGAAAGATGCGGTATCAGAAATTTCTTCCTTAACTTGAATGAATGGCGTATCATTTTTTAACGCTTCTATCACTTCCCAGGGCATACGATATGACACATTTCTGTGTGATTTCGATACCTTGAGATAGTTTAGATCCACAAGGGTGTCCACGTCTTTTGAGAGACGAAGAATCCTGGTGGTGGTACAACCTATGAACTCAGCGATTTCAGAAATTAAGATTCTGTTGCTTTCACTGTTATCCAGGAAGAGGGCCAGAAGGACAGTCTGCTGATCGGTAAGCCCCAATTTTTCTGAAGCAAAAGATATTTGTGGAGCGGCTTTTTTAAGGAATTTTGCATCAAGATTTGAACCCTTGGCAAGTTCCACGATGTTCTCGAATGCTTCCAAAATAGATTTAGGAGCAACTTGAATTTTGGATTTGGAAACAGAGTTTTCTCTTTGGGGACGGGAGTTTTTCAATTCTCTCATAACAATGTTTTTTCTGATTTCATTGCAAAATTATCCCTATGCTGTATCATTCTCCGATACACCTTAAGGAAAAATGCAAAATCATATATCGATTAAATGACTATCCTCATAAATACCCCCAATAAAGGAATTGCCAAAAATGTAGGGTCACACGGCTCATGCACCCAAATTTAAAAGATTAATTCCTTGATTCTCAGTTGACGCAAAGACCTGTCGTCCCTACCAATGCTGATTGGGATAATATTCGGGATAATAATATTTCGGTTATTATTGGTGACTGTAGATTAGTACAGTCATCGTTCAGGAAGTCCTCTCATTCAGCGATGAGATATAAGAGTGTCAGAAATATGCAGAATCTTCAAATGTCGAATTTTTTATATGGAAAAACGAATGGACGACGCACTAACATTCTTTCATACCATTCTTCATTATCTATCTTCACTAAAGGACAAACAATTACTGAATCCCTATCACAATCCCACAATCCTTCTTTTATATAATCATCGAAACTGTCATAGTGGATTTGAAGCAGTTCATCATTCTCATACATTTCTTGTAGATAGTCTATTGTAATCGGACTTTCATAGATAGCGGGGAAAACGATATTTAAACCCTGATAAAGAATGCATAATACTTTATCCCCAGTCTGGAAACGGGTCGGAGTTTGAAATTCTGCACCCTCCGGAGAATGGGCACCATTCTTATATTCGGCATTAACAGATAGATTTGAGGTGTAAGTTTTTGTTACCCAAGGCTCCATATCTTCCACCTCTTCATAGCTATAACCGATTAATCTGTCAGGTGCATATTGAACTGCCTTAAGAACATATAACGCATCTTCCTTGGTTCGGAATTCTCCGATTGTCTTTTCATCAAGAGAATAACACTTTTCATCATCCTCAACTGAAATTATTTGAATTTCTTCATCCAAATTCTTTACTGCAAGAATCGAAGAAGTGGTGTTGTCATATCCCGGATCTTTTATCGGATTGAAATATTCACCATCTTTCAATAATATAATCGGCCATCGATTTGAAAACACATCAGCAAAATTATTTGGATTATCTGTATGTATAGGAATTATCGCTTTTGGTTTTAAAGCCTCAAAGAACTTAAACAGACTTCCCATATCGGTATGGCCGCTTGTATGAAGATAAATGGCATCCTCACCAATCGATTTTGCCAATCTTGGGCTGAATCCGGTACTTTCGGGTTTTATATAGCCTTTCCACATGGATAGATACTTTTTCTTCTCACCGGGCAATTTCTCAATCAAATTATCAAATCTATCCGTAGCCCTTGCAATTAATACATAACCTTTTTCATCTAGAAAATCTTTAAACTCATTGGTGAAAAGATATTCGATGGAGTCATATTTCAATGCAATGGGTTCATACTTGCCATATTTATAAAACCTTGATTTCCCCCATAAGTTATCTCTTTGAGTCACTATATCCATTATCCTCTTTTGGAATGGATCCACATAGAAGGGCCTGCCGGTTCTTAAGGCTGCATGATAAAGTGAGAACAGTCTGTCAATATTGGTGGTGGATACATAGACAATATTACCGTTATTCTTTCTGAAGGTCTCCTCAAATTCCTTCTGAAGTTCCGGTTCAGACTTATTCGACACTTCGGGTCTTGCAACATTTGTCCCTTCGCATACTACATAATCGACACTGCCAACATGTTTATCAAGCAACTTGAAAAGGTTTCCACTTCTAAATCCATGAGTTCTGAAATCTCCGGTATGAAAAACTTTCAATCCTTCTGCTTCAATCTTGAATGCGTAAGAATCAAAAGCAGAATGATCAAGAGTGAAAGGAGTAATTAGGAAATCTCCAAAATGGATTTCCTCTCCGGCTTTAAAAGTCTTTACTGATTCAAGTTTTATAGCTATTTGAGCCTTGGTCTCACTAACTGAAGATAAATGATTCGATAGTTCAGATAGGATGTCTTTCGTTAGTTCTCCCATATAAATAGGAAGCTCCTCTGAAAGTTCATAAATATTACCCACATGATCATTGTGATAATGGGTAATTAATAAAGCACTTTTAGAAAGGTCTCCCGTGTTTAACCCCTCTATTTTAAGTTCTGTTTGTTCATTACCTTGTAATGTGTCCCCATAGTCAACAAACAATTTCCACCCGTTTATCTCATATTCAGTGATGCATCCACCAATCTGGTCGCTTCCCCTATGGATCGTAATCTTCATTTCTTTTATTCTTTCATTAAATCTTTTAAAGATCCAAGAAAAACATTATTTGTTTTATCAAAAAATAATGAATGTAATTCCAAAGAAATTTTATCATTTATTTTCGTTTCAAAACCTTCTGCTCCATGTAAATATTTTTTTGGTTTAGCTGCTTTTGGCATTAAAGTACAAGCTATCAACTTTATTTTGGTTGGTTTTCTGGAATAACCGAATATTTTCCACCATTTTTCCCCGAATGTCTCTTCTGTTAGCAAGTTTCCAAGAAAGGCTGCATACGTGGATGCTTGTTGAATTACTTTTTGAGGATTTTCATATTTATCTTTTAATTCAAAAACTACTAAAGCAATTTGGTTATCTTTTGTTCGTATTCTGCCTAAAATATCTATTCCTCCTCCTTTATATCTAGATGAAAATGTATGTTGTGACTTACTGGCTGAAAAGGGAGTTATTAATTGAAAATATGCATTATCTATGACTACTGGTTGAATATTACGTAATAATTTTTTGGATCCTTTCTTTACTGAAAAGGCTTTAAGTAAAAAATTCTCAATTTCATGTTCCGGACTATGACCGGTATTATTATCACTTTTATTGAAAAATTCAAAGAATTGTTTTGCCTTATCAGAAACACATAATTCTTCTTTAGGGAATGAAAGATTTAAACCAAAAAAATCTTTATTACTTTTATCTTGTTTAGTAGATGTTAGAATATATGAACTCCATTCCTCTACACCGTTGATTACTATTTTTCTCATTATAATACTTGCCACACTTTGACCCAAAAATCTTAAATCAAACTCTTTGGTGTTATCATCATGGGAAGTGAGTTTAGTATGATTTGTATAAAAGGTTAGATTTTTTGAAAAACATATAGGTTGTATAAGATACTTATCGGAATTCATAACGGCAATAATTTCATCTGCTCTTCTTAAGTATATATTTTTCCAACCTATATTAGTTTCAAGGGAATTATTAACAAATTTAACCTTTTCCTCAATGGCTTTAATCAGTTCTGAAGATTCCATATTACTTTAAATTTTTTCTGATTTATCAATTAAGTATAATTTTTACTCCTTGTTTTAATTGACGTTTTTAATTGTCTTGACAAGATCCAAAATAATTATAGATTATGGCTTCTTTATTTTCACAATGAAAAGGTCATCTACATATTTATCTTGATTTTTATGTATTGGAAGCATTTCCTGCCTCAGTTTTGCCAACGCCTCACTTTCAGAGCCAGATGTGAGTTCCAATAACTTAGTATAATAATTTCTGCCACCAAATCTCATAAGCGTGGCATATTCTACAAGGTAAAGAGCCATAGTTATTCAGAAATTAAGGTTATTTTTATTCTTTTTTGTTTATTATTTATGTAAATGCCAAATATTGGTTGCTTTATAGATTCAAATATAGTCAAAATATTAGAAATCCATTCAATCTTAAATTTCTTTATTTCTCTTTTTGGTATAAAAATACAAATTATTAGCCTTTGGACTTTTAATGTTTTCTTATTCAACCATTCCTTAGGTTTACAATTTTGTTCAAATGTCTTTATTTTAGCTTTAGATGAAAAGTTAATAAAATCTTTTTCGTCAATACTTATTATACCCTCTTTCCCTTGAATTTCTGATCTAAAAAAGTTTGATATCCTGCTCATACATTTATTTTAATAAATGATTAAATTTATCGCCAAGAATGTCTTTTAATTGGCTTGCCATAAGAAAGTTACCTGATTTTTCACCATACTCGTTCCATCTTGAAGTAACCGACACAATCTCATTATCCTGAGAAACTTCAACTGCAATTAGGGAATATCCATAACTATCGTAGGGAAATTCTATCCCTGGAATACACGGTACATCCCACCATTCCCCATTGTTTAAGAAGTAGAATCTATTACCGTTCTTAGTGTACTCCTCAAAAGCTTCTTTTGAAATTACAATGCACCAAGAAACCATCTCCTCGTATTCCTTGGCTTCTTCATATGTCTTAATTGGTGTTACGACGTAATCATACGCTATTTTTTGTTCTAATCTTGACACCTTAGAAGACATTCCAAGTATTTCGCATACGACATCCGGGCTACATTCGTTGAAACTTTGATCAAAGAAATCGAATCCGGGAGTAGAATCAATAACTTTTAAAATCATTCTTACACGACTCACATCATCAGGATTTTCAATATCAATCAATCCACCCAGGCCCCATTGAAGTATCCCGACACCAAACTTTGATAAACGACCATTTAATTCAGGGAATAATTCAAGAAAATGATCTACCTGGTTTGCAGCACAAAACTCTGCAAACCACCATTCCATTCGTTTTCTATAAATATCCTCCATTCAAATTTTTTTTAACCACAATGAAAAATAATTATACGATACTTATCGTGAGCCCTTTTTCCTCCATTTCTTTTTTACGAGACATCATCTCCTTGACTGAGATGAGTTCAGCTGAATCTGACAGGGTTACAAACCTGGCGTTTTCTTTGAGTTCTTTAAAAGACATTGGGTGGACGAGTCCAAATGCTTTTGAAATTTCTTGGGCATTCCCTACCTTTGCAAGTACTCCCTTTTTGCCAGGTACCCACATGCACCTAATATTTTTCTCCAACTTTATTTGTAATTTCTTTTTTGGTTCGTTTTGGTCCATTTCACCATTATTGTTTCTTTCTTCCAGATTCATTTGAGTATTTTTTAGTTTCAGTTTATATACTATAATACGAATTTGAAATTTTACCGGAATTGTTTTTAGTAAATAAACGTTAATAAATTTAATTATTATTTTATTTATCTTTTTAATCTTTAATGTTTTACTTGAAAATATTAAGATTTTAAATTAAGTATTTTTAACATTAAATACCTTATCTAATTTAGCCTGACACGTAAATCGATACATGTTTTTATTATCTTCGCACCCATAATGAATGACCTCTTAAGATGGCTCAAGTTGATTTAGGTTCATTTAGGAAGTAAGAGATAGGTTATTTTGCTGTTGTCTGTTCCTAATGCCATAAAAGGTTTCATTTCAAATTGGAAGACTTTATCTATGAAATAATATAAATTCATTAGACTATTAACATTAATCAAAGATGACAGATTTTGCAGCAATAGATTTTGAAACAGCGAATGGTCGACGTTCAAGTGTTTGCAGTGTAGGTATCGTCATAGTAAAAAATGGTGAGATAGTAGACCGGTTTTATAGTCTTATTCGTCCCCGACCCAATTACTATACGGAATGGACAACTTCCATACATGGTCTTGACCATTACGACACGGATTATGAAGAAAATTTCCCGGAGGTATGGGCAAGAATAAGCAATCGACTTGAAGGCTTGCCTTTGGTAGCTCATAACAAACCTTTTGATGAAAGTTGTCTGAAAGCTGTATTTTTAGAATATGGACTGGAATATCCGGGATATGAATTCCATTGTACTCTGGCGGCTTCGCGGAGATGCCTTAAACTCCCGAACCATCAGCTTCATACAGTAGCAGCGGCTTGTGGCTATGACTTGGACAACCACCACCATGCATTAGCAGATGCCGAAGCTTGTGCCGCCATTGCCTTGAAACTTTTATAATTAGTTATTATTAGTGTCAGCATTTTAATTTAAAATCAATATTCTAATTAAAAAATTTAAAATGAGTAAAAAACAATTTAAACATTCTAAGATCTTGAGCTCTTGTTTTCCCTCAGGAGAGAGCTTTCTCAATGAAGTAGTTGAAATTTTTGAAAAACATAATGCAGAAATTTCTTCGGAAACTCATATGGGTAAAAATAAAAATTTAAAAAGTAATGATGTTTTAAAAATTCTGTCTAATGACTTGGAAGGTATTGGTTATAAAGTAGAAAAAGGGAAGTCTTCCAAGCATAAAATTACCTTTACAGTGGATGGTACAGATCAAAAATTTGATGTGGATGCTTATAATGAAAATACCAAAACTATAATCGAAATAGAAGCTGGTAGAGGATGGGCGAATAATCAATTTTTAAAGGATCTCTTTGAAGCCTGTGTTTTACCTGATATTGAATATCTAATAATAGCTGTAAAAAAAATCTATCAAATAAGTAATCAACCGGAAAAGAAGGATTATGAAAATGTAAAAAATTATATAGATGCATTATATAAATCTCGTGTAAGGAATATGATACCTTTAAAAGGTATATTAGTGATTGGATATTAAGACGATTGTTATTTTAATAATAACAAAACAGTAATCAATCAATTAAAATAAAAATTGATTGTTGCAAGCATTCTTTCAGTAGAATAGGAATAATATTAATACTTAAAAACGAGTAGATAAAATATTTTTAACCTATATAATCATGGAAGATTTCCAAATTAGGAAGAAATAGATAAAGTTGAAAGACGTGTCTTCTTAAGGAAAGGGAGAAAAGTCCAGATTAATTCTCGTATTCTAAGTCTTTTTATGAAGCTGAGTAATAACGGTGAAAATGGAGTTTTTCTCGATATGTTAAGGGATGAATTCGAAACACTTTATCCGGAAGAATTTAATATTTTTGATAAAAACTATAACCAGATGAAAAATTTTGGTTCTCTCAATCATGCCAAAGTTTTCGAAGAAGATGAAGAATAGACTGTGAGATTGTGGTATCCGATAAGAGATATTATTAGAGAACTTTATTCATATTGAATAAATTATACTTATAATATGTTGAATAAATTATACTTATAATATGCTATAAATTAGAAAATTATAAGAAGTTTCAGTTCGTCAAGGAATTAATTTCAAAAACTTTTTGGTATATGTAACTTTGCATATACCAAATTTTATACTCTCATGGAAAAGAAAACAAATAAGGGAATCCCTCCATTTCAAGAGGAATTCAAAGAATGGTGCATTGAAAGACATGGTCTTTCCAAAGAGTCAGTCAATATTTATCTTTCAAACATAAGGACTGCATATGATAATTTTTGCTATACTTATAAGGATTTGTTTAGAGTTATAGAAACGTCTTTCAAACCTATAGTACGACCGTCTGAAAACCTTTTCCAAAAAATCATTGCGGTATGGGATATTGAATATGCATTGGAATATTTAGATGCATATATAAAAGATTTAGTCAGCCTAAATAATGGGATCGCTATTTTTAATGAAAAAAAGGAAGAATGGAAAATTGCAGTTGTTCAAAACTGGGTCCAGGCTCTTAGAACCTATATGCTATTTCTGGAATTCAAGTTTATAAATTTTAGACATGAGATTTTAGGAGACTCTTGTCCACCTTATTCTCCCTCATTTAAATTCCCATTCAAAAAAGAATTTGCAAAATATCTTACAGGTAGAAAATATTCTTCGACTTCTAAATGGACTTATATTTCAAGATTTAATAAGTGTATGGAAGGTATTTTCAATAAATACCATTTTAAAGAATTTCTGAATGAACTCCCTTCTCTGGTTAAATCTCAAGATAATTTCAAAAAAATAGAATCTGAGATCAAAGTTATGACAGACATTATGGAAACTGAAATTGAATTGAGAGAAACTATGCAAGATTCCATTGAGGTTCATGAACCCTGGATAACAAAACAGGATCTACAAGACGCTATAAATATGCTTGATAAATATAAGCAGTTTATAAAAGAATTAATACACCATCCTGATAATTTTTTAGATATATAGAAATATTGTACCATGTTGGAGCAGTGGTTGGAGACATTATAGGTTCTCATTGGGAATTTAACCCGTCTAAGGAATATTGGATGTTTCTTGCCAAGGGTCCCGGAATCAATAATTACTTTAAATGAAATGAAAACATTCTGTAAAGAATACAGTATAACAAAGATGAAGCTATAAATAATCTTGCACATATTGTGTATGAAACCTTCAGCTCAAGTAATTAAAAGTCTATCAATTAATCTTTTTGTATTGTTTGTTTTCGGAATAGCTGCTTGTTATATTGGCCCTGATCGTCATATATTTATCAAAATATTCATTGGATTTACATTAGCAGCAATAATATTAGGAGATTATATGATCTCCGCGTTTAAGGATTTCTTTATATGGATAGATAATATGCTTGGAATCAAAAATCAAAAAGACGATTAATTTTCTATCTTGTCACCAAAACTGATACACCTACTTTTTATTTTAGTGGCGATTTTTATAAAAAAGAATGTTTTAATTAATCGCCATTATATTTTATCATGATAGATCAATATTTTCAGGAAAGGGAGTTAACAATACCTCCGGTAAGTTTTCGAGTCTTCGGGATTGGAGAGAAAACTCTATCTATTTTAAATGAAATAGATTCTTGGGGCTATCAGGGCGTTAAAACAATTATTTTTGGCAAAGAAGAAATCAGTCCATCTGAAGAGGACGAAATGGTCATTTTCATAAATCCGGATAATTATGATATCTCTTTATTGACCCAATTATTTTTTCAAGCTGACATTTTAATCCTTGTTATAGCTTCTGCTGGATTCAACGAAATTACAAGTAGTTATGATGCAGTTTGTCTTACAGAGCAAACATTTATAAAAAATACGGTTTTGGGAATCCTCTATCCCTTATTCCACCATGGTTATATTGAATTTGATTTCGATGACATGCTGAGACTAATGAAAGGCCAAGGGAAATTTAAGATCTATACTGATGTTAGCGAAAAAAGTGATAAGAAATTGGATTCTTTAATGTTACATTTTAAAGAAGTTATAAAACAAAGTGGAACCATAGATAATGTGGCTATAATATTATCTTTTAATTATAAAACATATCAATCTACCACCACAAATGATTTAAGGATAGTGCAAGAAACTACCAGAACTTTACCCGAAACTACATATGTTAGATGGCAAATAGTAATTGATGAAAAATTTAAAGACAATCAAATAAAGATGATTACATTCTTTTCCGGTCAAAATCTTAATTTCTAAACTAACATATTAATTTCTAAATAATAATGGCTAAAAAATTAAGGACAAAAGATATTTTTGATCTAAATATTAAAGACCATATCCAGGAACTATGTAATTGGATGGCAAAAGGTATCTATGAGAAAGACCACATTATCGCCATGTCTTTACTTTGTGCCATTGCCGGAGAAAATATTTTTCTTTTAGGGCCTCCGGGAACGGCCAAAAGTATGGTAGCTTCACGTCTTAAATCCGTTTTTAAAGCAGGGAAATCTTTCGATTACCTAATGTCTCGTTTCTCAACTCCTGACGAGATATTTGGACCTGTTTCAATATCAAAACTCAAAAACGAGGATAAATATCTACGTCTAACCGATGGATATCTACCTGATGCGGATGTTGTTTTCCTTGATGAAATATGGAAAGCGGGTCCTTCAATACAAAATACACTTCTTACCGTAATTAATGAACACCTTTTCCATAACGGTGGAGAAGTTGTTAAAGTTCCTTTGAAGGTTCTTATCGCAGCCAGCAATGAACTTCCTGCAAAAGATGAAGGTCTCGAGGCTCTCTGGGACAGGTTTCTTGTTAGAATGGTTTCCAATTGTATCGAAAGTGATTCTTCATTCTTTAAAATGCTTAAATCTGATAATGAAAAAAATGAGTCATTGCCGGAATCTTTGTTACTCACTGAAGATTTATTTTCCAAATGGCAGACGGAATCAAAATCTGTTACGATGAACGAATCTGTGATAACAGCCATTAAAGCGTTAAGGAAACAAATGAACAACCTTGAAAAGGAAGACAATAATCAACTCAGATATTACATTTCAGACAGACGTTGGAGGAAGGCTTATCGATTGATGCAGACATCAGCATACCTGAATGGAAGAAAAGAAATCAACCTTACAGATTATCTGCTGCTGACACATTGTTTCTGGAATGATGTTGAAACCATGCCAACTATTCTGAAAGCAATCGTAAATAGCATTACGTCTCAAATACAAAAATCTTTAAGGAAATTAGACAAGACCTTCAAGTCATTAATGGTTTCTCAATCGGGGCCAACTGATGGCCAATCAAATGTTTCTTCAAATAAAGATTCAGCCTTTGTTGTTTATGATTATTTCTATTACCTCATAGAAAATTATCCGGAACAGAATACTTATTTCTCAAAATGGGATTATAATTCCCTTGATGAATCGGTACGAGAAGGAATAAAATACTTTGATTCCAAAAGGAACTATAACATTATCCATATTTTGGTACCGGGAAAGCCATTCGAGGGAAGGCTTCCCAATGCCTCAAAAATGACAAAGGTTCATGTAAGAAAATGTCCCGGAGGAGTCATTATTGATTCCGTACCTTACTCTTTCAAAAGTAAATCAAATTCGGAAACAGAATCAAATGATAAAAATATTTCTCTCTTTTCGAAAATTACTTTAGCACAAGAGACGTTCCGTAAAATTGTTCAAGATTGGGATGACATAGTCTTAAACAATTGGCGAAATTGTGACAATATCTTCCTTTCTCCCCAAGACCTTGCATTGGTGATGGAAATTAACAAAGATATCGAGGAATCTATTAAGACAACGGAAGTCAAGATTAATAATATTCTGCTGATGATAAACAGGAAATGATTGACTATACCGACATAGATGCAAAATTGGAAGAATACAGTGATGTATTCGATTTCTATATGGATAAAGAGGAAATTCCTGAAACATCGTCTCCTGAAGATATCCTTATAGGTTATATGAAAGATGTCATCGACAATAATCCACAAGTGGATTTCACGGATCCTTTATGGGTGGAGATTATGAAAGACAACATAATTTCATATTTTGCAAGGCTTCTGGAAATATATCGTGAACTACAATTGGAGGCAATGAAAGAACTGGCTTTTATTCAATCTTTTCAAATTGCCGGTATTGAGCAGAAAAGGGAAATGTGGAAAGATGTCATCAAGCATATTGAAGACAATTATTCTAAATTTGAAGTGAACCTTCCAGGCTATGTGGAACAGTTTAAGACAGAAAACCGTGACGCCATCTTTCAGTCACTGACAAATGATTGGAAGGATTCCTGCATTTCCAGGCTTGAAACAAAGGAATTGCAAGTATTGCAACGTTCAAAAAGAGATT
Organism: Muribaculaceae bacterium; assembly: GCA_022510405.1. Classification (GTDB taxonomy): domain Bacteria; phylum Bacteroidota; class Bacteroidia; order Bacteroidales; family Muribaculaceae; genus Lepagella. The sequence continues at coordinate 33,182 of JAFLTP010000005.1, read as the reverse complement.
TTGAATTATCATCACAGAGAGCCGGAACCCAGGATTATGAAGAGCGAAAGAAAGTTGAAAAATTTGTTTTCCATTATCCTCAACTCAAAGAGATAATTGAGATGATAGGCCGTGAACAAAAGTCTTCCAAGGAGGAGATGGATAAGGTGATTTATAAATTTATGCCAACTTCAGTTTCAAGAAATCATTGCGTGGAAGAGATTGATAGGGTTTCACTTGGAAATAATCTTGAAAGAGTGATGCCGGTAGAATTTGCTATGCCGGAAGATATGTTCTTTAAAAAATATCTCACTAAGGGACTTCAAGAACTTAGCAGTCCCGGTAAAGATAAGCCTAAAAAAATTGAATCGACTCAAAAAGATCCCCGCTTGAACAAAGGCCCGATAATAGTTAGTGTTGATACAAGCGGTTCAATGGATGGTCGACCGTTACAAATAGCTTTTTCTTTATTAAGGCAGCTTATAAAGACAGCCAAATCTCAAAAGAGACCTTGTTTTCTTATTACTTATTCCGTAAGAGCCAAATCAATTGACCTGGCAAAACCTCAAAACTGGGGAAGGCTTGAAAATTTTTTGACTGAATTTTATTCCGGAGGAACTGACGGAGAGGAAATGTTCAAGCAATCCTTAGAGGTATTAAATAAAGGGACTTATGAAATGGCGGATGTCCTTATAATATCTGACCTACAGTTCCCGGAACCGATAACTGAAACGCAGGAAAAGATTGAAAAAGAAAAAACTTTGGGAACTAAATTTTATGCTTTGCAAATCGGCAAATGGAAACATTCCTACGATAAAATTCTTGATAAGATATGGGTAATATAAGGGAACCGACATATAAAATAAATCCTAACTTCCGATTGAAAAGCAAGTATCTCTCAGTCGATTGGTATCTGGTTGACGATTACACCCTCGAATGTGAATCGGCTATTGAATTTCAGGGAAGGTCATTGTTTAGTGTAAAACAAAAACCTGTTATCTTGGCTCAATATTCGGAAGCACAGTTAGATTTAATCTATTGCCCTGCGACTGACTTTGAATCAAAGAAAATTCAGAAATGGTTAAGGGATTTATTGCGGGATGTAATCTTGAATACGGCAAAACAGATTCTTCCTGATAGGGTTAAATATTGGGAGAACATTAAAGGTTTAAAGGGTTCCGGAGTAACGGTAAGAAGATTAAGAAAAAATATTTTAGGTCAATGTTCTCACTCAAATCATATAACTTTACAACCATTTCTTGTCATTTTCAAAGAGGAATGGATGGACGGAGTTATACTTCATGAAATGGCTCATTACAAATATAAACATCACCGGAAAAGCTTTTGGGATTTTTTATCTAAGCTAATCGGTGAAGATTCCAAACTTGCAAAGGTTAAACACGATATAGCCTTATCGCCTTATTACGGTTATTATCTCTATCTTACCAAAAATAAGTAATTTTGTTCATGATTCAATTCATTGCTAACATAGACCATTATAAGGTAGTATTGGAAAAAGTCAAGACATCCAAATCACTTTTATGGGTCGGCACAGCTGACATAAAGGATCTTTATGTCAAGTCAGGATTGCATTCAGAACCGTTCTTAAGCGTTATTGCCAATTTGATAAAACAAAGTGTAGACGTGAGATTGATTCATGCTAAAGAACCGGGACAAGCTTTCAGGGAAGATTTTGACAAATATCCGGTTCTGAAAACTATGCTTGAAAGAGTTTTATGTCCTAGAGTCCATTTCAAGATTATTATTATCGACGGAAAATATGCTTATATCGGTTCAGCCAACTTAACCGGTGCAGGAATGGGTATGAAAAGCAGTAATAGAAGAAATTTCGAAGCCGGCATATTTACTGATGAACCATCATTGGTTGAATCTGCTATGGAACAATTCGATAGCGTGTGGCGAGGTGATCATTGCAAAAAATGTGGTCGCAGAGATTTCTGTGGAGACCCAATTAACTGAAATATTTTGAAAATTATTGACATATGAGTTTTATAAGAATAAAAACATGGGTAACTAAATATTTGCAAAAAGCCTTCCCTGACAGAACTGTTGTTTCAAATTATACCGATGACAGCAGTTCAAAGTGGTACAGACATATACAAGTGTCAGTATTGAATGCCAACGATAAAATCGGAGGAATACATTATGAATTCACTGAATCAAAAGTGGGATTTCATTTTGAATCACCTTATAATTCACCAAGTTATTCTTCTTTCCGAAAATATATAATACAAAAATCTAAAGAAAAATGCCCTAATTTGGAATGGACGGATTTCCAGGGTCATCCAAATTGCCAATGTGTCATAAAAGACCAAGGGTTTGATTCTTTGGAAACTATCGTGAAAGAGTTTGAGAGATTAATGACTATTTTAGATCCTATAATAAATGAGGCATTCAATGAAGCACCATCAGTAGACAAATTACTCACTTCTCACACCCCATCAGAATTAAAACCATATGATACGGAGACCAGCTTTAAAAGAGAAATAGAAAGTAATTATGATGTAAAGTTTTATGAATGTTCTTTTCATGATTTGATGTCTTTAAATCTCCGTATTCCATCTTATCAAAGAAATTATTGTTGGACCGATAGCAATATTATTACCCTTTGGGATTCAATGGCTTCAAGTCAGGGGGAAATTCAATTAGGCAATATTATCTTACAAAATATAGATAATCAATTTGATATAATAGATGGTCAACAACGTTTGATCACCTTAAGTCTCATGGCAATGGTTTTAGGTTATCAATACACTCTTCCATTGCTCAAAGAAAAGATACGCTCCACCCAATCTCTCAAAAACATAGCATCGGCTAAAAATCTAATAAAAAACCTTTATCAAAGAAGAGACAATAGAATGAGAGAAATATTTCATAACGAGGGTGGGAAAAAAATTAAATTTGGACTTTTAATATTAGGGAAAAATACAAGTCTTGACCTTGCATATACTTTTTTCAACAGTAATAATAACAAGGGAATTCCATTGACTGATTATGACCTTTTGAAAGCTCATCATCTTCAATATATTATTAAACCCATGCAAGCACACCACCTTGCCTCGAGATGGGATGATATGGTGTCACAGAATTATGATAGTTCAATTGACAATAAGAAAGATTCTAAATCAAAAGGCCATGACTTAAAAGTTACATTGGGTTCCCATTTATTAAAATTACGTAAATGGATGCGACTATTAGATGTACCGGAAACCACACATATAGTAAAAAATGAATTTATAGCCGCTCCAATTATAGATGCAATTCCTCCTTTTGGAGAAAAATTTGATTTTTATGAAAAAATACAAGGAGGAACACATTTTTTCGCTTATACAGAAAATTTTGTTGGTGAATATAAACTATTCCAGGATACAGAAGTCTTTAAAGCGCTGGACCAAGTATTATCCTATTCTTCTCATATATATTACAAACAAGTGATCGAAACACTCTTATTCGCATATTTTTTAAAGTTTCATATGCAATACCTTCCTGAAGCATTTTTCTGTATAACCTCTTTAATCGCCGATGATAGGTATTCCTTTAGTCAAATGAGAAGGAAAAGATTATGGCAGCATGCCAAAGACAGTAGAATGGTAATGATGATAGATCAAGCCACATCACCAACTTTCTTTCTGGCAGAAGTATTGTCACATATTAAGATAAATCCTAATACACTTCCGGATGAAGATTTCAAAGGTAGACGGGAGCAATTTTATCAGGAATTAAGAAAAGCCATTGGAATGATTTATCCACTTGTTACAGAAAACAGTATTAAACAAAAAATTTCGGAAATGTATGAAATCGGACAATATAAATAATTTTACACCAAAAACCCTTGCTGAAGACCACCCTGATGTAGTGTTTAATATTCCAATCTATCAACGCCTTTTTGCATGGGAGAAAAAACAGATTTATAAACTTTTGGAAGATTTGACCGAATGTTGGAAAAATAAAGAGTCTAATTATTACATTGGAATTCTGACTGTGTCAAAAAATACCAATCAACAACTTGACCTGATTGATGGGCAACAACGTATGACCGTGGTGTCCCTTATCGCTATTGCATTAAAAGAATTATATGAGGATGAATTAAAATATTGGGATAAGTTTTTAAATTTTGGCAAGAGGATCGAATTTTCCGCCCGGGAAAAAGACACTCAATACTTCTATCAACGATCTTGTGGAATAAATGAGACCCTTTATCCCAACAAGATGATGGAACAATCAATAAATGATATAAAAATTTGGTTACAAACTCAGTTTTTAAAAGAAGATAACATTTTAGATTATAATGACATTAAAGATTTTTCCGATTTTATTTGGAACAATCTAATCTTTTTTTGTAGTTATCTTCCGGAAAGTTATCTAAATAACCCAAGAGGATTAAACAAATATTTCGAGGCTATGAATGCCACAGGGAAGCAACTTCAACAGCATGAAATTCTTCTCGTTGATCTTATTAATGGCCATCCGCAGTCAGAAAGCCTATCAATCTTATGGAATAAAATAGGGGATGAATACAAAAGAATATTAAGCCGAGGAGAAGAAGAGTCTATAGATAATTATAGACTACGGTATGAAGATATTATGCAGAATTATCAAACCCTTTTGAAAAATAATGATAAACTTGCAACAGAGTTTTCATCTATTGAAGAAATAGAACCTAAATCAAATAAATTCTATGAATCCAATTTGGGGGATGTTTTTCAAAAAATGATCATTTCTTTTGAAGAGTTATTATTGATGGCTTTAGATTTAACTATTGGTAGTGAATATAGCAGTTCTTTTTATAAAACAGATCATCTTTTAACCCGTTTTCGCGATGCCAATTTAAAAGAAAAGAATTTAATTGACGAATTTTTTGAAAACCTTATAAAGTGCAGATTGATATTGGATTATAAAATTATTTGGCAAGAAACGGAGGGTGACTATGATTATAATCTTATAACCTTGGACATCAATCATAAGATTGAAAAATTTCAATCTATGTTACATGTTTCTAACCAAAACCAATTTTATAGATGGTTGAAACCATACATTAAATGGATAATAGACAATCCCTCACCTAAACCGGAACAGGAATTTAAAGCACTTTTTGATATAGACAGATCTTTGCACCCCAATTTACCCAAAAAAGCAGAATTGACATATCAATCGGTAGAAAGTGGGAAAGTGGAGCGATATTGGTTTTGGAGATTAGATTTTGAACTATGGGATCACGTTGACAAAGAATGGTTGAAAGACTATCCTCAGTATAAGGAGGCTGTTAAAAGGTATGTATTCCGATCCAACAGGTCAATAGAACATTTACATCCTCAGACTCCGACTGATTCAAAATCTGATAAATGGGAAGGGTATGAACTCAACCGGTTTGGTAATCTGGCTATGATTTCTTCTTCCTTCAATTCCCAACAAAGCAATGATCCGGCAGGAATGAAAATGGAGAGAATTCATCATCAGATAGAGACTTCTCAACTTCAAAGCCTAAAGATGTTGGATATGTGGACAAAATACAAGGAATCTAATGAAAACGACACCTCTGATACTTGGACCAAGGATAAAGTTATCCAACATGAGAATGAAATGTATCAATTTCTAGAAAATCTATATCAAAATTGAATAGTCAGTTAATTAAATAACTTATTTAACTTGCGAAACTTAAAGTATATAATTTTTATTAACTTTTGGCAATGGGGTCTTATATGAAGAGCTCAACTGGACAATTTGTAATAATATATACACATTGAATTAAGATGGGAGATGTAAATATGGTTAACTTTAAAGGATGGAATGACACTTTCGCTCTTTTTGATATAAAACAAGGAGTGATGGAGAATGAGCAAATCCTTGAAAAAATAATTGTGTGTCATCAAGGGAATTGGACCACAGAAGATGCCATGAATTGTCATCCAAAATTTGAAAAATATGAAGATGTGCAGGCAGCTATGGGGCATGGACTTCATCTTATAAAAAAATACTTTCTACCGGATAAGAATCGAACTTGCTTTGAATACCGTCTTATAGAAAAAGACTGTGTGTTGGTGGTTCCTGCAACAGGTGAAGAAATTGATTTTGAAATTTATGGTTTAGGTTTCGATAATCAGAAAAACCTTCTTTTAAAAAGAGAATTATAAAATTTTCTCATCTTTCGCAAGTTATAAATAGCTATGAACTAAATCCTAAGTTTGAAAACTTAGGAGAAGTTCAAATTAATTAACAGCTTGTTAGGAACATCATAGAGATTTAAGATAAAAGGATTTATAAACTTGCGAAAATTAAATGTCTGATAAAAAATTAAGAAAACCCTAAGACCCCATATCTCAAAATAATTTACTAAATTTGTGCCACGCAGCGCAATATCCCGAAGTTAGCATCACTTTATACTCTATATAGGGATTAAGATTATATGCACTATTGATATGTCAGATCCGGAGATAGTACAAGGGTTACTTAATCGTGACAATGATATTACAAAGCAATTCTTGTACTCCCAGTGCAGACCTTTGTTCTTGTCTATCTTCAAAGTAGTGTTTTCTCATCCTGTGGATTATGATGAAATGATAGCAGAATTCTATGGTTATCTCATGGATCAGGATGGACATAAACTCCGGAATTTTCAATACAAGAGTTCGGTCTACCAATGGATTAAAGTTGTAGCGACACGTTTCTTTATCAGTTATCGTGACAAATACCGAGAAGGTATTTTAGAAGAAAACTTCAGGGCAGAAGAAAAAGATACCTCCAACTGCGAATCTTTGACTTCTGTCGACATTAGGATTGACATTGATAATCTTCTTTCTTTGATGAATAATCCTCGTTTCGTTGAAACGATAAGAGAACTTGTGTTGAATGACAGGGATCCAAAGGAGCTGGCAAAAAAATTAGGGGTTACGACAGACAATCTTTATAATATTAAGAAACGGGCTTTACAAGCATTGGCTCAAATTGCTGCCAAATATTATAGCTATGGAAGATAACAAGCAAAGAATATCCGACGAACTTCTGGCATCTTTCCTTGACGGCAAGGTAAATAAGGAAGAAACGCTAAGGGTTTTATCTTCAATCGGAAAAGACGAGGAATTGAGAGAATTGCTTGATGTGATTTCTAATGTGGACAATGAAATTGAATCAGGAAAATGTAAGGTGCTTCCCATAAACGCACTTGCGGCATCAAATTCAAGTAATCTATGCTCTTTTGAATGTGAATTATTCATTCTTCGTCGCCATGGATTTGACGTAGACCATTGGTCACTGCTTGAGACAGCTAAAGCCAACAATTGGTTGAATGAAGAGGGGGCTCCGCTCTTCCACGTAGGAAGACTTCTTGAGTTGAAAGGACTTAATGTGAATCGTCGTTTTGATTCCGAGTTTGAAGATATTCAAAAAGCTTTGCATTCGGGCAAAGAGATCATCGCAGTGGTCAACTCAAATATGTTAAGGCCTGCTTTTAATACCAATATAGATGCATATCATGCAGTGTTTGTGAGAAGAGTTGAAGATAACGGAGATGTCATATTTTTAAATTTAGAAACGTTACAGGAGGAAAGGATTGAAAAGGAAATTTTTCTCCAGTCATGGAAACATAGCGGTAACTTCATGGTTACATCCTCTTGTGATAAAGAGGGCTACAACCCTCAACCTATAGATGTGGAGGATATTATTCTGGATTCAGATCTCGAAGAATTGACAGAAGCAATAGCAGAAAATGCACATGACATCTGGGCCCGGGCCCGAATGGACGAAGGGTGGACTTATGGTCCTGTAAGAAATGATGCGTTAAAGCAACATCCCGATCTTGTCCCCTATTCCCGTCTCCCTGAAAGCGAAAAAGAATACGACCGACTAATGGCAATGAATACCCTCCGTCTCGTCCATCGCCTCGGTTTCAAAATCGAAAACACCTTGCCTCAAACGTAATATTTAGAAAACCTGAGATATCGCAAATATGGAATCAGGAAACAAAGAATTTAAATTTATCGCTTTTATAAGTTATAATCATGAGGATATAAAATGGGCAAAATGGCTCCAGAAAAAATTGGAATCTTACAAAATACCCACCGAATTAAAAAAAGAAAATTCCACTTTACCTAAAAAAATAAGTCCTATTTTCCGGGATCAATCTGATTTGTCGGGTGGAACACTTAAAGAGGAAATTGAAAAGGCTTTATCTGAATCAAAATTTCTTATTGTAATATGTTCTCCAAGAGCATCAAAGAGTCCTTGGGTTTCTAAAGAAGCTCAATATTTTATCGATCATGGTCGAGAAAAATTTATTATCCCATTCATAATAGATGGTTCCCCCAATGCAGTAAATCCAGATGAGGAGTGTTTTCCTAAAGCATTACGTAAATTAACTGATGAAAAAGAACTATTGGGAATAAGCCTACAAGAGCATGGAAGAGAGGCTGCTTTGATTAAAGTTATATCTCAACTTTTAAGTTTGCGTTTTGATACACTTTGGAAACGATTTGAAAGGCAAAGAAAAAAAAGAATTTTTCAAACTATAATTGGTTTATCCCTATTACTCTTAATCATTATTGGGGTCCTGATTTATATTTTGTCACAAAATCAAAAACTTTATATTTCCATAAATAGGGCGGTTTCTCATAAGATGATGGAGTTGATAGAAGATGGAAATGTTCTAACAGCAAGAAAGGTGGTCTTGGAACTCTTAGACCAACCCACACGACCTTTTTCTTCGGAGTTAGAATGGGTTATACGGCAATCTTTTGAAGGATATATGGTTAAGTATCCCTTGTCTAATTTCGAATTACAATCATTAGAATTTTTAGATAGTGTTACTCTTGTTTTGAATGATTCCAAAGGAACAGCTTTATTCGATATCCAAGATGAAACGATTTCTCTTAATCCTCAAATATCGGTCAGTTCTGTGAAAAATGATACTTTATTTGTGTATAATGAAGAATATAATCAAATTGCAAAATATGATAAAGAAAATGATTTATTTATACCACTTTCTAATGATTCCGATTCCATTGATTTATTAAATTTCGGACTGAAACTTTCTTCACAATCAAGAGATGAAAAATGGTCATTATATCAATTTAACGATTCCTCATTAAAGAAAAATACTAATTTATCTGATATTTCTAACAATAAAAAGTATAGTTACTTTATTACTGATTATAACCAAATTTCAGTAATGGATAATGAAACAGGCAACATTATTCATAAAAATACATTTGGAAAAGCCGTCATCACTCATGTTGCCCATTCTCAAAAATTTAGCAAGAACGGATTGGATTATTATTATAATAATTTTGATACTATTTTTTACTATCATAATGGTTATTCAAAAAAAATTTACGAGAGATCTGATAGTTATGTTGAAATTATCAAAGAAAATCCCGAAGGTTCTATGGTGGCTATTGGCTATTTAGATGGAACTTTATTAATATTAGATGAGGAAGGAAAACTTCAAAATGAATTCAAGATTCCACAACTTAAAGATTTATGCTGGGGAAATAATTCGGAAGAATTATATGCTATGTCTAAATGGTCTCTGTTTAAAATTTATCCAAGACCACGTGATTATATTTTGCATGATGTTGGAAGTCCTTATTCGCTTGATTATAATTTATCAAATTCAGTTTTATTTTATGACAATAGAAATAGGATTTTGAAACAACATATGATTGATAACGATTGGGAAACGGTTTATGAATTTCCAAATGAGTTTTCTGTTCATGATATTGAGTTATCCAATTCCGGGGATATACTTTTGTTCTATTTATATTCTGGAAACGATAAGTTGAATGATGGTTGGCGTTTATTAGATTTAGTCAAGAATGAAATTCATGACGTTTATATAGAAAAAGATTCTAAAAAAAGATTCAAAGCATTTGTTCTGGGATTTATAGGAGATAATATATTGGCAATGGATGATCAAATTATATATCTTTTTACGGATCAAGGCGATATAAATAAAGTCTATCCAATAAAAGATCAATGTATCAGTGTGAATTTTCAGAAAGATAGAATTATTATATTAACAACAAAGGAATTGGTGAGATTAGATTCGGAATTGAAAGAAAAACAAATATTCAAACTCCCACGAACCATTCATGGAGATATAAACCCAAGTGGAAGATATGTAATTAATAAGGATGCTAAGTCTATTTTTATTTATGATATTGAAAATTCAAGAGATTATAGTGTTGAGGTCACTAATCGGCAGAAAGATACCGAACTGTTTTATGCTTTTTTTAAGAATGAAAATAAAATTGTGATTATTTCTGAGGATGGACTTCTCACGCTTTATGATTTAGATTCTGAAACAAAATTATTGGAAAGAAAATTATTTAATACAGATAATATCTCCATTTTTGATATAAAGGTAGTAGAGGATAGATATGTCATAGTAACCACTACCAATGCTACATATTTTACTGAAATTGAACCTTTGGATGACCTTATAAGAAAGGCAAGAGAACAAAGTCGGAAATTGCCTTTATCGGCCGGTGAAAGACGAATCTATTATTTAGATTAAAAAAATGTGAATTAAACAATTCTTCCTTGATAAAAGCTTTTTCTCTACTATAGGGTTTCTGAAATTAGAGGTTTCAATTATATTGTTTGGCAATGGAACTTCAGGTTTATTTCTAAGGCAAATATAATTATATTGTGCGACATTCTCATTTAATTTGAGTAGATTTGCATCAGTAAAATCTAAGGGTATTTTTTATTATGGAGAAAGATATTGAAAATATTGTCAGAGAAAAAGAGAAAGAATTACTTGAAAAATACTTTCCTAACGGAATTACTTTTTCTTTATGTGATCCGGACCCCGAACATATAGGCAATTATACAAAAGACCTACCCCTTAAGATTGAATCGGAATTTAGAGATTTCCTTGCGGATTTATGGAAGGATTTTTCCGACCAACCTCTCGTTTTGGAAGAAGTAAATTTGAGAAAGAACCTCACAGAGAATTTACGTGATAAAGTAGAGGAGGCTTATAAGGATGCCGAAAGAATTACTCTTTGGGAACGAATAACTAATTCCAATAATGAAGATGTCACTTTTTACAAAGGTCTTCTCTATAATTATACCAAAGAATTGCTCATGATTATGCGTCTCGATTTTCTCGAAGAAATCACTGGCAACCATATCACCGGAAAAACTTTTGAGGATTCCTGAAGTTTGATAGATTTTCCAGATCAGTTTACTCTTTATTATTAAAATAAAAACTGATCTATTATGAAACGTAATATCTCTTTCAAAATCTGGCTCTCCATATTCTTCGGAGGTATCTGGCAATTTATCTGTAATATTTTTTCTTGGGAAAATAAAGCACCGTTCTGGAGAGTAGTTTGGGCTATTATTACACTTTGCTGTGTGGCCTTCACTTCTATGTTGGCTTACGCATTCTATAAAGAATTTATTTACGATAACTCCAACCTTTATAGCTACGACTCTTCCTTAAGTTCTAATTTTAAATTCAAAGACACGGGATACAATAGTGGAAGCTCCTTCATATATGATGTCAGAACCAAGAAAAAAGTGATTAAGGATATCGATTGGATTGCATTTCCGGAAGATCCAGATAGTCTCATTGTAGTTGCAAAAAAAGGTAAAAGGGGTTTCGTGAACATGTTCACTGCGGAAATCTCAATCCCTTTCATCTATGATGCCGCATGGTCTTTCACAGATGGTGTGGCAGCAGTAAGTTTAGGTGATTCCATATTTTTCATCGACCATTCCGGCACTCCTATCAATGACAAGAAATTTAAAAGAGATCCAAAATATGGAAGTTATGTGTATCATGGGAATTTTGCTGCAATTCCTTTAGAGGGACGTTTTGGCTTAATAGACAGGAATGGTGATTGGACAATTGCTCCAACATACGATAACATCCATATCGGTCCAAACAATATGTGGTATGTACTGTCCAATGATAAATGGGGTGTGCTAAATGATAAGGCTCAGTTTGTTTTCCCGGTGGAATTTCAAAATGTCACGATCCATTCCAACAATGGAATTACCTTGACTAACAATGACAACTCACAAAGCCGTTACGATTACGATGGTTCCCTTATTGATAAATTTGTATTTGACGAAGTCTTCGAACTCGCCTATTTTATTAATGAATTCGATGACGATGGAAACCAGAAAAAAGCTATCGACATAAATATGTTAGCATATTCCGTTGGGAATTATTACGGACTTATGACCCGGAAAGGAATCCCTGTCACGCCCCCGCTTTATAATACCATTGAGTCGGTAGCACCCGGAGTTTATCTTTGTGAGATTCCGGACGCTTGCCAATCCATCCTTATCAATGAAAAAGGTGAAAAGATCAACAGTTAGTTCCTTCTTTCCCTTTATTTCCATTAATTTGGTGGTTTTTTTGAATACTAAATTTTTAGCATTATATTTGGAGTCTAAACAATGAATTCATGGAAAGATATGCGATAGGGATGCAGGATTTTAGCAGCTTACGCGACGGAGGGTATGTGTATGTTGACAAGACAAATTACATACCTTTGTTGTTAAGCAGATCCAAGTGTTATTTTCTGAGTCGTCCCAGACGATTTGGGAAAAGCCTCTTTCTTTCCACATTTCTACTGAAAAGAAATGTCTTGATGGTTTCGTCATTGAAAAATTGTAAACATAATTGAAAGTTATAAAAAGAGCCAATGGAATTGAGGCATGAGAAACTCACCCGATACATAGCGCCACTCAGGGAGGGTGGATCTTTGCCGGCTCTGGGTGAGGCAAGCGACGGGTTCAAATATGCAGTGAAACTGAAAGGCGCAGGCCATGGCTCAAAATCTCTTATTTCCGAACTTATAGGAGGTCTCGTAGCAAAAGCTTTCAAGTTCAAAGTGCCGGAGAATGTCCTCTTGGATCTGAGTCATCTTTTCGGTATAACTGAACCCGACCAAGAAATTCAAGACTTGCTTAGGAAATCGGAAGGCACCAATATCGGATTGCATTTCTTGGAAGGCGCCTTTACTTTCGATCCGGCAGTGAATACTATTGACAGTCTCACTGCATCCAAAATCGTATGGCTCGATGCTTTCTTGGTTAATGTAGACCGAACCCGTCAGAATCCGAACATGATGATTTGGAACAGGGAACTATGGTTGATCGACCATGGCGCATCGCTATATTTCCATCATTCAGGAAGAGATCCCGGGGAGGCAGCCTTGGATCCTTTCCCCTATATTAAAAGTCATGCCTTATTGCCTTATGCCGATAGGCTTGAAGAGGCCGACCGGTTAATGAGACAGGCTATAACTCCACGAACACTTAACAAGATAGTGGACTTAATTCCCGATGAATGGTTGATAGAGGAGGGGATGAGTCAAACTGTTGCTGAGAAGAGAGAAGGCTATAAAACATTCCTCACAAAACGTCTTGCCAATTCAAAGAATTTTGTAGATAAGGCGATAGAGGAAAGGAATAAACTTATTAACGGAAGATAAAGAAATGACAGTTCCCGACGATAAGTTGTATGAATATGCCGTGATAAGGTATGTGCCCAAGGTTGACAGAGAGGAGTTTGTCAACATTGGGCTCATAATGATGAATAAACGTCGCAAATGGCTGAAGGCGCTTGTAATTCTTGACGAAAACAGAATTAAGGCTTTGTTCCCAAAGGCCGATATTGATTGCTTGAAGAACCAAAGTCGCCTTTTCGAGATGAAAGACGTGCCCGACAAAGAGATTCCAGTCGAAGAAAAATACCGGTGGCTCACAGCCGTTAAAAGCGCGTGCCTTCAAGTTTCCCCCTCACATCCCGGCTTATTGAACGATTCTCAAGACTCCATGAAGGATTGTTCCATGGAAAGAGAATTTGAACGCCTCTTTATCCAGCTCGTATTATAATATTGACATCTTTAAACGAAGTCTTCGCCGAAACGAGAGCGGACATCGTTGACAATATTGCGGATCTTTTGCTCCTCGTTGATTGGATAGATCAAGAGTGCTTTTCCTGTATCGGCTACAATGTAATCTTTGAGGCCTGCTGCCACGATTATCTTTTTGCCTTCGGCTGCAAAGATTGAACCTGAACAGTCGGAGAGAATTACCTGGCAGTTTTGAGTCACGTTTCCTTCACTGTTTCTTGGTGAAGTTTCATAAAGCGCTTTCCATGTACCCAGGTCGCTCCATCCAAATTCCACAGTCTTTACATACACATTGGAAGCCTTTTCCATAATGGCATAGTCAATGGAGATATTCACACAGTCAGGGAAATGCCTGTCAATGAATTCCGGCTCCTTGGGAGTGGCATAAACATCACGAGGAGCGTCAAGTGTCTGGGCTATTTCAGGAGCAAGTTTGTCGAAAGCCTCCAGAATTGCATGGGCCGACCATAGGAAGATACCTGCGTTCCAAAAGAATTCTCCGGTTGCCACAAACATCTCGGCCATTTCAATATTGGGTTTCTCCACAAAAGCCTTGACCCTGAAAATTCCGGGAAAATCCTTTTCCGCAGAACCTTGCTGAATATAGCCGTAGCCGGTATTCGGACCTGAAGGTTTGATCCCTAAAGTAAGCAGTCTGTTTCCTTTCTCAACAAAGTCAAATCCCTCATCGATAGCCTTGCAGAATTCGGGTTCCTTAAGCACCATATGATCTGAAGGAAGCGTCACGATAACCGCATCGGGATCCATAGCATATATATGTTTGGCTGCCCAACATACGCATGGGGCAGTATTTCTTCGTGCAGGTTCCAGAAGTATATTGGAGTCTTTTATCTGAGGCAACTGCTCCTTTATTATATGTAGATATTCCTTGTTGGTCACCAATATGATATTGTCCACGCTTACGGAAGGACATATCCGGTCAACAGTCATCTGGAGAAGGCTTTTACCGGTGCCGAAAAAATCCAAAAATTGTTTTGGGCGGTCATGGCGGCTGAATGGCCAGAAACGGGTGCCTACACCCCCGCACATTATTACGCAATATCGATGGTTCATTGTATTCATTGTAAGTAGTTTTTGTAAGTATTTTTTCCTTTATTCCTGAAATTGGTGTTTCACACCTTCCACTACATTCAGCATATAGTCGCCAAGCTTTTCCGCTTCTCCGATAAGGTCCATAAAGAAGATACCTTCTTGATAACCATATTTAAGATTGTTGATATTGTAAATGTTGGAATCACGTAAATTGTTACGCAGATTATTGATTTCACGCTCTTTGTTGTAAGCCTTGATAACCAGTACTTCTTCGGGGGTTTCCATTTCCTTCACAATCTCGAGCATGTTTTCCATGGCTCCAGAAATGAGAGAGTACATATCGTCGATTTCCTTCATTACTGATTCATCGAACTCCACATGGTTTTGATGCTGGCGGTTGATGGTTCTGCCCACATTGTAGCATCCGTCGGCTATCGATTCGATTTCACTTATGATGCGTAGCATACCTGCAATTCTATGCTTACTGGCCGGACTTAGCCTTCCCTCGGCAACCCTGTTGAGGAATTGACCGATCTCAACCTCCATACGATCGGAAATCTCCTCGTATTTCTCCAAGCGGTTAAAAGTTTCCTGGAATTTGGGATCTTTGTCCGAGAGATGTATAATATCTCTCGCCATAGCCAACATCCTTGCCACACGCTCGGAATAAACATAGATTTCTTTTTGTGCCTGGGTTATATTAAGCTCGGAGGCAGAAAGCATACCTCTGCCGATATATTTGAGTGAGAATTCCTCTTCTGTGTCTTTATGTTTTGCCGGCATTATCCAGCACACAATCTTAACATAAAGTTTGGTAAACCATATCATCACAAGTAGATTGCAAGCATTGAAAACCGTAGGGAACATAGCCAGACCGAAAGCCACCGCGCTTTGTGCATGGGATGTTAGGCCTCCTGAAGGATTGATAAGGGTTGATTCCGACATTTCCACTTCCTGCGACATCGGAATGTCCATAGGGTTAATACCGGTGCAACCTCCGGTGATTTCACCCACAAGACGTGTGAAAGGTTCGAATATACACAGTACTATTATCGAACCCAAAACATTGAACAACACATGGCCCATAGCGGTTCGTTTCGCTGCCAGATTACCGCTCAACGACGCCAAGATCGGAGTGATTGTGGTTCCGATATTTCCTCCCAAAATAATGGCGCAACCAAGTAGGAAAGATATCCATCCTTGGGAACACATGATAAGGGTGATGGCGAAAGTTGCCGCTGAACTCTGAGCCACCATTGTTAGGATGATACCGAATACGAAGAAAATAAGAATCGAACCGATCCCTAAAGATGTATATTCAATCACGAACCCTAACAAATCGGGGTTTTCCTGTAGATTCGGCACATACTTGCTGATGAGATCCAAACCCATGAACAGAAAACAGAAACCAATCAAGAACTCACCCAAAGATTTGTAAGTGCTCTTTTTCATGAAGAGCATCGGCACACCCACAGCCAGCAAAAGGATACTATAGTCGGAAATGCTGACCTCAAAAGAGAAGGCCGAGATAATCCAGGTTGTGACCGTTGTACCCACATTAGCGCCAAATATAACCGCCATGGATTGAGCCAGCGACATAAGACCGGCATTTACGAAACTCACTACCATCACAGTGGATGCACTGGAGCTTTGAATAAGGGCGGTGATCACTATACCTGTCAGCACACCGGTTACCCGGTTTTTGGTCATAATGCCCAGTATATTACGCAAGCGATCGCCCGCTACTTTCTGCAGACCTTCACTCATCACCTTCATTCCGTAGAGGAAGAGGCATATCGCTCCGAGCAGACTTATAAAATCAATAACTGTGTAATTCATCGGTAATGTGATGATATGTTTATAGGGTGGAAATCAACCTTAGGCGAACCCGGGGTCACGAGTGCAAATATAAATAAAATATGCCACAAATATAAATAAGTCAGTGCCCTTTAATTTGCACTGACTTACTTATTTCAAGTTATTCTACCGAGAAAGCGAATTTGATGGTTTCATTATAGGTTTCACCCGGTTTTAATTCCTGACTCGGGAACCCCGGTTTGTTAGGTGCATCCGGGAATCCCTGCATTTCTATTGCCACGCCTTCATAGTCTTTATATGAAACGCCGCTTTTGTTTTTAGGACTTCCGTCCAACCAGTTGCCGGTGTAGATCTGGACTCCGGGTTGTGTTGAACTGATGGTGAGTATTCTACCAGAAGAGGGAGCTGCGAGCACTACGGCTCCTTCCACCAACTTACCTTTCTCCCAATTATCGATTGCCCAGCAATGGTCGTAGCCCTTTCCGATCTTGAGCGGTTCGAAATCAGCATTGATATCGATACCGATTTCTTTCGGAGATGTGAAATCCATAGGAGTACCCTTTACAGGAGCTAATTCACCGGTGGGTATCTGTGTAGTGTCTGTGGGAAGATAATTATTGGATTTGATACACAACTTATGCTTCAAGACGCTACCTGAATCTGCACCTTCAAGATTAAAATATGCATGGTTGGTTAGATTCACAACAGTAACCGCATCGGTGGTGGCTTTAAGATTCAAAGTCAATACATTGTCTTCGCTCCAGGTATATTCGGCGCTAACGCTCAATGTGCCCGGATAATTTTCCTCGCCATCTTTCGACACATAAGTGAAACGAACCCCATTGGGAATTAATGCTGCATCCCAGAGTCGGTTCTGGAAACCTGTGGGACCACCATGCAGAGCGTTTGGCCCATTGTTGATGTTGAGCTGATATGTCTTTCCTTCCACTTCAAGATGCCCTTTGGCGATACGGTTGGCATAACGACCCGGCACTTTTCCCATACATGGTCCGTCGGCCATGTAGTCGGCGGGATTTTCATAACCCAAAGCCACCTCTGCGATTTCTCCAAATTTATCGGGAACTCTCACGGATGTGATGCCTGCTCCTAATGAAGATACTTCTACAGAGGCTCCTGATGCATTCTCTATCCTGAAAAGGGTGATATCACCCTCCGGAGAGGGTGATATTCTTTTTGTGATTTTCATAGCGCCTTTTATTTCTTTACAAGACGTGCACCGTCAGAAATCACTACATCATAAATCATCGGTTCATGACCATATTTGTCATTGAACTTGGCAGTCACGGTCTCCACGAATTTATCATGAAGGTCATTGGGAAGAAGGTTGATTGTACAGCCGCCGAAACCGCCACCCATGATACGAGAACCTGTTACGCCCATTTCTTTGGCGAGGTCGTTGAGATAGTCGAGTTCTTCGCAGCTTACTTCATAATCTTTAGAAAGACCTTCGTGGGTTTCATACATTTTCTTACCCACAGTCTCGTAGTCGCCGGCATTCAGGGCGTCGCAAACGGCCAATACTCTGTCTTTTTCCTCGATTACATATTTTGCACGCATATAATCTTCAGCCGTAATATCGCTTTTCACCTTGTTGAGGTCATCCATTGTTGCGTCGCGGAGGGTTTCAATGCCGAGACGTTTGGCTACTCTTTCACAAGATTCCCTGCGTTTGTTGTAAGGAGAATCCTTGAGTTCGTGTTTCACTCTTGAATCCACGAGCACCAGACGGTAGTCTTTCGGTTTGAACGGGAAGTATTCATATTCGAGGCTGCGGCAGTCAAGACGCATGAGGTTGCCTTCTTTGCCGAAAACTGAAGCGAACTGGTCCATGATACCGCAGTTCACTCCGCAATAGTTGTGTTCGGTGCTTTGGCCGATCTTTGCGAGTTCGAACTTGTCGATAGTATTGTCGTTGAAAAGATCGTTGAGTGCGAAAGCAAAGCAAGATTCAAGTGCTGCAGAAGAGCTGAGGCCGGCACCCAAAGGTACGTTACCGGCAAAAACGGCGTCAAAGCCTTTCACAATTCCTCCTCTTTTGATTATTTCACGGCATATACCGAAGATATATCTTGCCCAAGACTGCTTGGGGGCATCTTCCTCGTTGAGACCAAATTCAGCGGATTCCTTAATGTCGATTGAATACACTCTCACTTTGTCAGTTCCGTTAGGACGGATGTCGGCCATAATGACTTTGTCTATGGCACCCGGGAACACGAAACCACCGTTGTAGTCGGTATGTTCGCCAATAAGGTTGATACGTCCTGCAGACGCATATACAGAACCTTCCCCTCCGAATTTATCAGCGAAGGTTTTCTCGATTTCTTTTTGCATTTGATCAGTTGTCATGTGCGTATTAGGTTTTAAAAGTTATTGTTGTTAATGTTGTTATTGTTGTGGTTTTACCGGAATTGTAACGGTTGCGGGTTTCACCCCTTTTGCTTTTGCGGTGAAAGTGATTTCTCCAGGTGTGTTTCCGCTCTGTACGATTGCTGTAGCAGCACCGGAGAAAAGATCCATCACAGGTTCTTGGAAAGAACGCAGACTTGTGGCGTCTCCGTTTGCCGTGGCTCTGAAAGTGCCCGCTCCCTTGGTTGTGAATTTCACTTCTCTCTCATCTGTGGGAACGATGTTGCCTTCCTTGTCGGCAACTTGCACCATGATATACACGAGGTCTTCCCCATCAGCTGTGAGTGATGTCCGATTAGGGGTGAGCACAAGATGGTCGGGTTTGCCAGCCGTCTTCACTGTTTTTCTTCCGGTTTCATTGCCATTTTCATCATAAGCCACCACCATAACCTCTCCAGGTTCATACACCACGTCGTTCCACATCAGGCGGTATCTTTCCATATTGCTGCCATCTTTACGTTTTTCTTTCATTCCCTGACTTTTGCCATTGATGAAGAGTTCGGCCTTCGGGGAATTGGTGTAAACAAATACCGGAGTCACTTCTCCTTCTCTTCCTTCCCAATTCCAATGGGGCAGAATATGGAGGGTATTGTCTTTATCATTCCATTGTGAGCGGTAGAGATAATATCTGTCTTTTGGGATTGATGCAAGGTCAATTATTCCGAAATATGAGCTATGACTTGGCCAGGCGTCAGTGTCATAAGGATAGGGCTCTCCAAGGTAGTCGAAACCTGTCCAAACGAACTGTCCCATATTATAGTCGAGATCGTCATCAACTTTGAAATCATCGTCGGGAATATTACTCCAAGTTGCGTATTCCACGTCATAACTGCTTGATTGGTTGTCCGGACGCATCACGCCCGCTCCCAATTCAACCGGGAAATAATATTTGCCACGTGAAGATACTGTGGAAGAAGTTTCAGTACCCAAAAGGAAACCTTGCGGTAACTTTGGAATAGCCTCTTCGTAACGATTCACTTTATAGTTAAAGCTCGGGATGTCTGTGGAGGCTGCGAATCCGTTGTTGATTACCGCGTCAAACTGATCCATGCCATTGGTGACGGGACGTGTAGGATCCTCTCTATGCACGATATCCTGAAGGAACAAAAGTTCTGAAATTCCATCGGGACCCCATTGTGAAGGAACCTCGTTACCTACCGACCAGATTACAACCGATGGATTGTTACGATAATTTCTCACCATGTTAACTACATCGTTTTCGGCCCAGTCGTTGAAAAGAGTGCCGTAACCATTCTCGCTCTTGGGACGGAAACCCCAGTCGTCGAAAGATTCCACCATAAGCATGAAGCCCATTTCATCTGCCAATGCCACCAGTTCCGGAGCCGGCATATTGTGAGAAGTGCGGATGGCGTTTACTCCAAGGTCTTTCATCATTTCCATCTGATAACGAAGGGCTGAAGTGTTAATGGCTGCTCCGAGAGGGCCGAGGTCATGGTGATTGTTGACTCCTTTGAATTTGGTTTTCTCTCCATTTAGATAGAAACCGTCGCCGGCTCTGAATTCGATGGTGCGGATACCGAATCTTGTGTCGTAGGAATCTACTGTCTTGCCATCTTTTATCACATTCGTGGTGGCTGTGTAGAGGGTAGGAGTCTCAGGTGTCCAGAGTGAAGGATTGTTAACTCGGATGTTCTGGTAGATGGGAGCGCCGGGATAGAATTTATAGCTATGTGTGTCGGATGCTACTTCTTTTCCTTCGGCATTTTTGATCACGGTGTTCAGGGTGAATTCCTCTCCTTTGTTGATGCCTTCAACTTCTGTCTTCAAATGCACGTTGGCATATTCTTTTGAAACATATGGAGTGGTGAGATAGGTTCCCCACACCGGAATATGAACTTTATTGCGTTCGATTAGATGGACATTTCTGTAAAGACCGGCTCCCGGATACCAACGTGATGACTTGTCGGGGTTTTCGAGGGAAACTTCCACTACGTTGTCACCGGGTTTCACCACACCGTCAAGATTCACATAAAATGAATTGTAACCATAAGGCCAATAAGCCACGTGTTTGCCGTTGACATATACATTTGCATGACTCATGGCTCCGTCAAACAAAAGAGCGATGCTTTTGTCGGTGGTGTCTTTGATTTCAATATTAGTTTTGTAGAAACCTTTACCAACATAAGGAAGACCACCGGTACGACCTGTTTTCCAAGAAGCCTCGGTTTCACCGTTCTGTTCTATTGCCACTTCCTGTAAGTCGTAGTCGCGACTGAATGGTCCGTAGATCGCCCAGTCATGGGGAATAGTAACGTTTTTCCACTGTGTGCTGTCGTTGCTGAATTCCCAATTTTTTATCAGCGTGTCGGATCGCTGCGCATACAAAGCCGGAGTTAAAGCGAGTGCCAGCACTCCGAGTGATATTATTTTTTTCATTATGGTTTTATAGGTTTGGAGAATTTATATCATATTTCATTAGATCATAAAGGTTGTCACACCTCTCCTGAAGCTCAGGGCGCAGAATATCGGCTTCAGCCGGAGCTCGCAATTTCAAATCTGCATACCTGTCTTCGCCATCGAGGAATTCCGCCATGGAATCATCCGGCTTGTTGTAATCCACTGAGAGAGGATGCTCTCCCTTGGCTACATTTGCCGGGTTGTATCTATACATGGGCCAATAACCACATTTCACGGCAAGTTTTTCTTCCACTATTGAATGTGACATACCGGCACGTATTCCATGGTTGATACAGGGACAATAGGCAATCACGATCGATGGACCCGGATACGCGTCTGCCTCTTCAAGAGCCTGCAATCCTTGCATATAATTGGCTCCGAGCGCTATCGATGCCACATACACGAATCCATAGGTCATCATCATTCTGCCTAAATCTTTTTTATAAGTACGTTTCCCATCATAGGAATATTTTGCTGTAGCGCCCAATGGTGTAGCTTTTGATGTCTGGCCACCGGTATTGGAATAGCATTCAGTATCCATCACCAAGACATTCACATCTACATTCTGGGCAAGCACATGATCGAGCCCTGCGAATCCGATATCATAAGCCCATCCGTCTCCTCCAATTATCCAGATACTCTTCTTGGCGAAGAGGTCGGAGCATTCGAGCATTTCTTTTACTCCCGGAATGGCCTGATATTTTTTGAGAATTTCTATCGCCTCTTTTCCAAGGGTGTCGGATTTCACTTTATCTTCCTTGACATCGAGCCAGTTTTGGAGTGCGGTCTTCAAATCTGGGGGACAATCGCTGTCTTTGACAGTTTGGCTTGCCACTTCTACTAATCTTTGCCTACGGTGGGAAATTGCGGTGGCCATTCCGAAACCATATTCTGCGTTGTCTTCAAACAGAGAGTTACCCCAAGCGGGACCTCTACCGAATCTGTCGGTACAATATGCGTTGCTCGGATAGTTGGCTCCCCAAATAGAACTGCAACCGGTGGCATTGGCTATCAAGAGACGCTCACCCATAAGTTGTGTTAGAAGTTTCACATATGGTGTCTCTCCGCAACCTGCACAAGCACCGGAGAATTGAAGGAGAGGCTGGTGCATCTGGCTACCGGCGATGGTGTTTCTTGGGAGCAAGTTATCCTTTATGGTGATATTTTTTTGTGCGTATTCAAGTAATGGAATCTGGGTATTGAGTTGACTCTCCAAAGGTTTCATTGTGAGGGCATGACCCGGGCAGATCACTGAACATGAACCGCAACCCACGCAATCTTCAGGATAAACCTGGATACGCCATTGCAATCCTCGGAGTTCTTTGTAACGGGCATCTTTAGTGGTCATATCTGCAGGTGCGTTTTTCTTTTCATCGGCATCGAGCAGATAGGGTCGGATAGTGGCATGCGGACAAACGTATGAGCATAGGGTACATTCCACACATTTGTCTACATCCCATTCCGGTATGTTGATCGCTATCCTTCTTTTTTCGAATGCTGTGGTGCCCATCGGCATGGTTCCGTCGGGAGTGAAAACCGAAACCGGCAGATCATCCCCCTCGAGTTTGTTGCAAGGGACAGCAATTTTAGCATTAAATAGAGCTGTTCCCTCTAAATCTTCTTCCGGATGGGCGACTTGAGTTTGCGTAGTACTCGACCACGAAGACGGGTAATTTATTTCTATGAGACTATTTAAAGCCGCTTCAATTGCCGCGAGGTTTTTAGTAACCACGCTCATGCCTTCGTGTTTGTATGTGTCGGTAATAAGATCCTTTAATTTGGAATAGGATTCCTCGAAGGGAATTATCGGCACCAATTTAAGGAATGCCGTGAGCATGATAGTGTTTATCCGTACCCCTAAGTTATGGTCGGCCGCGATCTTGGTGGCGTCAAGGTTATAGAGCTTGATTTTCTTGTCGGAAATTCCTTTTCTTAGCGATGCCGGAAGCATGGTGTTCATATCATCGGCCGTCCAATGGCTGTTGAGTACCAGAATTCCTCCTTCTTTGAGATTTTTTATAATGTTGAAGCGGCTGGTATAGGTATCCTTGTTGCACATCACGAAATCGGCATTCTCGATTCCATAAGCCGAAGTGATAGGTTGGGGGCTTATGCGTAGTTCGGAGAGTGTGTAACCTCCGGATTTCTTTGCCGAATAATGGAAGTAGGCCTGGGCATAAAGATTTTCCGCATCACCGATAATTTTAGCTGCCATTTTGGCGGCTCCTACCGATCCGTCGGAACCCATTCCGTAGAACACTGCCTGTTGTATGTTTGGAGAAATAGTGGTGATATGTTCGGTGACGTCTAAGGATGTGTGGGTCACGTCATCGTTTATTCCGATTGTGAAACCATCCTTGGGATTATCCGTTTTCAATTCATCAAACACTCTCTTCACCATCGAAGGATCGAACTCCTTGCTGCTGAGACCGTATCTTCCACCTATGAGTGTCAACTGTCTTTTGGCTTTATAAAGAGCTGCAGCAACATCTTGATAGAGCGGCTCTCCTTCGGCTCCCGGTTCCTTGGTTCTGTCGAGCACGGCGATTGCTTTCACTGTTTCCGGTATTGCAGCCAAAAGGTGTTTTGCCGAAAATGGACGGTAAAGTCTTACCTTTATCAGTCCAACCTTTTCACCTTTGCCATTGAGGTAATTCACCGTTTCTTCGATTACGTCGCAACTTGAACCCATTGAGATTATAATTCGGTCGGCATCAGGAGCGCCCGTGTAGTCGAACAGATGATAATTTTTACCCACCAAGGGAACTATCTTGTCCATGTTGGACTGAACGATATCGGCAAAGGCATTGTAGTATTTGTTGGCTGCCTCCCGATTTTGGAAATATACATCGGAATTTTGTGCCGAGCCTCTTAAGTCAGGGTGTTCCGGATTCATCGACCTTTTTCGGAATTCCAGAACTTTGTCATAGGGCACCAGCGGTTTTAGGTCTTCGTATGCCACCATTGAGATTGTGTCCATCTCGTTGGATGTACGCCATCCGTCGAAGAAATGCAGTACCGGCACTCTCCCTTCTATTGCGGAAAGATGTGATACTATTGCCAAGTCGTGGGTCTCCTGTACTGAAGCTGATGCCAGAAGGGCGAATCCCGTGGCCCTGCAAGCCATCACATCCTGATGGTCACCGAAAATGCTTAAAGCCTGTGTTGCCAATGAACGACATCCAACATGAAACACCCCGGGGAGCAATTCTCCTGAGATTTTATACATATTGGGGATCATAAGCATCAATCCCTGTGACGCTGTGAAAGTTGTTGCCAAGGCTCCGGCTACGAGTGCTCCATGAGTTGCGCCCGCTGCTCCGAGTTCCGATTCCATCTCCTTTACCTGCATGGGGCTTCCGAAAAGATTCTTCAGTCCTTGGGCGTGCCATCTGTCAGCCGTCTCTCCCATGGATGCAATAGGGGTGATGGGGTAGATGGTTGCAACCTCGCTGAAAGCGTAGGCCACATAAGCAGCTGCGGTGCATCCATCCACTATTTTCTTAGCGTTCGCCATTAAGGAGGTATAGAATTTTCTCAAAGATAATTTAATATTTTGGAATAGCAAAATAAGATAATAAACAATAAACCCGTTAACTTTGCAGAAAAATTGCAAGGATAAATATGCCGAGCACAGAAGGAAACAGAACCTACGGACATTTGGCGATGCTTATGGCCACAATTATGTGGGGAGCCATGGCTCCCATAGCCAAGAGTGTGTTGGAGCAGGGTGTACTTGACGGCCTTGCTTTGTCTGTGGTAAGAATTGGCGGCGGTGCTATTCTGTTCCTTCTCTTTTCCTTTTTGCCGAAAAGGATCACCGGGGATGTGAAGGTTGACCGTAAGGACTATTTCACCTTGTTTCTTGCTTCAGTGGTAATGATATCCTCGAATCAGGGATTATTTATAATCGGGATACAATACACTACACCTGTCGATACTTCTGTGATGTGTACGCTCACACCGGTGTTCACCTTGTTATTGGCGGCGATTTTTATTGGGAATCCTCTCACGCCCCTTAAAGTGTTGGGCGTGGTTTTGGGATTGACGGGAGCATTGTTGATGGCATTCAGTAATGAAGAGGCTGAAATAGCCGTCAATCCAATGTTAGGTAATCTACTATGTATGATGGCACAGATATGTGCATCGGTTTATTATGTCTTCTTCTTGAAACTGATCAATAAATATCCGGCTTTCACTATAATGAAATGGATGTTTATTTTTTCGGCTTTGACCTACATTCCCGGTATTTCTCTGTTTATTCCCCCTATCCAATGGATGGAACTGGAGACATCATCCATTATGGGCTTGGCCTATATCATTTTGTTCCCCACATTTTTGGCGTATCTTATCATTCCCTATTCACAAAAATTATTGAAGCCAACGGTGATTTCAACGTATGCCTATTTGCAACCTGTGGTTGCTTCTCTCTTGGCAACGATAATGGGATTGGCTTTGTTCGGCTGGAACAGAATTTTCGCCACAGCACTCATCTTCCTTGGAGTATTTTTGGTGTCCTTCTCCATGCGACCAAAAAGAGAATCCATCCGGTTGAAATCGCCACAATCGTCCAATTGAAGTCTATAATTTACTTGTATATAATAATTTATGTTTTTACTCATTGGTGATGGGTTATGAGAACAGGGGGGAATAAGGTATACATATTTAGGAGAAAAATAGAATAAAAAAGAGGCTCCGGGAAGAATCAAAAGATTCTTCAAGGAGCCTTTTGATATGATGACCGATCGGAGTTTTATACTTTGCTGAAACAAGGTATACATTCCAAATACGGATTGCCACCATTTGGATGATTGTATGGCCGAGGCCCCTATCAGCCTTGGAACTCGGTCGAGTTTTCGAGTTTTAAGTTGTGAGATGTGAGTTTTGAGTTGTCTTCGATATTTTTCTACTCCTTATGTTAACACAACTTACCCCTTGACCCGACTTGTCAGAACGGGTTTGAATCGAGCATATCAGCCCCATACTGCGGCACCCCTGACATTTATGAGGCGAACACCGGACTGAAGGATGGGGAACTGAATCCAAGCGCTTATCATGCATCATCAACCTTTCGGCAACCGGACAGATCAAAGGATTTTGCCTTTGAGGTGGCATGGCCTTTGAAGAGATGGCGGCAGTTTCGGGGATCGCTCTCCATGGTTTTTCCGTCGTCACTTAGAACTTGACAGCGACTTGCCGCCAATACCGGCTGAACCAGTTTTTGAACCGCAGGGCAAGCGGTTGCCGACGTTTTGTGAAGGATAGTAGGCTTGCGTAACCGCATCGATCACAGTATGGTTTGTCAGTAAGTAGGGCTTGTTAAGGGGGTTCGGAGTCTTGTAGTCTAGAAGTCTGGTAGTCTTGTAGTCTTGGAGAACTAAGAGTTCTTGGAGGACTAGGAGAACTCGGAGAACTAGGGTAGACTTTTCCGGTATCCTTAAAAGCTTTCGTAAAAGGTTCTTATTCTTTTACGAGGACAAAGTTAAGGGTATTGAAATAAAGGTGCGTGTTATCTTTCCCAAAATGAAGAAAAATTTTCAGGATTATCAATTCAAACGTATTACCTAAAATATTAGGTTAATAGCCAATTTATAAAATGTAAAAAGATGTAATTCAATCTTATACATTATATTTCTAATATCGTAAGTAACAAAATAGTAACAAAGTTGAAAATTTTTTTAATTTTCTCGATAAAAGAAATGATAGGGGGAGGAAAGAGTACTAAGATAATATTTTCAAATATAGTTATCTACTTGAAAAGTTGTATATTTGCGATGTTATCAGAAATTCCTTTTTAAGATGGCAAAGATTAGAGTTCAAGATACGGAAGTTAAGTTAATATAGTAAAAGTAGGAGAAGAGGATTATATCTGTATCACAGATATGCTCAAAGCAAAAGATGGGGATTTCTTCATCACTGATTGGCTTCGCAATAGAAATACACTTGAATTTATTGGTATCTGGGAAAAGGTGTATAATCCCAATTTTAATTATGGCGAATTCGCCATAATTAGAAATCAGGCCGGCCTTAATAGTTTTAAAGTCAGTGTTAAAGAATTTGTAGCAAAGACAAATGCCATATCTCTGCAAGCCAAAGCCGGTAGATACGGTGGCACTTATGCTCATAAAGATATTGCCTTTGAATTCGCAATGTGGAACAGTCCGAACGTTTGATTAAATTGAATCAGATTGCCATTCATCAGATGTCAGTTCTTGAATCCGGTATAAATGGTAGAAAATTGCTAAAATAAAATATTGCTGTCCGATAAAAATCGGAAACACTAAATATACTGGACTCAGTCGCAGGTTTAATGCGGTTGAGTCCAATTTTTTTTAATTTCCAAGCCCCCTCAGGTTAAAAAGAGTTGGTTCAGGAGGATTGATGGGTTATTGGGGAATTTTCCGAGGTATGGATATTGGAACATATAGGGCATATTATGGTAAGTCTTCAGAGTGTTTCTTAATAAGAATGAAAAATGGAGATAAATACGTTATTGGATGTGAAAAACCCTGAAGAAATGGTTAATTTCATCAATTAAAAAATCAAATCTTTAGAATGAATAAATCGACGTTAATAAGGCTATTGATATTTATTGGCATTACTTTCGTGAGTCTTACCATTCTGTTGCTATGCGGTGTAAATACCACACAAAAACTTCCATGGGGAGGAGTAATTTTGTGCATTGTTTTGATTATAACTGCGTTTTTACGCAAATATATCAAGATATGATAATTTGGAAACATAATATTTCAACACGAAGATTGATTAGTGGTTCTGAAGCTTGTAATTAATTATTATGATATTTTTTAATTTGTTTAAAATGAAAAGGACTGAGGATTTCTTTATACCTGAAAATAAAGTTAAGTTGGAAGAGGAATTGGATTATTCAAGAGTAGATGAGTATATCCGTTCCGCGGAGGCTTTTTCTCGTTCCATATATCGAATCCCTGGAATTTCAGTCAATATAGTTTTGGATAAATGATTGGCAGCCTGTTATTTGTCATAACCTTCACTCTGACATTCTATGTGCTAAATAACAGAAAAGTCTTCAACGAAATGGAATCACTCAAATAGAAACTATCAGTTTTCTTAATACTTAATTAAGTTTAGAGATTGATCCTCTTTTCTTTTAAAACAAATAATGAATAAAATTATGGACGCGATACCGATTAATATTGCTATCACCGCTGTGGGAATAATCCAATTCTTTATTTTCTTCCTTTGTTCATCTGTTAAAGTCCTGCTACCATTACGCTTAAAATAAGTAAACGTAAGGATCATTCTTAGTAATGCTCCAAGTAATAAAAATCCTAAACTTATGTCAAGTAAGGTGCTTCCTAACTTATAAAGTTCCATAGACATTTTTTTATAATTACACTTTATCCGATAAGAAGGTTTATTTTAACAAATTAATCATATTGATTTGAATATGGATAAAATATAATATCCACTAATTTGAGAGAGTTAAACAATCATCTGAATTTCTATAAATTGACATGTTCAAACGATGATTGAATAGATATTTCTTCAGTAAGATAAGAGAAAGGATATTAAGAAGATTATCGACTATTCAATTTAGTGTGTCTTCGGCTTTAAGTCTAAAGGAAGGTTCAAAGTACCTTGAGAAAAATCCCCCTTTATAGAGTCTCCCTCTAATTTACCTTTATATTTGAGCATTAACTGTGGCACAGCTACATTTAATGAATCGGAAGAAATAAAATCAATTTGCATCGGAATTCCATAAGCACCTTGATCCGGAGAATCCATTGTTATGACTGTGTCTTCTCCTTCAGACCCAGTTATATTAATAACTAATCTTAAACCCATTTCAGGATTAATCATTAGTTTACCCTCCCAATTACCGTCAATACCGGTGGAGGCAACAACGGAAGCACAACCTCCTAAAATAAAAATAGAAATAATGAATAATAATCTAATTAATTTACTCATAATTATTTAGTTACTTAATTTAGATTCAATGTATTTCATAATTATATCGGGATTTTCACAACCCAATACATATTTATCACCATTTTTCATTTTGACAAGGAAACAATCCGATGATTTCCCATAATAGGCCATATAGTTTCCTATATCCATCCCTCTAAAAATACCCCAATAACCCATAAGTCCCCCGGAAGCACAAATTCTAAAATTTACCATCATCGGTAAATAGTAATCTACACTTTCTATATTATGTAGAAGCAATTTATGTTTACTTAAATAAGTGTTAATGGTTATAGTATTGTCATCTACTTTAATGGATTTGGGACTATAATATAGAGAGGGAATTAATAAGATCAGACAAATTAATAAAACTATAATACCCTTGGAATCTCCTGTAAAAGCACAATAAACCCCTATTCCTATTAATAATCCAAAAACAACTATAGTTATTATTTTTGAGAATAGACTAAACTTGACGTTAGCTTCCATTGTCTGTTTTTATTTGGTTTTTAAAGAATGGAGTCACCCCAGACTTATTGCTTTAGACTTCGCAAAGATACAATTTATTACGGAGACAAGAAAGTTCTTTAAATAAACCATCCAAAATGATTTTTGCATTTTTAAGACCTTTTGCTTCCCTCTTGTACCATTGAAAAATAACATTCAAATTATCAAGAGGTTAATAAGTTCCTATAGAACTAACTTTTTTTGCAAATTAAAGAATGGTAACATTAGATGAATTTTCAGCTTGTTCTAAATCCTTCATTATTTGAGCAAATTGAAAAGAACAATCCTCAATTTAATGTGGAAATCAAGAGATATCAATTTAGAGATTGATCCTCTTTTCTTTTAAAAACAAATAATGAATAAAATTATGGACGCGATACCGAGTAATATAGCAATCACCGCTGTGGGGATAATCCAATTCTTTATTTTCTTCTTTTGTTCATCTGTTAAAGTCCTGCTACCGTTACGCTTAAAATAAGTAAATGTAAGGATCATTCTTATTAGTGCTCCAAGTAATAAAAATCCTAAACTTATGTCAAGTAAGGTGCTTCCTATCTTATAAAGTTCCATAGACATTTCTTTTATAATTAACACTTTATCCGATAAGAAGGTTTATTTTAACAAATTAATCATATTGATTTGAATATAGTTAAGATATAATATCCATTTATTCAAAGGAGTTAAACCAATCATCTGAATTTCTATAAATAAATTATTAACTTTGCAATTATATGGATACAATAAACTTCAGCATAAATAATTAATTAATAAAGAGATAGGATCTTTAAAAAGGAATTAACTGATACAGCTCTAAAGAATAAATAAAAATTTCTACCTCTTTTGAAACTATTGAGACTTTCCATGCATCTCATTAGAAAAATAAAATAATATGGAAAGCCTTTCCAGAAATGAAATAAAGTTTACTCAACTAATAGAAGACCATAAAAGGTTAATAAATCAAATTTGCTATTTTTATTCATCGGAAAAGATTCCCTTTGAAGACTTAAGGCAAGAAGTATATATAAACTTATGGCAAGGAATCAATAAATTCCGTGGAGAAAGCAAATTGTCTACCTGGATTTATAAAGTTGCTATAAATTCTGTTTTGATGGCAATTCGCTCAACTAATTCAAGGATTGAAACAACATCAATAGATATAACCAGAATTGATATTTCTTCAATCTTTGATGATGAACAAAAGGAAAGGCTTGAACATATGTATGGTATAATTAATCAATTGGATAAAATGGAAAAAGCGATTATTCTCCTATGGCTTGACGAAACTCCTTATGAAGAAATAGCTGAAATCGTTGATTTAAATAGAAACACGGTCGCTACTAAAATCAGAAGAATAAAAGAAAAACTTTCAAAATCAATATAATATGGATATTAAAGAACTTAAAAAAAATATGTCTTTATTAGACACACTACTTGAAAAAACTAATTATCCCATAGAATTGGATACTGAGCGTATAAAAAGTGCAAAGTATAAACTCGAAAAAAAATATCAAAAGAACATACGAGGTTATTTGATTTTTTTTATTGTATTTTTTATTTTATGGCTAAAAGGAGGTGAAGACCAAAATATAGATCTTCCATATAGAATCATTATCTCATTATTTTTCTTTCTCGCTAGTATATGGTATTTTTATCTATACAATACATTAAGGAAATTCGATTTGTATGAAGATACACCCTCAAAACTCCTAAAAAAATTGTCTAAATTTAAATTGAAAGTTCTTAATGGACAGGTTATATCTTTTTTAATGACCGTGATTATACTAACTTTGTTAGTTCCTCAAATTTACACTCATTCTTTATTGGGTTTTTGGTTGTGTATTTCTACTATTTGCCTCAGCTTATTATATTCAGTATTTTTTTATATCCCCCGGTATAAAAATATATTTAATGACTTGACGTCAATCAAAGAATAATATACTTAACAGAACTTTTGACTAATATATTTAAAATAACTATTTATTATTCCGTGACTGTACTTTTTATATTTTAGTCAAATTAGAATTTATTAGAAATAAAATTTTTACTCACTTTAAATAAGATGATCAAGAGATTCTTTTTGGATTTGATGGATGTAATCGAGGATAATCATGGGGTTGATGCGTTTGCGTTTATATTTAAGGGTGATATGTAGATGTGGAGCAGTTGAACGACCTGTGTTTCCTGAAATGGCAACTGGTTCTCCCGGGGCAATTACCTGACCCTTTTTGACAAGAATTTCAGATAAATGGCAGTAAGACACGGTGTATTCTCCGTGTCTTATTGTTATATAATGACCGGAACGCTTATCGCTTCCAACTTTGATAACCTGGCCATACATCATGGCATAGACTTCCTCATACTTGGCTCTAAGATCGAGACCGCCGTGATTGGCTTTCTTCCCGGTAAACAGGTCTTTGCGGTTTCCAAATTGTGAAGTTATATGTATTTTATTCAATGGATAAGAAACCGAAAGATACCGGTAGATCCATTCTTGTCTGTTATCCTGAACAGTATCAGGAGTTACTTTTTCAGGAATAGATAAATCCGCTAAATTCTCTATAGTATCAATTTTGTTCTCTACCCTCTCGATTAGATATAGGGATTGTTTCTGTTGAAGTGTATGAAAAATCGAAGTATTATTATCAATCCCTTTTGCAAAAATGGTTGCCGACAATAATAAGGCAAAGGTCAATAATGTAAAGTATTTCCGTATCATTCCACGAAATTAGTCTAACAATTATAAATTCCATTATTTTAAAGGAATTTTAACCTGATTCAAAATAAAATCATACTCTGTTAAATTTTAACAATTAAATGTTTTGAGTATGAAAATAGAGTTTGATTTCATCCTATATAATAAATATATTTAAAAAGAGGATGAATTATACTCTGTCATAGCAATCATTCATTGACATAGGATTATTTTTGCTCCAAAACTAATCCTATAAAATATAATGACAGAAACAAGATTCACCCAGCCGGAGGTTCCATACGACACTCTCGCCAAATTCGGTCTCACACAGGAAATGCTTGAAGATCTGCCCGGAGAAGTCTATCAGGACATGCTCAATGGCAGACGCACTCCGTTGTTACCCATTTCATTCATAGATGATGAAGGCAATGAGGTACTTTCAAGGACAC
>JAFLTP010000049.1 GCA_022510405.1 Muribaculaceae bacterium | reverse complement strand
CTGTCACGCCGGGGGTCGCGGGTTCAAGTCCCGTCCGCACCGCGAGGAGAGAGGAGAGCAGCAGCGTAAACTTAGGTTTCCTGCTGCTCTTTGATTTTTTAGTATATTTTCTATAAAGTAAGGGATAAACAAAAGTTCGTCAACAATGATCGCAATTATAAACGGACCGAATCTGAATCTTTTGGGTAAAAGGCAACCGGAAATTTATGGCTCAGAAACTTTTGAGAAATTTTTGAAAGAATTGAGAGACAGGTTTCCTCTTACCCCCGTAGAATATTTCCAATCAAATTCCGAGGGTGAAATAGTCGATCAAATCCATAAACTGGGCTACGACCATCCTGAATGTAAAGGTATTGTTATAAACCCGGGCGCTTACTCCCATTATTCCTATGCCATCGCCGACGCTATCGCGGCAATCCCACAACCTGTGGTGGAAGTTCATATCTCAAATATCATGGGTAGAGAGGATTTCCGTCACCAGTCAGTCACAGCGCCCTATTGTAAAGGGATGCTCACCGGGTTTGGTCTTGAAGGATATGCTTTGGCACTGAGTTATCTTACCTCGATTCAACAATGACGCCCGAACTGGAGGAATATATAGAGCAGCATATTTCGTCCGAACCGGAGTGTTTGCGACGGATCGACCGTGACACAAACCTCTATCACATCAATGGCCGAATGTGTTCAGGCCATATCCAAGGCAGGCTTCTCAAAATGCTTACGTCAATGATCAATCCTAAGAGGGTTGTGGAACTGGGTACGTTCACAGGATACTCAGCCTTGTCGATAGCCGAAGCTTTGGAAGAAGAAGCAAGTATACATACCATAGAGGCAGACGATGAACTTGAAGACGAGATAAAGAAAAACCTCGCTGCCTCTCCACACGGGCATAAAGTGAAACTCCATATCGGCGACGCGCTGGAGGTGCTCAACACTTTCGAAGAAGAGATATTCGATCTTGCACTCATAGATGCCGATAAACGTCAATATCCCGCCTATTTTAAAAAAATATTGAAAATCGTGAAGCCTGGAGGATATATTCTGGCGGACAATACCCTATGGGACGGACATGTGACGGAAACCGGGAAACATTCCCCTCAAACGCAGGGTATAATTGAATTCAATGATTTAGTGGCGAAAACTCCGGGAATCGAAGTGGCGATGATACCAATAAGAGACGGAATCACCTTAATAAAGAAGCTTTAAACGATTTTTGCCCCAAAGGTGTTATAACAATAGCTATCACCCCTACAATAGCAGCAATAGCTATCAAAGCTGTTAAACCTTCAAAAAATAAAATTATGGAAAGCAAGAGACAAGCAAAAATCGCAAGGTTGATTCAAAAAGAATTAAGCGAGATATTTAGAAAACAGACCTCAGCATTGGGTGGAGTAATTGTTAGCGTGAGCCAGGTTAGAATCACACCTGATTTAAGTATCGCGAAGGCTTACCTGAGTATATTTCCACCGGAAAAAAGTGCTGAAATATTGGAAAATATCAAAAACCAGGCAAAGACTGTGAGATACGAATTGGCACAAAATGTGAAGGAAGTTCTCCGCAAGTGTCCGGAACTACAGTTCTATCTTGACGATTCCCTGGATTATATCGAAAATATCAACAGATTGTTAGGCCCTCATAAAAAAGGTTCCGAAGAAGAAAAAGAAGAAGCATGAGTTTCAGGCCATTGGCCATTAAAATAGCTTGGAGATACTTAGTGGCTCCCAAATCGCATGGAGCCGTAAGCGCTATCTCAATAATTTCTGTGGTGGGAGTTGCCGTTGCAACTGCCGCCATAGTTATCGTATTGTCAGTGTTCAACGGATTCAAGTTTCATTTGAATGCCCGGTTGGACTCACTTACTCCGGATGTTACGATAATGCCTTCCTATGGCAAGACCATTGAAAACGGTGACTCTTTAGCCAAAGCCCTCCAAGATTATCCTGGAGTTGCAGTGGCGATGCCTGAAGTTACGGACAATGCTTTGATAATAGCCGGTTCGAAGGAAATGCCGGTGAGACTCAAAGGAGTGTCACCGGAGATTTTTTCAAAGATCACCATGATCGACTCCCTTCTGGTTGATGGCTCTCGCTTTGAAATCAACATGCCCAAACAGGTGTCGGTTGCAGTGGGTGTGGCCCAAAGATTGGGGATGTATACCGCCGGGGACACCCTCTTCCTTTTTGCGCCTAAACGTCATGGACGTGTAAATATGGCCAACCCCTTATCATCTTTTCTTACCGATTCCATAGAGGTGAATTCCATCTTCAGGTCAATGCAGACTGAAATTGATGAAAATACCGTGATATGTGATATAGCCACAGCCCGGAATCTGTTTCAGTATGACACCGAGGCTACTTCCATTCAAATAAAGGCCCAGCCCGGAACTGACCAGACTTCACTTGCAAAGCAATTGCAGGAGAGTCTTGGAGAAGATTACATTATAAAAGACCGATTCCAACAACAGGAAGTGAATTTCCGTATGGTGGCGATCGAGAAGTGGATCACATTCATCTTATTGACATTTATCCTTGTCATTGCCTCATTCAATATCATTAGCACCCTCTGCATGATTATTCTTGACAAAGGAGGAAGTCTCCACACTATGTCTCATTTGGGTATGAGCGCAAGGAGAATAGGGACAATTTTCTGGTGGGAAAGTGTCTTTGTTACCCTCATAGGAGCTGGGATAGGTCTTATATTGGGTGTGGTGCTTTCCCTGCTACAAGAAAAATTCGCTCTCATAAAACTTGCCGGCGACCCGGAGAGCCTGGTTATCAATGCTTATCCAGTAAGAGTGGAATGGTTGGATTTAGCCATTACAATGATCCCAATCGTAGCCATTGGATTGGTTACAGCTTGGATAAGCGCATCATTTGCCCGCTCGAGAGTGAGGCAAACATATTGATTTATTGAAAAAAATATGTTAATTTGTATCTTTTTGTTTGCTCCTAACCGAATTTAATGATAAATTTGCGTAATCCTACCCTTAAATCATCATGGAAAAAATAGATAATCTTGACAAAAAGATATTAAACATAATAATGAACAATGCCCGCATCCCGTCGAAAGATGTAGCGGTGGAATGCGGAGTGTCACGAGCCGCCATTCATCAAAGGATACAACGCCTTATAGAAATGAAGGTAATCACAGGTTCGGGTTATTATGTCGATCCCAAAGTTTTGGGCTATAACACTTGCACATATATAGGAGTGAGTCTTGAAAAAGGATCTATGTATCGAGAGGTGGTGAAACAATTCGAAGATATTCCGGAAGTGGTGGAATGTCATTACACAACGGGTCCATACTCTATGCTTATTAAAGTTTATGCCCGAGACAACCAACACCTCATGAGGCTCCTTAACGACAAGATACAGCATATTCCGGGTGTGACCGAAACCGAAACACTGATTTCTCTGGAACAAAGTATGAACCGACAGATCAATATTCCGGTTGATGACTAAAGTATGATAAAACGAAATTATATTTATTCATTGTTGGCTGCTCTGCTTTTGGCGGTAGTGGCCTTCTTCTTTTTCTTTCCGGATGCTCAGGAAGGATACGTGTTGCAACAGGCCGACACCCTTCAGGGTATGGCCAACGGGCAGGAAGGGCTTGCATTCAAGGAAGCCACCGGGGAAAGCACCCGTTGGACGAACTCTCTTTTTTCCGGAATGCCGAATTTCCAGATTTCCCCGTCATATCCTGCCAATGACGTTCTTTCCGGCGTTGCTAAGGTTTATTCCCTTTGGCTACCGGTACCTTGCAACCTGCTATTCATAATGATGGTGGGCTTCTTCATTATGTGTCTTTGCATGAGATTTAAATGGTATACGGCGCTTTTTGCATCAGTAGCCTGGGGATTTTCAACCTATTTCATCATCATAATCGGAGCCGGCCATATATGGAAATTCCTTGCTCTCGCTTATGTACCACCCACAATCGGAGGTATAGCGCTTTGTTACCGGGGCAAATATCTTGCCGGAACAGCCCTGACTTCCCTGTTCGGAGCATTGGAACTTCAGAGCAACCATCCTCAGATGACATATTACTTCTGTTTCGTCATATTCTTTCTGGTGCTCGCTTGGTTGTGGAACGCTTTGAAGAAAAATCAGATGCAAAGATGGGCGATAGCCACCGTCTGTTGCATAGTGTCAGGGATATTCGCGGTGGGCGCCAACAGTGCCAATCTCTATAATTCATGGCAATATTCCCAAGAGACCATCCGCGGAAAGGCTACTGACCTTCTCTCCGAAACCGGCACACAGTCGAAGGGGTTAGACAAAGATTATATCACGGCGTGGAGTTACGGAGTTGATGAGTCTATGACTTTTTTGATTCCGAATGTAAAGGGAGGTGCAACCCTCAAACCGATGGCAGGCCAAAATGTAATCTTAAGTTCCGGAGATACTTCAAAAGCCCAAGACACTCCTCTTACACAAGAAGAGCGTATGATCATGGGCCAGTTCCCCCAATATTTCGGCGACCAGCCCATGACCAACGGTCCGGTCTACGTAGGTGCCTTCATTTTCGTGTTGGCTATACTTGCTTTGTTTGTGGTTGACGGTCCCGTCAAATGGGCCCTCTTTGCAGTCTCGGTGCTTGCATTAATGCTTTCATGGGGACACAATTTCAATCCACTCACCGATTTCTTTATCAACTATTTCCCGGGATATAATAAATTCAGGACTGTATCGAGTATTCTTGTGGTGGTAGAATTCACGGTTCCGTTGCTTGCGGCAATGTGTATCAGGAAGATGCTCAAGACAGATAACTTTCTTGAAAAATATAAGTGGACCCTTTACACCATTTTCGGAATATTCGCTTTGATTTGCTTTATGGGTTGGGTGAGTCCCGGTATTTTCGGAAGTCCTTTCAGTGCCAATGAGACTCAACAATTGTCGCAACAGGGAGTTTTCGGTAATCCCCAATATGCCCGAATCATAAATGCTATATCCGAGAGTCGATTGAGTCTGGTTTCATCCGACAGTTTCCGGTCACTGGTTTTCATTATAATCGGTTTCTGCCTTGTGATGATATGGCTTAAGGGAATTTTCCGTAACGCACCGTTGTTTGTGTGTTGCCTTACAGTGTTGGCCGTGATAGATCTTTATCCTTTGAACAAGAGATATGTTAATTCCGAGAACTTCACGCCGGCAGTTTCCAACAACAAAGTGTTTGCGAAAACCGCAGCAGATGAAGCCATATTGCAAGATACCACAAACTACAGGGTTCTTGACATCCCCGGCTTCAATGAGGCGAGGTCGTCCTATTTCCATAAGACCATCGGAGGCTACCACGCCGCCAAACTCACTCGCTACAATGATTTGATCACCCATCAGATTTCCAAAGGAAATCCGGCGGTTTTGAATATGCTCAACGCCAAATATATCTTGAGCGGAAACCAATATGAGATCAATCCGGATGCTTTGGGCAATGCCTGGTTTGTTGACGGTATCACATATGTAGCTACCCCGAATGAGGAAATGGCAGCCCTGGACACAATCAATCCGGGTCTTTACGCAGTTTCTGACCGATCTTTCGAATATGTTTTGGGACGTACCACACCCCCGGCACCGGGAGACACTATCTATGAAACCAAATATGCCCCCAACCGTTTGAATTACCGGTCGATCTCTTCTAAAGAGAACGTGGCAGTATTCAGCG
Organism: Muribaculaceae bacterium; assembly: GCA_022510405.1. GTDB lineage: Bacteria > Bacteroidota > Bacteroidia > Bacteroidales > Muribaculaceae > Lepagella. Next base: position 9,294 of record JAFLTP010000049.1, on the reverse strand, counting down.
AAGTCTTCTTCCCCTGGGGATGGACAGCCACAATCGACGGAGAAAAGGCACCAATCGGCAGAGTAGACTATGTTTTGAGAGCCATCAGGGTGCCAGCCGGTGATCACAAAATAGAATTCGTTTTTGATCCTGAATCACTGAAGGCTACAAATGCCATGGCAATAGTGTCGCTATGCCTCATAGGAGTCATCTGTGCCGGCGCTCTCGGTTTATGGGGATACCATGCATTCTTCCCTTTGTGGCGCAAAGATGAAAAAGAATAAGTAGCTAATCTCCACACACTTGGCACTTAGCACTCGACACTCAGTCCTCGGTGCGTGGCACACTGCACTAACTTGGTATCTCCGTTGGAGACATTCCAAAGGATACGGTGTCCATTCCCCTTATGCCTATAGGTTTATCACCGAAGTGTTGAGACCCGGAAATTACGGTTACTACGCCTATGATCACCTAACAACCCTTAATCGTAACTTTAAGGAACATAGGTCTTCTTTTTTCCGTGAGGCCCGGTTCCTTATCCGTCTCGCAATTTTTTTGCATACAAAGAGAATCATAACCTATAAACATAAATATCCGGAGGCACAGATTGTTGCCAAAGCCCTTGGAAAGGTTTATTTTTGTTGCGAATCAGGTGGTAACATCTCTTTTAAAGAGGGAGACCTTTTGATCCTTCCTCCCGGTATTGCCAAGGGAAATGAAATAGTGGAGAAAGCAATAGAACTCAATGTGCCGGTATTTGCCATCAATCCATCAACTGAAGTCAGAAATTTATTAGAGTTTCCGATAAAAAATGGTGTTTTGTTTACTGGTGTCTCAAAGATTCTACTTATTCCTCGCCAACAAATGGAATACGTGGCCTACTATATTTCCTTCAAATTGCCAAATTGATGAGAGAATTAAAACCGGTGGACAAATTGATAGATGAGTTCGAGGCTCATCTGTTGTTGGAGAAGGGCCTTTCATCCAATACAAACATGGCTTATTGCAAGGATGTCAGGCACTTGGCAGAGTTCTTATATGAAAAGAAATTGTCTTTGGAAGTCCTCAATTTGGATGATCTGCATGAATTCTTGACGACACTTCATGAGATAGGGATTGCTCCAAGATCGCAGGCAAGAATGATATCGGGAATAAAATCCTTTTTTAATTTTCTACGTCTCGAAGGATATATTGAGGAAAGTCCTGCAGAATTCCTTGAAACCCCACAGTTGCCAAGGGATCTACCCGATGTTTTGAGTGTAGAAGAAATCGACGCGATGATCGCGGCTATTCCTGTTGAGAAGAACGAAAGTCTGAGAAACCACGCCATAATAGAAACCTTGTATGGCTCCGGACTCCGGGTATCGGAACTGGTAGACGCCCGTATCTCCCGACTGGACCTTAAAGAGAAATTGATGATAGTGGAAGGGAAGGGAAGTAAAGAAAGACTGGTGCCAGTGTCACCGGTGGCTGCTACCCTGATAGAGGAGTGGCTTCAACAAAGAAGCCTGATGGATGTGAAACCGGAAGGAAACGATATAATTTTCCTCAACCGGAGAGGAAGACCACTGACACGGGTGATGATTTTTCATATCATCAAAGAATTGGCAGCCCTTGCAGGGATAAAGAAAAATGTGAGTCCTCATACACTGCGTCATTCCTTTGCTACGCATCTTTTAGAAGGAGGTGCGAATCTCAGGGCTATTCAGGAAATGCTCGGCCATGAATCCATCTCCACAACCGAATTATACCTTCATCTGGATCGTTCAAGGCTTCGCCGGGAACTTCTGGATCATCATCCCCATTATGTGAAGTTTTAAGTTTTAAGTTTTGAGTTTTAAGGTTTAAGAGGGGGATTGGTGATCTTTAAAGCGTAGTCAATGGTTTATTACGGATATTTTTTAATAAAAAAGTTGTAAAACCCAAAACAAATAGTAATTTTGCCACAAAAATACAGACCCCATATCACTAAAAATTATACAATGTCAGAAAATCCCAATGTAAAGACCATAGATAAGGTTGTTATCCGATTTTCGGGTGATTCCGGCGACGGAATGCAACTTGTGGGAAATATCTTTTCCGATGTTTCAGCCGGTGAAGGCAACATGATTTCCACCTTCCCGGATTATCCCGCCGAAATCCGCGCCCCGCAAGGGTCTTTGAGCGGAGTCTCCGGTTTTCAGGTAAGTGTTGGCAAGGAGGTTTATACTCCGGGCGACCAGGCGGATGTTCTGGTGGCGATGAACCCGGCAGCCCTTAAGACCAATCTTCGGTATCTAAAACCCGGCGGCATAATCATTTGCGATGCCGATTCATTCACGGAGGCTAATCTAAAAAAAGCGTTGTATAAAACAGAGGATCCTATCGAAGAGTTGGGTATAGATCCAAACAGGATAATGTTGGTGCCTATGACCACGCTTCTGAAAAACACTCTGGCAGATTCCGGTCTCGACAACAAGAGCATAATGAAATGTAAGAATATGCTTGCGTTGGGTCTTATTTGTTGGCTTTTCGATCGTCCGGTTGACAAAGTTCTCGCCAAACTAAAAGCTAAATTTGCAAAAAAACCGGCCATCTATGAAGCCAACGAAAAAGTTGTTAATGCCGGATGGGACTATGGTCACAACACCCATGCCGGAATATCAACCTATAGGATTGAATCGGATGCTGCTAAACCGGGTATCTACACAGATATCAACGGCAACACGGCAACAGCATGGGGCCTGATTATGGCATCAGAAAAGAGCGGACGGCCATTATTCTTAGGTTCTTATCCCATCACACCGGCCACAGACATACTGCATGAACTCGCAAAGAGAAAAGACCTCGGAGTAAAAGCGTGTCAGATGGAAGATGAAATCGCCGGTGTTTGCAGCGCCATCGGCGCCTCCTATGGTGGACATTTAGCAGTGACCACGACATCAGGGCCCGGCTTGGCACTCAAGAGCGAGGGTATAGGACTTGCAGTGATGGCAGAACTTCCTTTGGTCATTGTGGATGTGCAACGCGGTGGACCATCTACGGGTTTACCCACCAAGACCGAGCAGACCGACCTTATGCAGGCTCTTTACGGCAGAAACGGAGAAAGTCCTATTTGCGTTGTTGCTGCTACGAGTCCTACAAATTGTTTCGACATGGCTTTTGAGGCCTCGAGAATAGCCATAGAACATATGACCCCCGTAATTCTACTCACCGATGCCTTCATAGCCAACGGCTCCTCGGCCTGGAGAATTCCTGATGAAAATGATTATCCGGAAATCAAGCCGCATTTCGTGACGGGTGATATGTTGGAGCAAGGTTGGAAACCGTTCCATCGAGACGAGGATACGAAAGTGAGGTATTGGGCTATTCCGGGAACCGAGAATGCGATGCACAGAGTAGGCGGCCTTGAAAAAGACTATAACACCTCAGTGATTTCCACCGATGGACCAAATCACGAACTTATGGTGAAAACCCGTCGTGAAAAGGTGGCGAGAATAGCTGACGACATACCATTGCTTGAGTTGGAAGGAGCCATCGAGGCTGATACCGTGCTTGTGGGGTGGGGAGGCACTTACGGCCATATACTTTCCGCAGCTGCAGAATTAAACTCTGCCGGAACTCCGGTGGCAGTGGCTCAATTCCGTTATATCAATCCGTTGCCTAAAAATGCTCTCGAGGAACTCAAGAAGTATAAGAATATCATAGTGGCGGAACTTAACACCGGTATGTTTGCCGACTATCTGCAGATGCATTTGCCGGGTAAAGAAATCCTTCGCATAAACAAGATTGAAGGTCAGCCGTTCATGGTGAAAGAGATTACCGACGGAGTAAAAAAAACATTTACACGAACAACAATAACAAAGCACCACCAAAACACAACAAAGTCACAATGACAACACAATATACAGCATCAAATTTCAAAAACGAACAGGGAGCCCGTTGGTGCCCCGGATGTGGCGACCATGCGATACTCAACACATTGCATAAGGCCATGGCTGAAGTGGGCATAGCCCCTAAGGATACAGCTGTGATTTCGGGAATCGGTTGTTCGTCACGTCTGCCGTATTATATGAACACCTACGGCATGCATACGATTCATGGACGAGCCGCCGCCATAGCCACAGGACTCAAGACATCTCGTCCCGACCTCACTGTATGGCAGGTATCGGGCGACGGTGATGGCTTGGCTATAGGAGGAAACCACTTTATCCATGCCCTAAGGCGCAACATCGATATAAATATACTTTTGTTCAACAACAAGATATATGGATTGACAAAAGGCCAGTATTCTCCCACCTCTGATCGTGGATTCGTTTCCAAATCTTCACCCTATGGCACAACTGAAGATCCGTTTATACCGGCGGAACTGGTGTTCGGTTGCCGCGGAAAATTCTTTGCAAGAAGTTTCGATGTCACCTTGGATGTTACCCGTGAAATAATGGTGGCTGCGGCCAAACACAAAGGAGCAGCAGTGGTGGAAATACTTCAGAATTGTGTGATTTTCAACCAGGGTATACATTCTTTGTTTACGGATAAGGAAACCCGGGAAGAGCATGTGATACATCTTGTGCATGGGGAGAAAATGATCTATGGAAAAGACAAGAACAAGGGACTTGTACAGGTTGGGTTCTCACTGAAATCGGTGACCATCGGTGAAGATGGATATACCCTTGATGATATACTTGTGCATGATGCTCATTGCCAAGATGATACATTGCAAAGAGAACTTGCCTTGATGGACGGCCATTCATTACCAATAGCCACAGGAGTGATACGGGATGTGGATGGGCCCACATATGAGGCTGATGTTGAAAAACAGGTGGAAGAGGTGAAAGGAAAGAAAGGATTCGCCAATCTCCGCGAAATGATTCTGAAGACTCATGAAACCTGGACTGTGTGATTTACAACTCACCATTAATAATATAAAACAGTAACCAATCAAAAGGAGGCTCTGGTCTCCTTTTTTATTGCACATAAGTGCATTTTGCGTGCAATAATTGTCAAAAAATTTCCTTGTTTGGTTTTTTTTCTATTACTTTGCACTCGAAAAATTGACATTAAGAATATAATTACTTAACCCAATTTAAATTATGGCTAATATCGAAGACAGAGTTAAATCTATCATCGTAGACAAACTCACAGTAGACGAGAACGAAGTTACTCCTACAGCAGAATTCAGCAAAGACCTCGGTGCAGACTCACTTGACCAGGTGGAACTCATTATGGAATTCGAAAAAGAATTCGGCATCACAATTCCCGACGAAGAAGCTGAGAAGATCACAACCGTTGGTGATGCAGTAAAATATATCGAAGAGCACTCTAACTAATAAAAATTAATACGGGGATCTCCCCCGGTTGCTTGTAAAAATGGAATTAAAAAGAGTTGTAGTCACAGGCCTTGGTGCCTTGACCCCATTGGGGAATGACGTTGAAACAACTTGGGCTAATGTGGTGAAAGGAGAAAGCGGCGCTGGCCCTATCACTCATTTCGACACATCCAAGTTTAAGACACAATTTGCCTGTGAAGTCAAGGATTTCGATCCGTCAGCGCATTTCGACCGTAAACAGGCCCGCACACTCGACCTCTACGCAATGTATGCTTTGGTTGCAGCAAACGAAGCAATAAAAGATGCCAAACTTGACGATGAAAACCTCGACAAGAATAGAATCGGCGTTATATTTGCCGCCGGCATTGGCGGATTGCACACATTCGAAGAAGAGGCGGGTTATTTTGCACTCCACGGAGACGAACAGGGTCCTAAATACAACCCTTACTTCATTCCAAAGATGATCTCCGACATCGCCGCAGGTCATATATCTATTGAACATCAGTTCCGAGGCCCGAACTATGGTACTGTTTCAGCATGTGCTTCCTCCAACAGCGCGCTCATAGATGCATTCAATCTTGTGAGATTGGGTATGGCCGACGCCATCGTTACAGGTGGTGCCGAAGCCGCTATATTCCCTGCCGGTGTTGGTGGTTTCAATTCTATGAAGGCACTTTCGACACGCAACGACGATCCAAAGAGCGCGTCACGTCCTTTCTCAGGAAGTCGTGACGGTTTCGTGATGGGTGAGGGTGCGGCCGCATTGGTGCTTGAAGAATTGGAGCATGCCAAAGCAAGGGGTGCACATATATATGCTGAGGTGGCCGGTGGAGGTATGAGCGCTGACGCACACCATATAACTGCCACACACCCTGACGGACTCGGTGCTTGTCTTGTAATGGAAAATGCCCTTAAGGATGCAGGTATGAAACCTGAAGAAATCGATTATATCAATCTTCATGGCACCTCAACACCTCTCGGAGACATCAGTGAAGAAAAGGCAATAAAGAAAGTATTCGGGAAACATGCCTACGACATGAACCTAAGTTCCACAAAGTCTATGACCGGTCACCTTCTGGGTGCGGCAGGAGCTGCGGAAGCTGTGTTCAGTGTTAAGGCGATTACCGATGGTATTGTACCTCCCACAATCAATCATGCGGAAGGAGACGATGATCCAGAAATAGATTATAACCTCAACTTCACATTCAATAAGGCTCAGAAACGTGATATTAATGCCGTGTTGTCAAACACTTTCGGTTTCGGAGGACACAACGCAGCTATTATTTTCAAAAAATATAAAGACTGATATCAAACGTTTCCCGATAAAGCATAGGGTGCGTCGTGAATAAAGACGCACCCTTATTTATAAGGTTGAAATTACTCCTCACAACTTAAAACTCTCAACTCACAACTTTCGTTCCCCATGCAAGTTTTCCGCAATATATTCTTACCCTTTGCTGTCATCTTGTTTTCTGTGACGCTCCTTTCTTCATGTTCCGACAAAGATGATGAACCCAGAATGCCGGAGGACTTAGCCGGAATTTGGTCGCCCGATGAAAATACTTATCTGGAGTTCACTCAGAATTATTCCTTGCACAAACTTGACATTGAATATCAAGACGGGGAGAGCATAGGCCTGTGGACCGAAGATGCATATATTTACGAACCCGGTTACCACATTGTGATTTTACTCAAAGGCGTTGTGGTGGATGTTTATCAAGTAGTTGAACTCAACGATGAAACCCTCACATGGTGCTGGGTAGACGATATTGTCTTGGATGAGAATGTAAGCAAAGATACTATCGGTAAATTGTTGGGTGATATAATAAAACAAGCCCAGGAAGGGTTTAAACTCGATCCTGAGCTCTATCAAACTTTCCGGAGGGTATCGGAAGACGACTTCTATTCTATCCTCGAGAAATTAGACTTGATGTATCCCTGGTAAGCTGATAGATACTAAGTCTATAACTCTACACTCTTAGAAGTATTTCACTTCCGCTTCGTCAAGCATTTTTGACAGTATGGCGTTCGCAAGGCTGCTTGCTCCAATTCTGAACAATGAATTATCGAGCCATTCTTCACCCAAAACTTCTTTCACAATAGCGTAGTAAAGCAAAGCATCATCGGCTGATCTGACCCCTCCCGCGGCTTTGAAACCAACTTTTCTGCCAGTCTTTTCATAATACTCCTTGATGCATTGACACATCACATAGGCAGCTTCGGGAGATGCGCCTTCGTAGACTTTCCCGGTGGATGTCTTGATGAAATCCGCATCGCTATACATTGCTAATATACTTGCGTCGCGAATTTGTTCCGGTTCCCTAAGAGCTCCGGATTCAATTATCACTTTCATATGTGCATCCTTGGCCGCATGTTTCACCTCTATTAATTCGTCGCAAAGTTCCTCATAGTTGCCGTCTCTAAGCATTCCCAAGTTCATCACCACGTCGACTTCATCAGCGCCTTCAGACACTGCTAAAGCCACGTCTGCCACCTTAATTTCGGTAAAGGTTTGTCCGGACGGGAAACCTCCGGCCACAACAGCGGTTTTGACACCGGTTACTTCAAGGGAAGATTTCACCACACCGGCGAAATTACTGAACACGCATACTGCCGCCACGTTAGGGTATTGAGGATATTCGTTGTCGAAATCATTCACCCTTTGGATAAAACCTATTACACTGTTTTGACTGTCGGTAGTGTTGAGGGTGGTCAAATCAATACAATTAAAAATCCGGGTATATACTTCAGTATTTCTAAGTTCCGGAATTTTTTCTGAAATCTTGTCAAGTTCTTTCTTGATGTAATCCCTATCCACAGGCACGTTGCTCTCCTGTATCACTTTTCTGTATCTATCCATTTTTTATTGAGATTTTTGTTGCTATTGTTGTTATTGTTGTTGCTGTAGTTATTTCATAGCCTACAGTAACATCACTTAATGTTTGCTGTTTAAAACTTATTACTTATTTCACTATTCTTTCGGGATGCTGCTTAAGGAACTGTTCCCAGTTTTTTGCTCCTCCTCCGGCGGAAGGTTTCTGTCTCTCATAATAATGTGTAAGGGCCACAGCCAAGGCATCGGTAGCGTCGAGGAGCGAGGGAAGTTTGGATTTTTCCATTTTTAAAATATAACAAAGCATATTGGCTACTTGTTCCTTTGAGGCACCACCATTTCCGGTGACAACTTGTTTTACTTTCAAAGGAGCGTATTCCGCGATCGGGATATCTCTTGCCAGGGCAGCAGCCATGGCCACTCCTTGAGCTCTACCCAATTTCAGCATGGATTGAACGTTCTTGCCATAAAATGGGGCCTCAATGGCAAGTTCATCAGGAAGATATTGCTCCACCAACCCCGTTACTCTTTCATATATCCTCGCAAGTCTAAGATAATGGTCGCCAACCTTGTTAAGTTCTATGGCGCCAAGCACGATAGGGGTCAACTTCTTTCCGTTGATACCCAACAGTCCGTATCCCATCACATTGGTGCCGGGGTCTATTCCCATTATTATCTTCTCGTAATCCATATTCAAATATAGAGGTTTTCAAGAAGAGTAACAAAAAATAAGGCTTGGTCTTTAAATTTCAGATGAAAATTATTTAGCTCCGGTAAAAGTGTATGATCGTTCCAATGATGTGCCGCCTCTTCGGAGGGTAAATTAGCGGCCAAAGCAATACTCAATCCATGCTCCGGCCCCGGCTTTTCTCCACCAGTCTCCACAACTTTTTTTAGTTCCGGTTTTGTGGCACCACTATCCTTATTAAAAATCTTAAGAATCAATTCCTCCCTTAGGTAAGCGAGTAATTCCGGTTCCTTTTCAGGAGCCACGACAAAAGTGATATTGTATGTATACATGCTATAATAAAAAAACGGCATGTTTTTAAGAAAAACATACCGCCAAAACAAAATTATGAAAAACATTCAACGCTTAAGCTGCAATACTGCAACTAAACTTTTGAGCCTCTTGTCGGATTCGAACCAACGACCCCGAGATTACAAATCACGTGC
>JAFLTP010000048.1 GCA_022510405.1 Muribaculaceae bacterium | reverse complement strand
CCTCGTTTTTCAGCTGCAAATTCAATCTCCTTTATTCCATGCTCTCTGTAAAACTTTTCCGCCAATTTGTTTGCTACATTATCTCTTGAATCAAGTTTTTCCTCAGGGTATTTAAAATCTACATTTTCTTTTCGCCTATATTGGTAAGGATAGGTAGTTTTGTTGGATTTATCTAACAGCTCAATGAGAGATCTTCGTAAGGAAGTCATCTCTGACAATCGGTAAAATCTCTCTTCCGGAAGGTTATTTATAAATTTTTGCAATCTGTAATGTGTGCCTCCTAATTTCTCAAAGACAGGTTTATAATCCATCTTACTTCGTGAAGGAGAAAAGTTTAACTCATTACATACGCCTGCTTCCACTCCCCTCTCGTCGGATCCTATCAGGGAATTAGGATTTATTTCTATATTTAAATCTATTTTTCTTTCTGCAGTGGCGGAATTAATTAATTTATTCCATTTCACATCGGAGGTGCGATAGAGATCCGTTTTTGACGGTATTTCTATTTTTCTGGCCGGTATAATTCTGTTATTTTCAACCCTGTTTACATTAACTCCTGTGAATTCACCGTTTTTATCATAAAAACTGATTCCGTCTCCGTTATTCAAATCTGATATCTTTCTCACTAATTCCCCTTGGGACTTGGGAGTATGAAGCGACACAATTTCCAAGGGTCTCCTTTTCTCTAAGAAATAGGTGGTGAATCCTCTATTAAAACTTTTATCTGCCTTTGGCTCAAATTTTAACTCTATATTACCATAGGAACTTCGGCTTAAATCAGGATTTTCCCTAATAATATTATTAAGTTTGTTATTATAGAGGGCAGTGATATTTTTCACATAGCCTATATCTTTAAGCCTGCCTTCGATCTTAAACGAACTTACTCCTGCCTCTATAAGATCCTCAAGATTATTTGAGGCATTGAAATCCTTTAAAGAAAGCAGATATTTATCCTTGCATATTATTTTTTCATTAGAATCCACCAGAGTATAAGGATATCTGCAAATCTGAGCACACTCACCACGGTTTGCACTCCTGCCGTTTATTGCATAACTTGCCTGGCATCTTCCTGAGTAGCAAACACATAAGGCACCATGCACAAAAGTTTCAATAGGGATTGTTACACTATCTGCAATTGCCTTGATTTCCTTTAATGTAAGTTCACGAGCCAAAACTAATTGAGAAAAACCCACTTCCTGGAGAAATCGTGCTTTTTCCGGTGTACGGATATCACATTGAGTGCTTGCGTGCAAAGCGATAGGTGGAATTTTCATTCTCAATAATCCCATATCCTGCACTATCAGGGCATCAACTCCGGCATGATAAAGATCTCTACAAAGAGTCTCAATTTTTTTTATCTCATTATCGAAAATAATAGTATTTACTGTAGCATATATCTTAACCCTATAATTGTGGGCAAAATCTACAAGTTCCTCTATATCTTCGATAGAATTTGCTACAGACTTCCTGGCTCCATGAGAAGGCGGACCTATATACACGGCATCTGCACCATGCATCACGGCCGCTTTAGCTGTCTCAAGATTAGCAGCCGGCGACAGCAACTCTAATTTACGAGCCATATCGATAAAATTTTATTTCTTGAACAATCGGTCAAGATTTCTCTTATCCTCCCTTTCCTTTATGCTCTGGCGCTTATCGTATTGTTTCTTTCCTCGGCCGACTCCTATCACGAGTTTGGCATAACCTTTTTCATTAATAAATATCCTTATCGGCACAATGGTATAACCGGGCTCTTCTGCAAGTTTCTTGATTTTTGATATTTCCTTTTTATTAAGCAATAACTTTCTGTCTCTTCTTACACTGTGATTGTTGTAACTCCCATAAAAATATTCTGAAACGTGCATTCCTTTAACCCAAACCTCTCCATTATCCACTACACAATAACTATCCGTTAGACTTGCCTTACCATCCCGTATCGATTTTATCTCTGTACCGGTAAGAACCATTCCGGCTGTGTATTTATCTCCTATCTCATAATTGAAATGGGCCTTTTTGTTCTTAATATTTACCTGTTGCGCCTTCATCTTAATTTATTTTTTCGGAGCTCCCTTACACTAATTCATTCATAAGCCAATCCAGCATATATGGCAAACCTATCATACCTGCCGAGATAATTACATAGAGCTTCATTTCTTTATCAACGGGAAAATGGAAAAAACGTATACCTTTATACATCAAATAAAGAGTCCATAAAGGTAAAAAAATCAGAATAGGCCAAATCATCGGCAAAAAATTCGTGATAATCGAAAATAATGCCAAAGTCGATAAAGAAATAATGGTAAAGTTCTTTGCGAATTTATCGTTGTACTTTTCTTTCATTTCTTTTGGTATTACCCAGGAAATCAACATCATTATACAGAAATATCCTAAGAAAAAAGCTACAAAAGAAATCACTGCCTGTGTCAACACTTCGGCCAAGCTGACATTTACATAATAAAAGAACTCCGCAAACTTACTTACAGCCAGCAATGCCAGGATAGGATAAAAACAACCCCCTTGGAGGGATTCAGGGGTTATTCCACTTCTACGTAAGGTCTTCCATCCTTCCACCGGATTAAACATAACCTTTATTAATAGTGAAATGGCACTTTTTCTTTGCCCTTCTTGCTGCCCTTCAAGTTCTTCACCTTCTTCTTCATCCGGATAAGCGGCATAATTCAACGGTGAATTTTCATTCTCCTCCGGTTCTTCCAAGTTATATATATTTTCGTTGTCGTCTATACTCATAGTTATTAGGACATCTTAAATAACGGGGTAAAAATCAAACAAAATTACTAAAAGTCGGGCACAAAAAAAATTGATTGCCTCCCGACAACCAATCTTCAATTAACCTTAAAATCTAATACCATGAAAAACTCGATGCAAAATTAATAAATAATTTTAAAAACAATGCTATAAAACATAATTTATTTACAATATTAACTTTATTTAACAGAAAAGCACCCGAATCCAATCATTCGGGTGCTTTTAGAATTAAGATACTAATTATTTCTCTTTTTTAGTATCCTTTGTTTTGCAAGCACGTTTTTTAGCAGCAGGTTTTGCCGGAGCAGCTTTTGCAGCGTTTTCAGCGGCCTTTTTAGGAGATTCCACATCGGCTTTTTCCGCTATCTCGAGCATTTCAACCTTAGGAGCGTTGTTTGAATCATCCGCATTCAGAATATTGTTGCGAAGATTTTTCACTTCCTTGTTGAGTTCATTGATTTCCTGACTTTGATTACGGATAGTAAGAAGAAGAGAGTTGAGTTCTTCATTATCGATATTTTCAGGATATTGTTCTTCCACCCTCACCAAGAAGTCTGCAAGTACATTCATATAATTAGTGAATGCAGAGAAAGGAGAATCATAAGGACTGAAAGCAGCATGACTTGCACCGTCAGCCTTGTTCTTAGTGCTCATATAATAGAAGTGGTCGCTGCTCTGGAGATATTTCCAGTCTTGTTTCAGACGACGGTCCTGACATAGGCTTACACGTTCGGCCACTCCATATAGTTTATTGAGGGCCTCATTCTGGAGTTCGTTACCTTTCCAAGCGGAAACGTCTCTTGCCTCATCGATATCAGAAATAGGAGATGGAACAGTGATGACGTCTACCGGTTTCAGTTTGGCAACCGCTTCAGAAGGCATAGAGAATTTTACGCCCTTGTCTTTACCGAATTTCGGAAGAGCGCGCATAAAATCAAAAATACCTGTATCTTTAGGCAAGAAACCGCCGAAAGTATCCATGCTGAAGAAAAGATTGATTATCTGTTCATTTTCGGGAAGTGCATCGATCCAATCTATATATTTATCAGCTGTGAGCGGATATTCGGGCCAAGAAGGATTATTGAAATTATGGGTTATGTCTTCCTGAAGTTTGCGGTTGGTGAACAGCAGTTTCAATTTAGGAGCAGAAGCGGCTGAATATACATAGTTGGGAGATTTCCATCCGAGCACATGTTTAGCACCTTCGGTTAGAACAGACTTGAAGTCCATAGAAGCAACAACAGCAGCGATGTCATCGTCGTAAATAAGTTCGGTATTGGCAAACATTTTAGGTTTAACACCGAAGAGGCGACGAAGCAAATCGTTATGTTCCTTCACCTCACGAATAAATTCTTCGACATCTTCGAGAGCCGCAAGGCCGTGAGCATAAGGTCCACCAAGGAATTCCACACAACCCGTGTCGGCCAATTTCTTAAGCAGGTCGATACATTCGGGCACATAAAGTTGGAGTTGTTCAACTGCAGTGCCGGAAATAGAGATTGCACATTTGAATTCACGATTGCTGTCTTCAATCATTTTAAGAAGAGTCTCGCACATCGGTATGTAGCTCACTTCGGCCACGCGAGAAATGATTTCATCGTTGGCGAAATCATCATAATAGTAATGGTCGTTACCTATATCGAAAAACCTGTAACGTTTCAAACGGAACGGTTGATGGATATTAAAATATAAGCAAACAGATTTCATATTTTTAAAGTTTAAATTGCAAAGTTTAAAGTTTAAAATTTAAGATTGAGGTTATTTGCGGTCGGCGATTACCTTGTCATAAATATCAATCACCTTTTTACCGGCTTTTTCCCATGTGATTCCATGAATTTCCTCAATACCTCTGTCTCTGAGAGTATTGTAGAGAGCCTTGTTGGTGATGATAGAATGAATTGCGTCGGCCATTGCATCGATATCCCAATAGTCAGTCTTTATTACATTGTCAAGGATTTCCGCGCATCCGCTCTGTTTAGAAATGATGGAAGGCACACCCATTTCCATAGCCTCGAGGGGTGAGATACCGAAAGGCTCGGAAACGCTGGGCATTATATAAACATCGCTGTCTCTCAACATTTCGTAAACCTCTTTTCCGCGTTGGAAACCGGGGAAGTGGAATTTATCGGCGATGCCACGTTTTGCCGCCAACCTGATCATATCGTCCATCATGTCTCCGCTACCTGCCATAACAAAACGAACATTCTTGTTTTTCTTAAGAACCTTGGCGGCTGCTTCCACGAAGTATTCGGGACCTTTCTGCATTGTGATACGTCCTAAGAAAGTCACCACTTTTTCTCCGTGGGTTCTTCTTGGGAGGTCCAACAATTCTTTATCCAAAGGAATAACGGCATTGTGAACGGTCGTAACCTTTTCAGGGGGCATACCGTATTTTTCGATTACAGTTCTACGTGTTAAGTCAGACACTGTGATAATATGGTCGGCATTTTCCATACCGTCTTTCTCAATTGCGAACACGGTTGGGTTAACATTACCACGGGAACGGTCGAAGTCAGTGGCATGAACGTGAATCACAAGAGGTTTGCCGGTAACATTTTTCGCATGGATACCGGCAGGATAAGTAAGCCAATCGTGAGAATGGATAATATCGCAAGGGATAGTGCGAGCGATAACGCCGGCCACAATAGAATAGTTGTTGATTTCCTCGATAAGATTATCGGGATATCTACCGGAGAATTCAATGCAACCGAGATCATTCAGACGCATATAATTGAAGTCGGCATAGATATGGTCGCGAAGATCGAAATAGATTTGAGGATCCATGAATTTACCGATTCTGGATTCCACATATTCACGAGAAACATCTCTCCATGCCACAGGAGTGTTGCAGGCACCTATTATTTGAGCGAAACCTCTTTCTTCGTCACCCCAAGGTTTAGGGATTACGAAAGTGATATCCATATTTCCATTGGCATGCATTCCCTTGGTGAGTCCGTAGCTTGCAGTGCCGAGTCCACCGAGGATATGGGGAGGGAACTCCCATCCGAACATTAGAGCTTTCATTTGGATTCTTCAGTTTCTAAGGTTTGAAGTTTGTTAAGTTCTTTCACATTGCGGAGCGTGCGTAGAATCTCACCCACGTTCTTTGCTGTACTGACGGCGCCACGACCGGTGTAGGGAGGATTACCATCGTACATTTCAGAGAGAGAGCCTATGCAACCTTCGGTCATTTCGTCTTCATAACCGATAAGCATTCTTTCAATAAAACCGACACCGCTAACACCGAATACTTTGAAATATGCATCGGCATAGAAACCGAAAAGCCAAGGACGCGCGGGACCTTGATGAACAGTCAGTTCACGTTCCACAGGACCTCCGACATATGTTGGGCGGTATGCATAACTCTTAGGAGATAAAGAACGAAGGCCTTTCGGAGTCAGCAACTCGCGTGTCACCAAGTCAAGTACTTTCTTTCTTTGACGTCGGTCGAGAGGAGAATACTCCATACCGATTGCAATGGCAAGATTCGGACGCACTTCGAGGTCGGTGTAAGTGCCGTTTACATAGTCATAAAGATAACCGTAATCATTAAGGAAAGTATCGATGAATGATTTCTTGACGATCTCGGCAAGGTCATTGAGAGTCTGGAGATAATCCTGCATCTTAATGTCTCCCTCATAGAGGGAATTCAAGAACATGAGGGCATTATACCATAGCGCATTGAACTCAAGAATAAATCCTGTGCGGGGTATAATGGGTTTTCCATCAAGTGCTGCAGACATCCAGGTGACAGGTTTATCGCTACCGTCGGCGGAAATGAGACCATTTGGATTAATCCAAAGACCGGGTACTTTATCTTCACGGATTTTGTCGACAATCCATTTTACTGTCTCGCCATATTTATCACGACATTCTTTGATGCCGAAGTTGCGGCGGTATTGTTGAATAGCCCAGATAGTCCACAAAGGGATATCGGGAAGATCGATTTCACCGATAGTTTTGTCTTTGATACCTTCGTCGAGGTATTTTCGAAGAGCCTTCAGGAAGGTTTCCATTATAATTTCATAGTCCTCTTTATGGTCGATTGCCAGAGTGCAACCGGGGAGGGCCATAAGTTCATCGCGTGCACGGACATTATACCAAGGATACCCGGCCATTATATACATACCGGAAGGTTTCTTGCCATAGAATTGTTTGGCAGCGTTCTTAAGGCAGTTGTAGAAACTGGTGCGGTAAGTTCTTCCGGCCAATTCAGCCTGATAAGTTTGCGCGAAATCATCCGGATTGGCTTCGAAAGTTGCAGCAGAGAAAATAATGCTTTCACCTTTCTTGATGGGTAGCTGGAAATAACCCGGCACCCAAAGGTCTTCCTTATAAGGGATACCGCGGTCTTTATCTTTTTTGTATTCGATACCTTTATACCAATGACCGTCGTTCACCCATTCCACATCTTTATTAAACTGCATATAAAGATTAGGATAACCTTCATAAAGGCAAGTTGAAATACCATTCTTTACGGGAATCACCTCTTTGTTGATTGCAGAATTTTCCATCACGAGATCGTTGGCGTTTCTGAAAGCCAGGAATGGACGGAACTGAAGTGTAGTGTCAGAGTGGGCATCAACCAAGGTATACTTTATGAGAATACGGTTTTCATGAGAGATAAAGACTTTCTCTTTGGTAAGCACGACTCCACCTACACGATAGGTGACAGAAGGCACAGATTCGCAGTCGAACTGGCGGATATATTTATGGCCGTTGGGACTGAACACGCCTTCACCATATTGATGCAGGCCAAGGTTGAACGGAGCGCCGTGTTGTATCACGGTTTCATCAAGGCTGGATAACAAAACATGAGCTTTGTCGTCCATTTCAGGGATTGGAATGACAAGAAGCCCATGCTGTTTGCGGGTGTTACACCCCACGATAGTAGTATTGTGGTAAGCCCCCGATTGATTGGTGCGAAGCATTTCCTTGGGAAGGCTTTGCTCCAGGTTTATCATCAGGCCCTTGTCGAATTTTAGATAACTCATATATAGGGGTTGTTAATGTTAATATGGTGTTGTTATTATTGTTTTTTGAGGTTATTGTTTTTGTTGTTAGAGTTGTAGAAAAATACTTTTCAAAGATAAATTTAAATTTTCAAATAACAACATAATATGTTGCCAAACATTTATTAATAAAGGAAAAGGGCAACATATTTTATATAAATTCCAACATTTTGAATAAATTGCTTTAAGAATTATCGGTGGGAAGTGGAATTTCTTTCAAAGGAATCTTATCGAGATCTTCATAGCATCCACCAAACCAATTGTCCAACACTTTGATGGCATCAGCATAAATAGAGTCGAATTTCGGTATGTAATGAGGATTACCTTCGTTTTCTATTTTCTTGAAAATATTTCCCACTGTTAGTTCATCGGTATCCACAGCCGGAGCCACTCCGTTATTGTCATTTTCTTTCATAACGATATTTACAAGTCCGGCCTTTCTAAGTTTATCGCAAAGACGGTTAACCATCCTTATTGGTAAATTATATTTCACACTTATTTCCTGAGGTGAGAGAGGAGTTTTTTCATCATGGAACCTTCTGGCAATGATAGCCATTATAATTAACATGACTTTGGTTTCGAGGCTTCTCGAAGGAGGCACCGTATCGTCAAGGAAATTAAATGCGAAAATGTTTTGTAAAGAATAAGTTAGTACACATCCAAACAATAGAATAAGCCAAGAAAGTTGGAGCCAGATGAGAAGAAGCGGGAGGAAAGAAAACGAGCCGTATATTGCGTTATATTTCGACACATAAAGTTGCCCGCTTAAAAAGAGCATCTGCAGAATCTGGAAAATCACGGCACAAATGGCACCTGCGGTAGCGGCATATTTGAATTTGACCCGGGTATTTGGTATGAGGCAAAATGAAATGGAGAAGGCGAGGAAAGCAAGAATGAAAGGAGAAGCTTCCAATGCTACATTCACCAACGGCGTCAAGAATTTAAAGTTATCGTTGCCTTGAAGAGTGGTAGACATGAAAATGCTTACACCCGAAGAGCAAATCATCATGATAGGCACCAAAAGACAGATGGCGATATAATCGGTAATTTTTTGATATATGCTCCTGTCTTTCTTTATATCCCAGATCTGGTTGAAGTTGGTTTCTATATCGGAAAGAAGAGAAACCATTGTGTAGAGCAGAAAAATAAGACCGACTCCAACAAACACTCCTTGGGAAGCCTCGTTAAGATAGGAATCAACAAATTTGAGTGCGAATGTTATAAAATTTTTCTGAGCGGGAAAGTTTAAGAATAATTGCTCTTCAAGAAGATTTTGAAAACCGAAACCTCTACCTATTGCAAAAATCATGGCGAAAGCAGGCACTATAGCAAGCACAGTGGAGTAGGTAAGGGCCATTGATTTAGTTTGTAGGTCTCTATCCAGGAACGACCTGAAAGAGAGGTTGATCACCTTAACCACTTTGACTTTAGTCTTGCTACTGGTGTCATCCCAGACTCCTCCGGCTGCATATTGATACCAGGCACCAATTTTAGCAAAGAAGCGGGAGAATATATTTGCCTTAGATTCAGCCATGATGTTAATTTGAGCACAAAATTAATAAAAAAGAAAGACTGAAACACATAAAAGATAGTGTGTCTCAGTCTAAAAAAATGCAGAAATGATATAAGCCGGGTTCTGTACCGTCAAAAAGCGGTGTCTGTCATTTATCTTGACATTGCAGTTGCCTGCAAGTTCGAGCAGCCTACCCCCCGGCAAAAGACGGGCCATCTTTAACTGCCGGTATATTTGGCCTTGCAACACATGGGATGTGCGGCATCTTATGTCGCCATAAGATCCGGTGGTCTCTTACACCACCTTTTCACCCTTACTGTCTCCGCAGAGGGAGAAGCGGTTGTTTTCTGTCACATTAACCCCGACGTCACCGCCGGCTTTCCGTTAAAAAGCATGCCGCCCTTTGTTGCCCGGACTTTCCTCTCCGAATTTCGGAGCGACAGACCTCATTTCTGCGTGTATGTGGAGTTTTTAAGTTGTAAGTTATAAGTTTTAAGTTTGATTATATCCCTAATTTGTTTTTTGCTGTTTTGATTATTATCTCAGCCACAGTTTCATTATCAAGAAAACTTGTATCGAGACTTAAATGATAATTAGAGGCGACGCCCCATTTTTTATCACCGGTGTAGAAATTATAGAAAGATTCTCGACGTTTGTCATGTTGACGTGCTATTTCACAAGCATCATCCAAATTATTCGCCTCGCCTCGTTCAACAATTCTTTTGGCCCTTATTTCAAGAGGAGAGTGAAGGAAAACGCTCAACAATCTTTTATGGTCACGTAGAATGAAATCTGCGTTCCTACCCACGATCACACAACTTCCTTTTTGTGCTATATCTTGAATTACTTTGCTTTGCAAGCGGTAGATGCGTTCACTTGAAAGAGGCACAGTGTGAAAATTATCAGCAATACCGTAAGAACCCTGAAGCAGAATTTTCAACAGATTCGGTTTTTTTTCTTCATGTTCTTTGAAAACCTGGGGGTTAACACCTTCTTTTTCTGCAGCCTTATTCAGCAACTCAGTGTCATAATAATCAATTCCCAGAATTGAGGAAATAAGTTTACCGACGGTTCTGCCACCGCTTCCAAACTCTCTTCCGATAACAATGACAAAGGAGGAAGGATTCTCTTCTGCAACTGTTGGTTTGGCGTTATAAATTTCCTGAGCCATTGCGATAGGAATTGTTGAGGTGCAAAGTTACAAAAAATCCCGTTGAAGTTTACTCTTCATCAAGACCTGATATCTGTTTCTTGGGATTAATACCTAAAGTTTTGAGGTTTTCCACTTTCCTCATGATATTCCCTTTTCCTTCATATAATTGATTTTTTGCTGCCGCGAATTTTTTATTGACATTATTGAAAGCAGTTTCCAAATCTTTTATAGTGTCTGAAAATCCGGCCACCTTATCATAGAGTTCATTAGCGGATTTCACAATCTTATCAATGTTTTTGTTTCTCATGTCTTGTTGCCACATATTGAAGGCGAGTTGAAGGGCCATCATAAGGTTGGATGGAGAAATTATCACTATCCCTTTCTCATAAGCGTATCGGCTTAAGTCGGGGTCTTCTTCCAACGCTGCGAGATAACATTGGTCATTTGGTATAAACATAAGGACAAAGCCAATGTTTTCTTTATGAAGTGCTTCATAGTTTTTGCCGGAAAGTTCATCCACATGTTTTCTGACGCTTTTTGCATGATCTTTCAGTCGTTTCCTTCTAATTTCTTCATTGTCGTTTTCGAAAGCTTCCGTATAAGCGGTCAAAGAAACTTTAGAGTCGATAATTACAGATTTTCCTTCCGGGAATTTAACCCTTACATCCGGCCGTTTATAATTTCCGTCATCATCCAGGGTTGTTTCTTGAATGAAATAATGAATATCTTTGATCAACCCACTTGCCTCGAGTAATGACTCCAAAATAAGTTCCCCCCAGTTTCCCTGTTTTTTGGTGTCGCGTTTAAGTGCGTTAGTAAGATTTTTTGCGTCATTGCCGATTCGTGCCGTTTCCTGTTTCAGTGCTTCCACCGCAATGCTTTGCTGTTGGGAAAATAATTTCAGGGTGGCCGTGAAAGAATCTTTCAATTCATTTTTAGCCACTTCATTTGAAGTCTTGCTCTCCTCGACTGATTTTCTAAAGGCATCGAATTGGTCTTGAATAGGTTTCAGGATTTCACCGATTTGGTCTTTGTTGTTTTTTTGGAGAGAATCCTGTTTTTCGGAAAAAATTTGATTCGCGGTGTTTTGAATTTCTTCCTTTAGTTTATCGAATTTGATTTGCCACTGATTGTCGCTTTCCTTTCTTAATTTTTCGGCATTTGTTTCGGCGTCAATTCTTCTTTGCTCAAGTTGTTTTCGTTCCCTTTCGAAGTTGGTCTTCAATAACTCGATTGTAGTGTTTCCGGTTTCAATTTTGGCGTTGAGTCTTGAATTTTCTTGAATCAAGTCTTTATTTTCTTGTATCAGTTGTTTGTTTTCTTGTGTGAATTCTTCTATTTGAGCTACTTGACGTTTATTTTCTTCCAGAATAAGGGCATTTCGGTTTTCCATCTTCGACTGCTGAAGTCTCATTAAGAGGAATACTACTATAACACCGGCAACAAAGCCTATAACAATATAAATGGCAACCATGATTTAAGAGATATAGAGGTTATAACAAAGATAAGATTAAAATTTATAAACACCAAATGTATGAACTTTATAGGGACTAATTGCTTTATAATTATATAAAAGTAAGAAGATTATGAAAGACAGGACAATATATGGGAGATTTAAGGAAATCGTAGATAAATATCCTGAAATGCCTGCAGTGATTCAAGATGGTTCCACCGTGAGTTTTTCACAATTGGATGAATTGGTCGACAGGATTCTATGCAATTTCTATGATCAGAATTATAAATTCATAGGAATAGTGATGGAACATGGCGTTTACCAGATAGCTGCGATGTTGGCAGTGTTGAAAAGTGGGGCTGCCTATATACCGGCAGAACCATTCTTACCAAAAGCCCGTGTTGATTATATGATGAAAAATGCCGGTGTGAAACTGGTTATAAATGACGAATATTGTAAAAATTTACCGATACCGAATCAGCACTTGTCAAACAGGTCTACACCTGAAGGTATAGCATATGTTTTGTATACATCCGGTACCACCGGGAAACCGAAGGGAGTTATGATAGAGAACCATTCAGTGGTGAATTATTCGGAGGCGTTTGAAGAAGAAATGAAAATAGGGCCCGGTGATGTTATGCTACAGTATTCGGTCTGTTCCTTCGATATTTTTGTGGAGGAGGTTTTCGCCACTTTATTAAATGGTGGAGCGATTGCCATTCCATCCCATGAAATTCATGAAGGACCGTTAGAGGGTCTGATGGAATTTTGCAAAAGACATAAGGTGACGATACTGGATGGTTTCCCATATTTTGTAGCTGATATCAACCATAGACCGGAAATAATGCCGGAATCCGTCAATCTCATTATCAGTGGAGGCGATGTGGTAAGAGCAAATTATATCACTAATTTAAGGGATAAAGGGATTCGAATATACAATACTTACGGACCTTCGGAAACCACTGTTTGTTCGAATTATTATCGCATAGATAATGCAAAAGCACTTGATGACGGTACCTTCCCGGTGGGTAAGGCTGTTAAAGGGGTAGAAGTGAAAATACTTGACGAAAATTTCAAAGAGTTGCCTGAGGGAGAAATAGGAGAGATCTGTATTTTTGGAGAAGGTGTAGGCCATGGTTATCTTGGAAATCCACCGGAACAGGTCAATTATGTCACATTGCAGGATGGCACAAGGTTTTATCGAAGCGGGGATTTGGGATATTTGCTTCCTGATGGCAATATGGCTTTTCTTCATAGGCGAGATGATCAGGTCATGATCCTTGGAAGAAGGGTGGAACCTGAAGAGGTTGAAAATGTTTTGAATGAATATCATGATATCGACAGAGGAATTGTAAGGGCATTTAAAGATGAGGCAGGACTTCATTATCTGGTGGCTTATATAGTTCCGAATGTTGGGTTCAGGTTATCCGGACTAAAGAAATGGTTGGAATCTAAGTTGGTGAATTTTATGATACCTGAATTTTTCGTGGCTATGCATCATATACCGGTTACAAGACGAGGAAAGGTTGATATGGAAGCGTTGCCTGTTGTTTTAAAAGAAGGAGAATACAAATGATAGAGCTCAAAAGGATAAAGGATATTGACGAGTTGATGAATTGGCGTGCCGAAGTGATTGAAACCGTGTTCGGCGAAAAACCTTCATTTCAACTACTTGATGCCAATAGGAAATATTATGAAAAGCATATAGCCGATGGAAGCCATATAGCTTTTCTTGCATCATATGACGGCAAAGAGGTTGGCACCGGAAGTATATGTATCACTGATGAACTCCCGTCACCTGATAACCCTTCTGGTCATTGCGCCTATCTTATGAATATCTATGTCAGAGAGAGATATCGGGAGCATGGTATAGGTCATGCAATAGTCGGTAAACTATTGGAAGAGGCTCAAAGGCTTGATTGCGAGAAGATTTATTTGGAAACCACTGATGAAGGGAGAGGAGTTTATGAATCTTTGGGATTCAGGGATATGCCGGATATGATGAAGTATTGTGGGGTCTGGTAGTCTGGTAGTTTGGTAATCCGGAAGTTTAGAGGAATGTGATAAAAAGGAGAGAAAGGTATGATACGGAAGATAAATGTTGATGATATAGATTGCATCTGTGTTTCAGGAGAAGACAAGCAACGGGTGATTTATATGATTTATCCGGCTTTGGTGCCTTTTAAAAATGAGTGGCTGGAAGAAATGGCGTCTAAATATGGTGTGCCGGTTGTGATGATTTATATACCGGCCGACGGGTGGAACGATATGCTTACTCCATGGGCTGAACCTGGTGAGACTCCGGATTCACCTCCCTTTGCCGGTCATGCAGCGGAAACTTTAAGGATTATACAGACACAAATAATACCCGAAGCTGAGAAATCATTAGGTCTTAGTGAAGTGGTGGAGCGAGATTTAATTGGTGTTTCGTTGAGTGGATTGTTTACATTGTGGCAATGGATGCAATGCGATATTTTCAGGTCGATAGCATGTTTGTCAGGGTCTTTTTGGTATCCCGGTTTCATTGAATGGTTTGAGAAACAACCCAAGCCTCAGAAGACAGGCAAGGCTTATTTTCTGCTCGGAGTAAAGGAACCCAAGGCTTGGATTAAAGCATATAGGAGTGTTGGAGAAAACACGGAATTTGTGGTGAAAGAATTGAAGTCATATGGCATAGACACCACCTTCCAATGGGTTCCAGGTGATCACTTCGCTGATCCGGCAGGTCGAGCCGAAGATGCCTTCAAAAATCTTTCTTGAAAATAATTCTATTGAAGAAGAAGTGATTATAGAGGAGTTAAAGACTAAATTCAAGTCTGATTTCATCTTTTTACCATGGGATAGAAGAGAACCCTTCGGGCATACAGACGGGATGGTGAGATCCATAGGCGACGGCAAACTATTGATTGGGAACTTCAAGGAAGACAATCCCTTTTTTTATGAAACTATAATGAACAAGTTAACTCCTCTTTTTGATGTCTATGAATTGAGTTTCGGGAAAAATGTCAGTGAAAATAGTTGGTGTCATATAAATTACTTGCCATTAGATGATGCGATTATTGTACCCGGCATTGGAGAGAAATCCGATATAATTGCTTGTGAACAAATAGAAGCATTCACAGGGAAAAGATGCGAAATTCTTCCAATGGGAAATATTATAGACTGGGGAGGAGCTTTAAATTGCATTACATGGGATTTTCAGCTTTTCCAAAATTAATTGATATTTTGAGAGGCAAATCTAAATTATAAGATTTTTTTCTAAATCATGTTTATCATATAAAGAGGAAGAAGTAACTCATTGTAAATCTTTCTTTTCATATGTATCGTTGCACCTTTTCAAAGTTATTGTAGTGGTTCTAATTACACCTTTTCAAGCTTATCATTATATGCAAAACTACACCTTTTCAAGGTTTAATGTAAATTTTTGAAATTTTAAGCGCATGGTGGAGTTTAGAATAAAGCAAATTAGCTAACAGGACCCCTAACGGCCGATATGTTATAAAAAGAAAAGATTAGGTGTCATCCCGACAACTAATCCTCTAACCTTAAATCTAATACCATGAAAAACACGATGCAAA
>JAFLTP010000047.1 GCA_022510405.1 Muribaculaceae bacterium | reverse complement strand
AAGAAGAGTTTATTCATTATAATAGCATTATTTTCCTTTAATTTAAATATTATGGCACAACAGACTAAAGAAGAATATCAGAAAGAAATATTCTTTCCAATCGGAGAACCTAATACCGGTTTTGCCAAATATTTTATTGGTCGAAGCTATCTGGCACCAATAAGCACATCTCAGATACCATTTATGAATGTAACCTTTGAACCGGCATGTAGGAACAACTGGCATATTCATCATGCCACTGAAGGCGGAGGTCAGATGTTGGTCGGAGTCGGTGGCAGAGGATGGTATCAGGAGGAAGGTAAAGAACCTGTTGAAATCCTTCCCGGTACAGTAATTAATATCCCTGCGAATGTAAAACATTGGCATGGGGCTGCGAAAGACAGTTGGTTTTCTCATTTAGCTTTTTCTGTTCCCGGTGAAAACGAATCAACTGAATGGCTTGAACCGGTTGATGATGAATATTACTATAACATTCAGTAATTATCAAAAATATAGTTTATATGTTTAGTCTTAAAGGAAGAGTTGCTGTTGTTTCCGGTGCCAGTAGTGGTCTGGGAGCTCAAATGGCAAAAGGATTTGCAGAACAAGGTGCTGATGTAGTCATAACAGCAAGAAGAATAGAAAAACTTCAAGCTTTGGCTGAGGAAATCAGTCTCAAATATGGTGTAAAATGTTTCCCGGTGAAATGCGATGTTACCAATACAGAATCTGTGAATGGAGCCGCCGCCATTGTTGAGGATGAATTCGGTAAGGTTGATATTCTTGTAAACTGTGCAGGAGCTAATAAAGGAACCGGAGTACTTGATACAACAGATGAAGAATGGGATTTTACTGTTGATACAGATTTTACAAGTGTCTTCAAAGTTTCAAGGGCATTTGGCAATATAATGAAGAAGCATAATTATGGAAGAATTATCAACATTGCTTCCATGTATGGTTTAGTTGGCAATACAGCTATGGATGTAGTGGCTTACCATGCTACAAAAGGAGGAGTGGTGAACATGACTCGTGCTATGGCCGCAGAACTGGCTAAATATAACATTACCTGCAATGCCATTTGTCCCGGATATTTTGCTACGGAACTGACAGTGGATACACTCGAAACAGAATTCTTCCAGGAATATATGAAAAGAACGGTTCCATTGGGTCGCTATGGACGTGAAGGAGAATTAAATGCAGCTGCCATCTTTCTAGCAAGTGATGAAGCCTCATACGTTACCGGAGCAATAATCCCGGTTGATGGAGGTTATACGGCTGTTTAAGGAACTTTGTACAATGCATTGTACCAAAGGAAGTTCGTCGGGAGACGCACTCCCTTATTTTTAAAAGTAAATATTTAGCTATTTTTGTACTTTAGATTTATTAATTTCAAGATGGAAAAGTTCAAATATATAGCTTCTTGTAACTTCACTTTGTTTTATCCGGAATTGAGCCGTAAGGTGCAGGACGTTATGCATACAAGACCGGATGTTGACATCATCCATTGTTGCACTGACCGGTATAAAGTAAAAGAATTTGAAGAATAAATGTCTCCTGAAATATCCCAAAGATGGAAAGATACCGAACATTATTCTGCTTTGACAAAGACACGACAATGATATCGGTATGCCAGAACTGTACCTCTATATTTCAGGAAAGCCAGCATGATATAAAAGTTATATCACTTTGGGAATATATCCTAAATAATGTGCCGGATTTTCTTTATCCGGATTACGGAGGTGAAAAGATGACGCTACAGGATTGCTGGAGACAGCATGACAACGAGGATCAGCAGAAGGCTGGCAGAGAATTATTGAAGAAAATGAATATCGAAGTGGTGGAACTTGAAGAAAACCATGACAAGACAATATATTGTGGCACCACTACCTTACAACCTACTCCTAAAAGGAATCTTGTGATGGCACCTAACAGATATGTTGATAATGCAAAAGGTTTTTTTTAGCCGCATACTCAGGAAGAACAGAAAGCCTATATGCAAGAGTATTGCAAGCAGATCAAGACCGATGCCATTGTAGGCTACTGCCATTACTGTACAAAAGGATTTGATCTTGTCAGTCAAAAGAATTACCATCTTGCCGACCTTCTTTTCAGAGATTTCAATTAAAAAGCTTTCCCTTATAATAACAAATGCAGGCTATCAAGTCTGCATTTGTTTTGTTATTTATGATTTACTTTTAACGGTCGGAGGTCCTGTATAGTGATTTTATAATTTCTCGGGTAGCCAAAGGGTAGCCAAAATAAAGTTACTTAGATAAAATATTATCTTAATAAACATATCTCTTAGTAATATTAATTCCCAATTTTATAATTACATTTGCAAATGAATTGGAAATTCCAATTCTAAATTTTAATAAACTAAGAAGCGTTTGCTTTCACTTGCGTTAGAAAACGTAGGAAATTTTCAGAAGATGCAAGGAAGACAAGCGGTTCTCACGCTATAGCGTGGGCTGCTCTTCCCGCATTTTATCTTCAGGTTTCCTACGACCCTCTAACAAAGTGTGGTAATTCAGCTCACGCTTAATAATTAATCTCGGATATTTAAATTGGTTAATTATTGATATTAAATATTATTGCCAATATATTACATTAGAATAATGCGAAAAAATTTTTTATTAATAATCCTAATAACAATTTTTCATTTTACAATATTACAAGCTAAAGATTCCAGAATAGATTCACTACTTTTTCAATTGAATGAAGTTATAGCAAAAAGACCTCAATACTTGAAAGAGAAGGAGAACCGGTTGCAAGAAAGATATAAGGAGGTGGATCATTCAAAGGAAATGAATGCTCAATTTGATGCGTTAACGCATTTATTGGAAGAATACAATTCCTTTAACACGGATTCAGCTTATAATATTACTCTTAAACAAAGTGAAATAGCCAATCAGCTTAATGATATAGTTCTAATTGAAAATGCACGTTTGAACCGGGCAAATGTCTTGGTAGCGACCGGTATGTATCACGAAGCACTACAATTATTAGATTCTGTTAAATTTCCCAATTTACCGGTATATCTTTATCCTTTTTATTATCATATAAAAAGAACTGTTTACGGATATATGTCAGATTTTGCAGCCTTTGAACCTGAAAAGAAATACTATCAAAAACTGACCAATCAATACAGAGATTCCATTATGTCGGTACACATTCCGGAAATTCTTTCTTACGCAATCACTCATGCCGATTGGTTAAATGTAAACGGACAACCCGAAAAAGCTGTAGCAGAATTGACTGCCTTTATGGATAATAATGAGTTGTCTGAACATGAAAAAGCTATTTGTGCGTGGACTTTGGCTGAGTCTTATGCTAAATTGGGTGACAAACAAAAGGAAAAGGAACAATTATTAATAGCTTCAATCTCAGATTTAAAATCTTCGGTAAGAGAATATATATCTTTAAGGCAACTAGCAATGATGCTTTATGAAGAAGGAGATTTAGAAAAGGCATACGAATTGATGAGTATTGCCGTAGAAGATGCTTCAAAAAGCAATGCGCGCCAAAGAATAGTAGAAATTAATGATTATTATCCTCAAATTAACGGTATATATATTGACACCATCAAGAGACAGAAAAAAGATTTGGAAAGGACAATAGTTGCTATAGCAATTTTAGGACTTGTTTTAGTTATTCTAATAGTCCTTATGTTTATTCAGATGAGGAAGATTTCAAGAGCCAGGAAAGAAATTGAGTCTGCATATCAACAATTAAATCAAGCAAATGATGAATTAAAGGCAACGAATGAAAAGTTGATTCTTGCAAAAAATTCTATAGCAGAAAACTCTGAACTTAAAGAAGTGTATATAGGCAAATATATGGATCAATGTCTTGCTTATATAGAGAAATTAGATAATTATCGTAAACAGATCAGCCGATTAATCAATACCGGTAAAACTGAGGAGATAAAGAAACTTGTTAAGACTGACTCTTATATTGCGGAAGAATTAAAGCTATTTTACAAACAATTTGATTCGACGTTCCTAAATTTGTTTCCTTCTTTTGTGGAAGATTTAAATGATTTACTACTTCCAGAAGAGGCTTTGCAACCTAAAAAAGATGGATCATTAAATACTGAACTTCGGATTTACGCCCTAATCCGGTTAGGAATTACAGACAGTAACCAAATTGCAAAATTCCTTCAATATTCTTTAACAACCATATATAATTACCGTGTCAAGGTACGTAACAAAGCACTCGGAGACCGGAATAAATTAGAGGATGAAGTGATGAAAATCGGCAGAAAAGAGCATTAGAAGTTCAAATTTTAGTCCCAATCCACTACCAAATTAGGGGTAGCTTTTATAGTCTTAATCCTGATAATCAATAATATAAATTTTAAATACACTATATTTTTAGTGTATGCTATTGACAGCATTTTCAGCACACTATAATTTTGCAAAAAATGAAGCCGAAAAATCTAAATTCTTTTCGTAATATGGGAAACTTAAGAATCCGTTTAATCTGTTTGTCAATGTTGCTGGCAATTGGCCTTCAAAACATTGTTGCGCAAACAATCAGTGTCAGTGGAACTGTTACTGATCCCTCAGGTGAACCCCTGATTGGTGTTACCATTATGCCAAAAGGTGGTCAGGGAGGCACCACAACCGATATTGATGGAGAATACACCATTTCTGTAAATCCTGATGCCACACTTAGGTACTCTTATGTAGGTTTCGACACAACTGAAGAGAAGGTAAATGGAAGAACAAAAATCGATGTTATTCTAAAAGAAAATTCCGAATTACTTGACGAAGTCGTAGTAATCGGTTATGGTACTATGGATAAAAAGGAATTGACAGCGGCCGTATCACATATTGGCGAAAAAGATTTCCTTACAGTAAGTTCCGTAGATCCATCTATGATGATTCAGGGTAAAGTGCCTGGAGTCTCAATTACAAATACAGGAGCCGGTGACCCTAATAATCCTGCCAGTATACAGATCCGTGGTGTCTCATCACGTTCAGCAGGTCTTGGACCTCTTATTGTAATCGATGGAGTACCTGGAGGGAGCCTTACTAACATTAATCCTAATGACATTGCTTCTTTTGATATTCTCAAGGATGGTGCTGCTTCTGCTATATATGGAACACGTGGTTCTAATGGAGTTATCCTCGTCACTACTAAAAAGGGGACTAAAGACGGAAGTATTCACACTACTTATTCAGCTTCCTTTGCATGGGACAGAATAAATCAAGAACTTGATATGATGAATGCTCAAGAATATAGAGATGTGCGTCTTGGATGGGGAGATAGAGGTGTAGATCTCGGAGGAAATGTGGATTGGCTTGATGCTGTTTCTCGGACCGGATTTACAATGCAACATACATTATCTTTAAGTGGTGGAAATGATAAAACTAATTATCGTGTCAGTGTTGATTACCGAGATGCAAATGGTGTAGACCTTCGTTCGAGTAGAAAAGAATATGGTGCGAGAGCTTCCTTAATGCACACTACAAAAGGAGGGTTATTCACAATAAATCTCAATATTGCTCCAAGAGTTGTGTCAAGGGATAATTCAGACTGGAGTGTATTCCGTAATGCCATAGAGGCGAATCCAACAACTCCTATAATGGATCCTGCCAATCCCACACAATATTATAATTTTCAGGGTCAGGTAGTTTCATTTAATCCTGTAGAGCTTCAAAAACTTGAAAAGAATCATACTGATTCAAAGCTACTTGATTGGGATGGTACAATCAAACTGAATTTATTGCCTCTTTTTTCTACAAAAGATATGAGTGGTCAGTTATTGAATACACAAATTATGTTTGCAGATCATGAATATAGCAGTAACGATTCCTGGTTCAGACCCTCTACAAGTACATTAGCAATCAATAGTGGCTATAACGGGGAAGCAAGTCAAGCATATTCAAAAGAACGCCAATATGTTTTGGAGTGGCTTGCCAATTATAGCGGACAATTTGCTGAAAAACACAATGTTAAAGCAATGATAGGTTACTCCTATCAATATTCCCAATACAGTGGCTTTAGTGCAGAGAATAAAGACTTTCCAAATGATGGACTAACTTCAGACAATTTAGGCTCAGGAGAATTTGCTTTGGAAGAAGGAGAAGTCGGGATGAGCAGTTATAAAAATGATGCCAAACTTATAGCCTTCTTCGGTCGTGTCAGTTATGACTATGAAGGTAAGTATTTATTTACAGCTTCATTGCGCCATGAAGGCTCTTCCAAATTCGGTAAAAACCATAAATGGGGAGATTTCCCGGCTGTTTCTGCCGGTTGGAGAATTTCTCAGGAAAAATTTATGGAGGGTGCAGCCTCTTGGCTTAATGACCTTAAGATAAGGGCAGACTATGGTGTGACCGGTAATCAGGATTTTGGCAGCTATAATGCCTTAAACACAATGACAGGTTTCGGTTATTACTTCTATAATGGCAAATACTTCCAGGTCTGGGGACCTTCAAGAAATGTCAATCCGGACTTAAAATGGGAAAAAGGTAAAAACTGGAATGTGGGCGTAGATTTTGCAATGTTCAACAATCTTTTTTCCGGATCACTTAACTATTTCAATAGAACACAACAAGATTTGTTAGGTAATTATAAAGTGCCCGTTCCTCCATATCTATTCGACGAAACATTTGTGAATGTAGGAACCATGAAAAATCAGGGATTTGAGTTTGATTTAAATTTCAATGTAGTCAATATAAAAGATTTCCATTATGATTTCAATGTCATTGGCACATGGATGAGTAATAAATTTGTGGATTTTAGTAACTCGGATTATATAGGCCAAGATTTTTATAATGAAGTATCTACCACTGATCCTTATCCCTTTTATACTCTACAACGTATAGAAAAGGGTAAGCCATTAGGAAATTTCTATATGTGGAAATATGCAGGACATACCACTGAAGGTGATTGGTTGGTATATGACAAAGATGGTGATATAATTAGGGCATCCCAAGCTTCAGATGAAGATCGAAGGATAGTTGGCAACGGTATGCCTAAGTTCACTATGTCTACGAGCCATAACTTCCGTTATAGGAATTTTGACCTTGCTCTGTTCTTTAGAGGAGCATTTGGATTCGATATATTCAACATTCATGATTTTTATTACGGCACAAGGAATTTCACCGGTAATATGTTGAAAAAAGCTTACGGCAAGAATTTCGATATTAATCCTAATGCAAATCCTGTTGTATGTGATTATTTTCTTGAAAGAGGTGATTATTTCAAGCTTGAAATGATTACTTTGGGTTATACCCTTCCTCTTCCCAAGGCAAGATTCATTGATCAGATTAGAGTGTATGGAACAGTGAAAAACGTGTTTACTATAACTAAATTTAGCGGTGTTGACCCATCATCCTATCAAGCCAATGGTTTGACTCCCGGTGGTCAGGGAGATAGAACTTATTTCCCAACGACACGACAGTTTATATTCGGATTACAACTCGATTTCTAATAACTTGAAAGAAGAAACCATGAAATATATAAATCAAATAATAGCTTCTGCAGCCATTTCTTTAATGGCGATGGGTTGTACTGACCTTGATGAGACCCTTTATGATCAGGTTGGTTCCCAGAACTACTATAACACTAAAAATGACGTTATAAGAGCTGCTTTCCGTCCCTTTGAGCACGCTTATTGGAGCATTCAAAGCCGCCATGTATTAAATGAACTTTCAGCCGATCAATTAATCACTCCAACTCGCGACGGATGGTGGGATGACGGTGGCAAATGGAGACGTCTACATTATCACCAGTGGAATGTAGAGGATGGTGAAGATGCTCAGACAGAATGGAACGGCTGTTTTCAAGGAATAATGCAATGTAATTATGTGATTGAGGATTTAGCAAATCTCAATCCGGCACACTTTGGTTTTTCAGAGGCTGAATTTAATAACATCAATGCACAATGCCGTGCTTTAAGGGCTTGGTTTTACTTAAGGCTTTTAGATGGCTTCAGAAACATTCCTTTGGCAAAAAGCTTCAATGATGTAAGTCTTAATACCGAAACTCAGGTTGAACCAAAAGTTGTATTTGACTTCATTGAAAGTGAACTTAAGGATTGCATGCAACTTCTGATAAAAAAGGAAAGTCTTGGTACAAATTCCAATATTCAGGGTCAATGGACGCAAGCAGGTGCAGCAGCTTTATTGGTCCGTCTTTATCTCAATGCAGAAATATATATTGGAGAAAGCAGATATAATGAATGTGAAAAAGTTGCACAAGATATTATTGAGGGAGTTTACGGACAGTATGCAGTTGCAGATAGATGGGATGCTCCTTTTGATTGGGATAATGATAATTGTGATGAAGTGATTTATGGCTTTCCGGGATCACAGGGTTACTCTTATTGGCATTATCAGGGAGACACCTATTGGTGGACTGTTCCCGCACGAGCACGTTATTATTTAGGAGACTCAAAAGCAAAAGGTGGTGACCATAACACTAAATATGCAGCCTCTCCTTCCTATGATCTTGATGGCAATTTGTATAGCTATGAGCTTGGAATGCCGGTAGAGAATTTTAGAAAATATCCATCAGACTATCGTCTTAAACTTTACAAGAACTTAGGCAACAGCACTCGAGAAGGTATGTTCTTGTTCGGTTATTTGGAATATACTGATGATAATGGCAATAAGGCTAGAGTGCGCGCTCCCGAACAACCTTATGACCTTTATATCAGAGATGCAGTTGGGAACTTCCAGGGTATGGATCCGGAACAATGGCCGGCAAATAAAAATAGTACTTTAATGAATGGTGATCATAATTCGGGATGGCATTTTGTAAAATATCCTCTGTATAGTGATGAAGACACTCACCAAATGGAAAGTGATTATACAGAAATAAGATTGGTAGAAGTGATTTATTCATTAGCCGAATGTAAACTCCGGTCAGGTAAAAAGAGTGATGCTGCAAAACTCTTAAACAATGTTCGTAAACGTAATTATCCGGAAGAAGATTGGGCACAAGTACTTTATGCTCCGGAAGGTACTGCTCAATTAGATGAAAAAGAAATGCTTGACGAATGGGGAAGAGAATTCTTTGCTGAAAGTCGAAGACGAATCGATCTAATTAGATTCGGGAAATTTTCTACAGGAACCTGGTGGGATAAGACCCCTGACGCAAACCGAAATACAGAAATCTTCCCAATAATGCGGTCAATCTTAAATTCAAATCCTAATCTGGTTCAAAACCCGGGTTACAATAACTAAAACTCTAAAGAACTATGAATAACCAAATAAGATATAGCCTTGGTCTTATGGCAATCCTTGCTGCAATGACATCTTGCGAAGGTGAAAAAGACCTTATCATTATTGAAGGAGATCTCCCTATAAAAACCAGCACGCTATATATGGTAGGAGATGCAACACCTACGGGATGGAGTATTGATACACCTACTCCTTTAGAAGCCACCGAAACAGATCCATTGGTTTTCACTTGGGAAGGGAATTTATATACAGGAGAAATCAAACTTTGTCTAACTCCTGGCAGTTGGGATGCCGGTTTTATCCGTCCTGTTGTTGACCAAACAGAAATTAATTCAACTGACATCAATAATGCAACGTTCCAGATGCATGCCGGTGACCCGGATGAGAAGTGGAGGGTTACAGAAGCTGGTGAATACCGACTTACTTTTGACTTGAGAAACTGGACAATGAGTACCTCTTATCTTAAAGCAGCTACTGCTCCTTCTAAGGATCCAATATTAACTGAGGTTCTCTATATAGTGGGAGACGCAACACCTACAGGATGGAATATCGATTCACCTACACTACTTAACAAAACTTCTGATTATATCTTTGAATATGAAGGTGAATTATTTGCCGGCGAACTTAAAGCTTGTACATCAGTTGGAGACTGGGATGTACCATTCGTAAGACCTGAATCCGAAGGCATTCAAATCAACAAGGAAGGTGTAGAATCTCCGGATTTCATATATATAGCTAATCCTGATAATAAATGGAGAGTTAACGACAGTGGTATTTATCATCTTACCTTTGATTTGGAGAACTATACTATAAAAGCCGTATATGAAGGTGAGATAAAAAATGATAAATATCCTATAGAAACAGAAACACTATATATGATTGGAGACGCTACTCCAGGTGGTTGGAGTATGGATGATGCTACACCCTTCACTGTTTCAACTGATAATAAATATATTTTCTCATGGGAAGGTGACTTGGTTGAAGGTAACATGAAAGCATGTCTGGAACCTGACCATACTTTCTCCTGTCCTTTCCTACGTCCTGAATATGCAGCGTGTGAGATATCGTCCAAAGGTGTAGAAAGTCAGAATTTCGTTTACACTACAGCTCCTGATGATCAATGGAAAATAGTTAATTCAGGAACTTATAAAATTACATTTGACCTTGAGAACTGGACAATTAATGTAGTATGTCTTTCCGCTGATAATTCACAAGATAACGGGAAAGATGATGGTAAGAGTCCCTTGGAGACTGAAACATTGTACATGATTGGAGACGCTACTCCAGGTGGTTGGAGTATGGATGATGCAACGCCTCTCAAGATATCTTCAGAAGATCCATATCTCTTTTCTTGGAGAGGTAATCTTAATGAGGGAGAAATGAAAGTATGTTTTGAACCTGACGGTACTTTCTCTTGTCCTTTCATTCGACCAACTTATAATGGTTGTGTAATAAATGAAAATGGTGTAGCTTCTTCAGAATTTGAATATTCCACAGATCCTGATAATAAATGGAAAGTGGAAAAAGCAGGGAATTATAATTTAACCTTCAATCTAAAATCATGGACTTTTGAGGCTCAATACCTCGATTAAAAAGAATAACAATTATGAAACAAATGAATATTCTTACAGCCATTGCCACCTCATTGCTATTTGCTTCATGCAATGATACAATAGAAATGAGATATCCACCCAAATACGAGTTGCCGGATCTTCCGGTGGTGGAAGGTATACATAAATATAAAGCACCTCTTTATTGGAGTGTTTATGAATATTGCTATGAATTAGAAAAAGCCGGCGTACCAAGTTCTGAAATGGATATCACTTCTCAAGAATGGGATAACATAATAAATTGGGTATCTGAAGAACTTCAACCTTATGGATATGATATGATTTGCACGGATGGATTTATTCCGATGCTTGCAAATGATGCAAGTGGTTACATGACTCACTATGGCTCAGTTTCTCTTGAAGAATTAGTTGCCAAATGTCATTCAAAAGGTATTAAACTTGGTGTATATGATAATCCACTTTGGATTCATGGCTCATCAAATACCCAAATTCCCGGTACTAACTATACCTTTGGGTCATTGACTTATAATGGTTCTCAATCTGTAAACAATCCAAATGCTGAAGACACATGGTTCACATGGGCTGTAGCTGAAAATCCGGGCACTAAAGAATACATTGATGGTTTTTTCAAACATTACTATGATTTAGGAGTAGAATTCATAAGAATGGACTTCCTGTCATGGTATGAAGACGGCAAAGACCGAGGAATGGGAACAGTGGGCAGAGGATACGGTCATGAGTCCTATGCACGTGCCTTAGCCTACATTGCCGAGTCTGCAAATAAATATGGGATATTCACATCACTTGTGATGCCCCACATGTTCAACGATGCAGAAGTGGAATCAACCTACGGGAATATGGTAAGAATAGTTGCTGATACAGCTGACGGTGGTTGGTGGCATTGTTCCCGGGCTGAACAGGGAAAATCATACCCCTCTTGGCCAAATTGTATGAATATGTTTGATGGATTTACCTATTGGTCACATATTACAGGACCCGATAAAGTAATTCCTGATGGAGATTTTATTCGTCTTAACAAATTCAGTTCAGAGGCAGAATGTCAAACTGTGATTTCTCTTCAACTCATGGCCGGGGGTCCTTTGGCAGCAGCAGACCAATATAACACTATAGGTGATAGAACGAAGTATTATACTAATACTGAGATACTCGAACTGAATAAAGACAGATTCGTAGGTAAACCTCTTTCTGACAAACTTGGAGATCCTGAAAATCAAGTTTGGTATGGTCAATTATCAAACGGGGATTATGTAATAGGTTTCTTTAATCGGTCTGATGATAATAAATCTTATTCTTACAACCTAACAGAACTTGGAATTGAGGGTGCATATAACGTGAGAGATCTATGGGCTCATACTGATGAGGGGGTGGCAACAACCTTGAATGTTTCCCTGTCTCCTCATGGTTGTAAAATTTTAAGATTGTCAGAATAAAACCCTAATTTATAATGAAATACAATCAATTTAAAGCTATGGTTATTACCATAGCAAGCCTCCCCCTTGGCTTTTCAATTACCTATGGAGCGGAACAGACTTCTCCAAATGGCAAAATCAGAGTCCATGCTGATGTAATCAATGGTGTTCCAACTTATAGTATTGATTTTAAGGGACAAGAAATTATAAAGCCATCTACGTTAGGGTTTGAACTTGCAGATGGTCCTGATATGATGAATGGTTTTAAATTAATGGATGTTAAAACTTCATCATTTGATGAAACGTGGCAACCGGTATGGGGTGAAAACAGTAATATCAGGAATCATTATAATGAATTGCATCTTTGCATGGACCAACCTGAACATTATCGGAAAATGGATTTGCGATTCAGAATTTATAATGACGGTGTGGGTTTTAGATATGAGTTTCCTAACAATGGAGTAATGACTTATTTCATAATTAAAGAGGAAAAAACTCAGTTTGCCATGACTGGAGATCATAAAGCATGGTGGATAGCCGGTGATTACGATACTCAGGAATATGATTATACTGAAAGTCGCTTATCGGAAATAAGAGACTTGATGGCTTCATCTATTTATCCCAATGCGTCACAAGAGCAATTTTCTCCCACTGGTGTTCAAACTTCATTGCAGTTGAAAACTGACGATGGTGTTTACCTAAATCTTCATGAAGCAGCATTAGTGGATTATTCATGTATGCATCTTAATCTTGACGACACTTCCATGGTGTTTACATCTTGGCTGACTCCTGACGCACAAGGAAACAAAGGTCATCATCAGACTCCTTGTAAATCCCCATGGAGAACTATAATGATAACTGATAATGCATGTGATATTTTAGCTTCAAATCTGATTTTGAATTTAAATGAGCCTTGTAAATATGAAGACACTTCCTGGATTAAACCCATAAAATATGTCGGTGTTTGGTGGGAAATGATAGGAGGCGGCAAACCATGGGATTATACTTCAGACCTTCCGTCAGTTAGATTAGATAGTCCGGATTATTCAAATGCAAAACCTCATGGTAATCATCCGGCTAACAATGAAAATGTGAAGAAATACATAGACTTCGCCGCCGAACATGGGTTCGATCAAGTTCTTGTAGAAGGCTGGAATGTTGGTTGGGAAGATTGGTTTGGACATTCTAAAGATTTTGTTTTCGACTTTGTAACTCCATATCCTGATTTCGATATTGAAATGCTTAATGACTATGCTCATTCGAAGGGAGTAAGGCTTATGATGCATCATGAAACTTCGGGGTCTGTCCGTAACTATGAGAGACATATGGCCAAGGCCTATGATTTAATGGATAAATATGGATATAATGCAGTAAAGAGTGGATATGTTGGCAATATGATTCCCCGCGGAGAGCATCATTACGGACAATGGTTAGTAAACCATTATCTTTATGCTGTAACAGAAGCAGCCAAACATCATATAATGGTAAATGCCCATGAGGCGGTTAGGCCTACTGGATTATGCAGAACCTATCCCAATCTTGTGGGAAATGAAAGCGCAAGGGGCACAGAATATGAAGCATTTGCAGGGAATAAACCGTCTCATACTACTGTTCTCCCTTTTACACGGCTTCAGGGTGGTCCCATGGACTATACACCAGGAATTTTTGAAATGGATATGAGTAAAGTTGACCCTAATAACAATGGTCATGTTAATAGTACTTTGGCCCGACAATTAGCTCTATATGTTACGATGTATAGCCCTATACAAATGGCAGCAGATGTACCTGAAGTTTATAATAAGTATATGGATGCTTTCCAATTTATTAAAGATGTCCCTGTGGATTGGGATGAAAGCAAATATTTAGCGGC
Organism: Muribaculaceae bacterium; assembly: GCA_022510405.1. GTDB lineage: Bacteria > Bacteroidota > Bacteroidia > Bacteroidales > Muribaculaceae > Lepagella. The sequence goes on along the minus strand of JAFLTP010000047.1, from coordinate 1,551 downwards.
TGAACCCGGTAAATACATAGTTGCAGCAAGAAGAGAAAAAGGGGGGAAAGACTGGTATGTGGGATGCACTTCTGGTGAGGATGGTTATGAAGCTTCTCTTTCTCTTGATTTTCTTGAACCGGGAAAGAATTATATGGCTACTATTTATGAGGATGCAAAAGATGCTCATTATTTAACTAATCCTCAGGCTTATTCTATTTCAACAAAAAAAGTTAATTCAAAAACGAAACTAAATATGAAAGCAGCCCCGGGAGGTGGATATGCAATTTCTATTAAACAATTATAACCAAAACAATTTATAATATGAAAAAATTTACATTGACAATTATGGGTTTGGCTTTCATTGCCATCAATGCCCTCTCAAACAATCTTTGGATTATCGGTGATGCTACCCCTTATGGGTGGAGTACGGATGATGCAACCGCTTTGCTCTCTAAATCCGAAAATGAATCTCTTTATGCCGGCACAATTTACTTGAAGGCAAACCAAGATTTCAAGTTTATGACAGTTCCTGATTGGGGCAACATAGAATATGGAGCTGCAGAAGGTGCTGAACTTAATAATGGCGAAATATCTCTTGCACGAGGCACTGATGATTCAGGTTATGGAAAAATTCAAGTTTCAGAAAGCGCTAATTATTACATTTCAGTTGATACTGAAGCATTAGTAGCAACTATTGTGAAATCTGAATATCAAGACACAGAAATTACTTTAAGTTCTCTTTTCCTTGTTGGAGATGCTACTGAAGGAGGTTGGAGCGTGGATAATGGAACTCCTCTTTATCAAGAAAAAGAATCCCCTTATGTTTATTCAGCTCTCGTTAATCTTAAGGAAGGTTCTTTTAAAATAGCTACAGTAATAAAAGGTGGAGGATCTTGGGATCCAAAATATTATTATTTTTGTGATCCTTCTGACCCTTCAAAAATTATTCTTAATAATTCGGATGACACTCAGTGGAGTATTTCAATTGAAGGGGATTATTTGGTCTCAGTGAATACACTTACTAATACTATCTCAATAGTATCGTCATCAGAATCAGGAGTTGAAGTTTTAGAAATATTTGGAAGTCAACCAATAGAATATTATACCCTCACCGGTTTGAAAACAGATAATCCTAAAAATGGAATTTATATCCGGAAACAAGGAAAAAGGACAGAAAAAGTAATCTTTAAATAAAAATTTAGTTACGAAAAGGTTAGATTTTAAGGTAAGTTAGATTACTTCACTGAGCGAGTCCTTATTAATTGGACTCGCTCTTTCCATTATTCATTTTATTTTGATTATATTTATGAAGTTCTTCAATAATAGCAATAAAAGACTCTATAGTTTCTTCTTGGTCGAGTTGTTCAGTGAGTTTTTCATAGCCGGAGAGGGTAATTGACAGTTGAGGATTTAGCTCTTGGATGATAGCTTTATCGACTTCATATTTGGCTTCAATTTGTTGGAGCCTGAGGTTTTCTGAACGATATTGGTGCCATCGAATCCAACTAAAACAGGATAGGCAAAAGTAAATTCCGAAGAATAATAGAGCTGTCGCCTTATAAGGATTTC
>JAFLTP010000046.1 GCA_022510405.1 Muribaculaceae bacterium | reverse complement strand
ACATATCTAACTAAACTTTCTCGCATTTAAACTTTCTCACGAAACCTTAAATACTCTTCCATATTGCTTTTATGTATATAGAACATTACAAATCCTTGAATGTTCACAATTTTATACAGGTTTTAACTATGTAAACAATAGTTAACACAAGACCTTATTCAATTAAATTTACTTGAATTTTTGATTAATAGTTTACCGGAATTGATTGACAGATTCGATATATTCAAATCCTGCACTATGAAGGGTTTCAATTATTTCTTCTTTCTTACATCCTAATGAATCACAAAGAGCATCAAGGGATTCATAGTCTCCGTCTCTTAATTTCATGTTTATCAAACTTAAGAGCATGTAAGGATCCTCAGGTATAGCCATAACTTGAATTATTTTGATTAATTTTGTATTTTGATAATTCGCCAGTTCTTTGCCGCCAATAAATTTAAATGTGATGTTAAAACGTATTTTATTTGTAATTTGTTTTATTGTTTACTCTTTTAATGATATAAATGCATGTACTTCGGCTATAATAGGGGCTGATATGAATCCTTACGGAAGGCCTTTATTGTGGAAAAATAGGGATACGAGTGCTTCTGACAATAAAATTGAATATATTCCGGGACAAAATGGTGAGTTTTCATATGTGGCATTATTCAATGCTAAAGATTCATTATTGCAGGAAGCCTGGATGGGAATGAACGAATACGGATTTGCTGTCATGAATACTGCCTCTTACAATATTAAGGATGATAATGTCCCGGAAAAAGATATGGATAAGGAAGGGTTTGTAATGACAAAAGCATTAAAAAAATGTAAGACTGTAAACGATTTTGCAAATTTGCTTGACACAATTGGTAAACCAATGGGTGTGGAAGCAAATTTTGGAGTTATAGATGCTTATGGTGATGGAGCATATTTTGAAACCAACAATCATTCTTTTGTTAGATACAATCTTGATGAGGCTCCGGATCATGTTTTAGTTAGAACTAATTACAGCCATTCAGGGAGAGATAACGAAGGTTTCGGTTTTATCCGTGAAAAAAATGCGAATCATTTATTGAAACCACATATAGAAAATAAGAACATATCACCTGAAGTCCTTACTGAAGAATTGAGCCGTTCATTTTATCATTCATTGTTAAATAAGGATTTCAGAACAGGAGAAGGCAAATGGGTGATAGACCAGGATTTCATTCCAAGGTTCACTTCCACTGCTACCATTGTGATAGAAGGGTGTAAGCCTTTGGAGGAGGGAGAAGAATTGTCACCCGATTTTTTGACTCAACAATACATCATGTGGACCGGTCTTGGATACCCTCCCTGCAGTGAAATTTTTCCGGTTTGGTGTAAAGAAGAAGGGGTGGATCCTGTGCTAAGCGGGAATGATTTCAATGGAAGGTCGTCTCAATGTGATATAGTTTTGGAGAGAAAATCAGAAGTTTTTCCATTTACAAAAGGTAACGGCAATAAATATATGGATATGACTAAACTTTTCAATGAGGAAGGAACAGGTTATGTGGAATTGTTAGTGCCAAAAAATTTGGAAACCTATAACCAAACAAGAAAATTAAGGGATAAATGATAGAATCGGGAATCATAGAGATGCCGAGCAAGAAAATGTTTTCAATCCTTTTTATGCAAAATGGAATTCTTTGGTTTCTGATTGCCTTAATTGGTATACTTGTATTTTCTTTGATTGGAATTTTTATAGATAACCGTTTCTTCATCGTAGCATTAATCTGGTTGTTCCTTATTTTCCCTATGATTGTAGCATTCCTGTATTTTTTTTATGGAATGAAACCTTTGACTGCTTTCAATACTATACCACATAGCCTAAAGTTTTATGACCATAAAATCACGGTGCAGTTTTTTAAAGAAACAGAAAAAGGATTGACCTATGATCCGAATAAAGATTACAATATAGACGCAAAATATTTTGAAAAAATGAAAACCGGATCGGATTATGTCCTTCTGTTTTTTTATAAATTGGGGTGGATATGGCTACCGGTAACTGGTTTTGATTCCTTATCAGAAATGCAACAATCGATAAATTATATTAAAAGTTTAAAAGAATGAACCATATAATGAATAAAAAATATTGTTTCGAATTAGAGATGGAGGTGCGTGATTACGAATTGGATTGCGAACAAATTGTAAACAATGCAAATTATCTCCATTATATGGAACATACCAGGCATAAATTTTGTCAGGAAGCAGGTCTACCATTCATTGAGATGCATAAAAACGGTATAGATGCTGTAGTAAGAAAAATAGAGATGGAATATTTTTCTCCACTAAAAAGTGGTGACAAATTTTTAAGTTGCATTAATATTGAAAGAAAGGGACCCCGTTATATATTTTATCATGATATTTATAAACTAAATGGTGAAAAAGTGATTGAAGGAATGGTTACAGCTGTTATCCTCAAAGAGGGAAAATTATCAAGAGGAGATGAAATTGCAGAGGTTTTCGAAAAATATTTTAATTAAAGAATGGAGAATAGGGGAATAGTTTATAAGATAGCGTTCTCTTACTTAAATAAGATGAATGCTGCCTTGCTCCGGGAAATAGAGTCGAAAGACATGTCGCCCGAAGAATTTTTTACTATTCCTACAAAAGAATTAATAAGTCGTCTTGGCATCAATCTTGACCATGATTTTGATAAAATGGCCAGAGAAGAAGCAGTAGTTAAAGCAGGAATCGAATGGCAACAGATAAAAAATCATAACATAAAGCCGTTGTTCTTGCTTGACGAAAACTATCCGGAAAGATTGTCAGAAATATTCGAACCTCCAATTATTCTATATAAATTAGGTGATGCTGATTTGGAATCAGATCATATAGTTTCTGTAGTAGGCACAAGAAAACCAACTGCTTACGGATTGGATTTTTGCAATAAAATCGTTGAAGAAATAGGTGATTACTTTGATGATGCAGTGATAGTGAGTGGGCTTGCCTACGGAATTGATGCAGCGGCCCATAAAAAGGCATTGGATAAAGGTATCGCAACGATTGCAGTTGTGGCACATGGATTGAATATGATATATCCTGCTGCAAATAGAGGCATTGCAAAAGAGATTATAAAATCCGGTGGTGCGATTTTATCAGAATATCCCTTTGGAACTAAACCTTTTAAACCAAATTTTTTAGCACGAAATAGGATTGTGGCCGGTCTTTCGGATGTCACTATTGTAGTGGAAAGCAATGTGAAAGGAGGGGCCATGTCTACAGCAAATTATGCTTTCTTAAATAATCGAGACGTAATGGCTTTGCCTGGAAGGAGTTCGGATGATCTCAGTTCAGGGTGCAATCTTCTAATCAGGAAAAATAAAGCACACTTGATAGAATGTGCCGCTGACTTAATAGAAACCACAGGTTGGCAACCACTGAATATTCCCATCAGTGCAAAACAAAGAAATCTTTTTCCTGAACTACAAGGAGATGACAAAAAAATTTATGAGATTCTAAAATATAATTCCGAACCTGTCCAGATAGACCAGATTGTTCATCAAACCGGAATTCCGGCTTCAAGACTATTAGGTCTGCTAAGTGAGTTGGAATTTGATGGGGTTATAGTTCGCCATCCCGGAAATAGATTCTCAATTTCCTAATTAAAAACTCTATAGAATTAGATTCTTTCTAAAACGGTTTCAACGAGTTTTGCTACAGAGGGTTTATAATCTGTATTGGCATTTTCTTCTCTTCTTTGGGCTATGATGCAACATACAGTCAGTGCCTTATGCCCTAATAATTTTGCCATTCCCTGCAGACATGCCGATTCCATCTCAAAATTAGTGATAGGATTTCCTTCATATCTGAACTCTTCAATTCTTTTGATCAGATTAGGATCTTTCAATTTTAATCTTACCTCTCTACCTTGTGGTGCATAGAAACCTACAGAAGCGATGGTATTGCCCCTGACCATATCGTTTTGGCCGATACGGTCCACCAACGTTTCATCTGCATCAACTACGTATGGTCTCGCCCATAAAGGGTTCCATTTAACAAAATGGCAGAATTGATTTTCAAATTCAATATCACAAACAGAGTCTCTTCCTTCATAGAAATTAAGAATACCATCGAATCCCATTCCTTTTTGTGCAATGACAAAATCACCGATTTTAAGATCATATTGGAGAGATCCGGAAGTGCCTATTCTCACCATCTCTAAAACTCTCTTTTCTTTCCGTTCTTTACGAGTCTTAAAATCAATATTTGCCAAAGCGTCAAGCTCTGTCATTACAATTTCAATATTGTCTGCCCCTATACCATGGGAAATACATAATAAATCTTTCCCCTTATATTTACCGGCAATAGCGTGGAATTCACGTGAGGATATATCATAATCTATGGAATCAAAATATGAAGCTACCATACTGACTCTTCCAGGATCACCCACCAAAATAATCTTATCCCTTAATTGTTCGGGTTTTAGATGAATATGAAACACAGAATTATCCTCGTTGATGATTAATTGGGAGGATGGGATAAATCTCTCTATTTCCATGGTAATTAGGCTTTTAGCGGAAAGACAGGGATTCGAACCCTGGGTACCCAAAGGGTACAACGGTTTTCGAGACCGTCCCGATCGACCACTCCGGCATCTTTCCTGAGGGTGTTTTTGATAGCGGTGCAAAGGTAAGAAAAAAAGTTGAAAATATAAAAATACTTATAGAAGACCTCTTTCTCTTTTGTTATAGTGAAAAAAGGAAATTTAAAGGATTATGAAAAGATGGAGTATTATTAAAAATTCTGTAACTTTACACCCTAAGAGTCCTTACATATGAAACCATTTATAGAAAAGACTTATTTTTTATCGGCGAGTGATGCTAATGCTGAAGGCTTGCTTTCCTTCACTTCTTTGACCTCTAACATAATAGATATAGCCACAGACCATGCCAATTCATTGGGAATAGGAAATCCCTCAATGACAGGAATGAATGCCGGCTGGATACTTTCTCGTCTTACAATAGATATGAATGAAATTCCCAAGGTGAATAGTTTCTATGTTCTCAAGACTTGGATCGAGGATTTTAACCGTCATTATTCTGCACGTTGTTTCAGCATAAGCTCTCCGGAGGGAAAAATATATGGATATTCAAGAACTATTTGGTTGGTTATTGATGCTTTATCCCATAAAAATCTTGGACTTTCACATTTTAATATGCCATCAGATTTAATATTAGGTGAAAGTGCTCCCATTCCTATGCAACAGAAACATTTCCCTATTCATTATGGTGAAGCTGAGATTAATAATAAATCCATTCCAGCCACACATAAACCTTTTGAATATACTTTCAAATATTGCGATCTTGATTTTTATAGACATGTCAATACAGTTAGATATGTCACCATGTTACTAAATCAATTTACGCTTCAGGAACATGACAGCACAAGTGTAAAGAGAATAGAATTGTCTTTTCTACATGAAGCATCTTATAGTATGGAAACCGTCTTGTTGAGAGCAGATTCTAAGGAAGATCCTTTGCTGTCTTCTTTTCAACTTTCTGATTCTTCAAATGGAAATGCACTGCTTTTTGCCAGAATTAAAAGAGAAATGGTAAATGAATCCAGAGATTGAAGGAATTCTTATAAAAGAAGGAATAAACCCTACTCCTGTAAGGATATTGGTTTATAAATGTCTACAGGAAATTGAATATCCTATCTCTCTTTCTGAAATTGAAGAGAGATTGGATTCTGTGGACAAATCCACCATTTCCAGAACTTTAACTGTTTTTAAAAACAATCATTTAGTGCATTCATTCAATGATGGCTCAGGATCTGTGAAATATGAAATCTGCCACAGCCATGATCATGAACATCTTGATGACACCCATGTTCATTTCAGATGTGAAAAATGTGGTTCCACTATTTGTTTGACTTCTGTTAAAATTCCTAAAGTGGAACTTCCAACCGGTTTTGAGTCAAAAGAGATAAGCTATATTATTACAGGAATATGCTCCTCTTGCAATAGATAAAAAGAAATGAAAAAACCTGTTTTTAGACATTCTTCTATTTGGTATGCTGTCTCTGCAATTTTATCTATTCCGTTGCTAATAGATATGTGCACTGCATGCCATCTTTTTTCTTTGTGGATTGCTTGGTTGCTTTTCATTTTAATTGGTGCGATATCTATTATCAGGTTATGGTTCGGGTTCCGGCAACAATGTTATAAATTTTGTTGGGGACTTATAGGTCAGTTATTACTTGGAGCCGGTGTCTTGGTTTTTTTCCAATTATCTTACAACAAAGTTATTGAAACCCCCGTCAGTCATCCCGTGACTCCTGCTGTGGTGGACATAACTGACCCCTTCTTGGAGTTAGACTCCACTCATAAATCTTCTAATAAAAAGAATGTGGAAAAAACCATTGAGAAAAAGAAGAAAGTAATTGATAAGGAACAACACGATCAAAAATAAAAGAGAGGGAACCAAAAAGATTCCCTCAAAATATATTATATAGTAAGAATATCAACAGCCGGGGTTACATGGAGCCGGATTGCAAGGAGCCGGGTTGCATACTGTGTCTGGAACACAAGGGGCCGGGGTACATGGCTCTTGGTTTGAAGCAGTTTGATTCACGGGCACATTGCAGGGAAGATTATAACAAGTATCGGAATAGCAATTTACCGGTTGACACTGTTCTTGATATTGCGGTTCTTGTTGTGAAGGAGTATAATTTGCTGCGCTTATACTAACTGTTAATAAAGAACCTAATCCTAAAAGTGATAATGCTAATTTTTTCATAATAGTATTTTTTAAATAATAATGTTGTTTTTATATTATAACATTACATATTTAGGATAGTTCATTCTAAGCATATGGGGATAAATCATTTACCGAATTTGGCACATTTAGGTGAAAAAGCCAATGTGACACAACACCCATATGATTCATAACTGAAAATTTTCATTTCTTGATTTTCAATATTTGAAGTTACAGGAAATTTTATAATGGCCTCACCAATATTTTGTTCCACGCCTTTAACCGGATCTTTTTGGAGTTCCGGAAGTTTTTTAATTAGAATATCCTGAGAAAAGTCCAAACCCGGAATTAATGCTGCTTTATAAAGGGCTTCTTTGGAGGTCCAAGCCAAAATATTGGATTTTACATCATCTTCCGGAATTAATTCTTGTTCCTCTTTTGATAGAAATTTATTCCTCACTTTCAAGACCTGTGTGCGATCCAAGGGTTCAGCATCTATTCCCATAGCAGCCCTTGGATTAAAACCATTAAGGTTTACTTCCGGTGTTTTTGGAAGCATGGCAACTGCAAACAGGTGGGAAGTGTGGGTTATAGAAATTCTACCCGGATAACCTTCCAAATAAGGTTCCCCATTCTCAAAATGTTCTATCACCCTATAATTTTCACCTTGTTCACAAAAAATTTGACGTGCGAGTTCTGTCCAAACTTTTCCGCTTTTTGAATCCATGCCGAAAACTTCGTCAACTTTAATTCCAACGAAAGTTTTATGATGCCAGGTTACAAATTCGTCGGTAAATCTTTCTTCCATACCTTAACTTTGGTTATACGATGTTTTTCAATTTGGATTACCTGGAATCTGAGGGGACCTCTTGCTATACTTTCTTTCATGGTAGGGAAATCACCTTTTATTTCCAAGAGTAATCCTGCCAAAGTTTCAGCTTCACCGGTTTCTTCCAATTCCTCTTCCTTAATTCCAATTATATCGCAGAAATCTCCCAAAGGAATCTTTGCGTCAAATAAATAGGTGTTGGCATTTATTTTCTTATACATTGACGTTTTCTCGTCGTATTCATCATCAATTTCGCCAACAATTTCTTCAATAATGTCTTCGAGAGTGACTAAACCCTGCGTACCACCGTATTCATCCACCACAATGGCGATATGAATTTTTCTCTTTCTAAAATCTTCCAGAAGATCATCGATTCTACGCGTTTCCGGCACAAAATAAGCCTCTCTCAGTAATGTTTGCCACCGGAATGAATCAGATTGCTTTCCAATATAGGGGAGAAGATCTTTTGAATAAAGAATCCCCTTAATAACATCTTGTGAAGTATCATAGACTGGAATTCGAGAATAACCCGATTTAATAATTACATCCACAGCTTGAGTCCATGAATCATGATACTCAATTGCTGTTACATCAACTCGTGAAATCATAATATCGCTCACCTCTTTTTCTCCGAAAGTAAGGATATCTTCAAGCATTTCTTTATCTTGAGCCTCTTTAATGTTGGAAATACTCAACGCTTTTTCAAGTTCATCAGTTGAGAGTTGTTCTTGTTTTTTTGCTATGAATCTATTGAAAAGATTTCCTGACTTTACCATTAAGGTAGCTACGGGAGAGGTGACCTTATAAAGAATAGTCAAGGCTGAAGAGGTTTTGTCGACCCATCTGAGAGTTTTGTTGCGTGCCACCAATTTAGGAAAAATCTCACCAAAGAGAAGGAGCAGAAAAGTGAGAACAACGGTTTGACAAATAAAATCCAGGGCAGTGTTTTTAAAAGTAACTATTTGGTTTATCGCGAAGTTTAGCAAAATAACAATAGTGATATTTACCAGATTGTTGGCTACTAAAATTGAGGCCAAAAGACGTTCACTGTTATGAATAAGATATTTTGCTTTTGTAGCGTGAGAAGACTCATCCTCTTCCAATTCATCAATTTCAGCCGGCGATAAACCAAAATAAGCAATCTCACTTCCGGAAACAAATGCTGAAATCAGCAAACATACAGCGGCGGTGAAAACTATGGCACTCCAAGCCACCCAGTCGTTGGGAGCATGAAATTCAATGGCTTTTGTAGCTATAAAGTTTAGAGGTAGAGATAGTTGAGGATATGGTAAAGGGTCGACGTCAAGATCCATATAATATTTTTCGAAAACTTTGCAAAGTTAATTTATTGGTGGGATACTACCAAATTCACCCGAAGGGGAAACCTTTGAAGCCAATGAACGTAATTGAGGCCTTTTTTCATTAATAAAGTAATCATCGATATAATGAATAGAAGATTTAGATATCTTTTTCTCCTTTTCATGTTCTTCTTCAATTTCCTCTTCAGTAAAAGGTTCACCTATTCTTATTAATTTCTCCTCTTCAAAGATATTCAATTGGGACGTGGATATTACAGAACTTAATTCCTCTTCAGAAAATAAATTTGTATATGGTTTTTTGTCAAATAAAATCTGTTTTATGTAAGTTGATAAAGATGGGCTATTCTTTTCCGGAATTTTGGTAAATATATACAATTCATTTCTTGCTCTTGTGAAAGCAACATAGTACATATTTATTTTATCCGTTAGAACTTGATCCAGATATTCCCTGTAAATAGTTTCATGCTTAGAACCCATCAACTCCGAAGTGGTCTTAATTGGAAGAATAGGAGGTAAATTAAGATTCGGCAGATCATTTGTTTTAACCCATCGCCATTCTTCTTTATTGTAGTTAGGAGAAAAAGATTCACTTGCATATGGAAGAATTACACATTTAAATTCCAAACCCTTGGATTTATGGATTGTCATAATCTGCACTGCGTTAGCACCTTCAGGTGTTGAAACAGACATTCTGCAGCCTCTGGATTTCCACCATTCCAAAAATGAAGCCGGATCATTACTATGGTTCACTGAATATTCATTCACTAAATCTTGAAGTGAAGAGAGATAGAGGGCTTCCAAGTTTTTAAGGTCAACATCTAAAAACAAATATATGATAGCTTCCACCATTGAGGCTAAAGATGGAGCTGTGAGTGTTTCGATCAGTTCATGTATCGAATTATCGTAGGTTTGATTTAGAAAAGATATTATTCTGTCCACCGGATCCATTTCAAGGTGACGTCTGGAATATATATTGAAACTCAATTTAATTTTATTCCATTTCACATATTTTGTTGCATTATCTTCTTTTTCAGAAGATTTTTCCGGACTATTTTCCATTCTATATAAGTTTCCGGGAGTGGAAAGTTTTTCCAAGACACCTATAACAATATCAACAGCACGAGATGAAGATACCAGCAAGGATTCCTCGCTGATGAAATTAATCTTCTCGGCCCCTTTTGGCAAGGAATCATTGAAATCAATTAAAGCCTGTATGATTTTTTTACCCGCTTCATTTGTATTTACCAATATTGCTATTTCATTTTGTAAATAACCGCGGTTTATTAAAGATGAAATCAGAGGACCTATTTCCGAAAGAACTTGTTCTTCAAACCAGCTTTTTTTTGTCTGGGTTTCATCATCGTTGTCTTCTTCTGTGACCTCATCATTTAATTCTATTGGTTTAGTATATGCTTTAATTTGAACGAATCCTTTTCCTTCTTGATTATGAGGGAATTGAACCACGTTGGCATATATGTCATTGAAATCAGTAGGAAGTCCTTTTTGTAAACTTATCTTAGAAAGAATATCGGCAAGGATTTTAAAAAAGTAATTGTTAAATTTCACCACCATGGAATGCGATCTCCAATTTGTGTTATCTTCTAACGACAAACCGGCTGCCAAATGATTTGGAAAAAGATTCGGCACATCTTCAGTGATAAGTTTGTTATAAGCATTCCTGAACCTGTAGATGCTTTGTTTAGGATCACCAATAATTAAACTGTCTTGGCCTTTGGAATCGCTTTCCTTTAAAAGAGGATGGATCACATCCCATTGCATTTTGGATGTATCCTGGAATTCATCAATTAGGTAATGTTCAATTTTATTTCCCAACCTTTCATATATAAAAGGAGAATCCTCATCACCGATTATTTTTTTGAGGATATAACTTGTGTCACTTAGTTGGACAAGATTGTTGTTTTCAAGAACTTTGGATAAGAAGTATCTAACCTCAAGAAGTAGACCGAAATAGGGGAGTAGTGAACTGTACACAAGCCAGTTTTTGAAATAAGAATTTGCATTAGGCTCTTTCCATTCTGTTAAAGAGTTATAGAATTCTATAGCCAATTGGTCAATTTGTTTATAATTGTCCCTGAATGCTTTTTTAAATATGGACTTATTGGTGAGATATTCCTTGTAATTATTGTTGAATTCACCATTGATGTCAAGGCTTAGGGCTATTTCGATATGGTTGAAAATCTGGGAAGCTTTAAAAAGTTGTGGTTCTATGTTTTTCTGATTTATCCAATCTTTAAGTTTCCTGGCTTTTTTATGAATATTACCCAACAAACTTTTACGTTCTTCTAAAGCAAGTTTTTGAAAATCAATATATAAGTTTTTTAGATTTTCTATGTTTTCATTAGTATCAAAATATGAATCAATAATTTCTTTAACTTCTTTGAAATCTTCTTTTTCAAGTTTGAAAAGGGTATTCTTGATATTGGCGTAAACAGAACGTTTTACATCTTTTTTATTGAAGGGATTCCATAATTGAGAATTCTGTGCTTCTTGTTGTATTATGGTTTTCATCCAAAAAGACGAGTTACCCATTTTTGAAGGATGAGAATCCAATTCTTGAATTGATGAATCTATTGCGGAATCAGTCACAAATGTGGAATCTATTTCCAATTGATATGAATTGTTCAAATTGGCTTCATATGTGAAAGTCCTCAATATTTCTTGAAAGAAAGAATCGATAGTAGAGATCCTAAATAAAGAATAATTATTAAGGATTGATTTAAGGGCGATTTCAGAAGCCTTGCCTATTTCCTGGTAGGAAATTCCCAGGAGACTCTGGAATTCTTTGAGATATGGAGTTTTTTTTAGAAATTTTTCATCAATATTTGAAGTATTCGCAGCTTTTGATAAGTCGGCAAGATTTTTTACAATCCGTTGCTTCATTTCATTAGTTGCCTTGTTAGTAAAAGTAATAGCCAATATATGAAGCAGGTTATCTTCTATTTGTCGTTGGTTTCTTAATTGCCATTCACCATTATTATTTTCAAAAGCGATTAAATTTAGAATATAGTTCTTGGCAAGTGTATAAGTTTTGCCGCTTCCTGCTGAAGCACGCTGAATTTTAAGCATTATTTAATTTTAAATCCGAATTGCGTCAATAAGTTTTTAACCTTCTCTTTGTAATCCCCTTGAATAAGTATTTCGTTGTTTCGAAAACTCCCTCCGACACCTAAGTTTTGCTTAAGTTTTCTCGCTATTTCCTCCACTTCTTCTTTTTGAATCGTAAAACCTTCGATAATGGTGGCTATCTTACCGTTTCTACCTTTTCTATCGGTTATAACATGAAGAGAATTGTTTTGGAGATATTTTGGTTTTGTATCTTCAATAATAATCTCTTTTGAATCTTCCTCGGGATCTTCCAAGTTCTCTCGTAGAGCTGATAAAGTGTCTTTCCAATCGTTACCCATAATTTTTTAGAATAGTAGCATTAGTCTTAATTGAAATGCATTTTGTGTTGTGTTGTCATATCCCTCCCGATCCCAAACATGTGTAAAAGCATAATTAAGTCGGGCAGTGAGATATGGATTGAAATAATAATTTAATGTGACATTGAATCCATTTGCCCTCCCCCCTTTAATGCCGGATTTTTTATCAGAAAGATTGGCATAGTTATAATCCAGAACACATTCAAGAGTATTTTTTTTAGGATTTGAAAGAATTGCGGAATTAGAATCATAAGAATAATTTCCACCAAAGATAATTCCCCGTAAATTCACGTATACGCTTTGGGCATTAACATTGGTAAAATTATTTTTTCTTGAAATAGTTTGAAAAAAATATTGAGATTCCAATGCGATTCTTTTATAAGAAAGAAGCAATTCAGGAGTGAGTTTAAATTTGTTTCTGGCATCTCCAACCACAGCCGAAACTGCTGTTTCTGTACTAACTTTGGTTGGAAATAAAGCTGAATAGGTAAAACCACTGTGAATATCTTCATCATCAATAAGATGTCGGTCGGGAGATGAGAATCCAAGACTTAATCCAGCTTGAATGATAGGGTATCCTGTAAGGGAAGCTTTTTTATTACGCCAAACAAATCTTGTGAGTATGGAATATCCTTGCTGATTAAACAAGGGATAGTTCATTACATTCGTCAATGCACTCGATTCCACATGAAAAGCTGTCGCGGAATAAATAGAAGGATTTTTGAATGTATACATTAAGCCCAATTGCAATCCGGGTGTGAATAATGCGCTTGCAATAGGTTGTTCGAATGTTGGTTTGTTATTGGTTGTTGTTGGTGACTGATATCCGAAAGGTTGGAGAAAATTTCCTATTCTTAATGAATTCTTTTCATTAAAGTCATATTGGATCCACATGTTGCGAAGACCGATTTTACCATATGCAAACCCAACGTCGATCCAAGAACTCCATTTTCCATAAAAAAATTTGGCACCTAGTCTGGCTTCGGGGATGGCCATTCCGTCTCTAAACATAAATTTTTGAGGAGAAGCATAAAGCGCGCCATCTATCAACACTCTTCCGGAAGGAACCACCCTAAATTTAGGATCTTCTTGACCTTTGGCCAATAAGAAAGAAAGAAGAATCAAATAAATTACAAAACCCTTTCTCATATTTTATTTAAGTTCTGTTGAAGCTCTTCTAATGACATCACTCGGGCAACTAATTCTCCTTGTGCATTATAAATAAAAAAAGTCGGGATTTGATAGACATTATATCTTGCGGCATCTTGTGAAGCGAATTGACCCGGTGAATATACTGTGATCCAAGGAAGATTTTTAGCTGCTGAACGCCATTCATATTGGTCTTGGTCTAATGAAACGTTATAAAATTCAACATTTCCTTTCAATCTGTTGTATATCTGAGCCAATGCGATATTTAATTCCGGAGAATCCTGATGGTTAAGCAAAGAAAAGATAACCACAATCGGTTTACCTTTCCCGGCCACCTCACTCAGTTTGATGTTATTGCCTGATTCGTCGGGCAGCTCTATTTCGATCAATGAAATTTCTTGGGCCTCAAGAGTATTATATTTCCCGGCTTGAGAATTCCTTTGTTTTAAAGAATTTAATGCGGTGCTTTCCAAAAGAGTTGCATGGGGATCATCAGGTCTTACTGTTTTATAACCTGTTGCAACGGCTGTGAAATATTTCCCGTCGGTGTTGTCATTGGGGTTATAAAGGGGTTCTCCATTAATTGTTTTTATAAGTATGTAATAATTTAAGATGGAACCCGGAAAATCTTTCATGTAATTGGAATAAACATTTCTTTTAAATGAAACCAGAGAATCCGGATTATCGGTGTTCACTGAGTGAAGCTGTTTTTCGAATTTCTCCATCATTTCAGCGTTACGGGATCCGCTCAGTGAAAAATCCTGACCGAATTTTTCATAAGAAGATGTTAATGTTATAGTTTCTGTAGAATCTACGGGTATGTAAACATATTGATTATTTAAAGATATTCGGTAAATTTCAGGAGCACCGGGAGTTTGGAAAGAAAAAGAAAACCCTCCGTTCTTATTGGTATGAGTTGAATCTACAGGAATCCACCGCCCTTGAAAATCAGATTTTTCAAGTATAAGAGATTTTTCTCCGGCGCCATAAATTTCGCCTTTGATTTTGAATTTATTGTTTGAACATGAAGAGAGGGCAGCAACTGATAGAAATAGAACCAAGAGGTTTTTAGTCTGGTTTTTCAAATGTGAAATCATTTTAAAAAGTTATTGGTATGGATGCAAATATAATAAAAATGGAATAAAAATTGCTAACTTTGCAGTTGAAAACAAGAAGATAGAAAAATAAGAAAGAATTATGTTGAAACCAGTAAAGAAAACCATCCCACTCAGTGACGGTCGAGAAATTACAATAGAGACCGGAAAATTGGCAAAACAGGCGGATGGTGCTGTAGAAGTAAGAATGGGCAATACCATGTTGCTGGCCACCGTATGTTCAGCACAGGATGCCAACGAGGGTGTAGATTTTATGCCCCTCACCGTAGAATACAAAGAGAAATATTCATCCATTGGCAGATACCCGGGAGGCTTTTTAAAAAGAGAAGGGAGGGCCAGTGATTACGAAATATTGACATCCCGTCTGGTAGACAGGGTTTTACGTCCTTTATTCCCCAGTAATTATCATGCTGAGACATTTGTAAATGTCACAATGTTTTCCGCCGATGAAAATGAGGCCCCCGATGCATTGGCTGGAATAGCTGCCTCAGCTGCCTTGATGTGTAGCGATATACCATTTGAAGGCCCTATTTCTGAGGTTAGAGTAGCACGCGTGGATGGTGAATGGGTTATTAATCCAACTTTCGACCAAATTGAAAAGGCAGACATCGAGTTGATGGTGGGTGCAACCTACGACAACATCATGATGGTGGAAGGGGAGATGAACGAAGTTTCAGAAGCCGAATTGCTTGAAGCGTTGAAAGTGGCTCATGATGAGATCAAGAAGCATTGTGTGGCCCAAATCGAGCTTATGAAGGAAGCTGGAAAAGAATCCAAGCGTGAATACAATCATGAAATCAACGATGAAGACCTTCGAAAAGATGTAGAGGACAAATGTTATGCAAAAGCATATGAAATTGCGAAAGCTGGAAGTGCTGACAAACATTGGAGAGCTGAAAGTTTCAAGGCAATCGTTGATGAATATATAGAGAATCTTCCAGAAATGACAGAAGATCAACTTGAGAAATACACTCCCGAACAGCGAATAGCAATGGTAAAGAGATATTATCATGATGTCGAAAAAGAAGCCATGAGACGATGTGTTCTGGATGAAGGAGTCAGATTGGATGGGAGAAAGACCACTGAGATACGTCCAATATGGTGTGAAGTTGATTATTTACCGGGACCTCATGGAGCGGCAATCTTCACCCGTGGAGAGACACAGGCATTGGTGACTGCCACGTTAGGTACAACGCTTGATGAAAAGATAGTTGACGATGTTTTGAACCAAAGCAAAGAAAGATTTCTTCTCCACTATAACTTCCCACCGTTTTCCACCGGAGAGGCTAAAGCACAGAGGGGTGTTGGAAGACGAGAAATAGGTCATGGAAATCTTGCACACCGTGCCCTTAAGAGAATGTTCCCCGATGATTTCCCTTATACTTGCCGAATAGTTTCTGATATCCTTGAAAGTAATGGATCTTCATCTATGGCCACAGTGTGTGGAGGAACTCTTGCCCTGCTTGATGCGGGAGTGAAAATGAAAAGACCGGTTGCAGGTGTCGCCATGGGTTTGATTTCAGATAATGGCGCGACAAAATATGCAGTGCTATCAGATATTCTTGGAGACGAAGACCATCTTGGAGACATGGACTTCAAGGTTACCGGTACCGAAAAAGGTATCACGGCTACCCAAATGGATATCAAGTGCGACGGATTGAGTTATGAAATCCTTGAAAAGGCCCTCGAGCAAGCACGCCAAGGACGTATGCATATTCTTGGTATTATTAAGGATACAATTCCTGAGGCACGCGAGGATTACAAACCTCATGTTCCAAGGATTATTACATTAGAAATTCCTAAAGATCAAATCGGGGCTGTAATTGGTCCTCAAGGCAAGATAATTCAAGGCATACAGGAAGAAACAGGCACAACCATCTCAATCGAAGAAGATGAAAAATTGGGAATCGGAAAGGTAGAAATCGCATCTCCTCAAAAAGAAGGTCTTGAGGCTGCCCTTGCTAAGATTAAGGCTATTGTGGCTCAACCGGAAGAAGGTGAAATTTATGAAGGAACTGTAAGATCTATTCTGGATTTCGGAGCATTTGTAGAATTTATGCCGGGTAGAGATGGTCTTCTTCATATCAGCGAAATTTCTTGGGACAGGTTGGATTCAATGGAAAACAGCGGATTGAAAGAAGGAGATAAGGTTAAGGTTAAACTTATTGAAATTGATAAGAAAACCGGTAAATACCGTCTTTCAATGAAAGTTCTCACTGAAAAACCGGAAGGGTATGTGGAACGTGAGCCCAAGCCCAGAAGAGAAGGAGGCGAAAATCGTCCTCGTAGGGATGCAAATGGAGCACCCAGAAGAGAGGGTAATGGCCCACGTCGATTTGAAAACAACCAATCAAGACGAGAAGGCAATGAAAATCGTGGTCCAAGAAGGTTCACTCCGAGAAACCAACAGATCGATGATAGAGAATAAGTGCATTATTTTAACTTCTTGTAAAAATAACATTACACAAGTAAGTTAAATTATACCATGAGAGAAGCCCGTTTCTGAATTAATAAAGGAACGGGCTTTTTGTCTATTATAGATAGATTAATAGGTATTAGAAAGTAATCCCGTTGGATAAAGAATAATATTCATAGAATAAAATAGAGATACATTAAGTTCTTAAATCGGAATATATCTTGAGTTAAGAATGGAAAATGATTTAATGTTAAATAAAGTTAAATTTGAAATTTAATTATGTTATATAGCATAGTTTTAAAAATTATTTATTAATTTTACATCGAGTTTTTCATGGTATTAGATTTTAAGGTTAATTGAAGATTGGTTGTCGGG
>JAFLTP010000045.1 GCA_022510405.1 Muribaculaceae bacterium | reverse complement strand
CATGCAAGATGTGGATGCAATTATAAAGGCTGCCGGTTATTTTAAGGACAAAGACCGCGCATTTCGGTTAATGAGAATGGCTTTCTTTTATATGTTCCCTTTCTTTGATGATAAGGGTAAACAAGCAGATTTGACTGTATTTGTTCCAAAAGATTTTATTGATGTTAAACCAATTTCTAAAGAAGATCAGAGGAAAATATGGGCGCATATAATCGAAAAAATGCATTCTCGCTCTCGTGCCAATTATAATAAAATGACTGAAATTGGCAATGCGCTATTGAAGCTGAAAGGCTCTCCGGAGAAAGAGCAGATACCGTTTCGTGAGAAATTTCATCTATTGGAAAATGAGCAAAACTCCATTATAAATCTCAACTCGAAGCTTGAAAACATGCTAAAATTGGAAGCTAAATCATCATGATTTCACCAACCTTAATAAGAAAACACGAGATAATCTTCTAATATGCCTTAGGATTTAATAGGGTTAATTTGCTAATCAACCGATTGTCACCTCGTGAATAATTCGTAATTTTGCGATACGATTCCACGCTGTGGGCAAGTCTTTCAGCAGGCTTATACATCGTAGGGATCAACATTTTGGTAAAAGCGTGTATCAACGCTTTGTTCTTGGCAACCTGGAACGTCGAACACTCCAAACATCGCTAAAGGACAGAGTAACGATAGGCGCCACGGGTATGTATTTACCTATCCGACTCATTCTGTGCCAATGTGGTATGGAATGGGTTTGGGGTATCTGCATATACAGCGTGGAGTCCGTTGCTCGTTCTGGCGATATAGCAAGTTCGACGGCTACAGGTTGCGGGATGAGTGATGATAAGGCTCCCGCTTTTCGTTTATATAACCCTTTTTGCCATATAGGAGTCAATTGCAACGGACATTAGCCTATATGGAATTTATCAACAATGTAAACAAGACTCTTAAAGACGATTTGCTTGTTACTTTGCGCTCCGGCTCAAAGGTCGCTATCGCCGCGTCTTGTTTTTCCATATATGCTTTTCAGGAACTTAAAGACCAGTTAAGCGATATTTCGGAATTACGTTTTATTTTCACTTCGCCCTCGTTCACTACCGAGAAACAGGAAAAGCAAAAACGTGAGTTTTATATTCCACGGCTTAACCGTGAACGCGACCTCTACGGCTCGGAGTTTGAAATCAAACTCCGCAACGAACTTTCTCTGAAAGCCGTTGCCAAGGAGTGCGCCGAATGGATTAAACGTAAGGTATGTTTCAAATCCAACCGAACCACTGCCGGTATGCCGCCTATGATTGCGGTTGATGATACTGCCTACGCTTTAAGCAACCCGACAGGCTTCACAACCGTTGAACTGGGTTGTGAACGTGGAAATAATATCGCAACAGCCATTACAAAAACCGATGCGCCTTTCTCGCTCCAATATATTCAGATGTTTAACGACATTTGGAACGACAGCGAGAAACTGCAAGTTGTTACAGACCAAGTCCTCGACAACATCACCAATGCCTACAAAGAAAATTCGCCCGAATTTATATACTTTGTTACGCTCTATAATATCTTCAATGAATTTCTCGAAGATATTTCAGAAGATGTGTTGCCAAACGAAGCCACCGGCTTTAAGGAATCCGTTATATGGAACAAACTCTACAATTTCCAACGTGACGCGTTTCTCGCCATTATCAACAAGTTGGAAAAATATAACGGCTGTATTCTTGCCGACAGCGTAGGTCTCGGAAAGACGTTTACCGCTCTTTCGGTTATCAAATACTATCAGAACCGAAACCGCTCTATCCTCGTTCTTTGTCCTAAAAAACTTTATGACAACTGGGTTACGTTCAGAAGCAACTACCTGAACAATCCACTCGTGCAAGACCGACTCCGTTATGATATTTTCTATCATACCGACCTTTCCCGTAAATCGGGATTCAGCAACGGTCTTGACCTCGAACATATCAACTGGGGAAACTACGACCTCGTTGTTATCGACGAAAGCCACAACTTCCGTAACGGTGGCAAGATTACCACAGACGAGAACGACGAGAACCCACGCGAGAACCGCTACCTCCAACTGCTTAACCGTGTCATTAAAGCCGGAGTCAAAACTAAAGTCTTGATGTTGTCGGCTACGCCTGTAAACAACCGCTTTAACGACCTTAAAAACCAACTTGCTCTCGCTTACGAGGGCGAAAGCGATAAGCTCGACCGTCTGCTGAACACCGACAGGAATATAGATGATATTTTTCGACAGGCTCAAGCCGCATTTAATAGATGGTCGGAACTGCCCGAAACCGAGCGAACCACAAAAGCATTGCTCGACTCGTTGAGCTTTGATTTCTTTGAAGTCCTCGACAGCGTTACGATTGCTCGCTCGCGCAAACACATCGAGCAATATTACGACACAACCGACATCGGAAAATTCCCGACGCGGCTTGCACCTATCTCTCATCGCCCCGACTTGACAGATCTTGAAAAGACTGTCAATTACAACGAAATTTATCAGACCGTTTCCGAACTTAACCTCGCTATTTACACTCCGTCAGATTTCATTCTTCCGAGTAAACTTGACAAATATACGAAAGGCGACGGCGAAACTTTCTCTAACCTCTCTCGCACAGGACGTGAGCGAGGCATTCGCCGCCTTATGAGTATAAATCTACTCAAACGCCTTGAAAGTTCGGTTAATTCATTCCGTCTAACGCTTCAACGCATTAAGTCGCTTTTGTCGAAAACCATTGAGGCTATCGACAATATTTCTGACGGCGGCAATACACTTGTCGATGATTACAATTTCTTTGCAGAGCAAAGCGACACAGTCGGTTACAGCTCCGGCTTCGATTTTGACGAGCAAAACGAGGGGCTGTTCATCGGCGGCAAGAAAACCAAAATCGACCTCCGGGATATGGATTATATCCAATGGCGCGAGTATCTTGCCAAAGACCTGTACGACCTTGACGTTCTGCTTTTCTTGCTTAAAGATATTACGCCCGAACACGACACAAAACTTCAACAGCTCGTTGAAGATTTGCGGTTTAAGTTTGCCAACCCGATTAACGGCGACAATAAAAAGGTTATCATTTTTACGGCATTCTCGGACACCGCCCTCTACTTGTATGATAACCTTGCACCGCTCATTAAGGAGCGGCACGGTCTGAACACCGCACTTGTCACCGGTGATGTCGAGGCTCGCTCGACGTTGCGACTTCGTGAGAAAATGGACTTCAACAAAGTGCTTGCTTTGTTCTCGCCCATATCTAAGGAGAAAGCCACGCTTTATCCTAACATTCACGAAGACATCGACGTTCTGATAGCCACCGATTGCATTTCCGAAGGTCAGAACCTTCAGGACTGCGATTATTTAATAAATTACGATATTCATTGGAACCCGGTACGCATTATCCAACGCTTCGGACGTATCGACCGCATAGGCTCTCGAAACGAATGTATTCAGCTTGTAAACTACTGGCCGAATATGGACCTTGACGATTATATAAATCTCAAAGGTCGTGTTGAAGCCCGTATGAAAGTTTCGGTTATGACCGCCACCGGCGACGATAACCCTCTTACAATCGAAGAAAAAGGCGACCTCGAATATCGACGCAAACAGCTCGAACGACTACAAAATGAAGTCGTGGATCTCGAAGAAATGAACACAGGTGTTTCCATTATGGACTTGGGACTTAATGAATTCCGCCTTGACCTTTTGGAATATATGCGTCTGGGGCACGACATCGAGCATACGCCTTTCGGTCTCCACGCCATTGTTCCTGCTGCCCCCGACACACCTCCTGGAGTCGTTTACGTCCTTAAAAACCGTAACAATTCCGTGAACATCGACCGTAAGAACAGGTTACACCCGTTCTATATGGTCTATGTAAAGCAAGATTCTTCCGTTCTCGTGAACCACCTCGAACCGAAAGACTTGCTCGACCGACTGCGTAAGCTATGCAAAGGCAAGTCGGAGCCGATTATGGATCTGTGTCGAAAGTTCAATGCCGAAACACGTGATGGACAAAACATGGATGAATACTCCGAACTGCTCGGAGAAGCTATAGCATCCATTATTGACGTGAAAGAAGAAAGCGACATTTCCTCCCTCTTTTCTGATGGAGAAACATCATTCCTACGCAATGAAATTGCCGGACTTGATGATTTTGAGTTAATAACCTTCTTAATTGTAAAATGATAATATGAACCCAATAAACTCATCTTCGTTCTTCCATTTTACAAGTTCAATAGATATCCTCAAATGTATAATAGAGAAAGGGTTGAGGTACTCTTTTTGTTTCGAACCTTATCCATCAAAAAAGAAACGGAGTAAAGGATGTGCTATCCCTATGATATGTTTTTGTGATATTCCTTTGACTCGCACTTTAGAACATACTAAAGTTTATGGTAAATATAGTATAGGGTTAGATAAAGAGATTTCTGTAGGGGAGTTAAAAGAATTAATCAACCCTGTATTATATTTATCTTCTCCATATTTGAATAACAATATTATCGAATTACAAGCAGAGGATAAATATCTTTCCAATTACTTATGTTCAATAAACGGAATAAACAAGAAAAAACTCAATCAACTATGTGATAATATATACGATTATGACAAAGTAAGTGAAGCAATAGAGATCGTTGAACCTTCTTCATCTGAACATTATTTAAGATATATCGAGAACCAAAAAACTCTTTATTTTTTATTGGGTTATTCAAAGACCACATTTTCCGGTTCAAAGCCTAATAATTTCGACAATTACAACGAAAGAGAATGGCGAATTATACCCTTATACTCTCCTAAAAATGCAAACTGGGAAGTAGATATTACTGAAGCCAAATATTCTAAAATTAGGAATTTACTTAATGATAAAGCACCATTTTTAATCATATATCCATCGCATTACTTCGCTATTAACTACATTATGGTCAATAAAGAAGATGAAATAGAAGAAATTACTGATTTTATTTTATCATCTAAAACTATATTTGGTGGGAATTTAGGATTTACTAAAAGGGATATGAAAAAAAGATACTCTCTTTTGTCGAAACTTA
Source organism: Muribaculaceae bacterium (assembly GCA_022510405.1). Classification (GTDB taxonomy): domain Bacteria; phylum Bacteroidota; class Bacteroidia; order Bacteroidales; family Muribaculaceae; genus Lepagella. Next base: position 12,849 of record JAFLTP010000045.1, on the reverse strand, counting down.
TTTCATTTGAACGTATCGAAAAAGACTTTTAGATATGGAAAATCTGCTCCAATTCCCGTTAAAGACTATCGTTGACAGACTGATACCAAAAGCTCAGTTTGTCAAGGCGAGTTCTAACCCTACGGCGTTACGGACTCTGCTTGCCGAGGAGTTAGAGCAGATACGTTTACTTTATATACTTCGTCCCGATACCATTAACGTGGATGAGGGCAACGAGGTTAAGGAGATAGACGTTTTTCTTTTCAAATGCAAAGAAGACTGCTATTCCATCAATCCGTTCTGCGGCATTGACGACCTTATACCTCGTCATACTATTTACATAATCCAATACGGCAACTCTACCGACCTGCTTATGCAACATAAGAATCGCTCTGTCGTCGCCGGGAAAGTAAAATGGACGCGTGAGGTAAGCAAATTGCTTCGAGATATAAAGCTCGAAGATAAGCCACTTACAATCGAGGGAAACAACCTCGATAAAGTCTATTTCAATTTTTTTAGCCAAATGAGCGGTTATCGAGTCGATAATTCCGAAGCCATTTCCGAAATCAAAGAAATTGAAACTCAACTCGCAAAACTACGACGCGATGCAGAAGCTTTGCGGAAGCGAGTGAGGAACGAAAAACAGTTCAACCGTCAAATCGAGCTTAATACTCAACTTCGTGAACTACGAAAGAATATATCCGAGTTGGAAACCAAACTCGCTAACATAAAAAAATAAATAAACTACTATATGAACCCTGAAAGACTACCTCTACAAAGTGCCGACGGAGCGCAAATAAATCTTGATATGCTATATCAGATTGCTCCGTCATGTTTCACTGAAACAAAAGGGTCTGACGGTAAACTACATCGAGTTGTAAATTTCGACGTGTTGCGTCAACTCCTCGGAGACGCTGCCGTAGACACCGGCGAAGAATTTTATCAATTCACATGGCCCGGCAAAGCCGAAGCTCGCCGTGAAGCCGCTCGACCTATCAAGAAAACACTTCGCCCTGTCATTGATGAAAGCGAAGACTGGGATAATACTAAAAATCTCTATATAGAGGGCGATAACCTCGAAGTTCTCAAGCTCCTTCAAAAATCATATATGGGAAAGGTCAAAATGATATATATTGACCCTCCCTATAACACCGGCAAAGACTTCGTTTATAACGATGACTATGCTTGTTCTACTTACGAACAAGACGAAGCTGAGGGTAATATTGACGATACCGGTAACCGTTATCGCAAAAATCTTGAAACAGGTGGCCGATTTCACTCCGTTTGGTGTTCAATGATCTTTTCTCGACTTTCAGTAGCCCGTTCACTGTTATCAGAAGATGGAGTTATCTTCATATCTATTGATGGTCATGAGTTAGTAAACCTAAAGAAAATTTGTGACCAAATTTTTGGCGAGAGGAATTTTATTGAAGTTTTCAATTGGGCAAAAACTGAAACTCCCGAAAATTTATCAAAAAAAGCAAAGCAAATAATAGAATATGTACTTTGCTATCAGAAGAATAAGGATTCTGTTAAATTTTCGGGCATAAAAAAGACCTCTGTTAGTTCTAATGGATTATTAAACCAACCTAATGGAGTCAAAACTTTAGTTTTTCCAGCAAATAAAGTGTTAACGTCTATACCCAATCAAGTCATACATGCCGGTATGTATGGAACAGATGCGTATGATGTTGAGCTCCTTGAAGATACTGAAGTTAAAGATGGTCTTTTCATAAAACCGGTGAAATTGAGTGCCAAATTCAAATGGAAACAAGAAAATCTTGAAGAAGAGATTAAAAATGGAACAATTATACGAATTCCGACTTTGAAGTTTAGTCCTTCTTATGAAAAGTCTGAATACGACGCAGAAGTTCCCTCTAATCTCATTAATTCTAAGGTTAATGTTGATACAAACGAGGTAGCGGGTAATTATCAGGTTGAACTATTCGGAAAAAAAGTTTTTAATTATCCAAAACCCGTAAGTCTTATTAAATATTTATTAGGCTTTAGGGACTGTTCAAATGATGATGAAATAATTATCATGGACTTCTTCTCAGGTTCAGGTACGACCGCAGAAGCTGTGATAGAAATGTCTAAAGATATTATAGACAAACCAATTAAATATATACTTGTACAATTACAAGAAGACCTATATAAATCATTAGCATCCGCAAACACACCGAGCGAAAAAGAGATTATACAAAATGCTATAGATTTGTGTAACGAGAATAACTGGCCATGTGTAATCACTGAAGTAGCCAAAGAGCGCATCCGTCGCGCCGGGAAGAAAATCAAAGAAGAAGCGGGATTGCAAGGTCAAAACATTGACACCGGCTTCCGTGTTTTCCGTGTCGATGAAAGCAACTTCGAGGATGTATATTTCCAACCTGCCGCTTTAAGTCAGAATGACCTCGGCTTACTCATTGATAATGTGAAACCTGGTCGTACTGACCTTGACTTGCTATTCGGTGCTATGCTCGATTGGGGTGTTCAGCTCTCGCTCCCCATGCAGAAAGAAACTATCGACGGTAAGGGCGTTTATTCAGTAAATGGTGGTGACCTCGTCGCTTGCTTCGCCAATGATATAACGGAGAATATCATCGCTCATATCGCTGAAAAATCTCCGCTTCGCGTTCTTTTCCGTGACAGTTGCTTCAAGTCGGATGCTGTTAAAATCAACATCTTTGAACAGCTCAAACAACGCCTCGATTGGAGCGATGAAGAAGCAATCAAAAACATCCGGGTGATATGAAGCTGAGATATAAACATCAAAGATTACAGACCGAAGCGGCAAGAGCCGTTACAGACTCATTCCGAGGTCAACCGTATGTTGAGCCGTCGGAATATATCCACGATATGGGAAAAGACAAAATCCACCTGGGCGAGCTTGGCTTTGCTAACGCTCCATTGGTAATTGACCGTTCAACACTTACCGATAATGTGCGTTCTGTTCAGCTCGAACAAGGGCTGAAGCCTATTGAATATTTCGAGGGCGAGGCAAACGATGTTTACCTCACCGTTGAGATGGAAACCGGCACTGGTAAGACCTACACCTACATTAAGACGATGTATGAACTTAACAAACTCTACGGTTGGACTAAGTTCATAATCGTTGTGCCGTCCGTTGCTATTCGAGAAGGTGTCCTCAAGTCTTTTCAGACTATGGAGGATCACTTCAGCGATGAATATGGAAAGCGTATGCAGTATTTCGTTTACAACTCAAAGCAGCTTTCCAAAATTGACGCTTTTGCAATGGACTGCGGCATGCACTGCATGATTATCAACACGCAGGCATTTAACAGCTCTTTTGATGATACGGCCAACAACGCCACATCACGTATAATCTTCGACCGCCGAGATGAATTCGGCTCACGTCGTCCAATTGATGTTATAGCGGCTACCCATCCCATTATGATAATCGACGAGCCACAAAGCGTTTTGGGTGCTAACCGCAACAACCGTACTCGCCAGGGCTTGCGCTTGTTTAATCCGCTTATGACGTTGCTCTATTCTGCCACCCACCGCGAGGGCGATGTTTACAATATGGTATTCCGTCTTGACGCTATCGACGCTTACAATCGTAAGCTCGTCAAGAAGATTGAGGTTAAAGGTATTAACCAAATCGGCTCGACCGCCACTAACGGCTTCCTTTGCCTTGAAGAAATAGTCATCGGCAAAGGTAATCCCCAAGCCCGTATTTCATTTGATACTAAGGTCTCAAACGGAACGAAGCAAATAACACGCCTTGTAGGAGAAGGCTTCGATTTCTTCGAGCAAAGCGGAGGGCTTGCGGAATATCGCGACCGCTGTATAGTGCAACGTATCGACGGACGAGCCGGAACGGTTGAACTACTTAACGGCACGGTTCTTCATGAAGGAACCATGACAGGCAATATTCACGAGGACGCTATTCGTCGTGAACAGATTCGAGAAACTATCCGAAGCCACTTCGAGCGTGAACGTGCGTTATTCCCGAAAGGAATTAAAGTATTGTCGTTGTTCTTCATAGACAAAGTGGAAAATTACCGCAAATACGGCGAGGGTGGAGCAACCTCGCTCGGAAAATTTGCGGAATTCTTAGAAGAAGAATATATTGATATTCTTCGTGAATATATCGATATATTCTCTCCCGAATACACCCGATATCTACAAAGCAACCCTGCTTCTGCCGTTCATGCCGGCTATTTCTCGCAAGACAAGAAAGGGAAAATGACCGACACTAAGGAAACCACCGAGAAAGGCCGAGAAGAAGCTCTGCGAGCATACGACCTCATTATGAAAGATAAAGAACGTCTCTTATCTTTCGATGAACCAGTGCGCTTCATTTTCTCACACTCCGCCCTCAAAGAGGGATGGGATAACCCCAATGTGTTCCAAATTTGCACACTTAAAGACAGCGACAACACTACAAAGAAACGTCAGGAAGTCGGTCGTGGTATACGACTTTGCGTCAACAAAAACGGAGAACGCCAAGACCAGGATGTCCTCGGCGAAAACGTCTTCGATACCAACATCTTAACGGTTATAGCTTCCGAAAGCTACGAGAAGTTCTCCAAGCAATTACAACATGAAATTGCTGAAGCCGTGGCTTACCGCCCAACTGCCGTTACAACGTCTTTATTTGAGAATAGAACTTTTGTCGATGCAGACGGCAATAATATCAAAGTTTCTACGGAACTTGCTCGCAAAATCCATAATCGCTTAATCCGTAAAGATTACGTCGATGATGATGGAGCGTTAACTCCGAAATATTTTGACGACAAGCGTAGCGGCTCACTCGACTTCGGAGAAGACCTCGAACCGATAAAAGCCGCAATCACTAAAGTGCTTGACGGAGTATTTGACCCCAACGCATCGAAGCCCGACAATGGGCGTAAGCGTCGCATCGCCAACTTCGATGAAGAAAAATTCGCTCGTACTCGCTTCGCAGAGTTGTGGGAGCAAATCAATGTCAAATCGATTTACACCGTAGATTTCAATTCGGATGAACTGATTGAAAAGTGCATTGAGCAAATCGACTTACATCTTAACGTGACAGAAATTCACATTTCTATCACAACCGGCTGGTTGGAGCATATTCGCGACCGAGAGTCGCTTGAAAATGCTTCTGCAATGACAGACGGCACGACGGTACACCGCTCCGTCAATGAAGCAGTTGGCAAATCCATTCGATATGATTTGATTGGCGACCTTGTCCGCGAAACCGGGCTTACTCGTCGCACTATCATTAAAATTCTTCAAGGTATTAGCGCATCTAAATTTATGCTATTTAGAGTAAACCCCGAAGAATTTATCATCAAAGTTGCCAACATTATCAACGACTGCAAAGCAATAGCCGTAATAAAACAAATTTCTTATTCGCCTACCGATAAGAAATTTGATACAGCTATATTCTTGGCAGACAATTTCAGAGGTGTAGTCGGAGACAACGCCATAGAAAGTACAAAATCTCTTTATGACCTTGTTGTCGTCGACAGCAAAGGCACCGAAAAAGATTTTGCTCGTGCCCTCGAAAACAATAAGGATGTCGAAGTCTATACAAAACTCCCGAGGGACTTTTATATTAACACCCCTATGGGGCATTACAACCCCGACTGGGCTGTTGTTTTCCGAGAAGGTAGCGTTAAGCACGTTTACTTCGTCGCCGAGACCAAAGGCTCTCTCCGCGAAGTGGATTTGAGAGAAACCGAGAAATCGAAAATAGCTTGCGCTCGACGCCACTTCGCTTCATTATCAAGCTCAACCGTCAAATATGACGTAGTCAATAATTATCAAGAACTTTTGGTCATCGCTATGGGTGATTAATATTACTCTTCCATCAAAAACATCATTCGCCTCAGATTAGTACGAATCCATGTGTTCTTTGTCACCGAGACCAAAGGCTCGCTCGACAAAATGGAACTTCGTGGAGTGGAGAAAGTGAAGACGGAATGTGCACGGAAACTTTTCAATTCCATTTCTACGAAGAAGACCCGTTAGGATATTGTAGATAAATTTGAAAACTTGTCTGACATTATCAATGGAACTGAATAATAAGGACACATGGACCATATGATTAATACCGGATATCATGGCTTTTGTGTATTTTTTGTGGATATATTTTCCATTTACAAATTTAATATTTAGTTTTGTAATACAATCATATCATTCTTTTTCTGGATTCTATTTAATCTCTAATTTTAAAATTATTTCAATAATATACAATGATTAATTATGCCTGAAATTTCAGTTGAAAATAATATTATAGAATGTGTAAAAACTTATCTTGAAAACGATCATACTGGTGCTTTGATGATTTCCGGTCCATGGGGCTGTGGAAAGACTTTTTTCATAAAAAATTTTTTATTAAAAGAAATTCAAAAAATAAAGTTCCTTATTCCAGCAAAAGAGGAAACCTTATTGAAAAAATTAAAAAATAAGGCTGTTGGCATTATTGTAAAACAAGACTCTTATTATCCTGTTTTGATTTCCGCTTTTGGAATTAAGGATGTTAAGGATTTGGAAGTTGCAATCGTTTCAAAATGGTTTGAAAACGTTTCACAAGGTACCACCAGTTATTTGAAGAAATTAAAAGAAAATTCTAAAAAATTATCTAATATATCTAAAAAACTTAAAGATATTATAGATTTTTCTGAATTGCTTAATTATAAACCAGGTATTTCAGCTATATCTGAAAATTCGGTAATCATTATTGATGATCTGGAGCGAATCAGCTCTAAAATTCCAATCAATGAAGTTTTAGGTTTTATAAATCAATTGGTGGAAAACAAACATTTCAAGGTAATTATTATAGCTAACGAAGAACATCTAAAACGGGTAAAAGAAAATGAATCTGATCTTTTGGAAATTTATAAAGAGAAGGTAGTAGAGAAAAGTGTAGCTTACACACCGGATATTAAACAGATTTATTTATCTCTGATTGGAGAGGATGAAAATCGATTCTTACAGTTTATGAAAGATGAGAAAACCGTAAAAATGGTTTTATCTACTTTTCCCTATCGGTTAAATAAAAGTGAACGGGTACAAGGGTTGACCAACCTCCGAACTCTTAAATTTGCTATTAATCAGTTGAAAGGAATTTCTAAGGAACTTGAATCTAAACTAGATGATCTGCCCGGAGAAGTCTCCAAAGAAGAAATCAAAATAAATTGTTGGAATTCCATTTTAGCTTTGTCTGTTGAATTAAAAGAAGGACATATAGATTCAACCAATGATCGTGATTTAGGTAAGGTTCAATACGGTTTTTTAGATAAATTTGAGGCTGACCTTAGTTTCGGCGAAGAAAAGGACAATAATACCGAAAATGAAGAAATAAGCAATTATTCGTATTGTCAAGACTTCTTTAATCATTATTTTAAAATAAATAAGGAGGAGATTCTCCCAATTTTATCGCGACAATTGGTCGATTATACGCTCAAAGGTGCTAAAATTAATTTTGATGCTTATATTAAGGATTATATATCAGAGAAAGAAAGGTTATGCCCTAAAGAGGATAATAGTCCTGATAAGTTATTAAATCAATTGATGTGGAATTTCACAGCCTTAAGTAACGATAATATCGTAAAAAATTTTGGGATTCTTTTATGTGCTTTGGAAAAAGGTGAGTTCAGAGATCCGATATCTTATATAAACGCTTTTGTTTTGATTTCTCCATATTCTAATATTATGTCCACAGAGAAACTTTTAGATAGATCAAAAGCAGGAGTTAATAAATGGTTTCAAAAAAATGAAATTAATGATAATATTATATCGCGCCTTCAGATGATAAATAGTGAAGTGAAGGGTGAAGCAAAAGAATTGTATGATTATATGTACCAATATATTAGAAATGTTAAACAAATAAATAAGGAGGAACACTTTATAGAATTGATTGAAATTTTTAAAAGGAGTGTTTCGGATTTTGCTACTGCTGTAGGTCCTCAAAAAATAGGTTTTGATAATGTATATAATGTTCCTGAAACCATGACATCTCCTATTTTAGCAAATATTCCTTTAGAAGTTATTGAAGAAAAAATAAAAAACATCCAACCTTTTGATGTGAAGGGTTTACAAACATTATGGGATTCACGATATAATCAGGATTTTGCTCCGAATTTATTTAAAGAGGAAAGGTGTTTTTGGAATAATCTACTTCGTATGAGTGGATTAATTATAGATAACAAAACCCCTGGCCAAATACTTTTTAATAGAATTTTAAAACCCAAATTGGAAAAGTTCTAATTAAAGTTTTTTCATGATTTAAAACATAATATTGGCACCTGGTTTTATCGAATTTAGTATAAAGAAATAATAATGTTTTTCTTCAACATAGAGACAACATACGTCAATACATCATAACTAGAAATAAAGTTATGGATAATTAAAAGAAATTTTACTGCTTTATATCTAAATAAAGTATCTTATACTAAATTTAATAAAGAGCAGAAATAGCGTATTAGATAATTAATAATGATAATCCTAAAGAATCTTCGATTTTTGAGATAGTTTCCAATGACAGGTTTTCCTGACCTTTCAAGATCTTAGAAACATACTGCTGGGAACAACCCATTTTATGAGCCAGTTCTGTTTGAGATATTCCGGACTCTCTCATTTTGGAAAGAATTTTTACAGCTATTTTCTGTGATCTTCTGAGCCATGACTTATTGGCACGTCTAAATTCAGCCTCTTCCCTCCATTTGGAAGGAGTTTCCGACTCATGCTGTTTTAATTTTTCGAATACCTTATGCGAGTCAATAAAACCATTAAAGGGTGGTATCAATTGTGAAAAACTCATCTCTCGAATTCAAATACAGATACTTCGCCATAACTCCTTCTCTTTAAACCGCAAAGTTACATATATTTTGTCATTCTAAGAGAATCATTGCTATGATCCTTTGATCCTTTGGTCAATAATTAAATTTTAATTTAAATATACTTTCTATAAATATAAGTGAATTCAGATGCTGCTTATAATATTTTTCTTACCTTTCTTACGCACTTTATAGAATCTTACTTTTTGTATTACTCTATAAAAAATTTTTATTGCCTTATCTTGTTAAAAATTATAAAAAGGAATCATTAAGGCTTAAGAAGAACCAAATCGAATAGCATTAGCCTAGTTTTACATGAAATTGCTTCTTTTTGCTTTTTTATTCCAAAGAAATTTTTTAGATATGAAATAATAGAATTTGCACTCTTATGATTGCGAAGACATTCTAACTCTTCTATATCCGATTCAAAAAGGAAATCAAAACCGTTACGCTTATAATAATCTATTACATTAGGCTCATTTATGGCATCTACTACGACATACCTTGCCGCACTGTCGTTGTCAGGATTGAGTGCCATTGTTTTTATCAGATCCATCATTTCGTCACCAATATGTTCATTAACTATCTTATATCCAAAACCATCGAATACACAAAGCTGACCAATCAGTAAAGCTGGATATTGAGAACGACGCTTTGCGTTGGGAATAGATTTGTTAAATTTATTCCTTCTCCTATTAGGCAAAATATCAGTTCTAAGTGCTGAATTAGACAAAGAAAAAGCACAAACCATTCTTGGGGTATTCTCATTGGTACAAAAACAATGAGAATATCCCATCTTTTCTAAAGCGTAATCCTCGAAATTGTTTTTGGTGTCTTTATGAAAAAAAGAGTCAATGTCAGGATCCTTACTGCATGTATAGGATTGACATCGATCTATCAATTCTGGAGTAAGTCTTTCAAAAAGACAATTGTCTAATAAATAACCCACTTTTATTGTTTACATGATCTTTTCGCCAATATTGCTCGTGAGTTAGCAGCCTCTTTTGAGAAGTCAATAGAAGCACGTTTTTGAAGATTCTCCTCAGACTTTAATATGAACCTTTCAGCGACTTCTCCTCTTAATGTTGGAATTGCCTTTACATATACTGCCATATCAACCTTATTTTTTACAAAGTTAAATAAAAATCTTTTTTTTATCAAAACAATTATCATACGGATATAGGTTTCCTAATCTATTTAAGAATCCTTCTTTTTGTCCTAATAAAAGTTAAAAACGTTAAATCTCACCCTTTTTTTTCCTCAAAATTGATCTTGTAACCACTTTTCTATCGTTTTAATTATATTATCCTGATAAGCAATTAGATACACATTCAAAGATTGTAAAAGTTTAAAAGAGGTTAATCTTGTAGATGGTTTAACACAAATACCCATTAGCGCCTTTGAAAATTGTTCTAGTCTGGTAAGTATCAGTCTTCCAAGTACTATTGAAGTTATAATGGGTTCAGCATTTAAAGGATGTTCATCTTTAGAAAGTTTTAACTGTCCTTTAGCTTTAGTCAAAGTTGATGAGGAAGCTTTTTCTAACTGTATTTCATTAACAAAATTTCAAATAAATGAAGGATTAACATCTTTAGGTAAGGGTCTTTTTAGCGGATGTCAAAATCTTGAATCAGTTGCTTTTAATTCGAATATTGTGACAATTCCATCTAACATTTTTGTCGGATGCGTAAACTTAGTTTCTTTAAATAACACGAATAAAATTACAAGAATTGAATCGAACGCTTTTGAAAATTGTGAGAGCTTATCTTTTTTTAATTTCCCTTCTGTCACGACTATTTCAGATAATGCGTTTAAAAACTGCACCTCATTAACTAAAATAACTCTTGGCAGCTATCTGACATCCATAGGCTCAACTGCTTTCCAAGGTTGTTCAAAGTTAGAAACTTTAAGTGTCCCTTCTTCTGTAATAGATTTTGGCTCTTCTGTATTTTCCGGCTGTTCTAGTTTAAAAGAACTTAATTTTGAAGACGGTGATCAACCATTGACTTTTGGATTTGGAACTTATGATGGAGCGACTAGTATTATGAAAAAAGAAATCAATGGAAAAACTATTCAATATAAAATTCAGTATTATAATGGTTGTTTCTCTGGACTCCCAATTGAAAGGCTTTATTTAGGTCGGAATCTTTCAGATGCTTCAAGGTATTCTATTTCCGGGGACGGTGGAGTTGACTATTATTTAATTACATCTTACGATGGCCCTTTCTGTTCACTTTCAAAACTTAAAGAGTTAGTGATTAGTGAAAATGTTACAACTCTGGGTCCTAAAGAAGAATATATTTCACAAATTGAAAATTATGTAACACCGGGTTCCTTTAAGAATTGTTCATCAATCCAAATAGTAAGTGTTTTAAATAATATCCCTCCTAATGGAGCTGAATTTTCAAACTCTGTTTATTCTAATGCTACATTGTACGTACCTACAAATACCCAATCCCTTTATAAAGTGGCGGAAGGTTGGAAAGAATTCATAAATGTTAAGGAGGGAAATTATATTCCTTTAGAATCCATTTCATTCGAGTCAGAAGAAATCTCCATTTTTACCGGAGAGAATAAAGAATTATCTTTACTCATTACTCCGGAGAATGCCACTTATTCCAATATAACATGGAAATCTTCTAATGAAAAGATAGTTTCAGTTTCAGAAGATGGATTAATTTCGGCCATTTCACCAGGGAGTGCTATTATAACTGCTACTATAGAAAATCTAAGTGCGTCTTGTACAGTAAAAGTCTCTGATCCAATTATAGATTCTGAACAAATTATTCTTAATTATAAGAATATTGAGTTAATCCTTGGGGAGTCATTCCAACTCGAGGCAACTGTTCTTCCGGAAAATACTACCGATAAAACTGTTATATGGCAGTCTTCTAATAATGACGTTGCATCAGTAGATGAGTCAGGTTTTGTAACCGCTATTTCAGAAGGCATCGTAACAATTACCGCAACCAATGGAAACATATCTGCATCTTGCCAGATTATAGTTTTAACTCCAATTGTGGATGCAGAACAGATTGTATTGAATCTTGAATCGGCAGAATTAAATATCGGAGAAACAATACAGCTCGAGGCCATAGTACTTCCGGAAGACACCACCGATAAAACCATTGTTTGGAGTTCTTCGGATCCTAACGTAGCAACTGTTTCCGAATCCGGACTGGTAAATGCTGTTTCAGAAGGCTTTGCCACTATATCAGCAACTTGTGGAGACATATCAGCCGGATGTGTGATCACTGTTTTGACTCCTTTTGTAAAAGTTGAACAGATAGTCTTGAATATGGATTCAGCCGAACTGAATATCGGAGAAACAATACAGATCAAGGCCATAGTACTTCCGGAAGATACCACCGACAAGACCTTAACATGGAATTCATCAGATCCAAATATAGCCACAGTTTCTGCAGAAGGTCTTGTAAAAGCAATATATGCCGGCTCGGCTATTGTAACAGCGACTTGTGAAGAAGTAACTGCTGAATGTATAATAACAGTTCTTGAAGATGCAGGTGTTGAAAGTCTTCTTGTAAATCCTGATTCAAAGATTTCCATCTTTTCAACTGATGGAATCCTCATAAAGAAGGATTGTAATGTAGAAGATCTTAAAAAGCTCAATAAAGGAATCTACATTATCGTTTCCGGAAAAGATCGATATAAAATTTCAATCTAAAATAAAACTAAAGAGGGTGTGTCAAAATGAGAGATGACACAGCCCGATGAAAAAGAAGCCGTCTGAGGATCGCAAGATTTTCAGACGGCTGATTTTTGCAAGATTATCCAAAATATTTGATTCTGAAGCGATAAATTTTGAAAAATATGTAAAAACGAGCCATTATTGGGGCTGTTTCCTCCGTTATTGGCTTGTTTTGCTATTTTTCTGCATATTTTCTTCAGGTTGAAGGCGATGGCGAAGAAGGCAAAGTCCATGGTGACCTTGTCCTTGCCGAAGTGACGGAACCTTTTATATCCCATGTTGTATTTCATCTGGCCGAAGACTGCCTCGGGTTCGATACATCGTCGTCCTCTGTGTTCCAACCCTTTTTCGGAGGTAAGGAGTTCACGGGCC
>JAFLTP010000044.1 GCA_022510405.1 Muribaculaceae bacterium | reverse complement strand
GCGCGCTACGTTCGGGACGTAGAGGTCGGAAGTTCGAGTCTTCTCACCCCGACTATTAAAAAGGTGGATAAATTTGGCTGCTTGCAACCACTCTAAAAAATGCTAAAACTGCAAATACCGCCACAACAATGGCGTTAAAGGCTTTGAAGGCATTGTGATTGCAAACCAATCCAATGCCTTTTTTATTTAATGGTTGTTGATGTTTTTGTCGTTTTTAAAGTTTTTGATGTTTTTAATGATAAAACCCAGACAACCTCAACAACAACAACAACCTCAACAACAACAACAACCTCAACAACTCAAACAACAATAACAACTTTTTGCCATGAGTTATCTTTTCACATCAGAATCTGTATCAGAAGGTCATCCTGACAAAGTGGCTGATCAAATAAGCGACACATTGCTTGACGAATTTTTGGCAAGAGACCCGGAAAGCCATGTAGCTATCGAGACATTATGCACCACAGGACAAGTGGTTGTGGCAGGTGAAGTATCTTCGGAAGCGTATGTTGATATCCATTCCACAGTGCGTGACCTTATAAAGAAAATAGGATACGACCGTGGAGAATTCCGATTTGACGGGGATTCTCTTGGAATACTTTCTGCCCTGCATGAGCAGAGCGCTGACATTGAAAGAGGTGTGGACAAAGGAGACATCTCCCAACAGGGAGCCGGCGACCAAGGAATGATGTTCGGTTACGCTGTGGATGAAACAGAAAATTATATGCCTCTCACACTTGACCTTTCCCATATGCTTCTAAAAGAATTGGCGGAGATACGAAGGGAAGGAAAGGAAATGGTCTATTATCGGAAAGGGAAACAAAAGACCTATCTGCGTCCTGACGCAAAAAGCCAGGTGACGGTGGAATATGATGAGAACAGAAAACCAAAGAGAATACACACTATAGTCATCTCCACTCAGCATGATGATTTTGTGACTCCCGCAGACGACACCAAGAAAGCGCTGGAAGCAGCCGATAAACATATGCTTGAAGTGATCAGGGATGGTGTGAAAAATGTGTTGTTGCCAAGAGTAATAGAAAAACTTCCCGATAATGTGAAATCTTTGTTCGATGAAGACTTGGTACTTCATGTAAACCCTACCGGAAAATTTGTATTAGGAGGTCCGCATGCCGACACCGGACTGACAGGGAGGAAAATCATAGTGGACACCTACGGCGGCAGAGGCGCACACGGCGGTGGAGCCTTTTCAGGTAAGGATCCTTCAAAAGTAGACCGCAGCGCCGCATATGCGTGTCGACATATTGCAAAGAATCTTGTAGCAGCGGGAGTGGCCGGTGAAGTTCTTGTGCAGGTGAGTTATGCTATCGGAGTTGCGGAACCCATAAATATATATATCAACACTTTCGGAACCGCAAAAGTGCCCCACTCCGATTCCGAAATTGCCCTGAAGGTAAAGGAACTGTTTGATCTAAAACCAGGTTCAATCGAAAAGAACTTGGGGCTTCGCAATCCTATTTATACGGAAACAGCCGCTTACGGACATATGGGTAGGGAACCCCAAAAAGTAACCAAAACTTTTTCATCGAAATATGATGATAAGGATATCGTGAAAGAAGTGGAACTCTTTACCTGGGAAAAACTCGACCGCGTGCAAGATATCAAGAAGGCGTTCTCGTTATCTTAAATGGCATATACTTAGAACTTTTAGCGATGGGGTTCCAACTTTTTTTGTTCAATTCCTCAGAATATATTATCTTTGCGTGATATTTGCGGCAGATTTTAAGCCTCAAAACGATATTTTACAAAGAATTAATTAACACACCATAAAATTAGAATGGCAACTTTAGAGAAAATCAGAAGCAAATCAGTGCTGTTGATTGTAGTGATTGGCGTGGCTTTGTTAGCCTTTATTATTGGTGACGCAATCACCAACAGCCGTAACTTGTTTGGAGACCACACAACCGTGGCAAAAGTGGGCGGAACAAAAATCGAATACAACGATTATGTAAGAAAACGTGAAGAGCTCAACCAACAACTTGAGAACGCTCGCAAACAAAATCCGGCCCAATATGCTAATTTCGATACACAGACTCTTTCCCAAATGGCTCTTGACCAGATTATGGGTGAGGCTTTGCTCGATCAAGCAGCTTCAAACGCCGGTATCCAGACTTCCTCTTCTCAATTGTCTTATTACATTCTTCAACAGCCTATCAATCCAAGAATCAGTGAAATTCTTCAGCAATTAAACGCCGCAGGTTATGGAGTATCGAATCCTTCTCAGGCTTACGAAATAATTTTCAACCCGAAGCGCAACGGTATCACCGAAGCAGAGATGGCTCCCTATCAAAGATATTGGATCGCCATGGAGGCTGAAACAGCTCAAATGATTAAAAGAAACACATATCAAAAGCTTCTATACGGCACAGTTAAGGCCAATAATCTTGACAAAAAGAAACTTTATGATGACTATGTAGCCACAAGAAACGTAGACGTGGCTTTCAAGCCTTATGGAAATGTAAGCGATGAAAAATATCAGCCTACAGAAAACGAAATCCGTGAGGAATACAACAATGTAAAGAATGATTATAAGGTTGATGAACTAACAAAAGAAATAGCATTCATCGCTGTTACCATCGCTCCATCGGAGGCAGACCGTCAGGCATCAAACCAATTGGCTCAGCAAACAGTTGCAGCTCTCAAAAGCGGTGATGCAAATCTTAACAAGGATCTTCGCAAAGAAGGTGTAATCGTGACACACCGTCAACTTCGTGAACAAGACCTTCGTGGGGCCGTTAAGAATTTTGTGACTTCAGCACCTGTTGACTCAGTTAACATCATTACTGAAAATATCAAGGGATTCACTGTTGTGAAAGCTGGTCCTCGCAAACTTGCAACTGACTCTTTGCAATTGAATATAGTACAAGTTATGGGCGAAGGTTTGGCCAACCAAACACTGGAAAGCCTTAACTCAGGTTTGTCAATTGATTCTATAGCTGTAGGCGACAGCATCTTCGTTCAAAAAGAACAATGGATAGCCCTTTACAATAACCAAGGACTCACCGGCGCTCTTGATGCATCACAAGTTGATTCACTTGTAAATGCGGGAGGTAAATACATTTCTCTTGTATCCTCACCCCAAGGTAGCGTGCTTGCAAAGGTAACTGCCAAGAGCAATCCGGTTTCAATCTATGAGTTTGAAGAGGTCAACTATGAACTTAAGCCAAGCACTGCAACAGTAAGCGATGCTCGTACAAAACTTGAAGACTTCCTCACAGCTAACGAAAGTGCCAAACTCTTTGTAGAAAATGCGTCTAAAGAAGGCTATACATTAAGGAACCTTAACCTGAACGCTTCAACTCCTGCTGTACCAAGAATGGCCGGCATGAACAGTTTCTATCCTGACAGCCGTCAGGTGGTGCGTTGGGTCATGATCGATGGTAAACCGGGTGAAGTGAGTCATGTATATGAATCCAAGGATGCAATGAGCCCTGCTCTTTATGCAGCAGCAGTTGTAAGCGAATATGAAGATTATATGCCATTGACAAATAATGACGTCAACAAGGCGGTTTCTGACAGAGTAAGGAAGTCAAAAGCAGGTGACGAAATGCTTGGTCAATACAGTTCACAGACTTCTTCAATGGAATCTGTAGCCGGTGCTATGGGAGTTGAATCCAAGAATAATCCCACGTTCAGAATGGCACGCAATCCCCAAGTTCGTGACCAGGCTGTTCTCGGACAAATAGCCGGAAGCAAACCTGGCGAAGTAATCCTGGTGAAAGGTGATTCAGGTGTTTACGCATATCAAGTAGTGTCTGAAAATACTGAAAACTTCCCATACACCGATTCACAGTATGAACAGCAATACTTCCAGCTCATCAATCCAAATATGGGTGAAATGCTGAAAGGTGCCCAAAACTATAAGAACAACATTTACAAATTTGAAGCAGGCGATTAATCCATGCTTGACTTCATTGCAAGTTGAAAAATATGTCCGTAACGGAAAATCCGGTTGTCCTTCTTGGAATGGACCTCGATGAATTAAAGAGGCTCGCCATTTCAGGAGGGATGCCTGCTTTTACCGGCAAGCAACTCGCCGAATGGATTTATAAAAAGAGGGTGACGTCTTTCGATAAAATGAACAATATATCGAAGAAGAACCGCGAATGGCTCGAAAACAATTGTGTGATAGGAAGAGAGGCCCCCTCAGCTAAATTTAAATCTTCAGACGGCACTATAAAATACCTTTTTAATGGTGTAAAAGGGAAAAAGATTGAGTCGGTAATGATTCCGGATCATGACCGTGCCACTTTATGTGTATCTTCCCAAAGTGGATGCAGGATGAACTGTTATTTCTGTGCCACCGGAAGAAGCGGATTCTCCGGAAATCTAACCGCTGCTCAAATTATAAATCAAATCCTTACCGTAGGAAGTGAAATCAACAAGGATTCAGAAGACGATGACCTTACCAATATCGTCTTTATGGGTATGGGAGAACCTCTTGACAATTTTCAAGAGGTAAAGAAAGTGATCGACATTCTCACATCTTCCTGGGGATTGGCATGGAGTCCTAAAAGGATAACCGTTTCTACTGTTGGAAAACTTCCCCAATTAAAGGAACTTCTGGATGACACCAAGGTACACGTAGCCGTGAGTCTGCACACTCCAAACGCATCTCTGAGAGAACAAATGATGCCGGCACAAAAGGCTTTTCCTATTACTTCGGTGATTAAACTTTTAAAATCGTATGATTTCAGTCATCAACGCCGGCTTTCCTTTGAATATATAATGTGGAAAGGGGTAAATGATGACATAGAACACGCAAGGGCACTTGTTGCGCTAATCAGTGGGCTCGATTGCAGGGTAAATCTTATCCGATTTCATAAAATACCGGGTGTTGAACTTCAGCCGGCCACTGAAGAGAGAATGATAATGTTTAGAAATTTTTTGAACAGTCACGGAATAATTTCCACTATCAGGGCTTCCCGTGGCGAGGATATAATGGCGGCTTGCGGTATGCTCGCCGGTAATGGTTGTTAATGATGGATTATCCCATAAGGGTAGGAATTACACATGGTGATGTCAATGGTGTGGGATATGAAGTTATCCTTAAAGCCGTTGGCGAAGAGGGTGTCGCAGAACTTTTCACTCCGGTTATCTTTGGCATTTCATCTATTGCAAACAAAGCAAAGGAACAATTCGGTCTTCAAAATCTTAGATTGAACGTTGCCAACGATTGGTCAGGAGTTAAAGATGGCATGGTGAATCTTTTCGAAATAAAAGGAGAGGTTCCCGAGCTCCAGCCAGGACAAATAGATAAAGTTTCCGGCAAAAGTGCGGTTAAAGCACTTGAGGAGGCTGTCATTGCATTGAAAAATGGTGATATTGATGTCTTGGTGACGGCTCCTATATCTAAAGAAGCAGTACAGTCGGATGCATTTAAGTTCCCCGGACATACTGAATTTCTTACAGACCGAATCGGAGAAGGAAAAGAGGCAATGATGATTCTTTGCAATGATTCATTGCGGGTGGCACTTCTTACAGTACATGTGCCGGTGACTAAAATTGCCGAGAATATAACGGAAGATAAAATTGTGGAGGCTGTGGAAAAATTTGCCTCTACACTTAAAAAGGATTTTGGCATTGTGCGACCTACTATCGCCGTATTAAGCCTTAATCCTCATGCCGGCGACGGTGGCCTTTTAGGTAAAGAAGAGGAAGAAATTATAAAGCCGGCATTAAACAAATTGATCCAAAACGGAATACTTGCGTTCGGTCCTTATCCGGCCGACGGTTTTTTCGGACATGGTAGTTACAAGAAATTTGATGGCGTTCTTGCAATGTATCATGACCAAGGATTGGCACCTTTTAAGACAATTGCCTCATCTGGAGGTGTGAATTTCAGTGCCGATCTTCCTTTTGTCAGAACCTCCCCTGACCATGGCACAGCTTTTGATATTGCGTGGAAAGGAGAAGCTGATCCTGCATCGATGCGAGATGCGATATATATGGCAATAGATATTTTCAGACGTAGGAAAACTTACGAGGAAGCCTCTGCAAATCCTTTGAAAAAATATGTGCATGAACGTCCGGAACGTGGCGACCGACATGACAGATTCCAATTCAAGAATGATCTAACCACAGAAACTGATGATTGATTTCGGTATAATAGCGGCCGGCGATGGCAACAGAATAAAGGAGGAAGGATCATATCTTCCAAAACCTTTGGTGGAAATTGAAGGCCAACCAATGATAGGTCGTCTGATCTCATTGATGGAGGATTGCGGAGCCAACTCAGTGAGTGTAATTGTGAACAGTGATATGCCGGAAGTGTGGGATTATCTTCAAAATTTGGTTCCTCAGTCTCATTGCGAATTGAAGATGATTTCAAAGAAAACACCATCGTCGATGCATAGTTTCTATGAACTCCTGAATGTGATGAAACCGGTAGATAAATTCATAATCACCACGGTCGACACTATATTCAGAAGCGAAGATTTCAAAAGATATGCCCAATATTTTCAGAATTCTCCAAAAGATATTGACGGTGTGATGGGTGTGACATCCTATATAGATGATGAAAAACCACTATATGTGGAAACCGACAATGAAAATAGGATTACAGCTTATCTTGACTCCCCTGTTTCAAGAATAGATAATCCGGAATCCAAAGTTCAATATATTTCAGGAGGAATTTACGGGCTTCGTCATTCGGCCATACCTGTGCTGCAAAATTGCATCGACAACGGAGTGAACCGAATGAGAAATTTTCAGCGTAAATTGGTAGAAGAGGGTTTGAATTTAAAGGCTTATGACTTAGGGAAAGTTTTGGATGTAGATCATCTCACGGATATCCAAAAAGCCAATTCATTTCTGGCTTCCAAACCCTAAACCCAATACACTAAACCTTTAACTAAACTCCAAAATGGCTGATATAAAAATTGCCGGTATAATGAGGGCCGGCGCATATTCACCCAACCATATAGGCAACGATGCCGCCATATTTAACGCAGTGGCCGATCAGTTACGTCGTCGCGGATGCGAAGTAGAGGTGTTCAGCGAGGAACAATTTCTCACCACTACCCCATCGCAACAATTTATTATGGATATGTGCCGTGAGCGTGAATCGGTTTTAAAACTCCAACAACTCGAGGAAGAAGGAAGATTGGTGATCAATTCCGGATTTGGAATCGAAAATTGCACCAGAGAAAGGATGACCCGTATCCTTATCGGAAATAATATTCCCACAGCCGACAGCATCATAGTGAACACCAACGAAAAGATTATAAATGATCTTAAGGATAAAGGCATCTCTGCTTGCTGGATAAAAAGAGGTGAACATCATTCCCAACATCGAGAGGATGTCACCTATTGCCGCCATCCGGAAGAGGCTCAAGAAGTTTTACACGAATTCTTTTACAGGGGCATAAAAAGAGCTGTGATTAACCGTCACCTCCAAGGAGACCTAATCAAATTTTATGGTGTTGTGGGACAACCTTTCTTCTTTTGGTTTTATCCGTTTGACGACCACCATAGCAAATATGGTTATGAAGAAATAAACGGGGCCAGCCAACATCTTCCTTTTGATCTTGACAAACTCAAGGAGATGTGCAACCACACTGCTGAGGTGTTCGATATAAAGGTGTATGGAGGAGACTGCATTGTAGACAAGGATGGCACGGTTCGTATCATAGATTTCAACGATTGGCCAAGTTTCGCACCTTGCCGGAAGGAAGCGGCCCCCTACATCGCTAAAGGTATTTTTGCGGCTATTAAGGACTGGAAAAAGAAAAATGACTGAAGAATCTATAAATACTCAGAATCTGCAACCAAAAAAGAAGGGATATAAGGATTCTCTCAAATCTATGGATACGGAGGAAACCTTCGATCTCATCTTTTATCGTCCCATCGGGTATATGTGGGCATTGTTGGCTAAAAGCTTAGGAATCACTCCCAATGTTATTACCATTGCCTCCATTTTCCTTGGCATAGGAGCAGGTGTATGTTTCTATTTCAATAATATCTGGATCAATATAGGCGGTGTGATCCTGCTGGTGTGGGCTGACTCTTTCGACAGCGCCGACGGTCAACTCGCACGTATGACGGGCCAATATTCACGCCTGGGAAGAATCCTGGATGGTTTAAGCGGAGAAATTTGGTTTACTGCCATTTATGCCGCAATCTGTCTGAGGGAAAATCATACAAGCCATTTCTTCATGACCCACCTTTGGGCCATTTGGGTATTCGCCGCTATAACCGGATTCTTTCATGGAATACAGGCAGCAATGGCTGACTATTACCGACAATTCCACCTATATTTTCTGAAAGGGAAGGAAGGAAGTGAACTGGAAACGGCTCAGCCGCTTTGGGATCAGTTTCATGCTTTGTCATGGAAAAAGAATTTTTTCCAGAAAATCACTATGGGATTTTATGCCAATTATACCACAAGCCAGGAAAAACGTACTCCTTGGATGCAGAAACTGCGTAAAACTCTAAAGGAAAAATTTGGAAACAATATTCCACAATGGTTCCGTGATCAGTTCCGTAAAAAGAGCCTGCCTTTAATGAAATACACGAATATCTTAAGTTTTAATACCAGGAGTTTCGCACTTTTCGCCGCCATACTTATTTTCCAAATGCCGTGGCTGTATTTTGCATTTGAAGTGGTGGTGCTAAATATAATCCTCGTTTATATGGTGGCGCGTCATGAACATATTTGCAAAACATTTGTAAAAGAACTTGACAATTCTCCTACAACTTAAAATTCACAACTTACAACTCACAACCATGAACATAAAAGGAATTATTTTCGACTATGGCGGCACACTCGACACAGGTGGCGACCATTGGAGCCATGTGATCCGTGACGGATGGAACAAAGCGGGTATAGCGGCAAACGATGCGCTCTTTAGAGAAGCCTATGTATATGGAGAACAGGAATTGGAACGTGTCGAACATATCCTCCCCAATCATAATTTTTCTGACGTGCTTGACATAAAAATGCAGATAGAACTTCAGTACCTGGCTCAAACCGGAAATTTCCCACCTGCTCAGGTTGAGGAGAAAGCAAAAGAAATAGCTGATTATTGTTATAATGTCGCCAAAGAGAACGTCTCTAAATCAAAAGTAGTACTGGAAGAATTGTCAAAAAAATATCCATTGGTGCTTGTCTCCAATTTTTATGGAAATATAGAATCGGTTTTGAAAGATTTCGGCATCCTTGATTGTTTTAAAAAAGTGATTGAAAGTGCCAAGGTAGGAATCAGGAAACCGGATTCAGCTATCTTTGAATTGGGCGTTAAAGCTTTGGGGTTAAAACCTGAAGAAGTTTTGGTGGTGGGTGACAGTATCAAAAACGATATAAATCCGGCAAAAAAACTTGGATGCCAAACCATTCTTATCGAAGGGAAAGATTGGGATGAATCCACTCCCGTTCAGCATGATGGCGATTCCATCCGTCAACTCGATGAAATACTCGGTTTTGTAGAAAATGCCTAATTAAACATTTTTTACTAAAATAGTTTAAATAGTATTTATTTTAACATTTATTATCTAAATAGATAATCTTTTAGATATTTTTATTACTTACAAAGGGCTATTTTTGCCCTTTTTTGTTTGTTATATCTAATTTTGAATGTAATTTTGCCCTTGCAAAATACAATAAGTATTTGGCCACTTGAACGAATAACTAAACATACATCATAAAACATGGAAAATCAAAAGGCTCAACCGGCTAATGGTAAACTTGGTGTCCTCGTTGTAGGCCTCGGAGCGGTAACCTCCACATTCATGACCGGTGTTCTTATGGCCCGCAAAGGGCTTGCCAAACCTGTGGGTTCTATGACTCAATATGACAAAATCAGGGTTGGTGAAGGTGCAGACAAAAAATATCTTAAGTATAAAGACATTATTCCTCTTGCCACTCTCGATGATATCGTGTTTGGCGCTTGGGATGTGTATCCTGCTAACGCTTTTGAATCTGCAGTTAATGCCGAAGTTTTGAAGGCTAAAGACATTCTTCCTGTTAAGGAAGAACTCGAAGCCATCAAGCCCATGAAAGCAGCCTTCGACAAGAATTACGCAAAGCGTCTTGACGGTGACAATGTAAAGATTGTTAAAGACCGTTGGGATATGACAGAACAAATACGTGAAGATATCCGCAATTTCAAGAAAGAAACCGGAGTGGATCGCGTAGTGGTTCTTTGGGCTGCATCTACTGAAGTTTATGTACCAGTTGATCCTGAAGTTCACGGTTCTATCTCAGCTCTCGAAGCAGCTATGAAGGCTGACGATAAAGAGCATATTGCTCCTTCCATGTGTTATGCTTACGCTGCCATTGCTGAAGGTTGTCCTTTCATTATGGGAGCTCCCAATACTACAGTGGATATACCTGCAATGTGGGAATTCTCTGAAAAGATGAGAGTGCCTATCGCCGGAAAAGACTTCAAGACAGGTCAGACTTTGGTTAAATCAGGTTTCGCTCCTATTATCGGTGTTCGTTGCCTCGGTCTTTCTGGTTGGTTCTCTACAAATATCCTTGGAAATCGTGACGGTCTCGTGCTTGACGAACCGGCAAACTTCCGTACAAAAGAAGTCAGCAAACTTTCAACTCTCGAAAGTATTCTCGTTCCCGAAAAGCAACCGGATCTTTACAAAGATTATTTCCACAAGGTGCGTATCAACTACTATCCGCCAAGAAACGACAACAAGGAAGGATGGGACAACATCGATATCTTCGGATGGATGGGTTATCCTATGCAGATCAAGATCAACTTCCTCTGCCGCGACTCTATCCTTGCAGCACCTCTTTGTCTCGACCTCGTGCTTCTCAGCGATGTTGCTAAAAGAGCAGGAAGATATGGTATCCAAAGATTCCTCAGCTTCTTCCTCAAGAGTCCTATGCACGACTATACTAAAGATGAAGTGCCCGTCAATAATCTTTTCGAACAGTATGTCATGCTCAAAAACGCTATCCGCGTGATGGGAGGCTACAAAGCTGACGAACTTATCGACTGATAACTTTTCATAATTCACATATTGGGCGGGAACATCTTTGTTTCCGCCTTTTTTAAACTTTAACACCACTATTCAAATAAGCACTATTCCTCAACGTTAAAAAACATTGCTTAATACTTCCCTTAGAATGCGTATCGATATCATTACCGTACTTCCTGAAATGTTTGAATCCGTTTTGTCTACATCAATTCTTAAACGGGCACAAAACAAGGGACTTGCCGAATTAGTAGTCCATAATCTTCGCGACTATACCAATGACATACACCGTAAAGTGGATGATTATCCTTTCGGGGGAGAAGCGGGAATGGTTATGAAAATTGAACCGGTGGATCGGTGTATATCAAATCTTAAAAGCCAACGAGATTATGACGAAATAATCTTCACGTCTCCTGATGGCGAAACCTTCAACCAGCAGATAGCCAATCGGCTCTCTATGCTTGAAAATATTATTATTCTCTGCGGACACTATAAAGGTGTGGATTACCGTATCCGCGAGCATCTCATCACTCGTGAAATTTCAATTGGAGATTATGTGCTTACCGGTGGTGAACTTCCGGCTATGGTTATGACTGACGCAATAGTTCGTCTTTTACCGGGTGCAATTGGCGATGAACAATCAGCTCTTTCCGATTCTTTCCAAGACAATCTCCTTGCACCTCCGATATACACACGACCGGCTGACTACAAAGGTTGGAAAGTGCCGGATATCCTTCTTTCAGGACACGAAGCCAAGATCGCCGAATGGCGTCATAATCAGTCTTTAGAACGAACTCAGCGTCTGCGCCCGGATCTATTGTCCTCTGAGTTATAATTTCAGGGATGTTGCCAGAAAGGCGCCAATTCTTTTAGAGGAGATAAAAAGAAATCTCTTTCCAAAAGATGGGGATGGGGAATATGGAGTCTGTCGGAATCGTATTTGATTTCATCTATGGCCATAATGTCGATATCTATTTCTCTGTCGGCATAGTTCCCATCTTTATCCCTATGAGAAACCAGTGAAATGCTTTTTTCAATTCCTTGGAGAATATCAAGAATATCTTCCGGAGCCAAATCAGATTTGAAAGACAAACCTATGTTAAGAAAAGTATTGGTTGAATCGAAACCCCACGGTTCAGATTCAACCAATCCACTTATACAGCAGCAACCGAATTGATTGCTTATTTCATCAATAGCTTTTTTTATTAAAGTTTCCCTGTCGCCGATATTGCTACCTATGTTCACATAGACCACCGGCATCAGAGTCCTCTCTTAACTTCTACTTCTTCAAAGCCTTCAATGAGGTCACCCTCTTTGATATCGTTATAGCCTTGCACTGAAAGACCGCAATCATAGCCGGAAACGACCTCTTTAACGTCGTCTTTGAATCGTTTCAAAGAACCAAGGTCGCCGGTATAGATAACGATACCATCCCGAATTACCCTTACCTTATTGCTGCGTTTGATCTTTCCATCACGCACAATGGCTCCGGCAATCGTACCAACCTTTGAAATATGGTAGGTTTGAAGCACTTCGGCAGTACCTGTAACTTCCTCCTTTATTTCCGGAGAAAGCAATCCTTCCATTGCATCCTTAACTTCTTCAATGGCTTTATAAATCACTGAATATAGACGTATTTCTACACCTTCCTTTTCAGCTTCTTTTCTTGCAGCTGCAGATGGCCTTACTTGGAAACCGATAATAATTGCATCAGATGCAGCTGCCAAGGTCACATCGCTCTCAGAGATGGCACCTACTCCCTTATGAAGCACGTTTACCTGAATTTCCGGAGTGGAAAGCTTGATCAATGCATCTGATATAGCTTCTACCGAACCGTCAACGTCACCTTTAACCACAAGGTTAAGTTCATGGAAGTCATTAAGTGCTCTACGTCTGCCAAGCTCTTCAAGACCAAGACGTTTCTTGGTACGCAGGCCGAGTTCCCTTTGAAGCTGTTCTCTCTTGGCTGCGATTTCACGGGCTTCCTGCTCGGTTTCCAATACGTTGAATGTATCGCCTGCTGTAGGAGCACCGTTCATACCAAGTATCATAACTGGGGTTGCAGGACCTGCCTCAGTAACCCTTTGGTTACGTTCGTTGAACATGGCTTTTATCTTGCCGTAATGTGTTCCGGCAAGAATTACATCCCCAACTTTCAATGTACCGTTTTGAACAAGGACGGTGGCAACATATCCCCTACCCTTGTCAAGACTGGATTCAATCACAGAACCTACGGCGAGTCGATCAGGATTTGCCTTAAGATCGAGCATTT
Source organism: Muribaculaceae bacterium (assembly GCA_022510405.1). Taxonomy (GTDB): domain Bacteria; phylum Bacteroidota; class Bacteroidia; order Bacteroidales; family Muribaculaceae; genus Lepagella. The sequence continues at coordinate 6,712 of JAFLTP010000044.1, read as the reverse complement.
CTGCTTCAAGAAGCACTTTTTCCATGAGTTCTTCCACTCCAAGTCCTTTCTTTGCAGAGATATCCTGACTTTGGTACTTTCCTCCCCAGTCTTCAACCAGATAATTCATAGTTGATAGCTGTTCCTTAATCTTGTCGGGATTGGCTGTGGGTTTATCTATCTTATTGATTGCAAACACCATCGGCACGCCGGCTGCTGATGCATGATTAATTGCCTCTACGGTCTGCGGCATCACATCGTCATCAGCCGCCACAATAATTATGGCAATATCCGTTACCTTGGCACCACGGGCACGCATCGCTGTAAATGCTTCGTGTCCCGGTGTATCAAGGAATGTTATTCTACGTCCGTCTGGTAATTTCACATTGTATGCACCTATATGCTGGGTGATACCACCGGCCTCTCCGGCGATTACATTCGCTTTACGTATATAGTCGAGTAGCGATGTCTTACCGTGGTCAACGTGACCCATCACGGTTACAATAGGAGGACGGCTCTGCAAATCTTCTTCTTTGTCTTCTTCCGGTGCTATTGCCTCGCTGACTTCAGCGCTTACATACTCAGTGGTGTAACCGAATTCGTCAGCCACAATATTGATGGTCTCGGCATCAAGACGTTGGTTGATAGATACCATTACACCGAGATTCATACATGTGGCGATCACATTATTCACCGGCACTTCCATAAGGTTTGCAAGGTCGTTGGCAGTTACGAACTCTGTCAACTTGATAATCTTGCTTTCCTCTTCTTCACGACGTTGATTCTCAAGTTCACGATTATGGATAGCCTCTTTCTTCTCTTTCTTCCATTTAAGGTTTTTCTTCGGAGCCTTAGTGGTGAGTCGAGCCAGAGTCTCCTTCACTTGTTTTTGAACATCCTCTTGAGAATATTCCTCGTTACGGTTTTTATCGTTTTTCTTACCTTGACGTTCTGACTTGCGGTCGCTATGTTTACGGTCATTGCGGTCGCCTCTGCGATCATCTTTCTTTTTACCATCACCTGATTTCTCGACTTGGGCGGCTGCTTTTTCGATATCAATCTTTTCTTTACCGATTCTGCGACGTTTTTTCTTGTCTCCTCTTTCAGAATCCTCGCCCTTTCCATGTCCTTTCTTTTTTGGACGTGTGGATTGATTGAGACTTGAAAGATCAATTTTGCCAAGAACTTTTAATTCTTTAGGAGCCTCGGGTGTATTCAAACGGAAGGGTTCATCATCCACCGGTTCCTGTCTATGTGCCTCATGATGCTCATGCTTTGACACCTCACGATCAGCCGGTTTTGATGAATCCGGTTTTTTAACTTCCACAGGTTTCTCTTTCACTTCCGGATTCCCGGTCTTAGGTTGCTCCTCCTTTTGTTCAGGTTTGGGTTGAGGTTTCTCCGGCTCAGGTTTAACCTCGGTTTTAACTTCAGCTTTTTGAGGTTGTGGAGCAGGTTGAGGATTCTGTTTAGTTTCTTGAATCGTTTGTTTTTCCTCTTTTTTTGGTTCCGGCTTCGGTTCCACAACCGCGGGCCCCTTCTTCATTTCGGGAGTCGTTTCGCGGGTTTCCTCTTTCTTTACCGCTTTCACATCCTGTGGTTTGTGACGTTTAGGCTCATCAAGATTGATTTTGCCCACCACTTTCAGCTGAGGCGCCATAGCTTCAGAAGAAGGTGGCACTGTCTGTTGCTGCCTTCTTTCAGCTTTTTCAACTCTATCCGAACGTCTCTCGTTCAGTTTTCCCTCAACCTTTGCTTTCACAGCCTTATCCTGGCTGAATTCTTTTCGTAGGAGATCCACCGCATCCTCATCGATACGGGCATTGGGGTTGCTGTCTACCTCGATATTATGTTTACGCAGGAATTCCACCACTGTGTTCATTCCCACATTTAAATCACTTGCTACTTTACTTATCTTTGTACGCATTCTGCTGACTGATGGTTATGTCTTTCAATCTTCAAATTCTGCTTTAATCACTTCAAGCACATGGGCTATGGTATCGTCTTCAAGATCGGCCAATTCCAATTTTTCAGGACTGGCATTCAATACGGCTTTTGCAGTGCCGAGACCGATATTCTTCAGTTGTTCGATCACCCATGCATCGATTTCATCTGCGAATTCATCCAGATAAATATCTTCCTCACCCTCTTCAATGTCACGGTAAACATCAATTGTGTAGCCGGTTAATTTGGAAGCCAGACGTATGTTCTGACCTCCCTTTCCAATCGCCAACGACACTTCATCGGGATGAAGGAATACTTCCGCTTTCTTTTCTTCCTCGTTCAATCTTATTGATGAAATGCTTGCCGGACTCAAAGCCCTCTGAATAAACAATTGTGGGTTGGAGGTATAAGAGATAACGTCTATATTTTCATTACGAAGTTCCCTAACAATACCATGTATTCGGCTACCTTTGATACCTACGCAGGCACCTACGGGGTCAATGCGGTCGTCATAACTTTCCACTGCTATTTTGGCCCTTTCACCCGGGATACGGGCAACGGCGCGGATCGTGATAAGTCCATCATGTATTTCAGGCACTTCCTGTTCGAATAAACGGCGAAGGAATGCCTCATCCGTACGGCTTACAATCACCTTGGGATTCGTATTTGCATTGTCTACTCTTTTCACAACTGCCCTGACCATATCTCCTTTACGGAAACTGTCGCTCGGAATCTGATCCTCTTTGGGCATTATAAGTTCGTTGTGTTCATCGTCAAGCAAAAGTGCCTCGCGTTTCCATACCTGATGAACCTCTCCCGTCACTATTTCTCCTTCAAGCTCCTTGAATTTGTGGGAAAGCGCTTCCTTCTGCAAGTCAAGTATCTTTGATTGCAGGGTTTGACGCAGATTAAGTATAGCCCTCCTGCCGAATTTCTCAAAATAAATCTGTTTGGACACATCCTCTCCGATTTCACACTCCGGGTCGATTTCCCTTGCCTCTGTGAGACCTATTTCCTTGTCGGGATTCTCAACTGCTTCATCAGGAACAACCTCAAGGTTCTGGTATATTTCACAGTCACCTTTATCAGGATTCATGATCACGTCGAAATTCTCGTCGGATCCAAACATTTTTGCCAGCACATTGCGGAATGATTCCTCAAGCACGCTGATCATCGTGGTCTTATCAATGTTCTTGAGTTCCTTGAACTCCGCGAACCGGTCTACCATATTGACCGTCTCTGCCTTCTTTGCCATAGGGTTAGAATTTCAATATGTATTTTGTCTGTTTTACTTCATCATAACTGAATGTGTGTTCCACATCCTCAATCACAGGCCGCTTGTTTTCAGGTTTCTTGATTTTCTCCTTGCTAACGACCGTGAAATTGTCATCGTTGACGTCTTTTAGAATCCCGCTCACCTTTTTCCCATCTTTTTTCACAACTTCCACTTCTTGGCCAATATACTTCTGATACTGCCTTTTCACTTTAAAAGGTGAAGTGATACCTGCGCTTCCAACTTCGAGGGTATAATCCTCTTTGTCGCGGTCAAACTCAGATTCTATTGCCCTCGTGAGTTTCTCACATTCTTCGATTGAAACAGGAGAATCTGAATCTATCTCAACCTCAATGGTGTTGTCTTTTTTTACCTGAACATCAACCAGAAAATAGTCGGTGCCATCAAGTTGTTTTTCTATGAAATTGCGGATTTCTGTTGCGTCTAACATCTCTATTTTTTAAAAAATTGGAGGAGACTGCCGCCTCCTCCAAGGTTTTCTTTTGCAAATATAATGAAAAATTATGGCTATAGCATATAAAGACAAAGCCGGTCCAATCATTATACTTTTTAATTAAATATTTTTAACCTATATTTAATGATTATTAACATCATTCCAACTCTGCGTCTACTGCTTTTAGGAATTTGGCTAATTCAGGATTTTCATCCACAATCAGTTTCAAGAATTCTTTAGGTTTCAACCCTTTCTCATTATCATCTTTCTCACTTATCTCCACATTTATTGTTATGAAATCATTGGAGAGTCGGTTTTTGAAAAAGTCGAGCAATTCTGACAGTGAATTTTCAAACGCTTGTTTCTGAGCGGGATGATCCACCATTATTTTAAACCCTGTTTCAGAAATTTGTTGGGGTAAAGAAGATCTCATGGCACCCACGAGAATTCTTTGCTCTGGATGGGTGTTGGCATAAGTCTCCCAAACGTCCCGGAATTGTTGCGGAGTAAAAGTAGTATTCCGAGGTTCATTAGTTAATGCAGTTGATGACAATTGGCTACCTTCCGACAACCGAAAACTTTGCGGGCGTGTTGAAGGTCTTCTCTTTGGTGCCTCTATATTTGTAGCCGGAGCGGTGTGAGGCTTCCTACCGTCCGGAGCCACGAAAGGGGCGTTGGTGGATTGTTGAGGTTGCTGTTGTTGTGGCGCTGGTTGTGGTTGTGGAGATACTTTTTGAGTAGTGGGTGAAGATGAAACCACAGGGATTTGTTGAGGAGTAGAAAGCAACCGGCTTAAACGTATCAGAGCCAGTTCCACAAGAAGCCGCTTGTTGCCGGAAGTTCTATAATTGAAATCCGTATCGTTTAGGATTTTTATTGCCGAATAATACCATTCGGAGGGTAACGAGGGTGCTTGTTCAGAATATTTTTTTGCCCATTCCTCTGAGGTTTCAAGCAGGACAACTGTTCGAGGGTCTGCGCTCACCATCAGATTTCGAATATGGTCGGCTAAACCATTCACAAAAAATTGGGCATCAAAACCCTTGTCGGTTATTTCTTTGAATGTCAATAAAGCATCGGCAACGTCTCCTCTTTTAAATATGTCTACCAACCGGAAATAATAATCCTGATCGAGCACATTGAGGGCTTCTATGGTGCCTTGATAAGTCACCTTGCCGTGAGTGGATGCCACAACTTGATCGAATATCGAAAGGGCGTCCCGCATGGCTCCGTCTGCCTTAAGGGCTATCACCCCTAATGCCTCCCGCTGAGCCTCCACTCCCTCGCTTTGGGCCACATATTGTAGATGGTCAATTATATCATTGACGGTGATTCTCCTGAAATCATAAACCTGGCAACGACTCAATATGGTAGGTATCACTTTATGCCTCTCGGTGGTGGCGAGAATGAAAACTACATTTTTCGGAGGTTCCTCAAGGGTCTTTAGAAAAGCGTTGAAAGCCGCGTTGCTCAACATATGCACCTCATCGATGATGAATACTCTGTAGCGACCATCCTGAGCCGGGATATTCACCTGATCGGTTATATTTCGGATGTCATCAACCGAGTTGTTTGAAGCGGCGTCAAGTTCCACCAGATTGAATGAGTTTCCTCTTTCTATCGCCTTACATGATTCGCATTCCCCACAAGCCTCACCATCCGGAGTTGGATTAAGACAATTTATGGTCTTGGCAAATATTCTCGCACAAGAGGTCTTACCTACACCCCGCGGACCACAGAAAAGATAGGCTTGGGCAAGTTTCCCTCCCAGGATTGCATTCTTTAGGGTTGCAGTCAATGCGCGCTGGCCCACTACGGTTTGAAATGTGGCCGGACGGTATTTTCTCGCGGATACTATATATTGATTTGATGCCATTTTTTTATTTTAGATTGCAAATATAACTCTTTGCACCGGTTAATTTGTGATTAATTTAAAAATAAAATCGTTATTATTGCAACAATATTGCTTTATAAGCGTTAAACTTTTGAAAATCCCTGACAATTAAAATTATGGCAAAGTCTCCAATCTACACCCGAACTGGTGATGGAATAAACACCTCAATAATAGGTGGCGACAGAATTCCGAAGTATTCATTGCGTCTCGAAGCGTATGGCACAGTAGATGAACTTTCATCTTTCATTGGCAATCTCGTAGCTGATGATTCTGTAATCGACGAGCAAAGATACGATCTCTTAAAGATCCAGAACATGCTCTTCAATATCGGAGGATACTTGGCTACACCTCCTTCAATTAGGAAACCTGAGGTGCCGGGTCTAAGTCAAGAAAATATCACAGAAATGGAAAACTGGATCGACGTGATGGACGAACAACTTCCCAAATTGAATAGTTTCATTATCCCGGGAGGATGCAAGGCTTCTGCAAAAGCCAACATGGCCCGTACGGTTTGCCGTCGTGCTGAACGCCGTATTCTTCAACTGGCTTCAGAAGAAGAGATCAATATGCTTGTGATGGCATACATCAACAGATTGTCAGACTATCTTTTCGTAATCGGAAGATACCTTAATAAATTTGCCAACTACGAAGAAATTAAATGGCAAAAACCCGAAAATCTATAATTTCAGGATTTTTTAAACAATTAGCACTTAACTATGCACCGTGCAACATGCACCGTGCACTAATCAAAAAACAATATGTACTGGACATTAGAATTAGCATCAAAACTTGAAGACGCACCTTGGCCCGCAACCAAGGAAGAACTTATAGACTATGCGATGAGAAGTGGGGCTCCCATGGAAGTGATCGAAAACCTCCAGGAGATGGAAGACGAAGGCGAAACCTACGAAAGCATCGAAGAAATTTGGCCCGACTACCCCTCCAAAGACGACTTCTTCTTTAACGAAGATGAATACTAAAAAAGAGGCATGAGCCTCTTTTTTAGTATCGCCGAAATGATTTAGCGTACGTCAGCGGCTTTTGTGGAGCAAAGCGACGTAAAATGCCTGCTGGGTAGCGGTTTACCAAGTAAAAAATCATGAGGCTATATTAAGTATCGAGGATCTGAACTTAGAGAACGTCAGACGGCTTGTGCAAAGCGAAGCGA
>JAFLTP010000043.1 GCA_022510405.1 Muribaculaceae bacterium | reverse complement strand
ATGGGGATTAATGGTAACCGATTTATATGGCCTTCTAAAACTCCTTCAAAGCGATGTAGTAAAAAAATTGAATAAATAAATATTTTTAATTTCAGTCAGTTTAGATATTAGTTTAGCTTAAAGGGGATAGTGTCAGTTTTTAAGCTACACTATCCCCTCAGTAATAGTTTAAATTTAAATATTTCAATTCTTTGATGGATCAATTTTTAATATTTCAATATCTATAAATTCAGGGAATTTAGTCTTATCTGAAATCAATTTAATAAAATTATCTACACTTTTTAATCCCCAATTTCTTACCATAGTGATTTTTATATTACCATTAATAGTGAAATGGTCATATTTTTTTGTATTATATAATTCCCAACCATTTGTTGGCCTTTCCGAGTTATAAAGCTCATTGTTGCCATCAAATTTATAATCACCTTCCTTATTATATTTATAAAATAAATATTTTAGTAATCTCCCTGATTTATAATAATCATTTATTTCCCTTGGAAATTTTTCTCTTAATTTTTCTAAGATCTTAGTTTCATTATGATCAATTAAATTTTCTTTATTTTTTTCAATCCATAAATCTACGATTGAAAAAACAAGTTCTCGATTACTCAAATTATTTTTGATTATTTTATTATTTTGAAAAATTACATAGCGAGTATTCTCTCTTTTGTGTTGTATATTTTCAAAGAATCCTTTGATTTTATCTCTATCTTCTTTTTTAATTAGACTCATTATAATCCAAAGGAATCTATTATTTTCTTCATAAAAAGACTTCAATAGTTCCTTTTCTTTTTGTGTTATTTCCAATGAAGGCCATGACACTAAATTATGAGTTTTGCCAATTTCCAATAATTTTTTTAAAATTCTTTTCCCGGCGGGAAGCTCTTGGTCAAATTCATTTTCTTTAATTTTTTCAGTTAATTTTTTTTCGACTTCTTTATCTTGATTCTGATTTAAGAAATAATATTTATTATCTATTTCTATTACATTTTCTGGATTCACTTTTGTTAAAACAGTATTAATAATTAAATCGGAGTGTCTTACCCAAATATCACTCATTTTTTGTGATAACTCTTCACTAATAGCTATAAATGATTTTTCATTATCTTTAATTTTATCTATATTTGGGAACATCAATTCATTTTTAAATTCCATCAATAAATTCTTTTCCCTTATAGGAAGAGAATTTGAATTAAGCAATGGCAAAATTATTCCATCTAAAATATCCTGATAACTAATATTTATAAAATTTTCGTTTTTTGCAGGAGTTTTATTAGAAGTGAGAAACACATATAACTGGATCAAAGAATTATCTTCACATTTTGTAGCTTTATAATATTTGTCAGTTTGGTATAAATCAGAATAATCATTAATATAATTTTTTTCATTTTTTTTCTTCTTACCTTCTCCTTCTTTAGAATCAATCTTATTTTCAATTATAATTTGTAAATATTTAAAATTTTCATCTTTTTTCTCATAATATTTACCCGAAATAAAGATATCAATTCTATCTTCACATTTTTTAATTATTTCATCTCTTGTTTGTTCGGGAATTATATTACCATTTTGAGCCAATATACTTACATTTTTTTCAGTTTCAATATTTATATCTCTTAACTTGATTTCTCGTGATAAAATTTTTTTCTGGAAATCTCCTTGAATCAACTCTTTATTTAATTTTTCACTTTGTTCGTTTGCTCGTTTTATTATTATATCTAAAAATAGCATAATGGGATTAATGGAATCTATAATGTCTATCCTTACATTAAACAACCATTTCAGGAAAGCGCTATAGGTTGTTTCACTTCGCTCTTTAGACAATATCTCAAAAAAAGATGGTTGATTATATAATCCCCGTAACTCTATTAAATCTTTATCTTTATTAAATTCTAAAATTTTATCGAGAAAATATTTATAATCTTTAAATTTTTGTTTTTCCATAAGATTTATTTTATTTTTTATATCAAATTATTTTTATCTTAATCCGATAATTCTTTGAGTTTTTGCCAAATTTTTACCATTGCATAGGTATCGAGCTTGCAATATTCAAGCAAAGACTTACGAGTGGCTTCTGCTTCGGCGGGAGACATTTTTGCAATTGCCGGATATTGTGTCATTGCATCACCGCCATGATGTACTGGACCCGTAAGATTTGCATAATTCAATTCAGGATCGTCAGGGAACAGAGCCGGCAATACTTTCTTGATACTGAACGAGCCGTTCATTGCCGGAAGATATATCATTTTTCCTCTAAATGGATCAATCAAATCTACTATGTGATTTTTGATATGAAGAAGATGGCCAGCCAAATCAGGATAAATCTCTGCTAATTCCTGTATCCTGCCACATTCAAATGCCTTATTGTAAGCGGTGACACATACATTACGAGGTATATCAAGGCATAACTGTTCTGCCAAGGCTCTTCTTGGATCATCTATGGAATTACCCAAAAATTCCGAATGATGAATTTCTCCATTTTCCTCTTCTATCCAATGAAGGGAGTATTGAAAAGTGATTTGTTGGAAAGGACTCATCCCGTCATAAAGAGGAATAGGAGATTGCATCGTCTCAAAATCAAGAAAATATAATGGATAAGACAACTTTCTCAAATATTTACTGATTTCAATGGGATCATAATATTCGGTATCATTAAGGAAAGTTTCCACCTGCATCTGTTGTATGTCGGTGAGGTTCTCTTGTCGTATATCTTCAAATGTTATTTTCCCTTCATGGAAATATTCACAGGCTTTTTCAAAATTAAGCCGATAAAGGTCAAAGACATTTGGAGAAGGGATCTCTCCGACACAATAATCCAGAAAAGAACATACATATGGATGTTGACATTGTCTTCCGATTTTCTTTTCAGGTTCTCCTTCCTGAAGAATTTTTATTGCTCTCTTTACATTACCTGAAACTTGAGAGAACTCTTCCTCAACCAGTTTCATCATATCCTTGATATGAAAAAGGTGATGGATATCAAGTTCATCCTTTCTTACATAGTTGGAATTCAAACGAATTAGATAAGTTCCGGTTATATTGACTCCACATTTTTCCAAAAGCCATTTCTGATAAGCGATATCTCTGGAATAAACACGTAGCTTTTCTGGAGTGTCTTTCTCATCACTTTTATAAGTACTACTTTTTACCTCATAAATCGACCATCCATTTCCATCTTTATGAAGAATATCCACGGCACAATAATTCCGGCAACCATCAATATCCAATGAGAAAGAAGCTTCACAAATGTTTTCAGTGCCTTTTTGCATTTCTTCTACGGTTTTCTCGATCATTTCAGCAATGTCAAGTTTACCTTCATTGTTATATGAAGTAACATCTATATAATCTCCGAAAATACTCATCGCCAGGTCGCCTACTTCATTACCCTTTTCAAATCTGGATTGCAAAGCATCATCAATCTTTGCCAATTCCGGATGATAAACTGATAACCAAAGATTTTTCGGACATTGACAAAACGCGGTATATCTCGATTTCGAGAGTCCTTTCATATTGATTAGAAATTGATTTAAATACAAAAATAGTTATAAAGCCATTGAATTTCAAAATTAATACTAAGATTTTGAAATTTTCTATCCGTTTATATATTTTGTGTTTGTATGAAAGTAAAGAGACATTAATGGAGGTATTGACAATAATGTTGGGATTGATATTCCTCTTTATAATATATTTCATTGGAAAAGGATTTCTGGCTATCCTTGATTTTGTCTTAGATATTCTGGCTACCCTTTTTGGTTGTGTTTGGTTCTGGATTGTTGCCGGAGTGGTTTCCTTTATTCTAACTATTAGAATATTGGCTACTTAATTGTACGGGAGAAATAAAATATTTAATTTTGGTAAAAATTCTATTAAATCTTGAAATTTCCGGAAGAAGTTTCTATATAACCATAAAAACTCAAATCCAAGTTATATGGCTTTATCAACAAAAGTAAGCATCCTTGATAAGGGTGAAAAAGACATTTTTAATGTCGAATATTCTAATGGTCGTATCTTACACTGCAATGAACCGGATCTTGAAGATTATGATGTGGAAGAGGGTACAGAGGTGATTTGCGACCGGGCTTTCGCCAATCGTGATAAATTATTTAACATTTATCTTCCGGATTCAATAAAAGCCATCGGAGAATCTGTATTTTCCGGCTGTAGGTAACTTCAAGAAATAAACATTCCTGAGGGCATTGTAGAAATTAAGAAGGAATTATGAGGATAGTGTGTAAAAGGGGGGCAATATTATGGCATTTATAACAAGAAATGAAGCCCATTATAATAAAGAGTAATTAGTACCGAAGCATACTTGTGTGAACCTTTTTGATACATTCTGGACCCGTGACAGGTCATGGATTCATAAATATGAGGTGAACCAAGAACGGATTCACATTCAACTACAAAAGGAACTTCTCTTTATCTCTTTCTATATTCTTTATATTTAAGAATGTCTATTCCTATTACTTCAACATAGAAATCAACATGAAGCATACTTGAATGTCTCTTTTGAGAGGGAAGCTTATAAATATGGCCATGACTTATCATATCTAACTAAACGTATACCATATTCCTGGATATATTTTTTTATTATAAAAATAAATGAAGAAAAAATTTTAAATTTATCATGATTTTGATATTGTTGATAATCGGGTAGAAAGTGATCTGAATAATGAAAATGAGAAGATTCAAGCAGCAGATTCCGGAGTCAGAAGTCAAGGATATTTTAAAGAAGGCAACAAATGGAGTTCTTTGTCTCACAGATTATGAAGATAGACCATATGGTGTGCCGATGAGTTTCATCTATGATGGATACGGGTCAATTTATTTTCATTGTGCATTGACGGGAAGAAAAATAGAATGTATCATACATAATCCCAACGCTTGTTTTACTATCATAGATCAAGACGATATTCATCCGGAAGAATTCACGACTTATTTCAAAAGCGTGATAGTGGAGGGTATTATCAAAATCATTAAGGATAGGAATGAAATGATAGATGCATTAAGACTGCTTTCCACAAAATATTCCCCTGGAATAAATTGTGAACCTGAAATAGAAAAAGGAATTGACAGAGTCTTGATTTTAAAACTTGAAATTGATTCAATCTCGGGCAAGGAAGCCATAGAACTTACCAAAAAAAGAAACCAAGATTAGAAATTATGTGGAATCAGAAAGAAATAGTGTTGAAACCAAGGAATAGAGGAATCCATTTAGTGACGAATGAAATTCTTCGGGAGTTGCCTCCTTTGCCCAGCATTGGACTACTCAATCTATTTATCAAACACACATCGGCGGCTTTAAGTGTAAATGAAAATGCGGATCCCGATGTAAGGATTGATATGGAATATATAATTGATAGATTGGTTCCGGATATAGATCCAAATTACATCCATACTGATGAAGGACCGGATGATGCTTCTTCACATACGAAAACCTCTATTATTGGACCATCGTTGACAATTCCAATAACAAGGGGTCGACTAAATCTTGGCATTTGGCAGGGAATCTATCTTTTGGAATTCTGCGAATATATGTTAGCCCGACACATCATAGCCACTATATCAGGCGAATGAATAAAATAAAGTAAAAGAGTAATCTGCATCTATATCAGCAATGAAACCGGTACCAAAATGGATGTCCCAAGACACGCTCTTGTTTATGTATATTCCTGGTAGATACAAAACAATGACTCATGTCTCCGACACTTCAATAAATTAAATCAAAAATATTGAATATAGATTTTTATTCTAGAAAATTATTAAAAACCTTATCCTTTGATTTGTATAAATGGATAGAAATTAATAATTTAGCATTTATAAAACAAATAAGTTATGAAAAGATTTTTGATATTACCGGTTGTTATAGCTTGTTCAATGTCTGCATATTCTCAAGTGGAAGACTGGGATGGAGTGACAGTAATAGGTGATGTGTATGGACAGAAAATATCAAGCAATGGAGATGTGATTGTTGGCCTTGTTGGTGACGGAGGTTGCGTAGTTTATACCCGCTCTACCAAAAAAGCGGATTATTATCCGGAGTTTGATTATGGTCGAGGTCATATCGCATCTGATAATGGATGGGTTGTCGGATGTCAGTTGTTTGAAAACATTGGTAATAATCTCGGAATAATAGCAAAAGATGGCAATTGTTTTACACCCGAGGTGTTAAAGAATTTTGAAAGTAGCAATATACATAGTATCACTCCCGACGGTACACGGGTTTGTGGCGTGGTTTCAGGTGGGAATAAAGGCTATGACTATGTTCCTTTTTATAGTGATATGGATTCAAACGGAAATTTATCTGAAATAAATTATTTGCCGATACCTGATAAGGATTTCTTTGGTTATCGACCTCAATATGTCACTGCTACATGGATTAACTCCGAAGGAAACGTCATTGCCGGACAAGTAAAAGACATGAGAGGTTTTTTCCTATATCCAATTCTCTTCACTCAGGAGACTTCAGGTGAATGGAAATATTCTCTTCCATCTCAAGATGAATTTAATCCAAATCATCTTACGGTGCCTTCACCGGTGGGGGATATAGAGGATGAATTTCCCGATGCGCCTTATCCTGAACTGAAAAATTATATGGATGCTGACAAATATAAGGAATTTATGGAAGATGATGAACCATATGAGAATATTGAGGAATATATGACCCCTGAACAGTTAGAGGTTTACGATAATGCATTAAACAAATATTGGGAGGCACAGGAGGAATATAATTTGCTTTTTGAAAATTATATGGCGCAATACTGGGATATTCTTGACACATCCTTGGTTTCATCATATATGATCCAAAATGCGCTTGCCCTAAGTGCCGAAGGTAAATGGTTGGCAACTTCATTTACAAAGTTTATTCCTATGGGCCAAACCACCGGCGAGCATTTTATCCCTTACCTCTGTAATCTTGAGACTGGAGAGTGGACAAAGTGTATCGAGTCTGATTATAACATGCATGTAAATCAGGTGCTACCAGGTGGTATCACAGTTTTCAATAACATATCCGACGGATGGGTTCCTGCTTCTACTTATCTCTATTATCCTTCTTTAAATAAAAGTATAACTCTCTTTGATGATTTAGCAAAAAATAATCCTGCATATGCAGAATGGATAGAAAAAAATCTAAGGAAAGACGTAATTGTAGGGCAAGATCCCAATGGCGACTTAGAATTTGACACCCTCACTGTGACGGGACAGGCGGCAATAAGTGAAGATTTTTCTACAATTGCAGCCGGAGTTGACGGTTATACTTTAAATTATCAGAAATATCTAACCTATATTTTTGCTGATGTTGAAGCGGGATTGGAGAATATTATTGCACCCCAAAATCCGATGGATTCCGGTTATACCGTTTTTAATTTACAAGGTGTTCTGATATTGAAAACTAAGAATATAGAAGAAATTAACTCCCTTCCGGGCGGCATCTATATTATCAATGGAAAGAAGATATCAAAATTTTGATAGGATAAATTTGTAAGGTATAAGTAAAGGGGACTTGATAACTTCAGGTCCCTTTTCATAATATTACCGATACTTCTCAAGATTCGGAAGATGGAACTTAGATACCATATAATTTGCTACCGGATATATGAGTTTATATAAAAGAGCAGAAAAACCACATAGGGATAATAAAAGAATCGGAGAAATATTCATAATAGGATACCATTCTAGTTGATGGGGGAGAGGTTTATAAATTTGGATATATGAAAAATTATTAGTAATTTAGCTAACAACTAACAATATTAGAATGAAAATCGAAATAACAGGGGATCAGGAAAGGCTTGCAAGAATAGCAAAAGCATTGGGACATCCAACCAGGGTGGCCATACTTAGCTTTTTAGCTAAACAGAAGGAATGTTTCTTCGGTGAGATACATGAAGTTTTGAATGTGTCAAAACCCACTGTATCAAATCACCTTTCAGAACTGAAGGAAGCGGGTCTTATCCAAGGCACAATCGAACCTCCCAAAGTTAGATATTGCATCAATAATGAAAACTGGAAACAGGCTCAGGCCTCGTTCCACTCATTCTTTGAGGAGAACCAAATTGAAAAAGAAAATAGCTGTTGCTGAAAGGCTATTTTTTGAGACTATAGTTAGTTTTTAGACTAATATCTAACTACTATGAAACACTTAGTCTTTTCAAGTAAGGAGAAACCGATGCCACAATTTATTAAGAAGAAATTATTGAATGACTATCTAAAAGATATGAATATGAAAATGTTTGAAAAGGTTTTCTTAGCTGCCTTATTTATTATTTTAAGCAGTTTTCTATATTCATGTGGAAAACCACAAAAAGACAGGGATCCAAATAAGGTTATTAATACATCAGAATTAGCATCAGACCATGTTGAAGTGATATATTTTCACGGAGGTATGAGATGTGCTTCATGTGTGGCAATGGAAAAGTTCGGGAAACAAGCAATCGATAGCGTTTTCCCAAAAGAACTTCAAAATGGTTCCTTAATCTTCCGTTCAATAGATTTAATGGCACCTGAAGGAGAAAAACTCGGTGACAAATATGAGGTTGCCTCGTCTTCATTTCTTATCATAGAATTCAAGGATGGGGAAGAAACCGTAACTGATATGACGGCATTCGGATTCAGGAATGCAAAAGACAATAGAAACGTCTTCAAGCAAGGAGTTATTGACGAAGTAGCCAAGCTATTAAAATAAAATTGTAAGGAGATGAAAAATTGAGTTTTCTTTTAATGATTTTTGCAATAATGATACCATTTGGACTGACGGATGACGGTTTCAGATATGCAGTAAATAACAAAGTAAAGATATAAGGTCTTATAGCAGATAAGATTAACGAATTTTTGAAATAATGGAGTGGATTTATTCTATCTTGGACAGTGAAACGGCTCCGGTGTTGACAGCCTTCCTTCTCGGCCTAATAACAGCTATATCACCATGTCCTTTGGCCACCAACATAGCAGCCATCGGGTTTATAGGGAATGATATTGAAGACCGGAAGAAGGTTTTTATAAAAGGAGTCCTGTATACCATTGGAAGAATCTTTGCATATACTCTGCTTGGAATAGTTTTAATTTCCATCCTGAGGGAGGGAGCAAGTGTGTTCGGGATTCAGAAACAGATTTCAAAATGGGGTGAACTGCTGGTGGGACCGCTACTGATTGTCATGGGACTGTTCATGCTTTTCAGCGACCAACTGAACTTGCCGAAATTCGGGTTCAGCGGTACTGGAGAAGGCCTTGTAAAAAAAGGTGGCTGGGGTGCATTCCTTATAGGCATACTATTCGCCATGGCGTTCTGCCCTTCGAGTGGTATCTTTTACTTCGGTATGTTGATCCCTATGTCGGTGACCACAACAGCCGGATGGTTGCTGCCTGTAATCTATGCCATCGCCACAGCTTTACCGGTGCTGGCAGTAGCATGGATTTTAGCTTTCAGCGTGAAACAGGTAGGAACCTTTTATGGAAGGATGCAGAAAATACAGAAATGGGCTAATTATTTAGTAGGGGCACTTTTTCTGACCATAGGTCTATACTACTGTTGGATGATATATTTATAATTTATTTATATGGAAATAAAGGTATTAGGAACCGGCTGTGCCACTTGCAAGGCTCTTTACAACACGGTGCAGGAAGTGGTAAATGATTTAGGAATTGAAGCTACTGTAATTAAAGAGGAAGATCTTTTAAAGATAATGGGTTATAACGTTTTGTCACTACCTGCACTTGTAGTTGACGAAAAGGTTGTGGCAAAAGGACCTCAGTCTTACGATAAGGTAAAATCTATATTAACAGGCATAAAATAAAAAGGAAAATATGAAGACAATTGAAATATTTGACCCGGCAATGTGTTGTCCTACAGGATTATGTGGCACCAATATTGACCCGAACCTCATGCGAATAGCGGTAATAGTTGACACGTTGAAAAAGAAAGGTGTTAATGTGACTCGACATAATCTTAAGGATGAACCGATGATTTATGTGACAAACACCAAGGTCAATGACCTTCTCCAGTCCAAAGGAGTGGAGGCGCTCCCGATAACGTTGGTTGACGGAGAGGTGGCTGTTACAGGTGAATATCCCACTACCAGGCAGATGGCGGAATGGAGCGGTGTGAATCTTGATTTCATGCCTATTCAAGAGCAGGAACCTAAACTGGAAGAACAACCCAAACAGGAACCTAAGAGTGATTGTTGTTCCGGTTCTGATTGCTGTTGCTCCGGAAGTAATTGGGATTAAATTTGAAATCTTATAATTCGACTTAAATGAAACAATTCAATATAAATGATATTGAACTTACCAAATACCTTTTCTTTACCGGGAAAGGAGGTGTCGGCAAGACTTCGATTGCTTGTGCAACGGCAATAGGTCTGGCTGACCAAGGGAAGAAGATACTTCTCATAAGTACCGATCCGGCATCCAACCTTCAGGATGTATTTGGCCAGGAACTTGATGGACATGGTAAAGCCATTAAAGATGTCCCTGGACTTACAGTGGTCAATCTTGATCCGGAAGAGGCAGCAGCAGAATATAGGGAAAGTGTGATAGCACCTTTCAGAGGGAAACTGCCCGAAAGTGTGATAAACAATATGGAGGAACAATTGTCCGGCTCCTGCACAGTCGAGATAGCCGCTTTCAATGAATTTTCCGATTTCATAACAGCAGCTGATAAAGCTAAAGAATATGATCATATAATTTTTGACACAGCTCCCACCGGTCACACCTTGAGAATGCTTCAGCTGCCTTCCGCATGGAGCACATTCATTAGTGAAAGCACTCACGGTGCGTCTTGTCTCGGTCAATTATCAGGTTTAGAAAAAAGAAAAGAGATCTATAAACAGGCTGTTGCCACCTTATCTGATTCTAAACTTACAAAACTTGTTTTGGTAAGCCGTCCGGATGTTTCTCCCTTGAAGGAGGCTGCACGTTCATCTCATGAACTTCGCCTGCTTGGGGTAAATAACCAGATTCTGGTGATAAATGCTATGCTGGAGAAGGATGACCCGGCTGACAAGGTTACACATGAAATGTATAAAAGGCAACAAAATGCCCTTAAGGATATTCCGGAAACCTTGAGGGAGATTCCGACCTATTATGGTCCTCTCCGTTCCTATAATATGTCGGATATAGCCAATATCCGTGAAATGCTTGTAGGAGACAAAGTGAGTTATGATGAAAAATATTCAGTACCCAAAGATTTCTCGACCATGCAACAGTTGGTTGAAGATTTGAGCAAAACCGGCAAGAGAGTGATATTCACAATGGGCAAAGGAGGTGTCGGCAAAACCACTATAGCCACCGAAATTGCAAAACAGCTCGCAGCCTCAGGCAAGAAGGTTCATCTTACAACCACTGACCCTGCAAATCATCTTGACTTCTCCGCAATGAAAGATCTTGGAATAACCATGAGTAAGATTGATGAGGCTGAGGTGTTAGAAAACTATAAGAACGAAGTAAGGGCAAAAGCGAAGACAACCATGACTGAGGACGATATGGCTTATATTGAGGAAGACCTTCGTTCTCCATGTACGCAAGAAATTGCAGTCTTCCGTGCTTTCGCAGATATAGTTGATAAGGCAGATGATGAAATAGTAGTCATTGACACAGCTCCCACCGGTCACACACTTCTGCTTCTTGATGCCACAAAAAGTTACCATAGGGAAGTTGAAAGGACTCATGGTGATATACCAGAGTCGGTTAAGAAACTTCTACCAAGATTGAGGGACAAGAATGAAACAGAGGTAGTGATTGTAACCTTGCCTGAAGCGACACCTGTTTTCGAAGCAGAACGATTACAGAAAGACCTAAAGCGTGCCGGAATAAATAACAAGTGGTGGGTTGTAAATCAGTTTTTATCTTTAACTGACACAAACAATCCATTCTTGAAAGCACGTGCCAAAGGTGAAGGGAAATGGTTAGAGAAAGTAAGGGAACTGTCAGAAAATAATGTAGCAATAATCGCATGGGAAAATAGTTGATACTATAAATTAAAGTTTTCAAAGGAGTGAACAATAGAGAAAGGGAAATTTACAAGGTGACTGCGGTCGGCACTATTGTAAATGTTTTACTGACTATTTTTAAATTTGTCGCCGGTATTGTGGGACGAAGTTCAGCAATGGTGGCAGATGCTGTTCACTCTTTGTCCGATTTAGTGACCGATGCTATTATTTTCATTTTTGTAAGGGCTGCCTCAAAACCAATAGACCATGATCATGAATATGGCCACGGAAAGTTTGAAACCCTTGCTACATTGATTGTGGGTTGTATACTGATACTCGTGGGTTTGGGTATTATGGGTGCCGGGATCAAGGATTGCATAGCTTTTTTTCATGGAGACAAAGGCCAGCATCCCCGTGTCATAGCGTTGATCGCTGCTATACTTTCAATAGTTTTAAAAGAGGGAGTCTATCGTTATACCATACAACGCGGTAAGAAAATAGACTCTCCGATTCTTATAGCGAATGCGTGGCACCATCGTTCGGATTCTTTTTCTTCGATTGCTACTCTGATAGGTGTTGCGGGTGCAATGTTCCTGGGAGAAAACGGATTGATTCTTGATCCATTAGCTGCCATATTGGTAAGTTTCTATATATGTAAATCAGGTTATGATGTTGTGAAACCAAGCATAGATGAATTGTTGGAAAAGGCACTCCCAATAGAGACAGAGAAAGAAATAAGACAAATATTAAAATCCGTGGAAGGAATCGAAGGGGTTCATCTTTTGAAAACAAGAAAGATAGGCACCCGGCTTGCAATTGAGGTTCATACTTTAATGGATGGCCAAATATCCTTGAATGAGGCCCATAAGATAGCCACAACAGCAGAGAGAAAACTGAAAAAACGTTTTGGGTCAAAAACACATATAGGTATTCATATGGAACCCATCAAAATAAATTACAATCATGAGTGAAAACAAAGGAATAGGATTTTTTGAAAAATATCTTTCTGTTTGGGTTGTCCTTTGCATCTTAGTGGGTATATTGATCGGGCAATGGATTCCCGCTGTTCCTGAAACTTTAGGACAATGGGAATATGCAAACGTGTCGATTCCTATAGCTGCTTTGATTTGGCTGATGATATTTCCCATGATGCTTAAGGTAGATTTTAGGAGTGTCAAGAACGTTGCCAAGCAACCTAAAGGAATAGTTGTGACTTGTGTGACGAACTGGATGATTAAGCCTTTTACGATGTTTTGCATAGCTTGGTTTTTCTTCTTTGTGGTGTTCAAATATCTTATTCCTTTGAACCTCGCTGATGAATATCTGGCCGGCGCAGTCTTGCTTGGAGCTGCACCTTGCACAGCCATGGTGTTTGTATGGAGTCATCTTACTAATGGGAATCCCGCTTACACATTGGTGCAGGTAGCCGTGAACGACCTTATTATTTTAATCGCATACGTTCCTATAGTCGGTTTTCTCCTGGGAATCGGAGGAATTCAAATACCATGGACGACTCTTATATTTTCTGTAGTCCTGTTTGTTGTTATTCCATTATTGGCCGGAATATTGACCCGAGTAACAGTTATAAAGAATAGAGGGATTAATTATTTCAACAATGTGTTTGTCAACAAATTCAATTCATGGACAACAATCGGACTCCTCTTAACCTTAATCATACTTTTTTCATTCCAAGGGAAAACCATTATAGAGAATCCGCTGCATATAGTTCTTATTGCTGTTCCATTAATTTTGCAGACTGTTTTTATATTCTTCGTGGCATATGGTTGGGCAAGAGCATGGAAACTTCCTCATTCCATTGCAGCTCCGGCAGGAATGATTGGAGCAAGCAATTTCTTTGAATTGGCTGTAGCCGTGGCCATTTCACTTTTCGGACTCGAATCGGGAGCTGCATTAGCCACTGTGGTTGGAGTTCTGGTGGAAGTGCCGGTTATGCTTTCATTAGTCAGGGTTGCCAATACTTCCCGGAAAAACTTTATAAGTGACATTTATGAATGCGTCACTTGATCCTCTGTGGTAATTCTTTAATCTTACTATTGAACTAAAAGAAGAGAGGTGGTATCGAAATATAACCCGATATCACCTTTAATCATTTAGAGGTGAAAGGTCAGATATATTTCTCTTGTTCAGGTTATTATTATTATAAGTTTCAAGAGCTTTTTCCAAAATAAAAAGTGCTCGTTTAATCTTTCGTTTTTCTAAGACATAAGCAAGACGTACTTCTTTTTTCCCGTTTTCGGGATTGGTATAGAATCCTTTTCCCGGAGCCATCATAATGGTTTCTCCTTTCACTCCTTGTGGAGTGAATTCATCTTTCCAATAAAATTCTTTCAAACACCATTCGCAAAATTTTTCTGTATCTTCCACCGGTAAAGAAGCCATAGTGTAAAATGCTCCCATCGGAATAGGACTATAGCATCCGGGAATCCTGTTTATACCGTCTATAAGAAGTTTCCTTCTTTCAAGATAAGATTCATAGACATCTCGTGAATATTGTTCAGTTCCCTCAATAGATGCTTCTGCCACAATTTGTCCTAATAAAGGTGGAGAAAGCCTAGCTTGACAAAATTTCATAACAGTGTCTCTCACCTTTTTGTTTTTCGTTATCAAGGCTCCTATCCTGATACCACACTCACTATATCTTTTAGATACCGAATCTATAAGTATCACATTTTCCTGAAGCCCTTCAAGGTGCATCGCGCTAATATAAGGACTACCGGTATAGATAAATTCCCTGTAAACTTCATCAGAAAAGAGATAAAGATTATATTTTTTTACAATATCTCTCAATTGGTTCATCTCTTTTTGAGTATAAAGATAGCCTGTGGGATTGTTTGGATTACAAATCAAGATTGCTTTTGTCTTTTCATTTATTAGTTTCTCGAATTCATTAATTTTAGGGAGACTAAAACCTTCTTCAATAGTGGTTACTACAGATCTGATGACTGCCCCTGCTGAAATAGCGAAACTCATATAATTCGCATATGCTGGTTCTGTCAAGATTATTTCATCACCCGGATTCAAGCAACTCATAAATGCAAACAATACAGCTTCCGATCCTCCGCAAGTAATGATGATATCATCAGGAGACAACTTTATTTGATAGCGTTCATAATAATTAATCAAAGCCTTTCTTAAAGAAATATATCCTTGTGAAGGACTATATTCCAAAATCTCTCGGTCTATATTCCTTAACGCTTTTAATGCTTTTTGTGGAGTGGGAAGGTCAGGCTGTCCTATGTTAAGTTTGTAAATCAAGACGCCATCATTTTCAGCTTTTTCAGCCAATGGTGACAATTTACGTATAGGAGACTGGGGCATCTCAATGCCTCGAGTGGAAATTTGCAAATTGTTATTCATTTATGTTTTATCCGCATAGAACTCATCACTCAAGCAATGAGGTCTCAAAAGTTTTAATTATTCTTTCTCTGTTTCAATAATTTTCTTGTATTCTATTGGAGTGACTTTAATAAATTTCTTTACTGAATTTTGCCAGTCATTTAATAAAGAAGAAGCTATTTGACTCCCGGTCTCTTCATAATGAGTCTCTATCAGTTTACGTAATTCATGATTATCATTTTCAGTTTCTACCAGAGTCAATTCCACAAGTTCCATATTACAGAAAAAATCAAATTTCCCTAATGGATTCCAAACATAGGCAATGCCACCGCTCATGCCGGCTGCAAAGTTTGTTCCGGTTGGTCCCAAGACTACCACTCTACCTCCTGTCATATATTCGCAACAATGATCACCTACGCCTTCAACAACTGCAATTGCTCCACTATTTCTCACAGAGAACCTTTCTCCAACCTGGCCGCTTATATAGACTTCACCGGAAGTGGCTCCATAAAGCAAGGTATTGCCGGCTATTATATTTTCTTCCGGTTTGAAAGACACTTCTGATGGAGGCATCACAACGATTTTACCCCCGGAGAGTCCTTTGCCAAGGTAATCATTGGCATCCCCTTCGAGAACAAACTTTATTCCATCAATCAAAAATGCTCCAAAACTTTGTCCTGCTGAACCTTTAAAATTTATTTTGATAGTCTCAGGGTCTAATTTTTCTTGAGGATATTTTTTAGATATCCATCCACTTAACATTGCACCCACACTCCGATCAGTGTTTACAATCTGAAGATTAAATTCAATTGGTGTTTTGGTCAGAATTGCATTTTCTGAAGCCATAATTAAAGATTCGTCAAGTAAACCTGGCGTCAGTTTATTCTTTTCTCCATTCCATTTGATTTCTTCATTGTGCCAACGAGTGGAAGATAATACTCTTGAAAGATCAATTTTGCCAAGTTTACCTTCATATTTCTTCTGAGAAAGAAGGTCTACTCGCCCAATAATTTCATCAAGTCTCTCGTATCCCATGAAGGCGAGGATTTCTCTTATTTCTCTTGCAAGAAAATGAAAATAGGTGACAATACGAGTGGGATCCCCGTTATATTTTTTACTCAGTTCTTCACATTGGGTGGCAATCCCTACCGGACAAGTATTTGTATGGCATTTTCTATCCATGATGCATCCCAATGCAATCATCAAGGCCGTAGAAAAACCATATTCTTCAGCCCCAAGAATAGCACTGATCACTACGTCTTTGCCGGTTTTAAGTTGTCCATCACACTGTAGCTTGACCTTTCCACGTAGATTATTCAAAACCAAGGTTTGTTGTATTTCTGAAAGACCGAGTTCCATTGGCAATCCAGCGTTTCTTACTGAACTTGCCGGTGAAGCACCGGTGCCTCCTTCTCCACCACTCACAACTATCAGGTCAGCCTTAGCTTTAGCAACTCCGGCAGCAATTGTCCCCACTCCGGAT
This sequence comes from Muribaculaceae bacterium, assembly GCA_022510405.1. Lineage (GTDB taxonomy): Bacteria > Bacteroidota > Bacteroidia > Bacteroidales > Muribaculaceae > Lepagella. The sequence goes on along the minus strand of JAFLTP010000043.1, from coordinate 4,488 downwards.
TCGGCTACTAATTTCACACTTATTAATGCTTCTGGATTTACATTCTTTAAATCAAAAATAAGTTGTGACAAATCCTCGATGGAATAAATATCATGGTGCGGAGGAGGGGAGATGAGTGTGATACCAGGAATTGAATGTCTTGTCCGTGCTATTATTTCATTTATTTTAAATCCAGGCAATTGTCCTCCTTCTCCCGGTTTAGCTCCTTGAGCTATCTTAATTTGAATTTCATCCGCTTCTACTAAATATTCAGTGGTGACTCCAAAGCGTCCGGATGCAATTTGTTTCGTTGCACTTCTGAGTGGCACGCCATCTACCTTACGAGAGAATCTTTCGGAATCTTCGCCTCCTTCACCTGTATTGCTTCTGCATCCCATTTGATTTAAAGCTAAAGCTATGTCTTCGTGAGCTTGTTTGCTTATGGCTCCAAAGGACATGGCTCCTCCCACAAATCTTTTTATTATAGATTCCTCGGATTCAACTTTTTCTAAAGGAATGCTTCTCTTATCACTTATTATTTCCATCATATTCCTGATGAAAATAGGATTCTCTTCATTGTTAGCCCCAATAGTGAACTCCTTGAAAAGATCATAGTCTTGCTCTTTCAAGGCCTTTGACAATTTACGTACAGCACTTGAATTCCATGCATGAAACTCTCCTCCGGGAACGTATTTATAAATTCCTTCATTTTTTAATACTGATTTGGGATCTTCTTCCGAGAAAGCCTCTTTATGTCTTGTTGCAATATCGTTGGCTACATCTTCAAGGTCTATACCTTCTATTTTTGATATCCCGCCGCCAAAATATTTATTAAGTAATGAAGAAGAAACACCAACAGTCTCAAAAAGCATTGCACCTTTATAACTTCTGACTGTGGAAACTCCCATTTTAGACATAACTTTCAGCAATCCTTTATCGATAGCTTTAATATAATATTTCTTAGCTGTTTCGTAGTCTAATTGAAGTTCTCCTTTTTTTACTAAACTATCAAGTAAAGCAAATGTCAGATAAGGATTCACTGCACTTGCTCCATATCCAATGAGTAGGGCTATTTCCATAACACTCATAGCCTCACCGGTTTCTACAATTATGGCTGTTTGAGACCTCTTATGAGTGTTTATAAGATGCTGATGAACGGCTGCAACAGCGATAAGAGAAGGTATTGGGGCTAATTTTTCATTAATTTTTTTATCGCTTAAAATAATGTAGTTGAAACCGTCGTCTACGCTTTTTTCAACTTCATTGCAGAGTCTTACTATTGCCTCTTCCAATCCTTCTGTACCCTTTTCCACAGGGAAGGTCATATCTATGTTTATGGTTCTGAATCCTTTATATGAAAGATTTTTTAGATTGTCAAGATCCACATTGGATATTATCGGACTGGAAAGTTCCACCACCTTGCAGATATCAGGAGAAGCCATCAAAACGTTATCACATACGCCACCGATATAATCAGTCAAAGACATGACGGATTTCTCTCGTAGAGAATCAATCGGTGGATTTGTGACTTGTGCGAACATTTGTTTGAAGTAATTAAAAAATCTCTGAGGATTTTTTGATAATACTGCAATAGGACGGTCATCCCCCATGGAGGTCGTGGGTTCCTGCCGGTTCTTTACCATTGGTTTTAGGATTATTTCAATATCCTCTGAAGAAAACCCAAACACCTTTAGCAATACATTTAGATTTTCAACCTCAATCCCTACTTTTCTTCCACTGGTTATGGATTCAAGATTTACAAGATTGTCATGAAGCCAGTCTTTATAAGGGAAAGCCTCAGCAAGATTCTTTTTTATTTCTTCGTTTTTTATTAGTTTCCCGTTTTCAAGGTCAACCATTATCATTTTACCTGGTTTAAGCCTTCCTTTTTCAATAATGGAAGAATTGGGAATCATATTAGCCACACCTGTTTCAGACGCCATAATCAGCATACCAGAATCAGTAACCATATACCTACTTGGTCTTAATCCATTTCTATCCAATAGACCGCCTGCATATTTTCCATCTGAAAACATCAAAGCAGCCGGACCATCCCATGGCTCCATGAAGATGCTATGATAAGCATAGAACCCTTTCATCCGTTTGCTCATCGGATTCTTATCTCCATAACTTTCCGGAATCAACATAGCAAGGGCATGAGGTAAAGAAAAACCTGCCTTGACAAAAAATTCCACCGCATTATCAAGAGAAGCACTGTCACTCATTTCGGGCTGAATAATGGGAGATATTTCTTCGATATTTTCAATAAAATCAGGTTTCAACACTGATTCACGCGTATGCATCCACATCCTGTTTCCCTTTATAGTGTTTATTTCTCCGTTATGGGCTAATATACGGAAAGGTTGCGCAAGTCTCCATTGGGGAAAAGTATTGGTGGAAAATCTTGAATGAACCATTGCAAAGGCACTGGTGAAATATGGATTTATCAAATCCGGGAAATAATACCTCAACTGATGAGATGTCAGCATGCCTTTATAGACAAGAATTCTTGTAGAGAGACTAACTATATAGCAACTTGCTTTGTCTTTGATACGTGTATCTTCAGAAACTCTTTTTTCAATTTTCTTTTCAATCACATAAAATTTCCTTCTCAGCTCTTCTTCATAGAGCTTAACATCCCGTTGCTGGTCATCGTTGCCTTTTATGAATATCTGACGTATTCTTGGTTCTGTCTCCTTAGCAAGATCGCCTAAAACAATACTGTTTACCGGGACTTCCCTGATTTTTGTAAGAATAAGGCCCTCTTCTTTAATTGTTTCTCTAATAATGTTCAGAAAAGCATCATAATCTTCCTCATCCTTTGGCATCAAAATCATTCCTACGCCATATCTTCCCTTTTCAGGAACTGGTATTCCATTTAAAAGTATGAATTCATGAGGAATCTGGACCATTATACCTGCTCCATCCCCGCTTTTATGGTCTGAACCTTCTGCACCTCGATGTGCCATGTGCTCCAAAACTTGAAGAGCATTTTCCACCACTTCATGGTATTTCACTCCATGAATATTTACAATCATTCCCACTCCACAAGCATCATGCTCATACGATGCATCATAGAGAGTCTTTTTTAAATCTTTCACCTGACTAAAACTTTATATAACAATCTTTTTACCGTTGCAAATTTACAAATTTTCAAATTAAAAAAACAAAAAAGTAAAAATAATTTATGTTTTATAGCATAATTTTATAAATATGTTTAAATTCCCAGCATTATTCATGAATCAAATGAAAGAACATGACATATTGAAAAACCAAACTGAGATAATTTTAGGTGGATCTCTCTTGGTAAAGATAAGAACAATTTAATATTCAAGGTTTAACATAATAGAGGGGATTTAGTTAAATAAAGAAGGAACAGAAAAAATACTGCTCCATCCTTCTTTCTTACAATTTCTCTTTTGTAGTAGAATAATATTAAAGATTATTTCTTTTCTCGAATATAAGTAACCAGATACCTCCAATCTTCCGGTGGAACAGGAAAGTCTGTTGACTTTACAAACTTTCCTCCAAACCCATTATATTTTTCAGTTTCATAGAAATGACATATCCCTATTCCGGTGTCTAATATAGATATTGGGCCCTTTGATTTATAGTAAAACAAAACTTCATCTCCTTTAACTAATATTCTCCAGGGTTGTGAATTTGTGGATGATGGAGCTATTCTCAGCATTTCCAAAGATTCGCCAAATTTATTTTCCGGGTTCAATGATTTTTTAAAATCATCTTCAAAAAACAACTCTGAGAAAGGTTTGCGCTTGTCGCTTCCTACTGTAAATCTCATCATCTTTTCAAATACTCTTTGTTTTTCAGGAAATCCGACAGGGCAAATGATTTTCAATGATTCACCCTCTGGCCAATTCTCACCCTGGTCAAACTGAGATCCTTTATAAGTGCCGGCTATCCAACACGTGCCGAGGCCCATTTCCCAAGCTTTCAAAACAATTTGCTCAAATTGAAAACCGGCTGTCAAGGCTGAATCCTCTCCTTCACCTATGGCCATAAGGAAATAATCAGAAGCTCCTTTTATAACCCCGTAAGTGCTTGGTTTGAAATCACCCTTGAGATCAAAATATTTTAACCTTATAGTGACTTTGCCTCCAAAAAGAGTATAAGACTCATTAATAATCTTTTGAAGATCGTGGATGATTTCTGAAGAGAGAGGTTCTCCGTTAAAACTCCTTACCGATCTTCTTTCTTTCATTGCCTGTATTATATCCATAATTATAAGTATCTAATTGAATTACAAGTTTAAAATAAAACAAGTGTTAATAAGAAAAGGTTTGAATAATTGAATTCTTTTAGGGTAAATAAATATCTATAATCTAATTCGTTATAAAAAAGAAAAGATACCGTTATTGGTGTGACTCTTCAACTTCAATTCTTTATTTTTCCAATAATTTGAATCGTTTTAAATATCAAAATGAACGAACCTCCTAAGAACAGTTCAGGCTGTAAACCCCTTTTTATCGGGAATTTACAGCCTGAAGC
>JAFLTP010000042.1 GCA_022510405.1 Muribaculaceae bacterium | reverse complement strand
TTTGAGGGGGTAGTGGACGCTTGTCCGTGTGAGTTCGAGTCTCATCCTGGACACCTAAAGGGATGGATATTCAATAGAATTTCCATCCCTTCACTTTAAATAAAACTTTTTCATTCAGCGACGTTTGCCAATTTGGCACTTGAAATTCAACCATTTGCATATTATACTTAAAACTTAATCATAACATCAAATGCTTTCAGGTCTTTTCATCGGTCTTTGCACATTCCTAATCATCGGACTATTCCATCCATTGGTAATTAAAGGGGAATACTACTTCGGAGTTAAAATCAAATGGGCTTTCCTTGTAGCCGGTATTTTATTTCTGATCCTGTCAGTCCTTGCCAACGGAATAATTCTCTCCGCAATTTTCGGTGTAACATCCTTCAGTAGCTTCTGGGGTATCAAAGAAGTTAATGAACAAGTTGAAAGAGTAAAAAAGGGTTGGTTCCCGGCTAACCCCAAACATCCCGAACGCTACGAATCAAAAAAGGACAGCCGTTCCATTATTTCAAAACAATAATTTAACTTTAAATTCCATTTAATCACACTCTAACTATTCTGTACCCTTCTAATTATAAGAATTTTATTTTATACATATACACTAAACCATAATTCATTTTATTTGTTTATATAATATAATTTTAGAAATTATATTAGAACTTTATAAAAACAATAAAACAAAGAATTATGGAAACAATAGCGCCTCTAAAAGGTATTAAAGTAGTAGATTTTACAGAAGTTCAGTCAGGTCCGTCATGTACCCAAATGCTTGCTTGGCTTGGAGCAGACGTAATAAAGATTGAACGTCCAGGTGTTGGTGACGCTACCCGTAAGGAGCTTCAGTTCAATCCTAACCTTCCAAGTTACTATTATCTACAGTTAAACTCAGATAAAAAATCACTGACACTTGACGCCAAGACTCCTGACGGCAAGGAAATCCTTACGAAACTCATCAAGGAAGCCGATATGTTCGTGGAAAACCTGCACCCGGGAGCAATGGATAAATTGGGATTCAGCTGGGAAGTGGTGCATCAACTCAACCCAAGATGTATTTATGGTACAATCAAAGGTTTCCCCGAATCTTCAAAATATAAGGACCTCAAGGCATATGAGCCTATTGCACAGGTGACAGGTGGTGCTGCCTCAACAACAGGATGGTACGAAGGTGAATATAATATCCCGACTCAGTCCGGAGCTGCCCTCGGCGACTCTAATACGGGTATGCATTTACTTATTGGTCTTCTCGCTGCTTTACAACAGAGGAACCAGACAGGAGAAGGATGTTATGTATATCAATCAATGCATAACGCTTGTTTGAATCTTTGTCGTATCAAGACACGTGACCAGCTCACACTTGACAAGATCGGATACCTAACTCAGTTCCCACAATATCCTGATGGTAAGTTCGGAGACTGTGTTCCTCGTTCCGGCAACACCGAAGGCGGTGGTGTTCTCGGATGGACATACAAATGTAAGCCGGCAGGAGGTTATGATACTGAAGTTGATGCTAACAACTATGTTTACATTATTCTTCAAAGAGGAGAAAAAGATTTTGAATTGGCTTGTAAAGCTCTCGGATTCGACGACTGGTTGACCAACCCGGATTTCAACACTGCTGATGCCCGCGACAGACATAAACAGGAAATCTGGAAGCGTATCGGCGAATGGACCGCTGACAAGACCAAATTTGAAGTTACTGACATTTTAGGTAAAGCCGGTGTCCCTGTAGCTCCTGTTCTTTCAACTAAAGAAATTCTTACCGATGAGTCACTTTATGACGGAAATACTTTGGTGAAGATCAACCAGGGTGGTGAAATCGGAGAATTTGTAACCGTAGGATGTCCATTCACATTGAGCAGTTATCAACCTACCTACGGACCGGCTCCGAGTCTTGGTGGCAACAACGAAGAGGTGCTCAAGTCATTGGGTTATACTGATGATCAGATAGCAGAATTCGCCAAAAACGGTACAACAGAACCGCTTCCCAAAGCTTCAAAATAAAATCAAATCCTACATCTCCCTTCAAGGGAGATGTAGACCTTATTTCAAGGGAATAAAAAATTATCAAAATATGGCAACAATCGAAAAAAAATATAATCTTTCATCCAGTGAGGATCCGAAATTCCCGGACCAAGTGACCGGAATGTATGTCTTGGCTCAAACTCTGAAGAGACTCGGTCTTGACACATGTTACGGGCTTGTAGGCATACCGGTGACAGAGGCGGCTTATGCTTTCCAATATGTAGGAATGAAATTCATAAGTTTCCGCTTCGAGCAACAAGCCGGCATGGCAGCAGCCACCCATGGTTTCCTTACAAGGCAGCCGGGTGTTCTTCTCACGGTTTCATCACTCGGATTCATGAACGGTTTGACCGCTACTGCCAATGCAACGGTAAACTGCTATCCGATGATACAGATTTCCGGTGCCTCAAATCCAGAGATGGTGGACATGAATGTAGGTATGTATGAACAGCTCGACCAGTTCAACACGGCTAAGCCATTGGTAAAGGCTGCTTTCCGTTGCAGTCACGCCACTGATATACCTTCAGCGTTGGCCAGGGCATATCGTGCAGCTGTCAGCGGAAGACCCGGTGGTGTTTACGTTGATATGTCGGAAGTGGCTCTTGCTGAAGTGATCGATGCTTCAGAAGCTGAGAAATTGTTCTATACTCCGGTTGATCTTTATTCACCGGTGGCTCCAAACCAGACTTCAGTAGACAAAGCTGTGGAACTTCTTTCCACTGCCAAACGCCCGGCCATACTGATAGGTAAAGGAGCGGCTTATGCTCAGGTTGAGGATAAGATCAAGAAGCTTGTAAATGATTATTGTATCCCGTATCTGCCTATGTCAATGGCTAAGGGAGTTTTACCCGACAACGGAGATCTTTCAGCAATTTCCTGCCGTAGCGACATTATGGAAAAATCCGATGTAGTGATGTTGATCGGTGCTCGTCTTAACTGGATGCTGTCATTTGGTAAGGGAAAATGGAATCCTGAAATGAAGTTTATCCAATTGGATATTGAACCACAGGAAATTGACGTCAACGTTCCTATAGCAGCGCCAGTTGTTGGTGACCTTGGCCTTTCCTTGGATGCTATATTGAAGGGTATGGAAGGAAAGACAATGCAGACCGACAAGGACTGGTTAAGTACCCTGCAGGCTGAAACCAAAGTCAAGAACGCCAAGTTCGCTCAAAGACTTGCGGATGCTTCCAAGTTGTCACCCATGAACCACTGGAGTGCCTTGAGTGCGGTGAAACCGGTTCTTGAAGCTAATCCGGATGTGATTTTGGTTAACGAAGGTGCCAATACGTTGGACGATACCCGTGATGCGATAGACATGTCGCTTCCACGTCACAGAATAGATTGCGCCACATGGGCAATCATGGGTATGGGCATGGGTTCCGCAATAGGAGCGGCCGTTGCAACGGGTAAGAAGGTTGTGGCAATCGAAGGCGACTCCGCATTCGGTTTCTCCGGAATGGATTTCTCTACCATCACAAGGTTCCAATTGCCGGTAACCGTTGTGATATTCAATAATGGCGGTATCTACAACCATATCGGAGTCAATCCGAGCACCAATCCCGAAGTGAAAAAAGATCCGGCTCCGACCACTCTTGATTTCGACAGATATGATATGATGGGTGAAGTGTTTAAATGTGACCATGCTTATGTTACGACACCTGATGAATTGAAAACTGCCCTTGAGGCTGCGATAGCTTCCGGTAAGCCCAATATCATCAATGTTGAACTGGCACCTGACGCCGGTAAGGAAAGCGGGCATATTGGTTATTTGAACCCGACACCGCTAATTGATTACACTGTTTGAAAGTAGAAAGTGAAAAAAGTTAAAAGAATAGATAAGAATACTATAGTCTTTATAACTTTAATTGTAACTTTTACGGAAAAGTATGAAAAACACGTAATTGTTTAAAAATTAATTATTAAATTTGCCAAGGCTTTAAAACCTTGGCAAATTTTTATCTAAACATCAAAACCACTATAAAACTTACAACTTACAACTAACGACTTAACCTTACAACTTAAAGCATAAACATATGGATATAGGTCACGTAATTGTCTATGCTATCATCCCGATTCTTGTGGTGATGTTAGCGGGATATCTTTCCGGAAAGAAAGGTGCCTTCAACGGAGAAGATTCCAAGAAATTCAACAAAGTAGTACTTGTCTACGCGTTGCCTGCCGCTCTCTTCGTATCAATCGCGAAGTCAAACAGACACATGCTCGTGGAAGACATAAAACTGTCTATAGTTTCCGTAGTGGGAATCATGGCATGTTTTATGGCAGTGTTCTTTATTTTCCTTGCATTTAGAAACAATAAACCTAACCCTCAGTCATGTGCTGCGGTAAGTGCCTTGATCAGTGGATCACCCACTATCGGATTCTTGGGTTTTGCAGTTCTTGAGCCGATTTTCGATGCAACAATCGGTCTTACAAAAGTAGCTCTCGTTGTAGCCATCATCGGTATCGTAGTAAATGCCATTGGTATTCCTGTAGGTTTGTCATTATTGAATTCGGGTATCGCCAAAGCCGATCCGGCACATAAGGGACAGGCATGGTGGAAACCTGTTGTGCATGCATTGGCTCAACCTGTAGCGTGGGCTCCGATCTTAGCGACAATATGGGTTATCATAGGAATTCCATGGCCTGACTGGGCAAGTCCTTCATTCGACCTTATCAAAGGTGCCAACGCCTCTATGGCAGTTTTCTCAGCCGGTATTACACTTTCATCTCTGAAAATCACTATCAACTGGCAGGCTATCTTGGGTTCTATCCTGAAGATGATCATGATGCCCGCAGTGATCCTTATTCTATGTCTCATCTTCAAGATGGAATACTACAATGTCCTCATGACTGTGGTGGCTTGCGCACTTCCACCGGCATTTTCCGGCATTATCATCGCTGACGAATATGGTGTTTACACAGCAATCGGTACAAGTTCATTGACACTCTCAGTGATTCTGTTCATGGGCTTCTGTCCTTTATGGATTATAATTTCCAGAGTCTGCATGGAAGCTCATCTCTTCGGTTGGCATGGTCTTATCCCCACGTAATTAAAAATAAACTTAAGCTCCTCTTAGTTCCATAACGGGGAGATAAAATCAGGAAAGTTGATTGCTTTCCTGATTTTTTATTATTATATGATAGCAATAATATGGCAAATTGCATTATTTTTGCAAAAAAATATTTGATTATGGCACTTGCAACAATAACAGTGAGGGTTGAACCTACCCTAAAAAAGAATTTTGATGCTCTTTGTGAAGATTTTGGTTTAAGTGTTTCTTCTGCAATCAACATTTTCATGAAAGCGGTGGTGAGAGAAAAGAAAATTCCTTTTGAAATAAAAAAGGAAGCCACAGTCTCCACAAATAAAAATTCATATAGTACAGAAGATGAAATTATAGAAAAGGGTAAAAAGGCTTTCGAAGAAATGCGGCGTATAGTTAGAGAGAGTATAGTTGAAGAACCTACATTAGAAGAAATCAACGCTGAGATAAAAGCAGTTAGAGATGCAAAAAGATAAAATTTTTGCTGTTATTGATACTAACGTTTTAGTATCTGCCTATTATACTCTTCAAAGACTTTCGAATCCGACTATAATATTGAATAATATATTTAATAAAAATATAACTCCAATTTATAATCATGAAATAATTGAGGAGTATAAAGAAGTGTTATCAAGATCAAAATTCAATTTCCAACAACAGTTAATTGACGAATTGATTGATGTTGTTTTAACTTTAGGTGTAAAAATTAATAAGAAGGAGTTTTCAGCTGAAGATTTTCCTGATCCTAAGGATATAATTTTTTATGAAGTGAAGATGAGTAAAGAGGATTCTTATTTGGTAATGGGGAATATAAAGCATTTTCCTCAAGATCCAATGATTGTGACTCCTGCTGAAATGGTGGAAATTCTTAAAGAAAAAGGTCTATTAAATGAATTTTAAAATTTCAATGAAACAAATATTCTTCTTTTTTTTATTAATACTTTCTTTGAATGCTCTAAGTCAGAATCCGAAACGTGAATTCAGAGGAGCATGGTTGCATGTGATCGGCCAGTCACAATGGATGAACAAGAATACCGAACAACAAAAAAAATATATAGAACAGCAGTTTGATTTGTTGCAACAGACCGGGTGTAACGCTGTGATTTTCCAAGTGAGACCAACAGCGGATGCCCTCTATATTTCCGAAATAGAACCCTGGAGTTCGTGGCTCACGGGTAAACGTGGGAAAGCTCCGTCACCTCTTTGGGATCCTATGGAATATGCGATAGAAGAGGCCCATAAAAGAGGTATGGAATTCCATGCCTGGCTTAATCCTTACAGGGTTACCTCCAATGCAAAGGAAACTTTACCTTCCGATCATCTATACAACAAAGAACCGAATCGCTTTATAAAATTTAACGGTCAGACATTTTTTGACCCGGCTTATCCTGAAAACAGGGATTATATTTGTGCTGTAGTGAAAGATATTGTATCCCGTTATGATGTTGACGCCATACATATCGACGATTATTTTTATCCTTACCCCGCCAATGGCAAAAAATTTGAAAATGACGATGCCAGTTATAAGAAATTCGGTGACGGTATGGAAAGGAATGCATGGCGAAGACATAATGTGGATTTACTGATTGAACAGTTGTATTCAACAATCAAAGACGAGAAAGAATGGGTGAGATTTGGAGTGAGTCCTTTCGGTATCTGGCGTAACAAGAACAGTGATCCGAGAGGAAGTGAAAGTTCGGGGTTACAAAATTATGATGACTTATATGCCGACGTTTTGTTGTGGGCAAAAAACGGTTGGATTGATTATCTTGCCCCGCAGCTTTACTGGACATTAGATATGAAAGCTGCTCCGAGCAGACATCTTGCTCAATGGTGGAATGACAATGCCAATGGTGTTGATGTTTATATTGGTCAGGACGTGCAAAGGACCATGACAAATGCCGATCCCGGAAACAATGATAAAAACGAACTCGACACCAAAGTGAAACTTTCACGTCGTTTGCCTAATGTGAAAGGGAATGTATGGTGGCATGGTTATTGGGTTACCGACAATTTGAATGGTGTGGCTGATTCATTGGCTTTGAAATATCAATCCACTATCGCATTACCACCGGCCTATGGTGATAGCGATGAAAAGCCTGCCAAGGTGAAAAATCTAAAACTTGTGAAAGACAAAGGCCAAATTTTCCTGACCTGGGATAAAGAAACATCGAATGGAGAGCAGCAATCAAGTGATGCAGTGAGATATGTGGTTTATCAATTCTTTCCTGAAGAAAATGTGGATATAAATGATTCTGAAGCCATAATTGCCTTGACCCCCTATAATGCGGTTTTGGTCGAAGATATATCGGAGGGTCCGACAGCGGAAGGTTCAACATTTATTGTCACGGCTCTTGACCGATTGAACCGAGAATCTGAAGGAGTTTCAGTAAGATGGAGATAACTGAGGGATATAGGATATATGGCATTAATCATGGATATGGATATAAAGGAATTATTGGATAGCGAGGCGGCAAGGATAAATAATCCGGATTTTATAGAAAGGGATCCTGTGCAATTCCCTCGTAGGTTTGAATCCTTACAGGATATCGAGATTGTTTCATTTCTATCTGCCATGATTGCCTGGGGCAATCGCAAGATGATATGTCGGGACATAGAAAAAATGTTGGGCTTGATGGATAATCAACCCTATAGTTATGTGATGGAAAAGGGATACGAAGATTTAGATCCGAAGCTTAATATCCATAGAACATTTTTTGCATCTCATCTACAACATTTTCTTAAAGGATTGCGTAAAATATATTCCGACCATGGTTCATTAGATGCATTCGCAACCGCTAATAAAATTGGTGATGAGGAGGCTCCGGCCTGGAAATTGGTGGAATTGATAAATCAATCATTATACCGGGAAAATGGTGAAAATTGCAGTCGTTGTTTACCTTTGAATTTAAAGAACTCGGCCTTGAAACGTGTGAATATGGCATTACGTTGGCTTGTAAGGGACGACGGTATCGTAGATATGGGCGTTTGGAAATCTATACCCAAGAGTAAGCTCTACATCCCGTTAGATGTTCATGTGGGGAATGTGTCAAGAGAATTGGGACTGCTGACACGTAAACAGAATGATAGGAAAAGTGTGGAAGAATTGACCGGTGTTTTGAGAGAATTGAGACCTGAAGATCCGGCTATATATGATTATGCACTTTTTGGTATAGGAATAGGAGAGTAGAGTTTAAAGATTAAAGTTTAAAGATTAAAGTTTAAAGATTATAAATTAGAGATTAAAGTTTAAAGTGTAAAGTTTAAAGTTGAAAGATTAAAGATTTTAGGGTTTCAGTTTTTTTGCCAGAGTGGGGTTAACAGTTCGGATAGTTGACATGAAAGTTGAATCAAAAACTGCAGCACATTCCGGCTTACCATCGATCAGATATTGACTCTGCTTCGCTTTGGCTTCTATCAAAGCCATCTGGAGTTTGGTAGTATCCTTCCATTCCGGACCAAGAATTATACCGGCGGCACGTCTTCCCTCCATTTGGGCAGCAGTGATTTCAGCAGTGATTCCTTCAGTTTCTTCTGTTTGCTTACAAGAAAAAAACAATAGGCAAAATAATCCGATTACAAAAATATTTCTTAAATTAACCATTAATAGGTTATTGGATGTGACCCTTTAGAGTCCGGATTGGTTAAGTATTAATATCCAATCCGGGTAATTTTACATAAGTTTTGATATACTGTCGAGACGGATACCGAAAATAAGAGTTGAATAGGGAAGAATTGAACTGTATCCATATGTGCCATAACCCGCAGCATAAGGCACTACAGCAGTCACGGTGTCGTTTACTCGCATATTGGTGAGAGCGGCCATAAATCCTGTTACCATGTTGTTAGGTACGCAAGTAAAAGAATCCGATGAATCCAATGTATCACCCACTATATTAGTCAACGTATATTTCACTACACAAGTGGAGGTGGACAGCGGCATGATATAACTGGGATTCTCATCCGGATCATTATGCCAATGCATAAGAACAGTGAAAGAATTGTCCCACACGGGAGTGATAGGAACATATTGGAGCACACCATCCACAGTGGCAATCTCTATTGAGTCATAATAGGCTTGGTTCAATTCCCTCCATTCTGTATAGTCATTGTAATTATCAGAATTGCCAAGACAAGCAGGGAGCAGAACCAATAAAGAGGCTGTGAGTATGGGAAATATATGTTTAATTTTCATTTGGATTAATTAGAATGAAACTTCAGGAGCACGTTGGGCACCCTCTTCAGCTTTGAATTGAGGTTTTGCGTCAAATCCAAACCACCCTGCATAGATGGTAGTTGGAAACTTCTTGATAGCTGTATTATAATCCCTCACAGCTTCTGTGTATCTCATTCGTTCCGTTGCGATCCGGTTTTCTGTACCTTCCAGCTGGGTTTGGAGATTCATGAAGTTCTCGTTAGCTTTTAAATCCGGGTAAGCCTCAGTCACGGCAAGCAAAGATTTGAGCGCCTGTGATAATTCATTTTGGGCTGCCTGGAATTTTGCAAGATTCTCTTCATTGAGGTTGTCGGCATCGATTGTTATCGAGGTAGCCTTTGCTCTTGCCAAAGTAACCTTTTCAAAAGTTTCACTTTCATGAGTTGAATATCCCTTCACTGTGTTTACAAGATTGGGGATAAGATCTGCACGGCGTTGATATTGGTTTTCCACCTGAGCCCAGGCCTGATCTACATTCTGCTGTTTCTCCACTAATGAATTGTAATTACAGGAAGTGAGAGGCAAAACAGCCAACAAAACGATTATATATTTAATTAATTTTTTCATTCCTAAGTTTTGTTTCTTTTGGCTTAAAGAAGTTTACGAAGCAAAGAGTTAATACTAACTTTTTCAGCAAGGATCTTTTCGAGGTCGTCAGCGTTCACACGTTCCTGTTCCATGGAGTCACGATGACGTAGAGTCACGGTGTTGTCTTCAAGGGTCTGATGGTCAACAGTGATACAATAAGGAGTGCCGATTGCATCCTGACGACGGTAACGTTTTCCGATAGAATCTTTTTCATCCACCTGGCAAGTGAAATCGAAACGAAGTTTGTGTTGTATTTCTCTTGCCTTTTCAGGTAGACCATCCTTCTTAACCAAAGGAAGAACGGCACATTTTACCGGAGCCAAAGGTGCCGGGAAATGCATGACAACACGCTTGTCGCCACCTTCCAAAGCTTGTTCTTCATAGCAGCTGCAGAATACAGACAGGAACATACGGTCAACTCCAATGGAAGTCTCGATTACATACGGAGTGTAGCTTTCATTTAGTTCCGGATCGAAATATTGAATCTTCTTTCCCGAGAATTTCTCGTGTTGTCCGAGGTCAAAATTAGTGCGTGAGTGAATACCTTCCACTTCTTTGAAGCCGAAAGGCATCAGGAATTCGATATCTGTGGCCGCATTGGCATAGTGGGCAAGTTTTTCATGATCGTGGAAACGATATTTATCGTCGCCAAGACCAAGAGCCTTATGCCATTTAAGACGGTTCTGTCGCCAAGTGTCAAACCATTTAAGTTCTTCACCCGGACGCACGAAGAACTGCATCTCCATCTGTTCGAACTCACGCATACGGAAAATGAACTGACGTGCCACAATTTCATTACGGAAAGCCTTACCGATCTGAGCTATTCCGAAAGGAATTCTCATACGGCCAGTCTTTTGCACATTCAGGTAATTGACGAATATACCTTGGGCAGTTTCAGGACGAAGATAAACCTCCATTGCTCCATCTGCGGTTGAACCCATCTCAGTCTTGAACATAAGATTGAACTGACGTACATCTGTCCAATTCCTTGTTCCCGATATCGGGTCAACTATTTCGTAATCAAGGATAATCTGACGCAATTCATTTAGATCATTGGCGTTCATCGCATCCGAGAAACGTTTGTGTAATTCATCACGCTTCTTTATTAACTCAACAACTTTAGGATTAGTCTGGCGGAAAAGAGCCTCATCAAATTTGTCGCCGAAACGTTTTGCCGCCTTGGCCACTTCCTTATCGGCCTTGTCGTCGAATTTTGCAAGTTCCTCTTCAATCAAGACATCGGCTCGATAACGCTTCTTTGAATCTTTATTGTCGATCAAAGGATCATTGAAAGCGTCTACATGGCCGGATGCTTTCCAGATTGTAGGATGCATGAAAATAGCGGAGTCTATACCCACGATATTGTCGTGGAGCATCGTCATCGCTTCCCACCAATATCTTTTGATATTGTTTTTGAGTTCCACACCGTTTTGGCCGTAATCGTACACGGCTGACAATCCGTCGTATATTTCACTACTCTGAAAAACAAAACCATATTCTTTGGCATGGGCCACGATGGTTTTGAAGAGGTCTTCTTGCTTTGCCATTTAAAATGTATATTATATACTGCAAAGTTAATAATTTTTATTGAAAAAGACTAAATCAACGGCCGAAGGGCAGTTGTCGTGGGAAGATGAGTATCAGAATTCAGCCGAGAGATGGAAATTTACCTGTCGACGCGTTAGATAATTGGGCACCGCATATTGGAGATTGTTGACATCGGTGACCCAATAATAACTGCTAACATTCGCGATATCAAACATATTGAAAAGGTCTACTCCAACCATTAGACGTTTGAAATTACTCCAGAAATTGTGTTTCCTTTCGCCGTCTTTTGGTTCGCCGATAATCAGATATGACACACCAATATCCACACGTTTGTAGGATGGTGCGCGGAAATATGCTTGATCACGGGTAACACGTGGAGGAGTGAGAGTCAATCCGTCAGAAAAAATACCACGTAGACTGAACCTCAGACGGGGGAATTTGGGGAAATAGTCTGTGAAATATAATCCGAGAGAATAACGTTGATCGCTCGGCAAGGGCACTTTCTTCCCGTTGAGATCTTGCTGAGTATGCATCAGAGCAATTGAAAGCCAGGAGTCGGAACCGGGCACAAACTGTCCGAAAATCTTGAAGTCCAGTCCCATCACATATCCCTTTGAATCATTTCGTCCGGAGTAATTAACCTTTAGATTGTCATATTCATAAGAAATAAAATTGTGCAGATTCTTATAGTATGCCTCCGCAGTGATTTTGAAGGGGCGGTTATATGCCCGGAAGGTATAATCGGTACCCAAAACCACTTGGATGCTTCTTGGGGATTTGATATTGGTGTTCAACAAAACGTATCCGTTCCCCAGATCATCCATCAATGTTTCCCGGTATTCTTTGTAGAAAGGAGACTGGTAATATACACCCCCGGCGAGTCTGAAAGTCCATCCGATATGATTTGCAGGTGTGAAACTTATGTTGACCCTGGGAGAAACAAGGAATTCCTTATTGAAATCCCAATAAGAAAAACGAATACCACCGTTTATTGTGATGAAAGCCTTATCGTTTTCCAAATAAATGGCATCTTCTGCAAATGCTGCAAAACGGTTGCCGCTGATATCCTGATTTGATGTTAGGTTATATATAAGATGCACCCCATCGGGAGCTGTTGGCAAAGAGTATCCGGCGCTGTCACGCCATTCCCATTCCTTGGTTCTGTCCCTGAATGCCTCATGAGAATATCTCAAACCATATGTGAGATGATTTTTGCCGATCACGGTTTGTCCATTCAATGCCGCCGTGAGAACTGAAGCTCTCAGTCGGTTGCGGGAATGCTCCATATATTTCCCTACACCCAATTCTCCTCCAACACCACTTTCACCACCGGTTCCCGCCTCGTCAAGCCAATATTCACCTGAGACATCGTAACTCACGAACTCATTGGTAAGAAACCCGGATAGAGTGAGATCAAAAGTAGTCGATCGGCTTTGTTTGTATTGAAAGGCCAACGATCCAAGATATGTTTCAAACTTATCACGTTCCTCACCATCGAAATATACTTTGAATTGCTTTGCATCTTCAGCCGTACCGAAAGTTGTTTCCCTATCGGTTGGTTTGAAACCGAAATGATTCAAGGATATATTACCCAATAAATTCACTTTGAATTTATCCGTGGCCTTGAGTATCATATTAGTTTGATAATCAAAATAAAGGGGATCGTATTCGCCCCGAGTCTCTTGAGTGGACAAAAGTGAGTTGTTTTTACGAAATCGAACACCATGCAGTTGAGAAAATTTTCCGGTGTTCGAACCGATTGCGAGAGATCCTCCCATCAAGCTCAATGAAACAGCAGCTTCAAAAGCTTCCGGTTCACGATATGTGATATCAAGAGCTGAAGACATTTTGTCTGAGTAACGGGCCGGAAATCCACCACTGGAGAATTTCACATTCCCTACCATATCCGGATTTATTATACTCAAACCTTCCTGTTGGCCGCTTCTCACCAATTGCGGACGATAGATTTCGACTCCGTTGATATACACGGAATTTTCATCGAAAGAGCCCCCTCTCACAGAATATTGGGAACTCATTTCGTTGGATGAATTCACACCGGGCATTGTTGTCAACATAGACTCGATGCTCCCTCCGCTCACATCCGGTGAACCTTTATAAGAATCCACATCGAGCGTTTGCATGCCATTGATGTTGCTCCTGAAACCAGTGACTTCCACTTCGGAAAGTTGCACATCATCCGGCATCATCTTCACATTTAAAGTCACATCACTCTGAGGATCGATTATTTTGCGGTTGACTGTCTTAAAACCGACACAACTGAACACCATTTCAATGGTGTCTTGTTTGGCAATGGTCAGTGAATATTCACCCTGGAGGTCGGTATTTGTACCGATTGCTGTGCCAGCCACACGTACAGTGGCAAATTCAAGCGGTTTATCTTCATTATCCCGCACCCTTCCGGATATTTTCACATTTTCAGCCCATGCCATTGAGGTACAAGCCAAAGACAGGAACACAAACAATATGCGGGACAAATATTTCATCAAAAGAGAAACGGAAAATATTCGGCTGTTATTACCTCCGGGACTTATAATAAAGATAAAAAATAAACCCCGTAGCCGAAGCGACGGGGCGAAAGAGTTCTGCTAATCAGCTATGATTAGTTTGCGTGCGGTTCTACGTTGATGAATTTTCTTCCTTCCTTACCGGTAGAGAAGACAACTACACCATCGATAAGAGCAAAGAGAGTGTGGTCTTTACCCATACCTACATTCTGACCCGGATGGTGAACAGTTCCTCTTTGACGTTTGAGGATGTTACCTGCACGGCAGTTTGACCCACCGAAGATTTTCACACCAAGTCGTTTACTTTCTGATTCGCGGCCGTTCTTAGAACTACCGACACCTTTTTTATGTGCCATATCTGATGAGTATTACTTTACGATTGATTTAACCAATACTTTGGAGAACTGTTGACGGTGACCGTTTTTGCGACGATAACCTTTACGACGTTTTTTCTTGAAAACGATCACTTTGTCTCCTTTAACGAGCGGGAGGAGGACCTCACAAGTAACTTTAGCGCCTTCCACGGCAGGCACACCGACTGTAACGTCGCCGTCGGCATCGATAAGCAACACTTTGTCAAAATCCACTGTGTCACCTTCTTTCACTTCATCGCCGAGATGATGGACATAAAGGAATTTTCCTTCCTCAACCTTGAATTGTTGTCCTTTGATTTCTACTATTGCGTACATTTTTTAAATTAATGATATTCAATCATTTCCGTTGGGCGGAGGGCATTTTGCCCACTCTTTTTTAGCCTTGGCGGATTTCGCGACTGCAAAATTACTCATTTTTAATTAAATTTGCAATAATAAATACGAAGCTCTAATAAATATAAACACATATGAGTGTTAAACCCTCGATACCAAAAGGCACCCGTGATTTCGGTCCGTTGGAGACCGCACGCAGAAACTATATATTCGATACAATCAGAAAAGCATTCCGACTATTCGGCTACACGCCGATTGAGACACCGGCCATGGAGAATCTCTCCACATTGATGGGCAAATACGGAGAGGAGGGGGATAAACTACTTTTCAAGATATTAAATTCCGGAGATTATCTCAAAGACCTTTCCACTGAGGATTTGGAGAAAAAAGAATCCTTGTCGTTGGCTACAAAAATAAGTGAGAAAGGTTTGAGATATGATCTCACAGTGCCTTTTGCAAGGTTTGTGGTTCAGAACCGAAATGATATTCAACTACCTTTCAAGAGATGTCAGATCCAACCGGTGTGGCGAGCCGACCGCCCCCAGAAAGGCCGTTACCGTGAATTTTATCAATGTGATGCTGATGTTGTGGGCAGCGACTCTCTTTGGAATGAGGTGGAATTGCTCTCACTTATAGACGAGGTTTTCAAAAATTTGAAAATAAGGGTTGCGATAAAACTTAACAACCGCAAGATTCTTTCCGGCATCGCAGAATTGATAGGCGAGAGCGACAGGATAATTGACATCACAGTAGCTATCGATAAAATAGAGAAAATTGGTATTGAAAAAGTTTCTGAAGAACTTTATTCCAAAGGAATCTCCGAAGATGCGGTGAAGAAACTATTACCGATTTTGGAATTGTCGGGTAGTAACAATGAAAAATTAAATGCTCTTGCGGATGTGTTGAAAGATTCGGAAGTTGGGAGCAAAGGAGTGGAAGAATTAAAATGGGTCACTGACCAATTCGATAATCTGGGTCATGAGTGCGGACTGGATGTGGATGTGTCGTTGGCCAGAGGCTTGAATTATTACACCGGCACTATAATCGAGGTTAAAGCTTTGGATGTGGAAATAGGAAGCATAACCGGTGGTGGCAGATACGACAATCTCACCGGGGTATTCGGGATGCCGGGTTTATCGGGAGTTGGTATCTCTTTTGGTGCAGACAGAATCTACGATGTTCTAAATAAATTGGAACTTTATCCTGAGTCGGTGACTGAAAGTGTGAAGATTCTTTTCTTGAATTTCGGGGAAAAGGAGGCATCTGAGTGTATGAAGTTGGTGAAACGGCTCAGGGAGGAAGGAGTTTCAGCTGAATTGTATCCCGACAATGCCAAACTCAAGAAACAGATGGGATATGCCGACTCTTTAAAAGTGCCATACGTGGCTATAATTGGTGAATCGGAACTTGCCGAGGGAGTTTTGTTGCTAAAAGAAATGTCAACAGGTAACCAGACACGTCATTCAATAAAGGATTTCAAAATATGATCAGTAAGGAACAGTTTCTTCTGAGGCAACCGGCGATGCCTGAAGCGACCTCTACAGATAAATTCTATTTCGACCTATGCAACAGGCTTGCAGGGATAGCTCGGGAAAAGAACCTTTTCCCCTCTTATCCTGAAAAGGTGATGGAGAGAGCAGCTTTGGTATTGATAGGTTATTATCAGGACGTGATTAGCGATGCCGGAATTTGGAGGTCGTTTATAAATGAGTGCAGGAGACTATATGGATACACGGTTCCTTTCTATGCAAAGGAAGGAGAAGATTATGAAGACTTTGAATTGAACAAGGCAGATGTGAAATTCATGGTTTGGTATGCCTTATCCATGAATTATGAGAACAGGAGGGTATGTTATCCATTAGATAAAGAAATTTTGGAGGGGGCCGAGGCATGGTATGAAGAACTGGAGAAAAAGTATGAAGAAGCCCCGATACCGGAGAAGTATAGATTCTCAGCTGAATTAGAGATCCATAACGAGGAAGACCGTCCTGAAATCATGAAACTTGCCAACTGGTTGTTTCTTCACTGTTATCTTATGATGCCGGCATATGCCCTGACATTGACAGAAATTTCATCAGAATATGATCTTTCTAAAGAAGATGGGATAATAGAATTACAGAAAAGGCTTGATATGTCAATGTGGCAGGATCCTACCGGTCCTTTGGCATTATATTTGGGAGAATGGCTTTATCTGATAGTGGAACAGAAGCCAGCTCCTGAACCGAAACAACCCGAACCGGAAGGTGAACATAAATATTACACCTCTTTTACTAAATTCACCGGAGGAAAGACACTCCAATTTTTCGCAACCTATGACGAAATGAACAGATTTTTCATTGATGCTTTAGGATGGGCGGAAGGAGAGAGACATTTAGAGCAGGTGAAGGATGACCGTGATTTCGTTTTGATGGTAGATCCTAAAAAGGGAATGCTTTTGGCAAGGAATATTGCCAAATGTATTGCAAGTCCTGACAATGCTTTATATGATAAGGAATATGCGGGGAAGCACGCAATGGAATTATTGACCGAAAGAGGATGTTGTCCCGGAGATCTGTTGCGTTTCATTTGTGAAAATGGTTGGTTGCCGGATGCGGTTTTTCCGGCCTCGGAAGATAAAGAATTGGTAACAAAACATTGGGATTTTATATCACGCTGTTATCTGCAACAATATTATAGAGGCGATTGATATGCACGACGCTTTAGTAATAATACCCACCTACAACGAAATAGAGAATATCACCAATATCATTGAGAAGGTGATCGGTTATCCCGACAACTTCGACGTATTGGTGATAGATGACAACTCCCCTGACGGCACACCGGAGGCAGTGGAAAAGCTTGTAGAAAAATATCCTGGCAGAGTTTTCCTTGAGAAGCGAGCCGGGAAATTAGGTTTGGGCACAGCATATATCCATGGTTTCAAATGGGCTTTGTCAAGAGATTATGGATATATAATAGAGATGGATGCCGATTTTTCACACAATCCGGATGATTTGACAAGGCTGTATCATAATAGCAAGGACAAAGGTTTTGACGTGACAATCGGCTCACGTTATATCAGCGGGGTCAATGTTGTAAACTGGCCTATGGGAAGGGTATTGATGTCTTATTTTGCCTCGGCATATGTCAGGTTGATGACCGGAATGGATCTTAGGGATGCCACCGCCGGATTTGTATGTTATAGAAGAAGAGTGTTGGAATCAATACAACTTGACAATATAGAATTTAAGGGTTATGCTTTCCAGATAGAGATGAAATTCAAGGCTCATAAGAAAGGATTTAAAATTTCTGAGATACCCATAATCTTTATAAACCGTCAGTTAGGGACCTCCAAGATGAACACCTCCATATTCGGCGAGGCGATGTTTGGAGTTGTGAAGTTGAAATTGGATTCAGTCTTCAATAAAAAACGGTTTTAAAAACAACGTTGTAAAGTTGGATGTACAATAAACAAAAGTAGAAATTGAATTGTTATCATAATAAAAATCAACAGATAACAATGGAAACAACAGTATTTTTAAATGGTAATCCGATGCATCTTGTAGGCAACCTTCCGAAGGTTGGCGATGATGCTCCTTATTTTGTGCTCGTAGATAAAGACCTAAAAGATTTCAATCTCCATGATTTCAAAGGGAAGAGAGTTGTTCTCAATATTTTCCCGAGTGTAGACACTCCAGTGTGCGCTGCATCAGTAAGGAGATTTAATCAGGACGCGTCTAAACTTGAAAACACGGCTGTGGTTTGTGTTTCTGAGGACCTTCCGTTTGCACAGGCAAGATTCTGTGCTGCCAATGATATAGAAAATGTTTACACCGGTTCAGCATTTAGAAGCGATTTCGGTAAAGAATATGGTATAGAATTGGCTGATGGTCCGATGCGTGGTCTTCTTGCACGTGGGGTGGTTGTAATTGATGAAAACGGTAAAGTGATTGGTACTAATCTATGCGAACAAATCACAACCGAACCTGACTATGCATTTGTAGAAAATCTTTTGAAAAAATAAACCATAGAGGTGATCATAATAATCAACAAAGCCTCCGGATTTTGATTTCCGGAGGCTTTTTTATTTTTTATAGGAGAAAAAATTCTTATTTCTGTTGATACTCATAAATATGTTTAAGCATCTGCATATCCACTTCGGTAGGTTTCATATCCCGACGAGACATCACACGGTCCATGATATCCAGGAATTTGTTTAATGGCACGGTTGTGAACCCTGAAGTGGGGCTTCCTTCCGAGAAACAAGGCACGAAATTTCTTGGGAATCCGGCTCCATGAATATTCACTCCCACACCAATAACCGTAGCGGTGTTGATCATGCAGTTAACTCCGATTTTGGAATGGTCGCCCATGATAAGTCCACAGAACTGAAGGTCGGTTTTCATGAAAGAGTGGGTGGCATAGTTCCAAAGCCGGATCTTGCTGTAATCGTTCTTGAGGTTTGAGGCATTTGTTCCGGCGCCGATGTTACACCATTCTCCGATTACTGCATTGCCAAGGAAACCGTCGTGGGCCTTGTTGGAGTAACCGAAGAATACGGCATTGCTTATTTCTCCTCCCACCTTGCAATGGGGCCCGATAGTTGTTCCTTCATATATTTTTGTTCCCATCTTCACTTCTGAAGTCTCGCAGAGAGCGAACGGCCCTCTGATGCAAGCCCCTTCCATCAGCACAGCGTCTTTACCGATATATACCGGACCTTTTGTAAGATTGATAGAGGCGCACTCAACCTTGGCTCCCTTTTCAATAAAAATCAACCGTCCAAGACCTTTTAGATTCGACGAAGAAATTTTCCTGACACAATCGGGAATAGGTTGGGATTTTCTTCCTTTAGTGATGAGTTGGAAATCCCTTATTATCTCTTCTCCGTTTTTCTGGAAAATGTCGTATAGATAAGTTATTGATGGAGGGACAATAGCTGCCGTGTCTTTTTGTGTGGCCGGATTCGGGAATGGAATATATTTAAACTTATTGGAAAGCAATGAGGAAAGCGAGCCCCTGAAAGCATATATTGAAGAAAGGAAAGACACTTCCGAATCTGCCTGTTTGGGTCTCACCAAAGCTTCTCCGGGATTTAAAAACTTAATAGCATCAATAAGTTCGGGTCTTGGAAGAAGATTTCCTGCAATAAACAGGGCATCTTCGTAAGGATTGTCGACAGAACCGAATTTATCGCGAAGATATTCCACGGGGAAATAACCATAATCACCGGGAATATATTTTTCCCATTTTTCCCTGATAGTCAAAATGCCGCATCTGAAATCCGCGATGGGCCGTGTGAAACTCAGTGGGAGCAAATTATCGTGAGCTTCAGTGGAATCGAATAGATAAATTTTCACGTTTGTATGCTCAAAATCGTTAGATATGTGCAAAAATATAATAAAAATCAGATGTGGAGGGTACCAAAGCTGTTAAAAAGAATTAATGAGGCATAGAAACAAAGAAAAAAGGTTAAAAAATGGAATAATGGAGCTGAGAAACCAATTGAGGATTTGAAAATTTGCATAAAAAGCTTATTTTCATTATCTTTGCACAACATTTGAGGCGAAAATCGCCGATAACCGACACTAAATGACTGAGGGATAGTTGTTTAGTGGTGGTTTTAGGTGTATGCTTCGGGTGTGTGAAAAGGGAAATTGAAACACAGGAAAGTGTTTTTTTTAAGACTCGACAAGAAAATAAATTAACAATAACTAATAAAACAAGCGACAAAGAATGCCAACTATTCAACAATTAGTAAGAAAGGGCAGGGTAGCACTTGAAGACAAGAGCAAGAGCCCGGCACTGGATTCATGTCCGCAACGTCGCGGTGTATGTGTACGTGTTTACACCACCACACCGAAAAAACCTAACTCAGCGATGAGAAAGGTGGCACGTGTGCGCCTCACCAACGGTAAGGAGGTTAACTCCTATATCCCCGGAGAAGGCCACAACTTGCAGGAGCACTCAATCGTGATGGTTCGCGGTGGCCGTGTGAAGGATCTTCCCGGTGTACGTTACCATATCGTGAGAGGAACTCTCGACACAGCAGGCGTGCAGGGCCGTACCCAAAGGCGCTCGAAATATGGTGCCAAACGTCCTAAAGCTGCAAAGAAGTAAGATCTAACAGCAGCGAAAACAAGAGAATTATTAACACCCCGTGAGGGGAGGATGTGGTTGAGTAAACCGCCGGCGAGAGAGCCAAAGACGGTTGAAGTGTTAAAGATCACAGCCCCAAATTTTAAACAAAAATGAGAAAAGCCAAACCAAAGAAAAGGGTAATATTACCCGATCCTGTGTTCCACGACGTAAGGGTTACTAAATTCGTTAACCATTTAATGTACGACGGCAAGAAGAGCACAGCTTATACAATTTTCTACACGGCTTTGGATGTCGTGAAGGCAAAGATGCCAAACGAGGAGAGAAGCGCACTCGATATCTGGAAAAAGGCGCTCGAGAACATTACTCCTCAAGTGGAAGTGAAGAGCCGCCGTGTGGGTGGTGCCACTTTCCAGGTGCCTACAGAAATCAGGCCCGACCGTAAAGAATCCATATCAATGAAAAATCTCATTCAATATGCACGCAAGCGTGGCGGAAAGACAATGGCCGACAAACTTGCTGCAGAAATCGTGGACGCATTCAATGACCAAGGTGGTGCCTTCAAACGTAAGGAGGATATGCACCGTATGGCAGAAGCAAACCGCGCTTTCGCACATTTCAGATTCTAAATTGGTATATCATTAAAAATGGCAAAACACGAAGATCTTAATTTGACCCGCAATATCGGTATCATGGCTCA
>JAFLTP010000041.1 GCA_022510405.1 Muribaculaceae bacterium | reverse complement strand
TCCCTTTTTTCCAATGCATCACGAAACACATCGGAATACATTGATGGTCCTAATCCTAATTTTAACTATTAATCCATAACTTTACTAATGCAACAATAAAATTATCAATGAAACGATTAATTGGTCTTATGAGAAGAATTTATTATCTATTATCAATTTAATAGCACTATGCCATCCGACATAGTGCTACAAAATTACTGACATTTCTCAATTTGCCAAAATATTTTGCTATCATTTTGCATTTTAGAAAAATTTTTCTCCCTTTTTGTCTCTACAACTCATTTGGGATCCATTTAAATTCATCAAGAAGGGGATAAGTCCGCTCCAAAAGCACCGGCACAATTGATACAATCCCATTTGCAAGACACCATTCATCCGTGTCATGATTATCCGGTTCCTCATTCACAAAATTTCCCGCCAACCAATAGAACGGCCTATGAGCCGGGTCATGGTATTCTTCGTAACGGTCGTTCCATTTTCCTTTACAACCTCTCACAACCCTCATCTCTGAATATTCCGCCACATTCGCCGGCATGTTTACGTTAAGACATACGCCCTCAGGCATTCCTTTTTCCAATACTGCCTTTACCAATTTATCCACCACCGGCAAACAAGGTGTGAAATCTGCATCCTCGTCATGACTTGTCAAAGAAAATCCTATCGACGGAATTCCATATGCACACCCTTCGAATGCCGCACCCATCGTGCCGGAATAAACCACATTGATAGCGGCATTGCTTCCATGATTTATGCCCGAGACCACTATATCCGGTTTTCGCGATAAAAGATTATCCACCGCGATTTTTACACAATCCACCGGAGTGCCGCTGACCTGATACATAGCAGCTCCATGATAATCCTCAAGTTTCTTAACCCGAAGAGGACTGTTGACAGTAAGCGCCATCCCCATTCCCGACTGCGGGCTTTCGGGACAGACACACACAACTTCACCTAAATGTTGCAAACTTTTTATCAATTCGTGTACCCCCTTCGCTGAGATACCGTCATCATTACTTACCAATATGAGTGGTTTTGACATATTATTTCTTATTGTTTGTAAATATCTGTTTTATTTCTTCTTATTTAACAAATACCTGTCTATAATAATATTTCTTTGGGAACCGGGAAATTTAAATCCATCAGGCGCCCCCGTTATATCCTTATATTTTTTCTTCATTTTCCTAAAATCCCCATGAGCCTTTAGTATGGCTCGTGCATTGGGAATATCAAATTTAGCAAGAAACATAAAGAATGCGAGAGAATCAACCAGACGTCGGACAATCAACTTCCTTTTTTTCGACTTCTCCGGCAGATTCTTATATAGCAGCAACAGATTGTTTCGAAAATTCAGATAAGTTTTTTTTGGATCCCCGGCATTAAGAGAGGCTCCTCCCACATGATAAACCACGGAATCTGAAATTGCACAGACGCGATAACCGGCAATCAACATTCTGCAACACAGATCTATCTCCTCCATGTGTGCAAAAAAGAGTGGGTCCAATCCCCCTAATTGAAGATACACTTCTGTTCTCACGCCCAAAGCAGCCCCCGAGGCCCAACATATATCCACCGCCTCTCCATCATATTGACCCTCATCTTTCTCCAATTTATCAAAAAGTCTGCCTCGACAATAAGGGTAGCCCAAAAAATCCAGATAACCACCGGCAGCTCCGGCATATTCGAAATAATCCTTGTTGCCATATGACCTTATCTTCGGTTGCACCGCACCTACATCCGGATGTTCTTCCAAAAATTTCAGTATGGGTTGCCACCAGTCTTGACTCACCTCCACATCGCTGTTCAACAAAATAGTAAATGGATAACGGGTGGCTTGGATTACCCGATTGTAACCCTCCGCAAAACCATAATTCCTGCCTAACCTTATAACTTTTACGTCAGGATAGTTTTCTTCAAGCCATTCCACCGAATCATCCGTTGAACCATTGTCAGCAACTATCAAATCCACTTCCGGTGCATTGGTGTAGCGATCACAATCCGGAATGAATTGTTTGAGCAATTTCAATCCATTCCAATTCAGGATTATCACAGCAAGTTTTTTCTCCCCTTTCCCCATTTCAAACATTATTAATATGTCTTCCAAGCGCCAATTCCTTCTGTCCGGGCTTCAAGGAAAGTATCTCCACAAAAGATACCTTATTAATAAGATTGGGGTCAAGTGGCGACTCCACTCTGATATAGTTGTCGGTAAGACCATGCATGGTGTCAATTCCCGTAGGTTTTTCCCATAATACCTTCCTGACCGAACCTACATTTCTTTCAATAAATTCAGCGGTTTTCTCCTCGGATAGGGAATTAAGCTGGGATACTCTTTTATAACGTTCCTGCTGAGGCACAGATTCGCCTAATATCAATGCCTTTGTGCCCTGCCTTTCCGAATATGGGAAGGCATGAAATTTCTCCACATCCAAGGATTTGGCGAATTCATAACTTTTCTGCCATTCTTCCGGGGTTTCTCCTCTTGCTCCGGCAATGATATCAACCCCGATAAAGGCATCGGGAATCAATTGACGGATTTTTTCTATACGGGAAGCGAAAAGTGCCGTGTCATACCTCCGGTTCATCAACTTTAAAACCTTATCGGAGCCGGATTGAAGAGGTATATGAAAATGCGGCATAAAAGCAAAAGATTCTTTTGCGATCCATTCGATTATTTCATCCGTTAGAAGATTCGGTTCAATAGATGAGATACGATAACGCTCAATGCCATTCACTTTATCCAGCGCTTTTATAAGTGAGAAGAAATCCTCGCCATGGTCCTTACCGAATGTTCCGATATTGACTCCGGTAATCACGATTTCCTTTCCACCTTTCCGAGCAACATCCCGGGCCATCTCCACCATTGCAGAAATACTGCCCGATCTCGATCTCCCACGTGCAAAAGGAATTGTGCAGTAGGTACAGAAATAATCACAACCGTCTTGCACTTTGAGAAAATACCGGGTTCGGTCTCCCCTCTCGCAAGAAGGCAAAAATTCGGAAATGGAAAGTGATGGAGTCACCTCCATCTGTTTCCCGTTGTTTTCCAGCCAGGAATCAAGGTATTGTGATATCCGAAGTTTCTCGTTTGAACCCAACACCAATGCCACACCGGGCAATTGGGCCACCTCCTCCGGTTTAAGTTGAGCATAACATCCTGTGACAATAATTGAGGCCTCAGGATATTTCGTATTCAAACTGCGTATAAGCTGCCTTCCTTTTTTATCGGCATTAGCCGTCACCGAACAAGTATTTACAACACAAAGATCGGGGGTTTCCTTATCCTCAGCTCTTAATATGCCTTTCTGCTCCATCATAGAAGCTATGGTGGCAGTCTCAGAGAAATTGAGCTTACACCCAAGTGTGTGGTATGATGCTTTCAGCGACATAGGAATGAGGGGATAGTACCCGGAATTTATATGCAAATTTAGATAAATTTGAATAAATTTGAATTTTTGGAGTTAATAATAAGAATAAAAGTTGTTAAATACTTGACAACGGGGGTCATGAATTATTAACTTTGCAGAAAGAATCCGAAAAGCGCCATCCAGGAGTGGGTGGATAAGCGTAAGGTAGCCTGTCTGGATGAAAGGAGAGGGAGACGTAAAAATATCATATTGGGCCGCGCATCTCACCACAACGGTGAGCGTGACCCTTGTTTTGTTGCTTGTAGGAATCATCACTTTCATCACTTTGAGCGGTGAAAAAGAGTCACGCAATATCCGTGAACGTCTTGAGGTGAATATCGTGATGAACGACTCAGTTAGCGACTCATATGCAAATGCGCTCGCACAAAGAATCTCCACTTTGCCATATGCTTTAGATGCCGGATATGTCGGAAAAGAGCAGGCTCTCAAAGATTGGCAAGAGGAAACCGGAGAAGACCTCGAATCCCTTTTCGGCGTTAATCCTCTTTCTCCCGAAGTCTTCTTCAGGGTAAAAGCTGATTATTCATCACCCGATTCTCTTAATAATATCCGGTCTCAATTGTCAAAAGTAGCCGGGGTTAATGAGGTGGTGATGCCTGACGCCGAGATGGTAGACGCTATGAACCGTAACATTCAAAGCCTCGCTATTATTTTAGGAATAGTGGCTCTTGTAATGGTAGTGATTTCTTTCGTTCTCATTAACAATACAGTGCATTTATCGATCTACGCAAGAAGGTTCACAATCCACACCATGCAATTGGTGGGTGCAACAAACGGATTTATCCGCAGGCCATTCATTCTTAATAATGTGACAGCCGGATTTTTAGCGGGGCTTTTAGCCTCCGGAATCCTCGCCATAGCATTGGCCGCTGCCCCTCATGCCGGCTATAGCGATGTGGCACATTATATAAGTTGGGGTCTATTCGCATGTGTGGCAGGAGGCATGGTTGTCGTCGGGCCCCTTATCTGCTCTCTTGCGGCTGCTCTTGCCACTTCAAAATATCTAAAGAAAGATTACGATGAATTAATCCGATCATAAAAACTTTTAACAAACAACTTACAACTTAAAACTCACAACTCACAACTTAAAACTTACAACAACACCAATGGCTTTAAAAATAAAGGAAGAAATAAAGAAAGACCCCATAAAAAAAGACCTGATGGGTTTTGAGAAGACAAGTGAAAAAGACAAACCATTTTCTCCTCTTAACTTCTGGCTCATGGGTGGTTGTGCTATTTTAATTTTTTTAGGTTACCTCTTCATGAGCGGGGGTGGGAGCACCGAACCGAATGGATTCAATCCTGACATCTTCAGCACTCGTAGAATCGTGGTGGGACCTCTACTATCTTTTTTAGGATTCCTATTGATGGCCTTTGCTATAATATGTCCTCCTTACAAATGGGATGCCGTAAAGAAAAAATTTAAAAAAGAAAAATAATTGAACCATCCTCTTTAAACTTTAAACCTTACTCTTTAAACTTTACTCTTTAAACTTTAAACTTTACATTCTAAACTTTACCCATGGAATGGATTGACGCTCTGATATTGGGGATAGTGCAAGGACTGGCTGAATATTTGCCAATCAGTTCAAGCGGTCACTTGGAAATTTTCCGTGAAATTTTGGGAATCGACATTCCCTCTGATAAGATATTGCAATTCGACATTATTTTGCATGCAGCTACGGTGTGTTCCACAATTGTGGTTTTGTGGCCCATGTTTTCCAAACTGCTGATTTCTTTCCTCGGATTCAAGAGAAATGCAGAGTTCTGGATGGTTTGGAAAATAGTACTCTCCTGTGTGCCAATCGCCGTAGTGGGTTTATTCCTCAAAGACTATGTGGAAGGATTTTTTGGGGGAAGTCTTTTGCTCGTAGGAATCTGCCTTATAGTTACGGCGGCTCTCTTGGCATTCGCACATTTCACCGACCGGACTCCTCAAGGAGCAATGATTCCTGCCGAAAAAGGTAGAGAAATAAGCTGGTCAGACGCATTGATTATCGGTTGCGCACAAGCCCTGGCCGTGCTCCCCGGTTTAAGCCGTTCCGGCACAACGATCGCCACAGGTATCATGCTCGGTGATAAGCGTTCGAAAGTGGCTTACTTCTCTTTCTTGATGGTCATCATTCCTATTTTGGGGGAGGCTCTTCTCGACCTTAAGGAATTAGTGATAACTCCTTCACAACAAGGCGATGACAGTGTGGGAGTGGTTGCTTTATTGATAGGTTTCTTCTCTTCGTTCCTGGTTGGATGTTGCGCTTGTAAATGGATGATCGATCTCGTGAAAAAAGGTAAACTCGTTTGGTTCTCCATCTATTGTGTGATAATGGGTATTATTTGTATTCTTTGGAGATAAGATGGATTTCATTAGCGGAGAAATAATCGCCATAGACAAACCACTTGGGTGGACTTCCTTTGATGCCGTCAAAAGACTAAGGGGAGCCATCCAGAAACGTCTTCGTGTCAAGAAATTCAAGGTTGGTCATGCCGGAACCCTCGATCCCCTTGCCACCGGTGTACTCATCGTATGCACTGGCAGGGCCACCAGAAGAATAGAAGAACTGCAAAGTGGAGAGAAAGAATACGTAGCAACCGTGGAATTGGGTGCAACCACCCCAAGCTTCGACCTTGAAACCGAAATAGATGCTCGTTATCCCACCGATCATATCACCGAGGATATGGTGAAAGAGGTGTTGAATAGTTTTGTAGGCAACATTATGCAGGTGCCACCGGTTTTTTCTGCGGTTAAAGTAGACGGGAAACGGGCTTATAAATATGCCCGTCACGGAAAGGATTTGGAACTGAAAGCAAAACCAATCATAATAAGAGAAATCGTATTTTTAGGATTAGAAGGAAATTTATTAAAATTTAGAGTGGTCTGCGGAAAAGGAACTTATATCAGATCACTTGCAAGAGATTTAGGACAAGCATTGAAAAGCGGGGCTCATTTAAAAGAACTCAGGCGCACCCGTGTGGGCGAAATCAAAGTGGATGACTGCCTCAAAATTGATGACGCTGTGGAAAAGATTGCCAATGCCGAGCTAACTTTCCCGGAGAATTATTATTTGGTGGATCAACACAAAAATGAAGAGCCCGTTTAATTTTTTTATTTAAGATGAAACTATCACAATTTAAATTCAAACTGCCTGAAAACCTTATAGCGCAGTATCCTTCAGAAAACCGGGACGAATGTCGTCTTATGGTTCTTGACAGCAAGACGGGTGAGATCACCCACAGAATCTTTAAAGAAATTATTGATTATTTTGATGCCGGAGACGTTATGATCTTCAACGACACCAAAGTGTTTCCGGCACGTCTTTATGGCAACAAAGAAAAAACGGGGGCCAGGATTGAAGTGTTCCTTCTTAGGGAACTGAATATTGAAAACAAGTTTTGGGATGTACTCGTAGAACCGGCACGCAAAATCCGTATCGGCAATAAGTTATATTTCGGCGAAGACGATTCTATGGTGGCTGAGGTGATCGACAATACCACAGCCAGAGGCCGTACTCTCAGATTCCTTTACGACGGACCTCATGATGAATTCAAGGAAACCCTTTATGCTTTAGGAGAGACACCTCTTCCGGAATATATTACCCGGCCCGTGGAAGAATGGGATGCGGAACGCTATCAATGTATTTTCGCAAAAAATGAAGGAGCCGTTATGGCACCGGCAGCCGGGTTGCATTTCAGCCGAGAATTGATGAAAAGACTTGAAATCAAAGGGGTGGAACGCGGATTCCTGACCCTGCACAGCGGGCAAGGAAACTTTAAGGATATCGATGTGGAAGATCTCACTAAGCATCGCATGGACAGCGAGGAAATGATTGTGGATGAAGATTTGGTGGATATGGTCAATGAAGCCAAAGATAACGACCATAAGGTCTGTGCTGTGGGCACTAGTGTACTCCGTGCCGTGGCTACAGCCGTTTGTATGAACGGGCACCTTATGACATACGAGGGATGGACCAACAAATTCATTTTCCCGCCCTATGACTTCACAGTCTGCGACGCTATGGTATCAAATTTCCATTTACCCCTCAGCACAATGCTTATGATGGTTGCAGCTTTCGGTGGCTACGATAATGTGATGAATGCTTACGAGGTTGCCGTGAAAGAAAAATACCAATTCGGAGCATATGGCGATGCCATGCTTATTCTACGTTAAAATAACTACTATTCGAAAACTCTGAGCCCGTTCTGCAATTTGTGGACCGGGCTCTTTGATTCCTAAGACCCCTTCCTCATTTTTGATAATGCGGTGGTTAGAATTCTGAGAAGAATTTGGGCTTGAAAACAAGGCCAACCCTTAGCATCGACCTGTATTGGTTGTAATGCAGAAGGTCTTCCCCATATCCGTTATAGTATTGGGCGAATAGGTTGATGTTGGTTTTCTTGCTGATCAACCAGGAGAATTCCCAAATCGTGTTGAAATCCAGTTTGAAATTGCCGCGCTTCACCCAAGTTACTCCAAACGTGAATTTTTTGTTCGGTGTGGTGAGGACTACCCCGCTTTGATATATACCGCAATATTTGGTGATGTCTCGATTATTGCCGCTGTCGATAATTGGTATCCAAAATTTTGCGTGAACCATCAGCCATTCGTCTATCAACGCCATACCGGATACCGATACTCTGTTCCAGCTTCTGGAGGCGTCTCCGTCGCGACCGTTGCTCTCATGTTCCAATATAAGACTCAATTTCCCCGCATATCTCCCTTGATTGAAAAACGGCTTCGTCCAACCTATCGCCGGATTGAAATTTATGTCTCCCATCGGTAAAGATTCTTGGAACACATTCCAAAAAGTCTTCTGCGTGTAAGCCAAGAACAGGAAGGAATTCCAAGGCAACGTTGCGTTCGTCAACCTGATTGCAAAGGATATCTGAAACTTCACATCCGAATTATAGGCTGACGGTATCCCCGGAACTTTTGTTCCCACAATGAAATAAGTGTCCTTATAAAGTCCGAAGAAGGGCCCGTAGTCAAGTTCTTTTTTAAGAGAATCCGTAAATTCCTTCTGATTTTTCACCGGCACGAGCTGGGAATATGTTTTTTCTCCGGCAAGCAAAACCATCAAGATGACGATTATGAAATTTGCAATATTTCTCTCACCGATTCTCATTCTCTGATTTAGGCACTTAATTCTTTTTGGTAGGTTCGGAACCTTTACGCTTAGTCTGCTCTGAAATTGTTCGCTTGGTCTGGTCTAAATTTGAATAAACAGTGTTTTCAAACTGACGGAATTTATCCATCACATCATACCGCATGTCATCCAATATTGCCCGGATTGGGGAAATGAATGGTTGAAATTGTAAATTCTTTTCAGGAGCGAATATCCTTAAAGCTTTCTTCTCGCATTTAATCGCCAGTTTCTTTCCCATCTGCATGGGTTCACCATCCAAATGCACCGGACCATCCTCGGTCCTTATTATGGTCAGTGCCGGGACACGGAAAGTACCGATACCTCGGTTTTTGTCCAACATTCCCGTGAACATATCCATACTCATCAATAGGGTGTTGAACGGGTTGTCGGAATGTACCACCGTTATATCCAATAATCCGTCGGTAAGTTTCGCCTTCGGCCCGATATATGCGTTATTCCCATATTGAGGGGCGTTGCACACTGCGATCAGCAACGCCTTTTCAGTTATCACTTTCCCGTCAATGACAATAGCGTAAGGTTGACTCCTATAATTGAGGAATTCGCGGAAAGCGCTCCGTATATAGGTTATTCTTCCTCTCTTTTTCATCGTGGCGAATTTTTCGCTCACGGCGGCATCAAACCCGATTCCGAAGGTACAGTAAAATGGTTTGTCGTTCACGATTCCACGGTCGCACGTCAACACATATCCGCTTTCAATCAATTTCAAGGCCGCGAAAGTGTCTTGGGGTACACCCACCGACCTTGCAAGTCCGTTGCCCGATCCGAATGGTAGTATTCCAAGAGTGCAATTGGAAAAAGCCAAGGCATTCGCCGCCTCGTTTACGGTGCCGTCCCCGCCGGCAGTTATCACCATATCGAAGCCTTTCTCCACTGCCTCCGATGCCATTCTGAAAGCATCGCCTCCCGCTTTGGTTTCCTTGGTCTCCACCTCAATGCCGAATTTGAACAAGTGGTTTGAGACGGAAGTGGCCAACCCATGTTTTGAACGGGTGCCGGATATGGGATTGATTATCAACAATGCTTTCTTTTTTTCCATAATGTTCACCTACAGGAGAATTCTTTTTAAAGACCTCCTCCTCAAAGGAGTAAATGCTGCTGTAAAGATACTTAAAATTTGCGAAAGCCGCTAAAATCAACTAATTTTGCATATTGTGAAAATCCATAGAGAAGGCACAAATATTCTGATTCTTTTGTTTTTAGTGCTCGGGGCTGTGAACGTTCCGATATGGTTGTTTATGCCGCCTTTCGCCCTTCCCATTATTTTCACTTCTATCTCTGCGGTGGCTTATATTTTTGTGTTCAATTTTTTTCGTAGCCCTAAAAGAAATTACCAGGGGCAAAGAAAAAACATTGTGGTAAGTTCTGTTGATGGAAAGGTAGTTGCCATAGAAAGGGTTAAAGAAAAGGAATACCTTAAAGAAGAAGCTATTATGCTTTCAGTTTTCATGTCTCCTTTCAACGTTCATGCCAATTGGTATCCCGTAGACGGAACTGTCGAATATGTGAGACACCATCGAGGCAGATTTCTGGCTGCCTATCTGCCGAAAGCAAGCGAAGAGAATGAACGGAGCACAGTGGGCATAATCACTGATACCGGAAGAAAAATCACTGTCCGTCAGGTAGCCGGTGCTATGGCAAGAAGAATCGTAACTTATGCCCGCAGAGGTATGAAATCCTCTATCGACGGTCATTTAGGATTTATAAAGTTTGGTTCAAGGGTAGATTTATATCTCCCCACCGATACCGAAATACTCGTTAAAATGCAACAAAAGGTGAAAGGTGGTATTACCCCCGTGGCACGCTTTCCCGATTTAAGACAGCAACAATGAACAGTATCATAAAAAATATACCGAATTGCATCACTGCTCTGAATCTTGGAGCAGGTTGCCTTTCTATTATAGCCGCCTCTCACGGCACTTCCGAATTCTGGGGTCTTCATGGGTTCCAGTGGGCATTTCTATTTATTGCCATGGGAGCTTTGGCGGATTTCCTTGACGGTTTTGCTGCAAGAATGCTCAAGGCTTATTCAGATTTGGGTAAAGAGCTCGACTCTCTGTGCGATCTTGTAACTTTCGGCGTGGCTCCGGCTTTGACACTTTTCTTCCTTCTTAAAGATATCGCGGTGGATCCCTGGCTTTGCTGGACCACTCTTCTTATCCCTGTGTGTGGGGCCTTCAGACTCGCCCGATTTAATCTCGACACCCGACAAACCACATCCTTTATCGGTCTTCCAATCCCCGCAAACGCTATCTTCTGGATTGGTTACGCTCAATTGATGTTTGAGGGGGTACAATTCCTTTCTGTCTGGTATGTGTTCCTTTGCTTCTTGGTAGTGGAATGTTGGCTGATGAATTCAAATTTGCCAATGTTCTCTCTCAAGATGAAAAGCCTTTCATTTAAAGAGAATTGGCCTTGCTATCTCTTGGCTCTCGCTGCCGGACTGTTCTGTTTCTCTCTCGGCGTCAGCGGTCTATTCTGGCTCATCATTTTTTATGTCTTCCTCAGTATAGCATTCAAAAAACAACTTTAAGTTCTAAACTTTAAACTTTAAACTTTAAACTTTACACTTTCAACTTTAAACTTTACTAATGAGAGGTTTGGGAATTTTAATCCTTATAGTGGTTTTCTTCTGGTTGATCTGGCCATTGATTTCACGCTGGCTGAAGCGTAAGGCTATGGAGCGCGCTGAAGACTACATGAGAAAATCCATGGGCATGCCGCCTCGCGACAAAAAGAAAAAGAACCAATCTGACAACACTTCGCAAAGTCAAGGAGGATACTATTACCAAAGACAACGAAGAAATCCTTTCGGCCAAGACAGATATGAGAATGAACCTCTCATACCTAAAGAATATGCCGAAGATGTGGAATTCACTGAAACCAAAGATTATTCTTCCACAGATTCCGGTAGAAGAACAGGGGAAAAAATAGAAACATATCATGAAAGCCAAGTCTCCGATGCGGAGTGGACTGAAGTTAAAAAACCTCGTTCTAAATAGCACTGCGAAATTAATTTTCCTTGCTGTCACTATTGCCGCACTCGTCTTTTTTCTTGTGGCAAGCAACCGCCTCGTGAAACAGCTTGCATCTCAGGAAAGGGAAAGGATGGACATTTGGGCCCAGGCTACACAACGACTCGCTCAGGCTGATGTAGACACTGATATCGATTTCCTGCTTTCTATCATCAGCCAAAACAACTCTATACCGGTACTCGTCACAGATTCGGATTACAATATACTTGACTTCAGAAATTTCGATCTCCCGGAAGATTCTCAAGACGATGCCCCGGCATTTGAACAACTCTCCCAAGTCAATCAGGACTTCCTTCTTTCCAGGCTTCGTCAGGCCACCGGATCGCAATCTTTAGACCAGATTTCAAAAAACGATTCCCACTTCATTAAGGTGGAGGTATATTACAATTATCCGCAATATATCTACTACGAAGATTCCATCCTTCTCAAACGCCTTAGCTGGTATCCATATGTGCAATTGATCGTAATGATTGTTCTCGCACTTATCATCTACAGTGCCCTTATCTATACAAAAAATGCTGAACAAAACCGCCTTTGGGCAGGTCTTTCTAAGGAAACCGCTCATCAACTTGGCACCCCCATCTCATCTTTGATGGCATGGAATGAATATCTTGATTCCATGGGGACTGACAAGGATATAACTAAAGAGATGAATAAGGATATCAAGCGGTTATCCGTAATTGCCGACCGATTCTCTAAAATAGGATCAATTCCCGAACTCAAGCTTGATTACCTTAATTCAACTGTTGAGAAGTCTTTGGGATATATGTCATCCAGAATTTCCGGTAAAGTCAAACTGAGTCTGAATTTCTCTCACGACGATATGGGCGTTATGATTTCCGAACCTCTTTTTGAATGGGTGATGGAAAATCTAACCAAAAATGCGGTTGACGCTATGGAAGGTGAAGGGGAACTTACCATCACTACAGGCACAGACAAAAACAAGGCTTGGGTGGAAATTAAAGACACCGGAAAAGGAATAGCACGCAAGAATTTCAAGAAAGTTTTCGCACCGGGCTACACCACGAAAAAAAGAGGATGGGGCCTTGGCCTCACCCTCGTAAAGCGTATCATCGAGGAATACCATAAAGGTAAAATCTTCGTAAAAGAATCCGAACTCGGAAAAGGCACAACCTTTAGGATCGAACTTCCACTTTCTGTGTAGGAGGTAAATTTCGGTTTCTTTCGTCACACTGCTCCACGATACTGTCTGCTAAAAGTCCGAAGGCTATAGCATCTTCATTCCTGACGCTTTCGTCTCCGGTCAGTTCCTTGGCCACGAGATCCGATGAGGTGGGCTTCCCATTGTCTACATCTTCGCATATTCCGGCCACCAAAGGTATTTGCACCAAGAGTTTCACTCCCAACTTCTCGGCCAAATCAGCACCACCGCCTTTCCCGAATATATAATATTTCTCATCCGGATGCTCAGCCGGAGTAAACCATGACATATTCTCAACGATTCCTAAAACCGGGACATTGATCTTATCTTCCTTAAACATCGCCACTCCTTTCCGTGCATCGGCT
Source organism: Muribaculaceae bacterium (assembly GCA_022510405.1). Taxonomy (GTDB): domain Bacteria; phylum Bacteroidota; class Bacteroidia; order Bacteroidales; family Muribaculaceae; genus Lepagella. The sequence goes on along the minus strand of JAFLTP010000041.1, from coordinate 10,808 downwards.
AAAGCCACTTCCTGCGGTGTGGTTACAATTACCACTCCGGTTATCGGCAATGTTTGTACCAAAGTCAAGTGGATATCGCTTGTGCCGGGGGGCATGTCTATGATGAAATAATCCAATTCTCCCCACCAGGCATCGGTGATCAGTTGCCGCAATGCATTGCTCGCCATACTTCCACGCCATAATACCGCACTTTCCTTTGCCACCAAAAATCCGATGCTAAGCATTTTCACACCGTATTTCTCAATCGGTTCTATCCAATCTTTCCCGTCCCGGTTCACCATATAGATCGGTTCGTCTTCCACACCGAACATTCTTGGCATCGATGGTCCGAAAATATCCGCATCCAAGAGACCGACTTTATATCCTTTGGCTGCAAGGGCTATTGCCACGTTGGCTGCTACTGTGGATTTACCTACTCCACCCTTGCCGGAGGAAATTCCGATAATGTTTTTCACGCCGGGCAACACGGGTCTCGGTGCGGGAGCAGCAGCCGGCTCTTGCTTAAACTTAAGTTCAATATTTCCTTTCACCTTCAAATCCTTGCCGAACTTTTGTTCCAAAGCAGTCTCAGCCATTCTTACCACACTTTTCACGAAAGGGTTTGTGGGTTTATCGAATACAAGTGTTAAATGCACTTCATTCCCATCAATGCTGATATCTTCCACCATTTTGTTTTCGGTGAGAGACTTGCTGTTACCTGGATATCTTACGGTTGATAATGCTTCAAGTATCTGTTGGGTTGTCATGTTCAGTTTAAGTTTAGGGTTTAGAGTTTAGGGTATGACGAGGATAAGCCCGGTAATCGTCTTTGGGTATATCCTCGCTTTCTGGTTCTTCCAGGTTCAATCCGGGTTGAAGTTCAAATGATATCAGTTTGATGCTCTTTCCTCTCGAGAGCCATTGAGATTCATAGAAAGTTTTGATGGAACTCACAGGATCAGCAAGACCTGAACCATAAAGATCATCGGTGTTTTCCAACACCTTCAGACCATTTTTATCCACAAGTCTTCTCGTGTATTCATACAGAAATGGTGAATCGGTTTTTAGATGAACGATGCCACCGGGTTTCAAAAGATTAGCATATTTCTGCAAAAAACCGGTGGAGGTGAGTCGTTTTCTGGGTTTTTGCATCTGTGGATCCGGAAAAGTTATCCAAATCTCGTCGATTTCTCCGGGTGCGAAAATGCTTGAGAGATTCTCAATCTCGGTGCGCAGGAATTTGGCGTTATCAATTCCGGAAGCAGCCACCTCCTTGGCTCCGGTCCAAATCCTTGCCCCTTTGATATCTATGCCGATAAAATTTTTATCGGGATTGCTTTTTGCCAATCCCACCGTGTACTCACCTTTCCCGCAACCTAATTCAAGAACAATAGGTTTATTATGCTCGAAAACCTCCCTGTTCCATTTGCCTTGATATGGGAAACCTTCAGCCAAAAGTTTTTCGCGAGGGTATTGCAACACGCAATCAAGTTGTTCGATTTCAGCGAATTTTTTTAGCTTGTTCTTTCCCATTTTTCCGGTAGTTGTTAACTCATTACCAATATTTTCCCTACAGTGGAATAGGAACTTGTTTCATCACTGGGCGACACCATTATGTGGTAGACACCGCTTCTAACTCTGTTGAAATTAGAGTCGGAAATGTCCCAGAGTATACTGAAACCTGATACGATACCAAGTTCTTTCACCAAATTTCCCGCCGAATCCACTATCTTTACGAATGAGCCTGTGGGTATATCGGTTATTGTCACATATCCAGAATAATCCGGTCTCACAGGGTTGGGATAGGCCTTTATATCTTCTTTTGTGGATGACGATTGGCTCACCGGAAGATTGTATTCAGCAAAACCTTGAGCAGTGGATATCATAAGTGAATTGGTGCCGGAATTATAACCGATGCTGTAAACTACATCATCCGGCAAAGGACTGTTGGAAATGTTGAATTCTTCAATGATTTCTCTACCGTCAGACGATGTGCAGATAATTCCACCTCCTCCGGTCGAGAACCATTTTCTTCCTTCCCCATCTGAGGTGATATTGTTCACTCTCACTCCCTCAAGCAGGTAATCCGCCAGATTTGTACCATCATTTCTGGGCACTTTCACTCTATATATCTGATAATTCCCCTGTAATATCTGTGAAGGAACAAAATAAAACACTCCATACAAATGTCCTACCCATACATATCCTGTGGACGGATCTTCCCAAATACAGTTTATATTTCTCACTTCAACCGGATTGCCGTCTGAATCCGTGAAATCAGGAAACATATATACCTTGTCGTCCGACATGTCTGTAGGGGTACCGCTGTAATCTAAAATGGCCAATTTCTCGTCGTATAGGCTTCCGGCGTGCACGATCAGCCCGTTGCCGGTCTTCAACAAAGGCAACGACAGACTCAGGTTTCTGATTGGAAAATTGGCATCAAACTCCACAAGTTTAGGTAATAAGGCGTTTGCTGCGTTTGTAGTTGCTTTGCGGTCCGCCGCCAGCCAACAATAAAAATGTGGATTAGGATCAGCCTCATCATCCCAATCGGCATAATTCATCCATAGATTGCCCTGTTTGTCGAAATATGGAGCTGAAATATTAGCAAAACCTGGATATTTTGCCGGAGTAGGTATAAGCTCTACAAAACCATCATTCTTAGCGTCAGCATCTTCCTTTCTTGCAAAATGGATGATATCATTCGGATCATTTAGGTTTATCCGGGCGAATCCATTATGATAAGAGGAAATATATACATATTTACTATTATCAGGATCCACGGCCATACCATTGGTTGCAGTCATAAGATTGGTTCGGTCGGGATTGGTGTAGGCTGGAGCAAGATTGGTCCATCTTCCCTGTTTGTAGGCGCTTAATTGAAAAGGTGAATTGGTAGGTAGGTTTTGGGTCACTGTTGTGTATCCATAATCCAAAACCAGTAATCCCTTATCCGGATGATTCACAAAAGAAGTGGAGGCAAATGCGGCCGGAGCATTGGGAAGCATCCAGTCACGAGTCAAACTCCATTGTTGTCCGTTATTTTTAAGGCTCGAGAGACCCTTTCTCTTTAATCCGTTCCAGATCTCTGTCATATTTTCTGAGCCTACTGCTGAATTTCTGAATTCGTCATGACGGCTCAATTTCTGAGTCGAGCCATCAGTTTTGAATAGGTAAAGTGAATCTCCTAAACCCAATAAAAGTCCCGAAGAGTTGTATTCTACATTGTATACATAAGCAGAGATCACATCTTCCAATTCAACTCCCGAATCATTCAATGTCAATTTTTTAACCTTGTAGTTTTTTGTATCACCCACCAGCACAATGGCCAATGTATCTGACAAGGGGTATATCTTTACCTGGTTTTCAAGTTCAGCCACATGTTCATACTGGTCAATTGAGAGACGTGGCGAGTCTGTATTTGCAGTTAAAATGTTATTCCCGATAGCTACCAGATAAGTATCGCCTAACCTGCAGAATGAATTAAGACTCGTATTATAGATACGGCTTTCAGCCACCTCCCCCTTCTTGTCGTTTATGGCCACATATCCGAAATCAGTGGCAAGATACAACCGGTCTTTCTCTGGATCGATCGAAATGGAATTCACATCCTTAGCACTACTGAGGCTCGACTGTTTGTAATAGGGTATATTTACCACTTTTCCGTCATTGTAAAGGAGGTCAATATTATAATTCTTATATAAGATCGCCAAATACCCTTTCTTGGGATTGTAGATGACATCCCGGATGCTGTTGTCATTCAGGATATTCGAGGAAGACAAAGTCATTAGTTCCTCCCCTTTCTTGTCATATCTGAACAAAGAAAAGAAAGACTCGGTATTATTAGTTTTTATCAATGTCTGGGAGGTGAAATATACTAAATCGGGAGTGTCGATCACATGCGAAACCTCCTCGTCGAATATTGGATGGAACTTCCAGTTGGAGTCATCTGCCACAACTGCATTGATGGTGGTTATTAAAAGGATTAGGGACAATAATTTTTTCATATATGATACTTTCATCTTGAATTCAAGAAGTTGGCCAACTTTGTCATGGCTCTTCCTCTATGTGATATTGCATTTTTATCCGATGGTGTCATCTCGGCGAATGAGAGAGTTGAATTTTCGGGAACAAAAACGGGATCGTATCCGAAACCGGATTTCCCACAGTGTTCCAAGGCGATGGTGCCTTTCACTTCTCCTTCAAATAGATATTCCTTACCGTCTATTATTAAAGCCACCACCGTGACGAATCGTGCATCCCTGTTTGATTCGTCTTCCAGTTTGCTAAGCAACAATGCGATGTTGTCGTCGGGAGAACAATGTTCACCGGCATATCGGGCGCTGTATACTCCCGGAGCACCGTTGAGCGCATCCACCATCAGACCCGTATCGTCAGCGAAACAGTCGAACCCGTATTTGTCTTTCACCCAATGGGCCTTGATCAGGGCGTTGCCCTCCAACGTATCTGCCGTCTCAGGGATATCGTCATGGCAATTGATGTCTGCCAGCGACAACACTTTTACTTTACCCGCCAAAATGGCTCTTGCCTCCTCAAGTTTATGAGGATTATTTGTCGCGAATACTATTTCAGGAATACTATTTCCCATCACTGATAAAACGAATTTTAAATGCCCTTATTGTAGCTAAAATAGCCATCATAGCCAATTTGGCTAAGATAGCTATTCTGTTTTTATTTATAGGGTTTTATTTTACAACTATATTAACAATCCTACCCGGCACCACTATTACTTTCTGAAGGGTCTTTCCTTCGAGCCATTTTGCTGCTTCCGGAGAACTTAGAGCTGTTTTTTCCACCTCTTCCTTCGGCATATCGGCCGGCACATCGAGCATGAATCTTGTCTTCCCGTTGAAACTTACAGGATATTTCACCATATCTTCTTTGAGATATTCCTCGTTCCATTTCGGCCATTCTGCATCAGCCACACTTCCTTCATGTCCCAACTTATGCCAGAATTCTTCAGCTATGTGAGGAGCGAAGGGTGCTATTAGCCTTGTGAAGATATCCATGGCTTCTTTATTGGTTGACTTCTGAGCAGAAAGTTCGTTCAATGCCACCATGAAGGCTGATACTGAAGTGTTGAAGGAGAATCCTTCTATATCTTGTGTCACCTTCTTAATGAGTTTGTGCATCGTCTTGAGCTCTTCGGGTGTCATCGGTTTTTGCTCGCCCTCCAAGGCTTTATGGAACTGACCCCAAAGTTTCTTCAGGAAGCGGCTGGAACCGTCGATACCGTTTGTATCCCAAGGTTTTGATTGCTCCAACGGACCAAGGAACATTTCATACAGTCTCAAAGTATCGGCTCCGTATTTCTCTACGATATCATCCGGATTTACTACGTTATACATGGATTTCGACATCTTTTCCACAGCATAACCGCAAACATACTTCCCGTTTTCAAGTATGAATTCGGCATTTTCATATTCCGGACGCCATTTCTTGAATCGCTTTGTGTCGAGCACATCGTTGTCTACCAGATTAATGTCAACCCTTATTGGCGTCACGTCATATTGATCTTTGAGACCTTTGCTTACGAATGTGTTGGTATCTTTTATCCTATACACGAAATTGCTGCGACCTTGGATCATACCCTGGTTCACCAACTTGCGGTAGGGCTCGTCCATTTCCACTACATCGATATCGTGAAGGAACTTGTTCCAGAAACGCGAATAGATCAGGTGACCGGTCGCATGCTCTGCACCACCCACATAGAGGTCAACATCCTTCCAATAGTGGTCGGCCTCTTTGCTCACCAATGCCTTGTCATTGTGGGGATCCATATATCTGAGATAATAGGCACTCGACCCCGCGAATCCGGGCATTGTGCAAAGTTCTATGGCATAACCTTCCGGAGTCTTCCAGTTCTTAGCCCGGCCTAACGGAGGTTCTCCGTTGGATGTAGGCAGATATGAATCTACTTCGGGCAACCTCAACGGCAGGTCTTTAACGTCCATGGCACAAGCCATACCGTCTTTATAATAGATGGGGAAGGGTTCGCCCCAATATCTTTGGCGTGAGAATATCGCATCCCTGAGTCGATAGTTCACTTTTACTTTACCTATGCCCTCTTCCTCGATAAATTTCTTGGTGGCGGCTATGGCTTCCTTTACTGAAAGTCCATTAAGATTCAGTTTGTCGTTGGCGGAATTAATCATCTTGCCCTCTTTGGCGTCGAAACTCTCTTCGCTCACGTCGGCACCTTCGATAAGAGGCAGAATAGGGAGATTGAAATGCTTTGCGAATGCGTAGTCACGGGAGTCATGTGCCGGAACGGCCATGATGGCTCCTGTTCCGTAACCGGCGAGCACATAGTCACTTATCCAAATCGGAATTTCTTTGCCCGAAATGGGATTCTTGGCATAGCTGCCGGTGAATACTCCGCTAACTTTCTTGTCGATCTGGCGCTCCCTTTCTGTTTTTTTGGCTACAGCCTCCAAGTATCTGTTCACTTCCTCCCGTTGTTCGGGGGTTACCAGCATATCTACATATTTTGACTCTGGAGCCAACACCATGAAAGTCACACCGAAAGCCGTGTCAGCACGGGTTGTAAATATCTCCAATTCTAAATCTTTACCCACCACCGGGAATTTCATCTCCGCACCTTCGCTTCTTCCTATCCAGTTTTTCTGAGTTTCTTTCAATGAGTCAGACCACTGGAGTTTATCCAGACCTTCAAGCAGTCTTTGGGCATAGGCAGACACTCTGAGCAACCATTGTGTCATCACTTTCTGTTCCACGGGATAACCTCCCCTTACGCTCACACCCTCGCTCACCTCATCGTTGGCAAGCACAGTGCCCAAAGCCTCACACCAGTTCACCATACTCTCACCCTGGTAGGCGATTCGGTAGTTCATCAATATGTCTGCCTTCTCTTTTTCACTGTATCCTTTCCACTCTTCGGCAGTGAATGCAAGCGGTTTGGTTTCCGCCGCATGGATACCCTTGCTCCCCTCTTTTTCGAAATGTTTCACCAATTCCGAAATCGGTTTTGCCTTCTGTTCCTTGGTGTCATAATATGAGTTGAACATCTGCAGGAAAGCCCACTGAGTCCATTTATAGAACTCGGGATCACAAGTTCGCACCTCTCTGCTCCAATCGAAGGAGAAACCGATCTTATCGAGCTGACCGCGGTAGCGGGCAATGTTTTCCATTGTGGTTTTCTCTGGATGTTGACCGGTCTGTATGGCATATTGTTCTGCCGGAAGTCCGTAGGCGTCATAACCCATTGGATGGAGCACATTGAATCCCTGTTGACGTTTGTAGCGTGAGTATATATCGCTGGCAATATATCCGAGAGGGTGCCCCACATGGAGTCCCGCGCCCGAAGGGTAAGGGAACATATCGAGCACATAAAATTTTTCTTTTGAAGGATTCTCGGTCACCTTGTAGGTGTTATTATCCTTCCAATATTGTTGCCAACGTTGTTCTATCTCTTGATGGTTGTATGCTGTGTTATCGTTTGCCATTATAGTCTTTTTTTTGTCTTTACCTGTATAATCTTGCAGTCTTTTAGTCCGATAGTCTTGCAGTCTCGTAGTCCGGTAGTCTTGTAGCCTAGCAATATTTCATTCTCGGAGTCCGATAGTCTTGCAGTCTTTTAGTCCGACAGTCTAATAGTCCCTTCACTTTAATCTTTAATCTTTCAACTTTAAACTTTAATCTCTAATCTCTCACCCTTTCAGTTTGTTCTTCTGATGTCTAAGATCTTTTGAGCCTTTAGGCACTCCGTCATCGAATATGTATTCTATATTTCTACGCAACTTACCGTTCTTGATCTCCAGTTCCTTCACCCTCTGGCGTAGTCGGAAATATGCTCCGCATAAGAATATGAGAACCACTGCGAGAACATATACCAATGTGATGGATGTTTTCCTCATCACCCGGTTCTCCTCCCTCTGCTGCTCCTGTTGCTTCAATTCATCCGCAAGTACCTGGTTGACGGAATTCCTGAGTTCCAGTTCCCGATACATTTCTTCTCTTCTTTTGGTACGGTCATCGATAGCCATTTGAGAATATTCCCGCAATGCCTTCAATTCACCGTCTTTATCGCCCGTTTGGCGATATGAATAAGCCAAAAGGGCTAAAAGTTCTTGTTTCCTGAAATCACTGATATCCGGAGCAGAAAGTGCCTTTTCAAGTTCCGGCACTGCCTCTTTATATTGCCCTTTGGCATAATAGTAGTATGATTTGGCCAAACCACCGTTACCGAAAGCCTCGGCAGCCTCTTCGTTTACCTGTGCCAACTCCACACATTTTTGCCATGTATCCTCCAATTCTTCCGGTGTCAGTCCCCTGAAGTTACGGAGCATACGGCGGTAGCTGATATAATAGAAATAATCCAGATCGTGTACATTCTTACCCTGCTTCTGGTATAGAGCTCGCATATGGTTGAGCTCGTCTATAAGTTTCCGGTCGAATTCTATGGCCTTCGCATAATCCTTGTTTCTTGTGTAGAATATGGCTGCGTTGGTATAGAAAAGATTTTTGATGTCATAGTCTTTTTCGGGAAGGTTTTCCACCAGGCCTTCCAATCTTTTTATACAATCGTAATACATTGGACCCTGAGAAGAGGCTCCAAGGTACACCATAGTCCTATATATGTTCTGGATTTCTTTGTAAGGGTCGCCGGAGAAAGTTACACCCTGTCTTTTATACTCGGCCAATTGCTCCTTGAGTTGACTGTCAACCACAGTTGGGGCCTCTGCGCGTGCCTGCTCCATCTGAAGCACCGTCTGTAAGGTCTCTTTTCCATTCTCCTCGGGAAGATTTTCCGACATTATTATCAAGCGGTTCAGATCCTTTGTATCATCGGTGGAAGAGGCAAGTTCACTTATCACATCCCCTATCAATTCCTGGTTTGTTGACTGAGAGGCCAGGTTGATCAACTGTTTCCTTACCTTATTGCGATAATCCTTGTCGCTGAGGTTATACACATCAAGAAGTATCTTGATACTGTCAGTGTTGGTGGATGCCGCCATCAGGTGTTTTTCCCTCATAAGGGCATCGTTTTGCGACAAGTCCGCTTTTACTTCTTGTGCTGACAACAGCATAATAAGGCCGGCTGCTATCGGTAAAAATCGTAGGAATGTATTATGGAATTTCATATCTGCGTCAATACCGGAACTGATTTTTGGCCTCCGGCAACATTTCTATTGCAAAAATATCGTAAAATCTTGAAAACTCAAAACCTCGATATTCCACTTCTTTAATATTTCCATAACCATTCCGCTCGTTCATAGGGAACCTGGATAGCATATACAAAAAAGAGGCTCAGGAAAGAATCTGGGGTGTGATCTTCGGGGAACCTCTTGTTTGGAAGAATTTACTGTTAAAACCAGATTTTATTGAGAGCTTTTAAGACTTCCGTACTTATATCTAATCCGCAACCATCTCCAATTACTGCATCAATACCACAATTGGGACAAAGAGCCGTCTCTCCATCTCCATCTTTTATAAAATCAATGACAATTGGAGAAGGATAGGTTTTGCAACAACTTATGCAATGACAATATTCCGAATGGTCGATTTCCTGTCGATTGCGGATAGTATGAGAATGATATAGATCCGATTGTTCTTTCGTCAGTTTCATATAGATTACTTTCCTTTCTTAACTTTTATAGAAGCCCTTACTCTCAAAATATATGACCTTTTCGGAAAAATTTCATAATTGTGACGATTTTTTTGAAATTTTTATTGCAAACAATTATTGTCTAATTTCATTTCATTTTATTTCATTTCAGACAGTAGATTCGCTTGATTATTCGATTGATTATATGAAACCCATATAGATATTTTAACCTGAGTTCCATATAAGAACTCACGTTAAATTACAATAACAGTTCATTTTTATTTTTCATAGGTAACATGACTTATTGTAACGACGAAATTCCAACTTTCATCTCCTTCTTATGAAGTCTCCGTCTTATAATTCTTCACTTTCTCTAATATCTTGTCTATTATTCTCAGACTGCTCATTATTCGTCGATAAATCCATTTCGGATACTAAAGATTTTATAACTGATAAAACTATATTGTCAGCTTCTGACTTATCATAAATATAAAGGAGATACAGATTTCCGTTCCGTTCCACCATATCCAGAGTTATCACCCTACTGCCTCCGGATTTTCCCTTCCCTTTTGATCCTATGGCCATTCTTACTTTACGATAACCTTCTCCTAAATCAATGCCCATTTGTGGATTTGCAGTCAGTTCCTTGATTAATGCTTTATAATCTTCATTGAAACTTTTGTATTTCTTTGCCAGAGGTTTAGCACTTTTTAAGAACGGTATAGTGGCTATTATTTCCATCAGAACACAATATCTTTTGCATTCGGTAATTCAATTCGACCTTCCATGTGTTCTTTTACTTGATTAACGGCCTCACGCAAATCTCGTTCTATAATCATATCCTCGGATGTTACCGGAATAATTTTAAAATTTCCATAACGGGATGTGAGCAGAACTGATTGACCCTCTCTGGCTGCAATCAAGAATTTACCTTGATTACTTCTGAATTCTCTTGCTGTTACGACCTCCATATCAATAATATTTTTTCAAAATTATAAAATTGTTACCATTTTGGCAACCAAATATTTCATTAAGATTCATAAATAAAGTTCTAAACGTTAAATATTATTACCTCCGAATCGTATAGTCTGCCAGGCTTGTTACGGTGAGGTTTTCCATCTTGGAGCTTACGGGTTCGGAGCTCCTGGTTGAAAACTTTGCAAAAGTCATCGGCAAGACAGGAAATTTCGGTAATTTTGGCTTCAGTAAACATGGCGTAAAGGTTTGTTAATCTTGT
>JAFLTP010000040.1:19191-24446 GCA_022510405.1 Muribaculaceae bacterium | reverse complement strand
TCGTCACCTCTTGACTGCCAGTCAAACGCTCTAGCCAGATGAGCTAATGCCCCTTATTCTGCCGCAAATTTAATCCAAATTTTCTTATTTCCAAAATTCTATTTTTAATAACATCTTTTTTATGTGTAATTTTGAGGGATATTTCATTTCAACCCCTCCGAGATGGCTGACAAAGAAATGAGAATTCTTCTGTATGGATGATTTTTTAATAAGGTGTCAAAATAGACTCGGTGGATGAGGAAATAATTTAAAAGCAATAACCATTTAAATATGAAAAAACTAATAATGAACAGTTTAGCATTGATGTGCATTATGACAGTCACGGAAAGTTGCAAACAAGAGAGCGGCAATCCTCTCGTAAAACACTCGGATGCACCTTATGAGGCCATTCCGTTTGACAAAATCACTGTGGCTGATATGGAGGATGCTGTTATCGAAGGTATCAAACTCCACAATGAGGAAATCGCAGTGATTACGGACAATCAGGAAGAACCCACTTTTGAAAATACCATAGCAGCATTAGACCGAAGTGGGGAAGTGCTCAACCGGGCAGTTTTCACCCTTAGCAATCTTGAATCTGCACTTGGTGACACAGCAATCATGAACACTATGGCGAAAGTGACTCCACAACTTTCCCTTCATTCCACCGATATCCTTCTCAACCATAAACTTTGGGAAAGAATTAAGAAAGTGCATGATACCAAAGGTGAAAGAAAAGACCTTTCCCCCGAAGCCCTTAGATTGATAGATGAAACCTATAGGAATTTCGCCGAAAGTGGAGCTAATCTTGAAGGGGAAAAGAGAGAAAAATATCGCCAGATAAATCAGAAACTTTCTGACCTCACAGTGAAATTCGGCCAGAATGTCACCAATGAAATGTCAAGTCCCAACAGAAGACTTTGGGTTACGGAAGCCGAAACAGCCGGTATTCCTGAAGATATTAAAGCAGCCGCAAGAAGTGAGGCAAAATCTGTGCTTGAATCCGAAGGAAAACCTGATGACGAGTCATTATATCTTTTCACAGTGTTCAGCCCCTCATACACTCCTTTTATGAAATACGCAGATAATCGTGAAAAAAGGGAAGAACTATATAAAATCTACAATTCAAGAAATAACGGTGGTGAATTCGACAATACTAAGATTCTTAAAGATATCGCCAATACCCGTCTGGAACTTGCCCAATTGATGGACAAAGAAAATTTTGCTGAATATCAATTGCAGGGTACCATGGCCGGAGAGCCCTCCCATGTAATGAATCTCCTCGAACAACTGAGAGTGAATTACACTGAACCCATGAAGGCTGAACTGAAGGAAATCGAGGAATACGCTCAACAAACCGAGGGTAAGAATTTCAAGATGATGCCTTGGGATTATAGCTATTGGGCCAACAAATTGAAAAACGACAGGTATGCTTTCAACGATGAGGATATGAAGCCCTATTTCGAGTTAAACAATACAATTGATGGTGTTTTAGGACTTGCTACTCGTCTTTATGGCTACACATTCAAAGAAAACAAAGAAGTGCCGGTTTATCATCCCGATGTAAAGGTATTTGAGGTTTACGATGCCGACGGTTCTTTGTTGGGACTTCTTTACGCAGACTTCTATTACAGAGCAGGAAAAGCTCCTGGTGCTTGGATGACTGAATTTCGCACTGAGACAAAGGATGATCAAGGCAATAGAAAAATACCTTTGATTTCAATTGTAACTAACTTCTCTAAACCTGTAGGCAACGAACCTGTCCTTCTGACTCCTTATGAGGTTGAGACGTTCCTCCATGAATTCGGTCATGCGCTCCATGGCCTTTCATCACAGGCAACTTATGCATCTCTTAGCGGAACAAATGTTTATCATGACTTTGTGGAATTATTCTCACAATTCAATGAGAATTTCCTCACTGAAAAGGAGTTCCTTGACGGTTTCGCGCGTCATTACAAGACGGGAGAAAAAATGCCTGAAGAATTGATTGAGAAATTCGTTAGTGCAAATCAATTCGGAGCTGCATATGCATGCATGAGGCAATTGGGATTCGGGTATCTGGATATGGCTTACCATACAGTCAATGAACCGATTGCCGACAATGTAAGTGTAGAAGTATTTGAAGAAAATGCACAGAATCCTGTGAGAATTTTTGAAGTGGTTGACGGTACTGTCACATCACCATCATTTGGACATATTTTCTCCGGAGGTTATGCTGCAGGTTATTACGGCTATAAATGGGCTGAAGTGCTTGATGCGGATGCGTTTGCAGCATTCCAGGAAGAAGGTGTATTCAATCCCGCACCTGCAAAACGTTTCAAGAAGATGCTTCAAAGTGGAGGCACAGTGGATCCGACGGAATTGTATCGTGAATTCAGAGGCAAAGATGCAACTGTTGACGCACTTCTCCATAGAGATGGCGTAAAGTAAAGTTTAAAGTGTAAAGTTTAAAGTTTAAAGTGTAAAGTTTAAAGAAGTTACTCACAACTCACAACTTACCACTTACAACTCAAAGCTTACCACTCACAACTCACAATTTACAACTCAAAAACAAGTGAATGAATCAGGGGAAGAGCCTCATCGCTTTTCTCCTGATTTATTATATAGATGAGTGTAGTGTCGGAATTTCCGGCAGAATATGCCTCTACATTTATGCCCTGCCTTCTTAATGAGTGTCCGATTCGTGCTGCCAATCTGCTTCGACTTCTCATGTCTATACCCACAAGGGCTACTGCTGCCAAGTTTCCTTTCAATATCGGTTTTTCTATTTTGCCGGACGAAATTTCCGGTGCGAATTCTTTTTCGAGCATTTCCAATGAAACCTCCGCATCGGAAGCCGTGACGGCAAAATTCAATTCTGTGTAGGGATCCGGATTGGCTACAGGAATAATTCTAACAGCCTGCCTTGAGAGTGTATTCAGAGCTCTCTTCAACGGATCCTTTATGTCATTGAATGATTTAATATTAATGGTTATCAGTGCAACATCTTTCAATGATGTAACTCCTTTTACTTCCAAATCGTCTTGTTGGGCTTGATCTGTAATGAGAGTTCCGGGTGCATCAGGATTGAAAGTATTCAGAATTTTGATCGGTATGTTGCTGTGAAAAACGGGATAGATAGTTGGAGGATAAATCACTTTTGCTCCGAAAGTGCATAGTTCCATACTTTCGGTAAAAGTCAAATGGTCGATTATCAAAGCATCTTTCACTATCCTTGGATCAGCGGTCATAAAACCGTCTACATCGGTCCATATTTCCAAGATCTCCGCTCCTAAAGCTGCTGCTATCAAAGCTCCTGTGTAGTCGCTGCCGCCTCTCCCGAGATTGGTGATTTCTCCTGTTGTGGAATCTGTAGAAATAAAACCCGGTATTATTGCCTTTTCATTTTTTCCAAGTTTGCCGAGAGTTTCCTTGATTAGTTTATCAGTAAGTTTTCGGTCTGCAATATTTTTTCCATACCATTTTTCAGTCTTTATGAAATCGGGTGAATAATATCGTTTGCCGTGGTCAACCATCGCCGCCACTATAATTGACGACATTCTTTCTCCAAAACTAACGATTACATCCAAAACTTTCTCCGGCAAAGATCGCAGCAAAAACACACCTTCATAATTTCTTTTAAGTTCTGTAAGGTGTTCGTCAACTGCCGATTTTATAAGAGATTGTTTTTCATTCGAAACCACATTCTTAATAATATCATGATGCCTGAGTGATATGGCATCCATTTCTTTTAACCATTCCGAGTCACCTTCGGCAGCCATTTTAGCCGTTGCGATTAGTTTATCCGTCAATCCTCCCAATGCAGAGACAACTATTACGGCTTCACCCGAGATAGATTCAACAATTTTCTTGACATTATTCAGGCTCTCTACAGAGCCCACAGATGTACCTCCGAATTTTAAAACTTTCATTTATATAAATATTGTGGAATGCGCCTTAATTATAAAACTGATAAGTATTTATTTTGTTATAACGATATAAAGCAAATCACAATGGACTTAAAAGATATATTGTTTTCAAGTCTTCCCACAGCAACTCCACATATGGGTTCGCTGCTGATCTCAGAGCCTCTGATGGATGACAAGTATTTCTCAAGGTCAGCCATACTGGTTTTAGACGAACCTGAAGAGGGTGGACATTTCGGTCTGATTTTAAACAAGCCCACCGAGATGACTCTCAACGACCTTATGCTTGATTGGGAGGAAGGCAAAAAGGTGCCCATTTATTGCGGTGGCCCCGTTGATTTGCAGAGAATGTTCCTGCTTCATACCTTGGGCGAAGAATTAGGTTCCAATACCGAAGTATTGCCGGGTATTTATGTTGGTGCCGATCTCGACAAAATAATCGATTATATCGACAATGGTGGCGAAGTGGATGGCAAACTACGTTTCTTCCTCGGATATTGCGGTTGGTCTCCCGGGCAACTGGCCGGTGAAATCAATGGTAAAACCTGGGCTGTAAATGCATTGCCACAATCTCCAAACCTTTTAAAGGGTTCCGGTCTCGACTATTGGAGCCGTGAAGTAAAAGATCTCGGAGAAGAATTCCGTGGTTGGTTGGTAGTGCCCATGGATCCATCACTCAATTAAAGTTTCAAGAACCGAGTTCGAAGTTACAAGTTACTGTCACCCGGCACTTATCTCTTCAACTTTTTTGTGAAGATTTTCATCGACGCGAACTTACCGTCGGGAGTGCTAAGCCAGTCTTCAAGATTCCCTTGAAGCTCATATCCACGGTTCCTGAAAAGTTTTTCAGCCGATGTGTGAGATTCCTCAACCTTGGCACCCAACTGATGCAAATGAAGGTTATTGTGGGCATAATCCTCTATTAATTGGATAGTTTCATCCGCATAACCTTTACCTCTGTATTCTTTACAAATATAAATGCCGATAAATGCCCTTTGATGCCGTTGGGAAACTTCATACAAGTCGATAATTCCAACAGGATTACTGTTGCCTTCCTCGGTAATTATGAGACGGAGTTGACCTGCCGTAAAAGGATCAGCATCGTAGGTAAGTGCGTAATCTCTCAATATTTTTCTTGACAGGGGCGCAATAGTGTCGCTATATCTCCAAGCTTGAGCATCGTTTTCAACTTCATACATGAAGTCGGCGTCCGATGGTTCCAAGGCTCGTAAATGTAGTCGTTTTGAATGAAGCATATGTTGAAAAGTTTAAAGTTTAGAGTTTAAAGTTTAGAGTTTGCCGCTCGATATTCGATTTGCTCAGATCGATCGGTTAATTGTTTACAACTATTATTACTTTTATTTACTGTTT
>JAFLTP010000040.1:0-19091 GCA_022510405.1 Muribaculaceae bacterium | reverse complement strand
AATACTTACTGTTTAATACTTACTGTTTAATACTTACTGTTTAATACTTACTGTTTAATACTTACTGTTCAATACTTACTGTTCAATACTTACTGTTTAATATTTCCTCCTTACCCGAAGGGAATCCTGTTTTGTATGGATTTTCCAAGGGTTAGTTCATCAGTATATTCCAATTCATTTCCAATGCTTAACCCTCGTGCCAAGACCGTTACCTTTACCGGAAGATCGCTTAATTTTCTGAAAATATAGAAATTGGTGGTATCACCCTCCATGGTTGGACTCAAAGCCAATATTATTTCCTCTATTTTTTCATTGGCTACTCTTTCCACCAAACTCTCTATTTCAATATCCGATGGTCCGATTCCGTCAAGTGGAGAAATCAATCCACCTAATACATGATAAAGACCATTGTGTTGATGTGTAGCCTCGATTGTTATCACATCCTTTACATTCTCCACCACGCACACGGTTTTCGAGTCTCGTCTTGAATCACTGCAAATAGGACATGTCTCTTCTTCTGAAATGTTATGGCAACGGGAACAATAAGAAATCTTCTCTCTCATCTCTATGATTGATTCACCCAACGCTTTCGCCTCTTCAGGTTCTTTCCTGAGCAGATGCAGGGCCAGACGCAATGCTGTTTTCCTCCCTATGCCCGGAAGTTTGGAAAGTTCACCTACGGCTTTTTCCAACAATTGGGAATTGAATCTCGTTTCCATAGTGCAAAATTAGTCATTTAGTTTTATATTTGTAAAGGAAAAGGGAATTGTTGTGAGATAGGGAAACGGGTAACGGGGTTAATGGATGACATAAATGTTTGAAATATGGGAATGATTGAATATTTGAAGGGTGAAGTGAGCGAATTGGCTCCCACTTTCTGTGTTATTGAATGTGGTGGAGTGGGTTATGGCCTTAATATCACTTTGGTGGATTATGAAGCATTGAACACCTCTTCTAAAGGTGAACCGGTAAAAATGTACATTCATGAATCTATTCGAGAAGATGCCCACGACCTTTATGGATTTAAGGATAAAGCAGAAAGAGAAGCTTTCAGGTTATTGATAGGGGTGAGTGGAGTAGGTCCAAACACAGCAAGATTAATATTGTCTTCTTTGACGGTAGAGCAACTTGAAAGTGCCATTTCTTCGGGAAATGATATACCGTTGAAATCTGTAAAAGGTATTGGTGGAAAGACAGCTCAAAGAATAATAGTAGACCTCAAAGATAAAATAAAGGGCACCGGCACATCGTTAAATTTAAGTGTGCCAGTGTCGGGAGCAAACTTTGATGACGCAGCCGCGGCTTTGGTGATGTTGGGCTTCTCTATGCAACAGAGTCAGAAAGCATTAAGCAAAGTATTCAGTAAAGAACCGACATTGAGCACAGAGCAAGCCATCAAGCTTGCATTGAAGATGCTCTGATGTCTGCCGGTAAGTACGGAAAAACATATCTGCTGAAATTCTTGTTGACGGTTACGGCTATTGTCGCCACCGGCATCTTTGTGTTCGGTCAGTATATGAAAAGCGAACTCCAGCCTCCCGCTCCCCCGGTGCCGGAATATTTGGATGAATCACAGATCCCTGACAGCACTTTTCTTCCGTCTCCGGTCCAAACCACTATCCCATATGAATATTCCGACTATATGAGTCGGGAATATGCAGCAGATTTGGAAACCCCGGAAAATATAACCCTTGCACCCATATATGATCCTGAGACCGGCATGTATTGGGTTCACAGCCGGGTAGGCGACAGGGATATCGTTACTCCGTTCATGATGTCAACCGACGAATATAACAAAATGATTACCCGTCAGGAAATGTTCGAGTATTTTCAGAACAGGAATTCTGAAATCTTTACCAAACCTGAAAAGGAAGCGTTCAATATTCTTGATATGAATTTCGCACTCGGACCTTTGGAAAAGATTTTTGGTCCCGGAGGAGTTAGACTCACCACACAAGGTTCTATACAGTTATCGATGGGTGTGAAAAGTAATAAGACTGATAACCCTTCGCTATCTTTAAAATCCAGAAGGAAAACCTATTTCAGTTTCGACCAGAAGATCCAAGCCACAATCGGTGCATCGGTAGGTGATAAGATGACGTTTGATATGACCTACAACACCGACGCAACATTTGATTTCGATTCAAAGAACCTCAAATTGAATTATGAGGGAAAGGAAGATGAGATAATCAAGAGTATTGAGGCCGGTAATGTTAGTATGACCACGGGGTCAAGCCTTATACGCGGCGGTACTTCTCTTTTCGGTATGAAAGCGAAACTACAGTTCGGTAAACTTACACTCACCGGACTCATCAGTCAGCAGAACAGCGAATCCAAGACCGTGAATACCACCGGTGGCGTTCAAACAACTAAATATTCTTTGAATGCTTCAGACTATGATGAGAACCGTCATTTCTTCCTGGCTCAATATTTCTACGACAATTACGATACCTTTGCCTCCAGACTACCACACGTATCTTCGGGAATTAATATCACCAGAATAGAGGTATGGGTAACTAACAAAAGCGGTTACTATGATGAGTCAAGAAACTTTGTAGGTTTCATGGACTTGGGTGAAAACCGGACGCTTGCCAATGATTACTGGACACCCAATTATTCCTTCAACAATCCTTCCAACCGGAGTAACAACCTTTTGGATGTGATGAAAACCGATTACGCCGGTGCCAGGAATATCAGCAGTGTCACACAGGTAATGGAACCTCTCCAAGCTTTCGGTATTTCCGGGGGTAAAGACTATGAAAAGGTAGAGAGTGCGCGACTTCTCAAATCTTCTGAATATACTCTTAACAGTACTCTCGGATACATTTCGTTGAAATCTGCGATTGGAAATGACGAGGTTATCGCCGTGGCTTATGAATACACTTATAACGGTGATGTTTACCAAGTGGGTGAATTCTCAAGCGATGTGGCCAACACTTCGGAATGTCTTTATTTGAAAATGTTGAAGGGCACCACAGTCTCACCCAAACTTCCCGCATGGAAGTTGATGATGAAAAATGTCTATTCCCTCGGTGCTTATCAACTTCAACAAAAGAATTTCAAACTCAACATTAAATATCTTAGCGACACCACCGGCGTGGAAATCAATTATCTCCCTGTTGGAGATATTGCCAATCAGCCGTTGCTTCAGGTAATGAACCTTGACCGGATTGATTCCAACCAGGAATCGAATCCTGACGGTTTCTTCGATTATATTGAAGGCTACACTGTTCAATCAAACAACGGTAGGATTATTTTCCCGGTTGTCGAGCCTTTCGGTTCCCATCTTGAACGAAAGATAGGTAATCCGGCATTGGCCCAACAATACGTTTACAAAGAGTTGTATGATTCCACTTTGACAGTTGCCAAACAATTTGCTGATAAAAATAAATTTTCACTTTCCGGTGAATACCAGGCTTCAAGTGGTGCCACCATACGTCTCAATGCAATGAATGTGCCCCGGGGTTCTGTTGTTGTTACAGCCGGGGGTGTAACTCTTACTGAAAATAGTGACTATACCGTTGACTATAGTTTGGGTATTGTCACCATCACAAATCAAAGTATCATTGATTCGGGAACAAATGTGAGTGTAACCCTTGAAAACCAGTCACTCTATAGTATGCAGCGAAAGACCTTGATGGGTCTTGACGCGCAATATCGATTCAGCAAGGATCTCACAATAGGTGGTACAATAATGAATTTCTCCGAGAAGGCTTTGACGGAGAAGGTGGGTATAGGAGAGGAACTGGTTAACAACACCATGTTCGGTTTGAATCTCAGTTACAACAAAGAATTCATGTGGCTAACAAATCTCTTGAACAAGGTACCAACCATAAATGCCACTGCTCCTTCAGCCTTTAGAGTAAACGCCGAATTCGCCGAACTCCTTCCCCATAAGCAAAAATCGGGCACTACAAAAGGTTCATCCTATATTGATGACTTCGAAGGCACTCAGACCGGTATCGATTTAAGAAATCCTTATTCCTGGACATTGGCTTCAACCCCTTATGATCCGGGTTCCAACCCTCTGTTCCCGGAAGCAGGATTATCAAATAATGTAGACTACGGTAAGAACCGTGCTTTGCTGGCTTGGAATTATATAGACAGATTCTGGACTCAAAAGAATTCGAACCTTATTCCCGGTTATTTGCGTAATGACCTTCACCAACTTTCAAATCCATATGTGAGGGAGGTAAGAGTAGATGAAATCTATCCCGGCCGTGAGGTTCTCTATGGGGAATCGAATTATGTTCAGACCCTTAATCTATCAATATATCCGACAGAGAGGGGACCTTATAATCTGGATGCAGAAAACATCGATGAAAACGGAAATCTTTTAAATCCTCAGAGGAGATGGGGTGGTATCATGAGAAAAATGGACAATCCCAATTTCGAACAAAACAATGTGGAATATCTTCAGTTCTGGCTCCTGGATCCGTTCTTGGATCCTGAAAATCCTAATGAAGAAGGAGGCGACTTGTATTTCAATTTCGGTGAGATAAGCGAAGATATCCTTAAGGATGGAAAGAAGAGTTACGAAAACGGTATTCCAATCGATGGTAACTACAGCTTTATTGAAGAAACCAACTGGGGACGAGTGTCAACTCAAACTTCTCTTACTTACGCTTTCGAGAACTCCGAAAATGCCAGGGTATTGCAGGATGTCGGTCTTGACGGACTTCCCAATGAGGATGAATTCACATTCGGTTCTTATAAAGATTATGTTGAAAAACTTAAGAACAAGCTTCCTCCCACAACCATACAGCAAATGGAAGAGGATCCTTTTTCGGCTATGAATGACCCGGCCGGTGATAATTATCATTTTTATCGTAGCGATTATTATGATAATATAAAGGCTGGAATTCTGGATCGCTACAAACGTTATAATGGAGTGGAAATGAATTCGCTTTCACCCGACGAAAGCACCAATCCTTATTATCAATCTTCACGCAGCGTGCCCGATGTGGAGGATATCAACCAAGACAATACCCTCAATGAATACGAAAGATACTTTGAGTATAAAGTTTCTTTGAGACCCGAGGATCTTGTAGTGGGAAAGAATTACGTCACAGATAGGCGTGAGAAAGTCGTCACAACACGTGAAGGTACAGCCACAACGGTTTGGTATCAATTCAAAATTCCATTGAATCAACCTGACAAAGTGGTTGGCAGTATCAACGATTTTTCCACTATTCGTTTTGCCAGGATTTTCCTTACCGGATTTAAGGAAGTTACCCACCTGAGGTTTGCAACCCTTGAACTTGTGAGAGGAGAGTGGAGGACTTATGATTATAACCTTTCAAGAGGTAATGAAAGTCCGGCTGAGGGAGAGTTCGATATGTCGATTGTGAATATCGAGGAGAATGCCGGAAGGGATCCGATCAACTATGTATTGCCTCCGGATGTTACCCGTCAACAGGACCCCGGTTCCACGCAAGCCACACAATTGAACGAGCAGTCATTACAGATGAAGGTAACCGGCCTCCAACCTCATGATTCACGAGGTGCTTATAAAAACACTATGCAGGATCTCCGTTTATACAAGAGGTTGCAGATGTGGGTGCACGCAGAGGCATTGGTAAATGATGCTACAAACTTGCAAGATGGAGACTTGGCTATCTTTATACGACTCGGTTCCGATATAAAGAACAATTACTATGAATATGAAATACCCCTTGAGATAACACCGGCGGGTTATTATAACAATTACAATTATGCCGACCGTCAGAAGGTATGGCCGATATCCAATTTCCTTGATGTTCCGTTTGAGGCTTTCACCAATGTAAAGGTTGCAAGAAACCATGCCATGAGTGAACATGCGGAAAATGTGGGTTATCTTATGCTGTATTCCCAACCCGATCCCGATAATGAAAAGAATACGATAAGTGTATTGGGTAATCCAAGTTTGAGTGATGTCCGGACCATGGTGATAGGTGTGCGTAATAAAACCAACATGGTGAAAGAAGGTATTGTTTGGGTGAATGAATTGAGGGTTACTGATTTCAATGAATACGGCGGTTGGGCTGCCAATGTCAACGCTAACCTCAATGTCAGTGATATCGGTATGGTGAATTTCACAATGCATAAGGAGACTTCAGGATTCGGTGGAGTAGACCAGGGATTGTCTTCCCGCAGAATGGACGATTATGAGCAATACAGTGTTGCTGTGCAGGGAGATGTGGGAAAATTGCTACCGGAGAAGGTTAAGCTTTCAGCTCCTGTTTATTATTCGAAGAGCAATGAAAGAACAACACCCAGATATAATCCTCTCGATCAGGATATACTTCTTAAGGATGCATTGGATGCAGCCACTACCAAACATGAGAAGGATTCTATAAAGTCCTATGCATTGACCACCGCAAGTGTAGAGAGTTTCTCTATTTCTTCATTCCGTTTCAATGTGCAGAGCAAGAATCCAATGCCTTGGGATCCGGCCAACTTCCAATTGTCGTTCTCGTTCAATAAACAGAGGAAGATGGATCCTACCACTGAATATGAGAACACCTTCGATTATAGAGGCAGTTTCCAATACAGCTATAGTCCTTACATAAAACCGTGGACTCCATTCTCATTCATACAAGGTAAGGGTAAAAGCGCCAAGTATTTCCGGGAATGGGGCATCAACTGGATGTTCAACAACCTCACTTTCTATACTAATATGACCCGTTATTACTACGAGGAACAGACAAGAAGTGAGACAGATGTTTATTTTCAACTTCCGGTGCAGGTAAGTAAGAATTTCTATTGGAACCGACAATTGAATCTCACTTGGAACCTCACCCAGTCACTCAATTTCACTTTTGCCAGCAACACGGTGGCAAGGATTGAAGAAACCATCGGTGCGGTGAACAAAAAGCTTTTCCCCGATAAATATCAAGAATGGAAAGACACGGTGATGTCTTCTATTCGAGGATTGGGAACACCTTGGAACTATAACCAGACTTTCACCGGCTCTTATAAGGCTCCTTTCAATAAGATTCCTTTCTTGGATTACTTGACGGGTAGCCTCACTTACACCTCTACTTATCAATGGGATAAAGGCGCAACAGTCGAGGATCTGTATCTGGGTAATTCAATCCAAAACCAGACCACTTGGAATGCTGATGCACGACTTAATTTTGAAACCTTATACAACAAGAGCAAATTACTGCAGGAAGTAAACAAACGCTTTTCGAAAACATCCTCACGAACCGCAAACCAAAGAGGGGTCAGGGGTAGTTCCGTCAGAGACAACAAGAAGCGGGTGGAACGAGCGATAACACTTTCGCCCGACACCTCCACTATGTTCACACATAATCTCAAGACTAAGGATGTGAAAGTTAATGCTACCAAGAATGGTAAGCCGATGAAACTTGAAACAAAAGTGGTGGATGAAAACACAATTGAGATTTTAAATAGAGGCGAGGGCTCCATTAAACTTATTGTGAGGGAAGAGGTAAAAGAGGAAAAGAAATCCAATATCAGGAATTTTGGTGAACACGCCTTGCGATTGCTTATGATGCCTCGTAATTTATCTTTCCGTTGGAGAAGTTCACATTCATTGATGCTACCGCAGTTCTCACCAAATGTGGGAGATATCTTCGGTCAAAGCACCAAATATGGTGATGGTCTTGCTCCAGGTTTGGATTTTGCCTTCGGTTTTTATGATGAATCTTTTGTGGAAAAGGCTTTGTCGAGGGATTGGCTGCTAACGGGAGCCGACATGACATCACCGGCAATCTGGAATCAAGGTCAGGAATTCAATTTTGAATTGACTCTCGAACCAATCCGAGGTCTTAAGATTGTGTTGACAAGTAATCTAACAGATAACAGGACCAAGCAGGTGCAGTTCATGTATTCGAATATGCCAACAAGTTTGAGCGGGTCTTACACCAGGACTTATGTCGCTGTAGCTACTGCTCTAAAAGGTTCCAAGGCATCCGATGGTTATAATTCGGAAGCGTTTAATAAGTTCTTGAGTTATATTCCGGTTATCGCCCAACGAGTGGAAGCTCAATATGCGGGATCACGTTATCCAAGTTCGGGCTTTATGCAGGACAATCCTTTAGCCGGAACGCCTTACAATCCGGCCCAGGGAGGAGTGATGACTACAAGTGCCGACGTGTTGATTCCTGCTTTCTTGTCGGCATATAGTGGCACAAGTCCTGAAAAGGTGACGCTTCAGCATTTCCCGGGATTAGGAGCCATGCGACCTAATTGGAGAGTCACATATGATGGTTTCATCTATATGGGTAAAATGAGTGATATTTTCAAGGCATTTACCGTCAACCATGCCTACCAGTGTACATATTCGGTAGGTAGCTATTCAAGTTTTCTTAACTGGATTGGTATATCGGACGAACTTGGATTCACAATGGATGAACTTACTCAAACTCCGGTGCCTTCCTCTCCGTATAATATATCTTCGGTAGCCATAACGGAGAGATTCGCTCCTTTGATAGGAGTAAATATGACTTTCAAAAATGATATCTCTTTGAATGCTGAATATCGGGATTCAAGAACCCTGAATTTGAATTCCTCGGCAGGTCAAATCGTTGAGACCACAAGCAAGCAATTTACGATAGGAGCGGGATGGAAAATAGCTGAATTCAATAAAGTGATAAAAATCGGAAGTAAACAGACAGGAATCAGTAATGATCTTTCTTTAAATCTGGATTTCTCGTTTGCCAACAACCAGGCATTGATCAGGAAGATTGAGACAGCCTATACGCAGGCTACTACCGGTACACAAACCATCTCAATCAATTTCATGGCCAGTTATCAATTGAGCCGAAGGGTTACTCTCTCAGCATTCTTCGACCATCAGATCAACAATCCTCTCGTATCTAACAGTTCTTATCCGACTTCCAACTCCAATTATGGAATTGCCATCAATATGTCCCTTGCCCGATAATTAAAAATTATTGATAAGGGAGCGATATTCATCAGTGGTGCGGAATTGGTCGAACCAGTTATTGAATTTTTGTGAAGGTATAGAATCAGACGGATTGAAGACCCATACTTGAAATTGTGTGAAACTCACGGAATTGTCATAATTTAAATTTGGATAGGACTCTGACACTTTTTTCGCCACCCTTTCATTCACTACCGCTAAGGGAATTGAACCATTTGCTACTTTTAAGGTCAGAAGTTCGTCGGAGTGTTCGGGAACCTCTTCTATTTCAATGTTGCCTCCAATTTCTTCCGCAAGATTTTTCATTCTCTGCAAAGCTGATGAACCGGAGGTGACATATACTCTCTTTCCATTCAAATCCAAAGAGGAATTCACAGGTTTAACTCCGGTGACTGAATCAACCAACTGCACCAAAACGAGTCGGTCAAGGAAAACACTTTCAGAGACATTAAACCGATTCTTTATATAATTATCCAAGGGCAATGAAGCCACGATATCAAATGCCCCTGATTCCAACTTTGCCATACCTTCCGCCGGATCTGAAATTGTCCATTCTTTAATTGGGACGTTTGTTTCCCGACTGAATTGCATAGCCACTTCACGGTTTATTCCAGATAAGGAATCTTGGTATAAATAATAACTTCCCGGAACATATAAGAAAGCTATATCCAAAGTATCTCCTCCGGAAAATCCTTCTATGGGTGCCGACTGGATTCTTCCGCAATTCCTCGTAATTCCCATTACGAAAATAAAAATTGCGGCAATCATGGCATATGCGATGATTTGAAGATAGCGTGAGTTTTTCTGCGACATCAGTTCGTGAAATCAATAGAGAGTCCCATCTCCAATCTTCGGGGATTCATAGGATAATGGGGCATGAAGAAACTGTTGGTGGAGAACCATCCCTGATTCAAATGGCTGTATTGAACATAGAATCTGGTTTTATACAGACGTGCGTTTACATACACGTTCATAATCGGATAATTCCCGACATGCATCGGTTCATCTCCCTGCACATGGAAACTCATAGTTGCCGGTTGGTAATTCAAAGCCTTGTAGGAGGTATAATAATCGCAGTCAACTCCGAATTGCACCTTCAATACTTTGAAAGCAATGAATTTCAAGAACAGGTTACTGTAAATAGTGAGTTCCGGAAGAGGCAAAACATCGCTGTTGGAGGTCTTCTGGTAGTAAACAGTATTGTTCCAATGAAGTATCCCTACTTTCAATTCTTGATTCAAGCTCGCGGAGAAAACCTGAACATTTCCACCATATTGTTGCGGCAGAGAGTTCCAATTGAAATAGACATAATTCTGAAGATTCTCAACTCCAACAGATAATGTGGTTTTGGTCCATGGAATATGAAGATTGCCACCGATCTTATATCTTCTTGTTTTGCCGAAATCGTTGTTCCATGCGAAATGATTTGATATATATTGTTGTAGGAGATAGGGTTGAGCTGTGTTTGAAAAGTGACCCTCAGCGGATATTTTCACAGAGTCGTTCTTCACTCTGAATTGGGTAGAAATATTGCCATTTAGATCGATATCTCCGGCCACATCACCCACCAATCCGAACTTCACATCAGCCGAATACCTGAGAATATTCCCTTTGTCTTTTTGCAATCTTCCACCAACCCATAGAAAATTCTTGGTAGCCGTCTCAGGAACATATACTCCTTCGGGCAATGGTGTCAGATTCTCTATTTGTTCCGGATCTATCGGTTCATAAGATGTGGTTTGGTGGTATTTCTGGATTTGATAGGAAGCATAAGCAGAGAGTCCGAATTTAACCCATTTCCTGAATCCCTCTATGAGTTCCAAACCGATAGAATTGGTCATCATGTTCATATAGGTGTTGTCGTTCGTGCCACTGCTTGACAAATAACGATTTTCCCAGAACTCATTACCTTCCGCCACATTGTAATTTGAGAAACCGTGGCGATTATGTTGTAGGTCGAATGAATAGATGATTTTGGCTAACGGAACATATTCTTCTCTTGTTAATGTATCATTTACCGCAACACTTTTCCAATATCCCATTTTATATGCATGGTTCATATAAAATTCATCTCCCGTCATCCGTGATTGAGCCGCGTTTAGTCGGGTCGGAATACTTTTGGAGTTTATAGATGTCACACCTGCCTGCACCTGGGCAGGGTCGGTGATATAAAGATCATCAGTGATACCTCCGTTTTCTCTTAAAAGCGAATAGTAATTGTTATAGAATGCCTGTGCTTCGTACCTGTCCCCTAAATAATAGAAGGAGAGTCCCCAGTTGAAATTCTTTACAGCCTGGTTTTCATATGAACCTCTGGAATGGATATAGTTCACCTTTCCGGCTATACCTATTCTTCGGTTCACATTTCCCATAAGATCTATTTTCAGATCATCTTGATGCGTCTCCTTACTTCCTGCAAATCCGTATTGAAGAATGGTTGAGGGAACGTAAACATTGTAGAACTTTTGTTTCGAGAATGATGGTAACCATTTATCGAGCGCATCCCGGAAAAAGAAAGTATAACGCTTAGGTCGGTCAAAATATATCATATTAATACCTTCGGCCCCAAGGTTACCGGTAGTGACATAAGCATCAGATTGCAATGCCGGAATAGAATATCTTTGATAGTTGTAGGTTGCAGTGTCTATCTTGGATTCTATATGGTCGGCCAATGGAAAGGTGAGTGTCCATGCAGAGCCTTCCTTAATGGTATCGGCTTTGGTAGCTCCCTGAACTTCTCCGGGATCGTTCCTGAAACTGTTGGTGAGACGTGATGAATTCTGCTGTGCCATAAGTTGTGGACACAACATCATTATGCCCATAAAAATGGGCATAAACAAAAATGCAACACGTTTATCTCTTTTCATTATTAATAAAACGCATTGCAAATTTAATTATTTTCGTTCAAACAGCATTCACCCTTCTCTTTAATCACAATTTATTCAATAGTTGGAATCATGGTAAAATTCTTCATGGAGACTCGATTAAACTTCTCTTTTATCCTTTAGATAGCCATTTAAATAAGGGATAACAGCCCATAAAGGTACATTGACCATCCAATCTTGATCTATAAATCCTTTCATTGAGAACCTTAATCCTTTTAGATTTTTCTCTTTATTATCTATTGTGATGAATTGACGCAAAGATTTTGATTTTACATTATCTTCCGCTTTCACCTCTATAGGAATAATTTTATCCTCCAATTGCACCACAAAATCTATTTCCACTTTTGAGTTCTCTTTCGCAAAGTAGGTAATGCCCTTTTGTGGGAAAAGTGTCACCAACTGTGAAAGTAAATAATTTTCAGTAAAGGCACCTTTATATTCCGTGAAAAGACCATTGCCGATCAAGGCTATAGAAGATGGCACTTGTGATAAGGCTCCTAACAAACCTACATCAAGGAGGAACAATTTGAATCCTTCATTATTAACATAGAAAGATAATGGTAACTCTACTTTAGAAACTCGGTTGATTTTATACACCAACCCTGCATCAACAAGCCATTGAATTGCCAATTCAAATTCCGAAGCCCTTGCTCCCTTCTTTAATGCACCAAAAATGAATTTTTTATTTTCTTTTGCTAATTGAGAAGGAATGTTTTCAAATATTTGATGACATCTTTGAGTTTGATTCCCGGCATGTTTCGCTATATCCGAATAATAAGCATTGAGAATTTCATTTTGAATATTTCTTACCCTGACCGGACTTTTGTTTTGTCTGAAATCATTAACAGCTTCCGGCATGCCCCCAACGAAATAATATTCTCTTAGCAATTCTTCATATTTTTGAGAGAGAGGATTCGGAGTTTTTTGCAAGTCTTTAAATATCAGATCCAACTTTTTGTCTTCGTTTAATGCTTCGAGAAACTCTATAAATGTCATGGGGTACATATGAAGCATATTCACTTTTCCGGTTGGAAAAGATATGTTCCCCAAATCCATTACCCCTAAGAGAGAACCGGCCGCAATTACCGCATATTCCGGTGCATCTTCAAAAAAATATTTCAAACTTCCTACTATTTCCGGTATTTCCTGTACCTCATCAAAGAATATAAGAGTCTCTTCCGGTTGGATTTCTTCATTGCTTAATGCCGAGAGTTGGGTAATAATTCTGGGAATATTAATATCTTCTTCAAAAATTTCTTTTACAACGTGATTTTTATAACAATTTATATAAACCAGATTCTTAAACTCAGTTTTACCAAATTCTTTTACTATGTAAGTTTTCCCCACTTGTCGCGCTCCGTAAATCATCAGTGGTTTCCGGTTATCCGATTTTTTCCATAACAGCAAATCATTATAAATATATCTTTTCATTTTACGATATTGTAGTTGGTAGTTTTTCCTGAGAAGAATATAAATTTCTGCAAATATAAAAAATATCAAGTTATCAAAACCGGAAAAACAAGTTATTCGTCAATAAAAGTGTAGGTTTCTACAAAATATTCGTCAAGAAAAATGTGGTTTCTTACATTTTTCTTGACGAATGAAAGGATATAGAGTGATTTTAATTGGAGTTGGATTGGCAGCAAGTGCCGGAACAGCCAGCTTGAGGTTGAGCTTGTGCTTGGTCCTTTTCTGTCTGACAGCATTCCTCTATTTGGATCACTTCCACTTGATATCCAATTTTATGGAATGCGTTTTCTATTTTTTCCGGATTTGTCTTGTCAGCATCATATTCGATTGTGACACGTTGATCCGGGATATTGGTTTCGATTTTCTTTACGCCTTTCTCAAATCTAAGATTCCCCTTGATTTTGTTTTCACAATTTTGACAAGACATCGGTGGAGTAGTTGTCACCACCAATTCCTGGATATCTTTCGCATACATCGAAAAGGCCATTGCAATGCCCATTGCAGATAAAATTAATTTTTTCATGTAAGGTATTGATGTTATTGTTGTTGTTATTGTTATTTTTAGACCCCCTGCGGGGAGAGAGGCATTGGTTTTGTTTTTCTTTTTTTGTCTCCCCAGGCTGCGAACATCTCCGATGTTTCTTGCCAGGGGTTATCTATGTTTAACCCCTCCGGGGTTGTAAACCTCTACGAGGTATTTTCTTGGGGTTGGCTTACTTTCATCTCTCCGAGAAGTTCTCCCCTCCGGCGTACTTTGGTTTGATTATTGTTGATTTTTACTTATTGTTTAATGTTCAGGGTTTAATACTTAAAGTTAACTGTTGTTTACTTATCTCGCTAAGTGTTTAGGGTTTAATACTTGAAGTAACTTTTCTTATCCCTTAATTACAGTTTCCCAAAATTAAAACGGATTCCAGCGTAAAACATTATACCGTCAATGGGTCCCCACACCATTGTAGAGTCAAAATCTTGTCCCCATGGATCAGCCGAACCTATTATAGGATTCTTTTGACGGTAGTTTGTGATATTTTCCGCTCCGGCATAAATGGAGAAATGACGGAACCATCTTGTGGCCTGGAAATTCAACATGGGATATGTGGGAAATCTTTCATCCCAGGACCATTGTCCATTACCCATCAGATATGGAGCCGGCATTCTTCCGCCTCCATTCAATTGCAAAGTCAAGTCAAACTGCCAGATGTCCATTGGGGTGGAATATGAAACTGTGAAAAGTCCCTTGTATTTTGAAGTGAGGGGTTTCTCAAGAAGTTTACCATCATAGGTAGTCTTAACGTCATTCAACCTCCATGCCGCTGTGGCTGTCAATCCAAAAGAAGATTCATAAGTGGCCTCAATCTGGAAAGTATGTGAAAATGATTTCCCGTCAAGATTTCCGATGGTCAATTGATGAGGAGTCTCATAGTCCACGATCACCTGACGATTGAAATGTGTGTAATAATATTCAGTGCTGAATCGTAACTGTTCGGAATTTATATAGAGAGTGTAATCTACGTTAAAACCATAGTTCCAGGAAGACTCCTGATTAAGATTTTCCACTACAAGAGCTCTGCTCGATGCCAAAAGGTAATTATATTCAGCCCAAGCAAAAACAGTCCTGTAGCCTTTTCCCGCCGAGGCTCTCAATGTCAATGACTCAATAGGGGAGTAGCGGATATTGAATCGTGGTGTCACAAACCATTTATAAAGGGAACTCCAGTCACCTCTCACTCCAGCCATCAACGTAAATTTATCAACAGGTTTCCATGTATATTGGACATAGGCTCCGGCAGTGTTTTCTCTTTCAAGAAGTTGAGAAGGTCCCGAAGCCTCTGTTTGTAATGCCAAATGTTGCTTCAGAAAATCAAAATTATAAGATAATCCGGCTGAAAAATTATTCTGCTCGTTGAAATCTGTTTCCAACATCAATTGTGAGAAGGCGTTCCATTCTTTCACGTCATATCCCTTTATCCCATACAGAGCGTCAAAGTCATGCAGACTGCCGTTGCTCATCCAGGCTATGTTTGTGTTATGAACCTTATCCACTATGAACGCATGTTTCATATATGCCTCATAGCGTTGCGTCTTCATGGTGATGAGATAGGGATTTTCTATATGGTTGCTTTTGTGATGGTTCAATTGTCCGGCATCGCTTTTTTCATTGATGGCGCCTAATCCCGCATGCATGATATAGTTTTCGGTGAAAAGATTCCAACGAGTCTGAAAATTGAACTGTCTTATATCGGGCATATCGGTAAAACCGTCGTCATTGCTGTCATGGTTAAGGAAACGGTCTTCGTAATGCCCTAAGATTTCACCGTTAAGTTTATCCGAAAGATGGAGGTTGCCCACTGCATTTGCTTCCACTTTCAACTGAGAATCCAAATACCCGTTTAAAATCAAACCTTCCTCATCTTGAGGCTTCTGATATTCCACATCTATCTGGCCCGACATGGATTCAAAACCATTCTTTACAGTACTGCTTCCTTTGGAGACACTAATACTTTTCATCCAAGGTCCGGGCACATATCTTAAGGCGAAAGGACGGGCGGCTCCTCGGAAATTCGGAAGGTTTTCTGTGAGAAGTTGTACATAATTACCGGAAAGGCCTAAAAGCTTTATCTGTTTGGAACCGGTTGCTGCATCATTGTAACTTACATCCACTGAAGGATTGGTGGTAAAACTTTCCCCCAAATTACAACAGGCTGCCCTAAATAGTTCCGTCTGATCTACCTTAAATCCTATTTCAGGTCCGGTAAGCTTTGAAATACCCTGTTTCTTCTTAACAATCTCGAAATCCTCAAGATAGTTCCAGTCTATAGTATCTGTTTCCTCCTGAGAAAAACAAGACAAACAACTTGTAATCCAAACAAGGGATAGAATCCAATATTTGCAACACCTGTAATTCATCACAGCAAATTTAATGATTATCTTTTAGATAGATTTCTATTTTTGAGGTCTTAACCTATTTTAGTATTTTTGCATAGATTTATGGAAAAGGAAATAGAAATAGAAGGTTTGAAACTTCACTATGAGGAATCGGGAAATCCCGAAGGAAATCCCGTTGTAATTCTTCATGGATGGGGATGCAACCTCACAACTGTCAAGAGCATCGCCAACTATCTCTCGGATAAAATGAGGGTTATCATTATCGACCTCCCGGGTCATGGAAAATCACAGGAACCCAAAGAAATATTTGGTAGCGATGATTTTGCTGATATAATCTTAAAATTGATAGACCGTCTCGAACTAAAGCAACCTTCTCTAATAGGACATTCTTTCGGTGGAAGAACAATCATTGCAATGGCTTCCAAAAGTCCTGCTGAAAAATTTAATAAGATTGTATTGGTTGATTCTGCAGGGATCACTCCAAAACGTTCTCTCAAATACTATTATAAAGTTTACTCTTATAAAACCCTTAAAAAGCTTGCCTTGACTCTACTGGGAGAAGAAAAAGGCAAAAGGATTGTAGAGAGGGTCTTAAAGAAAAGAGGCTCCGCAGATTATCAAGCCTCCTCTCCCAAAATGAGAGCTATAATGAGCAAATGTATCAATGAAGATTTGAGAAAGAGACTTTCTGATATCCACCAACCTACATTATTGATTTGGGGAGAAAACGATACTGCAACTCCTTTGTCCGACGCCAAAATAATGGAAAAGTTTATCCCGGATGCGGGTTTGGTATCTTTCCCAAATTGCGGACATTACAGTTTTCTTGACAACCCTATCGGATTCAAAACTGTGCTTCGTGAATTCTTCAAACCGGAACTCACACAACTCACCAACCATAACTCATAACCCACAACTCCAACATGACCGCCTATCTCATAGTAATATATTCTATCTGTGGTATTTATATGGTGCTTAATTTCAAGCACGATATCCATATGCTGCAACAAAACAGCTACAGGATTCCTCGTTATTGGAGATATCTTTCAAAAAATGATATCAGCAGCACTTGGAGGCTTGTGGATGTGGCTATGATTTTCATTGTTTTATCGAGACTTTTGGATTTCAGACTCTCCATTTTCCTTGTAGCATTGCTTTCCCTATATAAAATCGGTTCAATACTTAAGAAAAAGCATAAGAAACCATTGGTATTCACAAAAAGAGTTTGGCGTATTTACTCTCTTACAGCATGTATTGGAGTGGGACTCTTTTTATGGGCTTGCTTCATTTTGGGATTCCAACCGGAGGCATGGGGATATTATTCGGGTCCAACCCTTACTGTCTCCATTCTGCTTCTTATGACCATCTTTTCTTGGTTTATAGTCCTTGTTGCAGTTGTCCTTCTCATCCCGATAGAAAAAACAATAAATAGAAAATATTGGAACGATGCCGCAAGGATCTTAAAAGGTATGCCTCAGTTAAAGGTGATTGGAATCACCGGGTCTTATGGTAAGACGAGCACAAAACACTTTCTCGAAAGAATCCTGAGCGAGAAATATGATGTCTTGATTACACCCGGATCTTACAACACTACCATGGGGGTTATAAGGACTGTGAGGGAAATCATGAAACCTTATAATAATGTCTTCATCTGTGAAATGGGTGCCAAACAAAAAGGTGATATAAAGGAAATATGTGATTTGGTGCATCCATCCATAGGTATACTCACTGCAGTCGGTCCTATGCATCTTGAAACTTTTAAGAGCATCGAAAACGTTCAGTCCACTAAATTTGAACTTGTTGATGCATTGCCCGCGGATGGTTTGGCCGTAGTAAATGATGACTTTGAAAATTGTAAAAACCGTCTCGTAAATAATGTTAAATGTGAACGTTATACCACTTCTTCAAAACTTATAGGGAAGGATGATTATTGGGCAGAAAATATAAAATATTCCACTTCCGGCACAACTTTCCTGGCTAAATCAAAAGATGGTTTCGAATTGGAATTTTCTACACGTCTGCTCGGAGACTGCAACGTGTCAAACATTCTTGCAGCTATAATTGTGGCAAGGGAAATGGGCTTGACTGATTCCGAAATACAAAGGGGTGTGGCCGCCATTGAACCAGTGGAACATCGCCTGAGCATGAAGCATACAGTAGGTGGTGTAACAATCCTTGATGACGCTTTTAATTCTAATCCTGACGGATCCAGAATGGCTTTGGACGTTCTGAAACAATTCACCGGCGGTAAAAGAATTGTTGTTACTCCCGGTATGGTGGAACTTGGTCACCGTCAATTTGAATTGAATGAAAAATTCGGGGAATACATTGCCAAAAGTTGTGACATCGCCATTGTGGTTGGTCATCATAACCGTGAGGCCATAACGAAAGGCATAGAGAAAGGAAAATTCGAAGGGAAACTGTATGAAGTAGATAGTTTCAATGAGGCTCAAAAACTCGTAAACCCCATGCTTCAGGCAGGCGACACCATTCTTTATGAGAATGATCTTCCTGACTCCTTCAAATAATGGCAATAACAGCAAAAATATAGCGATCATTTTTCCAATAATACAAAAAGAGGCTCCATAAAGAATCTTCATGGGATTCTTTGGGAGCCTCTTGTATGATGATTTGCCTTTTGAAATCATATCTGAGTGGGATTGTATAGCTAATGGCTGCATCAGCCGTGGGACTCGGTCGAGTCTTGAGTTGTAAGTTGTGAGTTGTGAGTTTTGAGTTGTATTCGATATTTTCTACTCCTTTTGTTAACACAACTTACCCCTGGACCCGATTTATGAGAACGGGTTTGAATCAGCCAGAGGATTCCATATGCTACAAGTCTGACTGAAAAGCATACGGAAACCAATTGGATATCAACCAATTAGCCCTGCCGCTTCGGGAGCCCTGATATTTTTGAGCCCGACACGCACCAGAATTCCCCTGAGGGACAGCTGATT
>JAFLTP010000004.1 GCA_022510405.1 Muribaculaceae bacterium | reverse complement strand
TGCTCCCGTAAAAGAATAAGAACCTTTTACGAAAGCTTTTAAGGATACCGGAAAGACCAACCCTAATTCTCATAGTTCTCCTAGTTCTCCAAGACTTCCAGACTACTAGACTACAAGACTGCAAGACCTTCCCGGCCCCCTTAACAAGCCCTACTTACTGACAAACCATACTGTGATCGATGCGGTTACGCAAGCCTACTATCCTTCACAAAACGTCGGCAACCGCTTGCCCTGCGGTTCAAAAACTGGTTCAGCCGGTATTGGCGGCAAGTCGCTGTCAAGTTCTACGTGACGACGGAAAAACCATGGGGAGCGATCCCCGATACTGCCGCCATCTCTTCAAAGGCTATGTCTCCTCAAAGGCAAAAACCTTTGTCCTGTCCGGTTACCGAAAGGTTAGTGATGCATGATACGCGCTTGGAATCTGTTCCCCATCCTTCAGTCCGGTGTTCGGCTCATAATTTCAGGGTCGCCGCAGTATGGGGCTAATTTGCCTAATTCAAACCCGTGCTCACAAGTCAGGTTAAGGGGTAAGTTGTGTTAACATAAGGAGTAGAAAAATATCTAAGACAACTCAAAACTCACAACTCACAACTTAAAACCCGAAACCCAACCGAGTTACCAAGGCTGATGGGGGTCTTAGCCATACAACGAATTCCCAAAGCCGTTGGCTCCTAAGCCATCGGCTTTTGGCATAACGACCAAATTCAACGGGAAGGACTTTTCCTAAGTCCTCTCAACAGGAATATCTCACTAATAAAAGCTTGTCTCAACCCTATTATGTATAGGTCGCTTAAAGTATATAATCGTAATTAGACTTAGTTAAAATCCCATTTTTATGGAGTATCCATAACATCTATATAACCCAATTCTCTATATGACCATCGTAAATATTGAGTTGTGGCTTTAACAAACCTCCACTTTCAGTGGTGAAACCATTACATTCAAAATTAAACTCTTTAAAACAACATAAAAATGAATTCTCCTAAAACTTCCCTTATAACCGGTGTCACCGGTCAGGACGGTTCATTCCTCGCTGAACTTCTTATCGAAAAAGGATATGAAGTACATGGCACCATCCGTCGTTCTTCTGTCGATTTCCGTGAACGCATAGCCCATCTCGAGGAAAACCCTCATTTCCATCTACATTATGCAGACCTTGGCGACTCCATGTCGATAATCCAGGTGCTTAACAAGGTTAGACCAGATGAGGTTTACAACCTCGCGGCCCAAAGTCATGTGCAGGTCTCATTCGACTCTCCGGAATTCACGGCCGACGTTGACGCAACCGGTGTGCTACGTATACTCGAAGGTATCCGCCAGTGCGGACTCGCAGACACTTGCCGATTCTACCAGGCCTCAACATCGGAACTGTACGGAAAGGTGGAGGAGGTGCCACAAAATGAAAAGACTCCGTTCCACCCTTACTCCCCTTACGCGGTGGCAAAGCTCTACGGTTTCTGGATAGTGAAGGAATATCGTGAGGCCTACAATATGTTCGCCTGCTCGGGCATTCTGTTCAACCATGAATCTGAACGCCGCGGCGAAACTTTCGTTACTCGGAAAATTACTCTTGCTGCTGCCCGTATCGCTCAAGGCAAACAGGAGAAACTATATCTCGGCAACCTGTCTTCCTTACGTGACTGGGGTTATGCCAAGGATTACGTGGAATGTATGTGGCTCATCCTTCAGCAACCCAAACCGGATGATTATGTCATCGCCACCGGTGAACAGCATTCTGTCCGTGAGTTCTGCCTGCTCGCATTCAAACATGCCGGCATAGATCTTATATTCGAGGGAGAAGGTGAAAATGAAAAGGGTATCGACGCTAAGACCGGAAAGGTTCTTGTCGAGGTCTCTCCGGATTTCTATCGTCCAACGGATGTTGTGAACCTTTGGGGTGATCCTTCAAAAGCGAAGAAGGAACTCGGCTGGGATCCTCTCAAGAAAACTTCTTTCGAGCAATTGGTGAAACTGATGGTCGAGGCGGACATGGCCAAGGTAGCCGTAGAACGTGCCGGCGAGCACGTGAAACGTAACCTCGAGGAATACCTCGAAAAAGGTATTGTTAAATAAATTTCGATGCAACGTATTGTAAAGACATTATATCTGAAGCCGGATCAGGATTCCATCGCCCGGTATCGCGAAATCCATGAGAATATCTGGCCGGAGATAAAGCAAGGTATCAAGGATGCCGGTATCCATAACATGGAGCTTTTACTCCTGGGAAACCTTGCGGTGATGGTTGTGGAGATAGAGGATGGTTTGAATCCGGAAAGTGTTTTCGACAAACTGGCCTCTCTTCCTCGCCAACAGGAATGGGAAAACTTTGTCGCGCAGTTCCAGCAATGTGGCAAGGATGATTCCTCGGCCCGGAAATGGCATGACATGGAAAGGATTTTCTCTCTGACTGATGAAAACTGTTGAAAGGAAATATTGGATACCGTTCCTGCTGGTCTCGCTCCTCTTCATGCTCTGGGGAGTGGCCAACAATATGAACGACACGCTCCTTGCCGCGTTCAAGAGGATCATGTCGATGTCTGACCTCCAGACATCGCTCGTGCAGTTCGCCTTTTATGGCGCTTATTTCTGCTTCGCGCTCCCGGCGGCCCTCTTCATCATGAGATTCAACTACAAGACCGGCATACTTGTCGGTCTCGTTTTGTATGCACTCGGCACTCTCCTGTTTTATCCCGCGGGTCAAGCCGCCTCATATCCTTTCTTCCTGTTCGCGATCTATGTGATGGCAGGGGGCTGTTCGATACTGGAAACCACCGCCAATCCCTATATCCTCTCGATGGGGTCGAGGGAATCGGCTACCCGGCGACTCAACATCGCGCAGACGTTCAATCCCATCGGGGCAATCGGTGGTATACTTTTAAGCCGCCATTTTATCCTCTCGGAACTCCATGAAGCGGGAGCGGAGGAAAGGAGCCTCATGTCAGAGCAGGCTCTGATGGATTTACAACGACATGAACTCGATGCCGTCTCTGGAACATACATGATTATCGGAGGGATACTGCTTGTTCTGTTCATTGTCATACTTCTGGCTAAAATGCCGAAGGACAGGGATGATTCCGATACCGCTCCTCTCAGTGAATGTTTCAGCCATCTATGGAGGAACCCTAATTATCGCAACGGTGTTGTGGCACAGTTCTTTTATGTTGGGGTGCAGACCTGTGTATGGTCATTCACTATAAGGTATGTAATGGCGGAGACAGGTTCCCTTGAAAAGGAGGCTTCCCTGATTTTCCTGTATTCAATCGTGGCGTTCACCGCCTTCAGGTTCTTCTTTACCTGGCTGATGAAATTCTACAGGCCCGCAACCTTGCTATTTCTGGCTTCCATACTCGGAATCATTTTGACCGGAATCGTTATAGTGGGCAGCGGCACTGTCTCAATAGTCGCTTTGATAGGTATATCGGCAGTGATGTCGCTGATGTTCCCTACCATCTACGGTATTGCGTTGGGCAATGTTGAGGAAAGATACACCAAGATCGGAGCCTCGGGCCTTATCATGGCCATCTTGGGTGGCGCGGTATTGACTCCCCTGCAGGCTTTGATTTCCGATGCTTACGGCATATCTCTTTCCTTCATATTGCCTGCCTTCTGTTTCCTGGTGATAATGTCTTACGGGATATACAATTTAAAGGTAAATAAAACTTCTCTGGCTTATGAAGGATAAAGAAGCTTTCTCCTCTCCTAAAAATAAAAAGGTGTTTGTCTCGGGTTGCTATGACATGTTGCATTCGGGACACGTGGCTTTCTTCAAGGAGGCCGCACAATATGGCGATCTCTATGTAGGTATCGGTTCCGATGAAACTATCAGGAACCTTAAAAACCGCCAGACCATTTATTCCGAAAAGGAAAGGCTGTATATGGTGAAGGCGATTCGCTATGTGAAGGATGCGGTTATCAACCGAGGTTCCGGAATGATGGATTTTGTAGCTTCAGTGGACGAGATAAAACCCGACATCTTTGTGGTGAACACCGACGGGGGCAGCGAGGAAAAAAGAAAATTCTGTGAAGAGAGGGGTATCGAATATATAGAACTGCAAAGAATTCCCGAGGAAGGTCTGAAGGCAAGGTCAACCACCTCTCTCCGTTCGGAGGTCAAGTCACAGATTCCTTACCGTGTGGACATAGCCGGAACCTGGATCGACCAGCCGTATGTTTCACAATATGGAGCCGGCTGGGCTATTACAGCCTCCATAGAACCGACGGCTGAATTCATGGAACGAGGCGGTATGTCAACCTCGACCCGTAATGCCGCCAAATCAATCTGGAAGTTTCAGTTGCCGGAAGGTGACGAAGAAACATTGGCACGTCTGTTGTTCTGTTTCGAAAACCATCCGGAGGACGGAAAAGGTCACATCTCCGGCGCTCAGGATGCCATCGGCATCTGCCTGTCCGGACTTGCACGCCATTATTACGACAACACCTATTGGCCAACCAAAATAGAACGTATACATGACCCTAAAATACTCGACTGGTTGGAAAACCATATCGCATTGGTGCCGATGTTTCCACGCAGACAGGGTTGTTCCGTGGTCGAGGGTAAGGATATTACACCGGAAAAGGTAAGGGCTCTCACAGATGCGGCCGACAGAACCTGGGAGGCTATCAAAGACATGGATCTTGAGCGGTTTGTAAAGGGCTATCAGGATTCTTTCGATGCTCAGGTGGCTATGTTTCCGGCCATGATGCAACCCGGTGTGCAAGACTGGATCGACAAGGTGAAAAATGAAGGCGCGCTGGCCTGGAAAATGACCGGGGCCGGTGGTGGAGGTCATCTCTTGATTGTGCATGACGGCTCCAATATTCCCTCCGATGCAATCTCAATTAAAATCCGCCGTTTATAACAAAAAGGAGTTTTTACAACAAAACTGACGAGGCCTTGTAACCCGGCACCCGGCACTCTGCACTCTGCACTCTGCACTTGGCACTCGGCCCTCGGCACTCTACAGTTGGCACCCGGCACTCGGCACTCTGCACTCTGCAGTTGGCTCTTGGCACTTGGCACTCGGCACTCTGCAGTTGGCACCCGGCACCCGGCACTCGGCACTTGGCACTCTGCAGTTGGCACTCGGCACTTGGCACTCTGCAGTTGGCACTTGGCACTCGGCACTCGGCACTCGGCACCCGGCACTCGGCACCCGGCACTCGGCACTCTGCACTTGGCACTTGGCACTCCGCACTCGGCACTCGGCACTCGTCACTCGGCACTCGTCACTTAAAATTATATTATGCAAAAAACATCAAAAATATACGTTGCCGGCCATCGCGGCATGGTAGGTTCGGCTATAGTAAGAGAACTTCAAAAACAGGGTTATACAAACATCATAACCCGCACTCATGCTGAACTTGACTTGACCAACCAGGCAGCTGTCAACAAGTTCTTTGAGGAAGAAAAACCTGAATACGTTTTTCTGGCGGCCGCAAAGGTCGGTGGTATCATCGCCAACAATTCTGCTCCGGCTGATTTCATGTATGACAACATGATCCTCGAGATGAACGTTATCCATGCGGCATGGAAAAACGGTGTCAAGAAACTGGAATTCTTGGGTTCCTCCTGCATCTATCCGAGGTTGGCACCGCAGCCCATGCCTGAGTCTTGTCTGCTGACATCCTCCTTGGAACAGACGAACGAGGCATATGCTCTTGCCAAGATTTCAGGTCTCAAATATTGCGAATATCTTAACCGTCAATACGGTACGGATTTCATTTCAGTAATGCCTACCAATCTTTACGGTCCCAACGACAATTACCATCCGGAACATTCCCACGTTCTCCCTGCCCTCATCCGCCGTTTCCACGAGGCTAAGGAAACTGGCGCCGAATCGGTCACTTGCTGGGGAGACGGTTCCCCCTTCCGTGAGTTCCTTTATGTGGATGACCTTGCCAATCTCTGCGTCTTCCTTATGAACAATTATTCCGGAAACGAAACAGTGAATGCCGGCACAGGTAAAGAAGTAACTATAAAAGATCTGACGGAAATCGTGGCTAAGGTTGTAGGTTTTGATGGAGATATCAAATGGGACACCTCAAAACCGAACGGTACACCCCGCAAACTTCTCGACGTTTCGAAAGCCACCGCTCTCGGTTGGTCCTATTCAACTGAACTGCCAGAGGGTATCCGATTGGCTTACGAAGATTTCCTTTCAAACCCTATGCGAGCGGAAAGATAATAGAAGTTAATAACTTACAAAAGGGAGGCTCGACGAAAATGACTGCACTATTCCTCCATCCTTTCAGTCATTTTCCCGAGCCTCCCTTTTTTTATTCCCAAACGGGAAGGACTTTTCCTAAGTCCTCTCAACGGGAAGGACTTTTCCTTAAGTCCTATAAACCGACAAGACTTTCCTTTCTAAAATCACCAACCGGCTTTGGATTAAAAAAATAAATTCTATACCTTTGTGAACGATTGAAACAATTTTTTTCAAAAATTTCCTCTAATACCAAATTTAACCTTATTATGGCAAATATGACTAAAGAAGAAGCCCGCAAATGGATGGAAAGCCGTGAATGGGCAAACGGTTGGGATGCTGTGGCTGACGAAACTATCGACGCAGTGGAATTCGCTCGACAATATAAGGCTAATAAACCTCTTTGGGACAAACTTTTCAAGTTTTTGGCAGATACTGATCCCAACACTTTGGAAGCAGGCAAAATTGTGCTCGAAGATGGCCGACTTTGGATTAATATCCTTGAGTATACTCCCAAATCCGCTGAGGATACTAAGATCGAGTCGCACAAAAATTTTATTGATCTCCAGTACACCTTCCAAGGTAACGAACTTATGGGACTTGCTCATCATGTCATTCCCACAGGTGAATATGATCCGGTAAAGGATAAGACAAATTACACAACTGACGAACCTATCGATTATGTGCTTGCCGATCCCAAACGTTTCTTCCTTTATTTCCCGGCCGACATGCATCAACCGTCTGTACGTTCCAAGGAAAATCCCGGAGTGTCGCGTAAAGTTGTCGGCAAAATCGAATTCGTTAAATAAATCGCTCCTCAATTTTTGTCATAACCTTTGACTTGCCACCGTTGTCCTTTTAAAAATGAAATCATGAAGCTAATATTATTGCCATCCTTAATTCTCATTCCTTTGACTGTTTCGGCCGGTTACGAGATTAAGCCGACCAAAACCTTGTGGTTTGACAGCCCGGCTAAAATCTGGGAAGAGACTTTGCCACTTGGCGACGGTCGCTTGGGGATGATGCCCGATGGAGGTATCGTTGACGAAACGATAGTGCTTAACGAGATTTCAATGTGGAGCGGCAGCGAATTCGACTACTCAAATCCGGAAGCTTCCAAATCTTTGCCGGAAATCAGGGAATTGTTGAAGCAGGGAAAGAACAAAGAAGCTCAAGAGTTGATGTACGAGCATTTCGTTCCGAAAAAAGTTGACGGTGGTGCTTATGGTTCCTACCAGATGTTGGGAGATTTAAATATCAGGTATGACTACGGAACTGAAATGACTGAACCGTTGGATTATTCCCGAGGTCTGGATTTGGATGCCGCTCTCTCATGGACCACCTTTACCCTTCCGGATGGCACCACATATACAAGGGAATATTCGGTGCCAAGAGGTGAAGACGGAATGCTGATAAAAATAACCGCTTCCCAACCCGGTAAAATTAATTTCTCTTATACAATCTCGCGTCCTGAAAGAGGCGCAGTAACTTCTCCGGCTTCCGGTAGACTCCTTCTGTCCGGTGAATTATATAGCGGTCAGGAAAATGTCGCAGGTGTCAGGTATTGTGCCGAAACAGGTGTCAACATAAGCGGAGAACGGGCAAAAATAGAAATGCAAGGGGATTCGGTTATCAAGGTAACTGATGCCGATATAGCATGGATTGGAATATCGGCAGCAACAACTTATTTTTATCCGGAGAATTATCTTCAAGAAGCGTCACTCAAATTAAACAAAATTCTTCAGGACTCGGAAAAAGCATTGGAGAAGGGGATGGAAGCCCATTCAAATCTTATGGCCAGGGCTGAAGTGGAGTTTCAATCAAATGACAATTCATTACTTCCCACTGATAAAAGAATTAAGGAATTCCAGAATGATGACTCCGACACCAATTTGGCCGCTTTATATTATAATTACGGCAGATACCTTTTGATTTCGTCCACTCAACCCGGATTTTTGCCTCCAAACCTGCAAGGGTTATGGGCAAATGGCACTTCAACCCCATGGAATGGAGATTATCATACAAATATCAATGTACAGATGAACCATTGGCCAGCGGAAACTGCAAACTTGTCAGAGCTTCATTTACCACTTGCCGAATTGACATTGAGAGCGGTGCCAAGTGGTGAAAGATCTGCAAAAGCCTTTTATGGCGATGATGCCGATGGTTGGGTGATGCACATGATGACCAATGTTTGGAATTACACCGAACCCGGTGAAAACCCATCATGGGGTGCCACCAACACCGGAGGTGCATGGCTGTGTGAGCATTTGTGGGATCACTATGACTTTACCGGAGATAAGGATTTCCTTGAAAAATATTATCCGGTAATGAAAGGTGCGGCAATGTTCTTTTATTCCACATTGATTAATGAACCAAAGAACGGATGGTTGGTTACTGCCCCCAGTTCCTCTCCGGAAAATGAATTTTATGTTGCGGGTGACAACACCACACCTATCAGTGTCTGTATGGGACCGGCAATGGATACCCAAATAATCAGCGAACTTTGGAGCAATGTAATAAGAGCAGCTGAAGTTCTTGAACTGGAAGATGAAGACGTGCCTAAACTAAAAGCGGCTTTGGATTTGTTGCCCCCTATGCAGATTGACAGCCAGGGAAGATTGATGGAATGGC
Source organism: Muribaculaceae bacterium (assembly GCA_022510405.1). Classification (GTDB taxonomy): domain Bacteria; phylum Bacteroidota; class Bacteroidia; order Bacteroidales; family Muribaculaceae; genus Lepagella. The sequence goes on along the minus strand of JAFLTP010000004.1, from coordinate 104,445 downwards.
TTGAAGAATATGAGGAAGTGGATCCTCACCATCGTCATGTGAGCCATCTTTACGGCCTTTACCCTGGGTATAGCATTTCTCCTGAAAAGACACCCGAACTAATGGAAGCAGCAAAGAAAACACTTGATGTCCGTGGTGACGAAGGAACAGGATGGTCCCGAGCATGGAAAATTAATTTCCATTCAAGACTTTTAGATGGAAACCGGGCATGGAAAGTATTCAAAGGATTGCTACAACCGGCATTAGTTGAAGGTGCGGCAAGACACCGTGCCGGAACCTTTCCCAATCTTTTCTGTTCACATCCACCCTTCCAAATCGATGGAAATTTCGGTGGAACTGCAGGAATCAGTGAAATGCTTATCCAAAGTCACGATGGGTATATTAATATCCTCCCTGCCCTTCCCGACGCTCTAAAGAATGGTAGCCTTAAAGGATTCAAAACCCGTGGAGGCAATGAGATCGACATAAAATGGAAGAATGGATCTCCGTTTGAAGCTAAAATCACAGGAGGATATAAAGAACAGTTGAAAGTAAAAGTCCCTGAAGGCATTAAAATAGTGAAATCAAGCAACAACCAATCTTTACCTGTGGATGAAAATTTACTGATAAATCTTTCTATACCGGAAGGTGAAATTGTCGAACTATTTTTTGAAAGTTAAATTTCTTGATATTTTATAAATATTGTTTAAATTTGCGAATTGAATAGCTGAAGGTGGGAATCTGAGGCTATTTCACTATGGAAAACTATCTAACTAACCAAATAAATAACATAATGAAAAAACTCAGTACGGTAAGATGCACTCTGTTGCATCAGCTCCGTGGTTGGTTGCTTTTCCTATTGATATCAGTAGGATTGGCATCGGCCTCGGCACAGTCTGTAAATGTCACGGGTACTGTGACATCTGCAGAAGATGGAGAACCCCTTATCGGAGTTACGATCCAATTGAAAGGTACTACAACCGGCACATCATCCGACATCGATGGTAATTATTCCATCAAAGCTCAGATGGGTCAGACACTCGTTTTCTCCTATGTGGGTTACAACACTCGTGAAATCAAAATTGACAATTCAAGAATCGACGTTGCTCTTCTTGAAAATGATGCGGTTCTTGATGAAGTTGTTGTGGTAGGTTACGGCACACAGAAAAAGAAACTTGTCACCGGTGCAACTTCTCAGGTTAAAGGTGATGAAATCGCAAGATTGAACACCACTTCACCGCTCCAGGCCTTACAGGGACAAATGGCCGGTGTATCTATCACCAGCACTTCAGGTCAGCCCGGTTCCGACATGAAAGTTCAGATTCGTGGTCTTGGCACAATCGGTAATTCTTCACCTCTTTATCTTATAGATGGTATCGGAGGTGACATCAGCACGCTGAATCCTAACGATATCGAAAGTATCGATGTTTTGAAGGATGCCGCTTCTGCAGCTATTTATGGTGCACAGGCTGCAAATGGTGTTGTTCTCATTACTACCAAACAAGGTAGAGAGGGAAAAGCAAAAGTCACCTACGACGGATATTTCGGGTGGCAGACCGTTCCTAAATACACCAAAATGCTCAATGCCCAAGAATATATGGTGATCCAGAATGAGCAACAGGTTAACTCAGGTCTCGCTCCCTACGACTGGAGTGCAATGAGTTCTATTTGGAGAACCAATCCGGAAACAGGAGAAACCGGTGTGATCGACACTGATTGGGTGAAGTCAATGTTCAAGACTCCGGCGATCATGCAAAGCCATACAATCGGTGTTACAGGTGGTAACCAGACATCTACTTATGCCCTTAGTCTTGGATATCTCAACCAGGAAGGTATTGCCGGAGGTAAACAAGTGTCAGATTATTCAAGATACAATTTCCGTATCAATTCCGACCATAAATTCTTCAATGGCATTGTGAATGTGGGCGAACAAGTTTCTTTCGTATATGTGAAGAGCACAGGTATTGGAGTAGGCAACCAATATAACAATACTTTGCGCGGTGCTTTTGGTACATCTCCCCTCGCTCCTATTTATAATGAAGAAGGGGAATTCAACAGCACCACAGGTTCCGATTGGTATCAATATGACGGAAACCCCTATGGCGCCATGATGATAAATACCAACAACAGGTCTAAAAACGCTTCCTTTAACGGCAATGTTTATGCTCAGTTGGAACCTATCAAAAATTTGAGACTCCGTACTGTATTCGGTGTAGTATACGGCACAAGTGAATATCGTAGTTTCAGCCCCGTTTATGAATTCTCTCCCTATTCCTACAATGACTATACACAGGTGAATCAAAACATGAACCATGGCCTTGGTATGACTTGGACTAATACCCTTTCTTATGATTGGAGCATCAAGGAACATGACTTCAATGCCTTGATCGGTATGGAATCATACCGCTATAGCGGCACTTATCTTGGTGGTGGACAAGGTAAACTGAAAGAAGGCTTCGACACATGGCCATATGCTTATCTCAGCAACGGCACCGGCTCTACATTAGGTGAAGACAATGTTTACATAAGCGGTTCTCCAAATGATGAGTCTCGTTCTGTGTCTTATTTCCTACGACTTGGCTGGAACTTTAAAGAAACCTATATGATCAACTTCACTTTGCGTAGTGACGGTTCTTCACGTTTTGCAAAGGGTCACCGTTTCGGAACATTCCCATCAGTTTCTGCCGGTTGGAATATATCCAATGAAGCATTTATGGAAGATTCGCATACTTGGCTTGATTTCTTGAAAATACGTGCTTCTTGGGGTCGCGTAGGTAACCAGAATATCAACAATTATCAATTTCTGGCTCCTATCAAAGTCACCAATACACACTACTTCTTTGGTCCTTACTGGGATCCAAACGGAAACATCAATGCCAATTATTCCAATGATCTTGCAACCAACTGGGGTGCTTATCCAAATCGTCTGAGTAATCTTGACCTAACATGGGAAACTTCGGAACAGACAAACATTGGTATCGATGCACGTCTATTCAGCAACCGACTTGCCGTGACACTTGAATATTACTGGAAGAATACAAAAGACTGGCTTGTACAGGCTCCGATTCCTGCCACTGCAGGTGCTGAAGCTCCATTCATCAATGGCGGTTCTGTAAAGAACACCGGTTTTGAATTCAATGTACAGTGGAATGACGTTATCGGTAAAGATTTCTCTTATAGCATAGGAGTAAACGGTGGTGTCAACAAAAACAAAGTTGGATCTATTCCTACTGAAGACGGAATGATTCATGGTGCCACAAATCAACTTTATGACAATTCAGGCGAATTCTATAGAGCACAGGAAGGACACGCTATCGGTTATTTCTGGGGTTATAAAGCTATAGGAATTTTCCAAAACCAGAAAGAAATCAACGACTGGATAGCTGCGGGTAATGGTGTTCTCCAGGATTCTCCACAGCCGGGTGATGTTAAATACTATGATGTGAACCACGACGGAATGATCGATGAAAACGATAAAATCGACCTCGGTAACGGTATTCCTAAATTCTCTTATGGTATTAATATTAATCTCTTCTGGAAGAACTTCGATCTCGGTATAGTTGGTACAGGTGCTACAGGCATGAAGATAGTACAGAGCTATAGAAACTGGACAAACCAACAAGCCAATTATACTACTGAGATTCTTGATAGATGGACAGGTGAAGGTACATCCAACTGGATTCCTCGCGTAACCAACCAGAACATAAACTGGCAGTTCAGTAGCCTTTATCTCCACGATGGTGATTACTTCCGTATTTCCGATCTTACTCTCGGTTACAACTTTGCACCACTTATCAACAGACCATGGTGTAGCAACCTCCGACTCTATTTCCAGATCCAGAATCTTTATACTTTCACCAAATACAATGGTATGGACCCGGAAATCGGTTATGGTACTTCAGACTGGGTAAGCGGTGTTGACCTGGGTTTCTATCCTCGTTCACGCAACTTCCTGTTTGGTGTTAACCTTTCATTCTAACCTAATCAACAAGAATAAAATATGAAACTACTTAATATATTTACAATCGGAGCGGTGGCAGTCGGCATGACTCTTACTTCTTGTGCAGGCAGTTTCTTAGATGTGGAATCTAAAACCGAATCGAATGTAGACAATTTCTATTCCACACAAAATGATGCACTCCGTGCACTCATAGGTTGCTATGATGGCTGGCGACAGGTGTCATCAAATCCGGGCATAGGTTTCTATGTGTCTTCCACAGTAATGAGTGATGAAACTTTTGGTGCCACCGGAAATGGCGACGGTTATGGATATCAGGCTATCGACGGTTTCGACCTTGCTAAATCACCCTCCGATGTCAATCTCTATGAAACTGACTGGAGCGACTATTATGCTGGTATCTATCGTTGCAACATGCTTATCCAGAATGAAGAAAAAATAGCATGGGATTCCGCAGCAGACAAAGGAAGAATCATGGGTGAATGTCGTGCTTTAAGAGCAATCCTTTATTTTGATTTGGTACGTTGGTTCGGAAATATTCCATTACTTCGTGTACCAACTACAGAACTTTTAGAACAAGCTGATCCTGCTGAGGTGTATGCTCTCATCTTTGAAGATTTGCAATATGCGATTAATAATATCCCCGCTGATGCTTATCATGGAAATAATCCTGACTCTGCTGTCATTTCAGGAACATGGGGCAGAATTACCAAACAAACCGCTGAAGGAATCTTTGCGCGTGCTTACCTTTATTACACAGGATACTATGGACAACAACCCGGTTGGACCGATGAAGAAGGCAATATTATTGGTAATGTCACTAAGGCTGAGGCTCTCGATGCTCTCGAGGATGTGATTGCCTCCGGATATTATAAGTTAGTTGAAGACTACAAGACTTTGTGGGTTGCAGCTTCTGTTGTTCCTATTGCCGGAGAATCAGGTTGGAATACAGAACTCTCTACTTTCGTAGGAGATGAAAACAGCGAAGTGATGCTTTCTCAGAATTTTACTCCAACTCAAGACTATAACGGCAATAATGACTCCAACCGCTGGCTTGTTATGTTGGGTATGAGAAACTACAATGCCAATGCTTTCAACCTCCCTTATGGAAAAGGATGGGGTGCCTGCACAGTTTGTCCAACTTTCTACAACAATTATCTAAATGGTGATCCAAGAGCGTATGCTTCAGTAATAGATTTGTCTGCAGAAGGAATTGCAACCGGTTCTGACTGGGAAGCTGCAGTAAATGATTGGAGAGAATACACGGGGCTTACTGTTAAGAAATATACTCCGATGGTTTACGGTAACGGCAACCCTGCTACGAATCCTGATGGAACAGCCGGTTTCCAAGAATGTAATCCTACTCCATGGGTTATTCTACGTTATGCCGACATACTTCTTATGGCCGCTGAATTAGGTTCAAATAATGCTCAAAGTTATTTTGATCAAGTTCGTGCCAGAGTAGGTCTTTCACCGGTAGCTTTAACTCAAGAAAACATCATGAATGAGCGTCGTGTTGAATTCGCCATGGAAGGTATTCGTTACTGGGACCTTATGCGTCAGGCTAATGGGGGCGAAGTAACTGCTCTCGCCGATGCCATTATGGCTTCAAATGGTCAAACTGTATTGAACGGTGGTCTTGAGAGTGCGGTAACTTATGATCGTGATAAGATTATCAAAACTAAAGGACTTTCTCAAATACCTCAAAATCAGATTACATTATCCAACGATGTCTTAAAACAAAATCAAGGCTGGTAAAGCAAACATATATAATGTGTATGGTTAAAAAAGGTTAATTAACGTATTTTTACAAATATGGGATAAAACGTTGCCGTTTGTAAAATCGGATAACCTAATCTTTTTCTAACCTAATCTTTTCAAAATTTAAAAGAATCCAAGAAATGAAAATTAAATCATTAAGCGGAATGTGTGCTGCCCTTGTGGCTTTATCAGCATGTACGCAAGAAACCTTCAATTATGAGGCGCCTAATTTCACATCGGCTGATCTCACAGAAGGTAAGGCATACACCGTGTCAGTTAATCCTGAAACTAATGAAGTCACCCTTCAAAGCCTTTTGGGTGATCAATATGTAACCAGTTGGGTAACTCCCAATGGTATGGCAAAGGGACTTTCCTACACTTTCTCATTACCTTTCTCAGGTACTTATGAAGTAACTTTCGGTGTTGATACCAGAGGCGGTTTGGTTTATGGAGAGCCCTATTCTTTCACCATTTCTAACAACAACTTCTCGCTTTTGAGCGATGAAATCTGGACCAACCTTGCAGGTGGCGTAGATGAAAATGGAAACGGTAATCCTAAAACTTGGGTGCCTATGAACCAGAAATATGGCTCATATCATGGTTCAGCTCCTGTTACTTATATGAGTCCTAATGATGTTAAAAATGATGGTAGCGGTAGCACCGACATTAAAATCGGAACTTCCAATTGGAGTGACAACTGGGATCCGGGATTCCAATCATGGCTAATTGACTCAGACGATCCTTATATGGACAGCGAAATGACTTTCTATCTTGATGCTCAGAAAGGGTCTGTTGCTGAAATCAAAAGAGTCACAGCTGACGGAACTCAGGAATACACCACCACCTTTAATCTTAATGTTTCAGATCCTCAACGTCCTTTGATCTCAATGAACAGCGGTGAAATCCTTCATGCGGCATGGGGAGACGGCGTTTGTGACAATTACTCTACTGAAATCAAGATTATTGAATGTACTCCCTATGTATTCCAATTCGCCACTATGCGTACTAACAGTGAAGGTCCATGGTGGATTGTTTGGAACTTTGTATCCAAAGAATTGAAAGAAGATCCATCTATTCTTCCTTCTGAGGGACCTGAACTTGTAGAAGTAGCATCTCCTAAACTACCTACATATGACAATTTATTAGAGCTATTGTTTACAATAGAAGGAGACGGTGTGACATATACCACTACTTCCAATACTTTCCTTATGAATGAGGAAAAGCCTTACGATGTAATGGCATGGAATGGTGCAAATGGTGGTTCATGGGATTGGATAAACGGATATGGTTCTTCTTGGGCTCCTGCATATCCTTCTTATGACGAATTCTCATTGAATCTTGCAAAGAAATATGAAGATTTAGATGGAGACGACATCGCTGAATCTTTATATTACCTTGCTACTGTAGAAAATTCAGAAGGCACTTCTTCCTCTCGTTTCACATTAGGTGAGAATTCTATTATATTTAATGAACCTCTTACTTTCATGAAAGCGGGCAATCAAATAATCGAAAGTAATGAACTTACTGTAATCAAAGTAGCTCCTGGAGATGATGAGGTGATTCTTGGTGTACCTGACGGATATAATGAAGAAGGTGAAGTTAATAGATACCTTTGTTTGAATCTTACCATAAAACCGGTTGGTTCAGGTCAGGAAGGTCCTAAGAACCTGGCTGTAAATGTTGATAATATCAACTGCTGGTTAGATGCCGGTTCCGGTCAGATTAGAATCGTTCTTTACCAACCCGCAAGCTGGGGTGGAGGTGATCCGGCTTTAGATACTGATCAACTTGTACTCAAGAAGGAACAATCTTTGTCAGTAACTTTCAAGTTGAATAACATAGATTGGAAAGATGATGCTGAGCCAAGAGCCTTCCTTGGTGTTAACATGGAAGGTTATGGTAGTTGGTCTTTTGACTCACCTGAATCTGTTAAAATTAACAAGGGAGGTGAAACCACTGTTTCAATTACCAACACAACACCATCCAAGTATAGCTTCTTTGGTAATGATTGTGTTCAAGTAGCAATTGAACAGGATGGTCTTATCAATGGTCCTTTCGATGAAGAGGGTAATATCGACGCAGCTAACATTGGTTACGAAATCGTTTCAGTTATCATTCAATAATCCTAACTAACCCAAGAATATGATGAAAACAAAAAATATATTATGTCTTTTAGCATTATCAGCGGCTGTTTTCACCGCTTGTAATGATGATGACATCAATATCTATAACGAACCTTTGATTGATGCATCTTCCATCACTACAGGTTCTTCCGACGTGACCTCTACCACTGCTACATTATATGGTACAGTGAATGGTCTTGTCGACAGAAATGCAAATTCTTATAAAATTGGCTTCAACTATTTCTCTTCAAGCGAACCAATTGAGAATGTAAGCGCTTCCGACCTTAAATTGAGCGTTAACGGTACTCTTTCAGATGGAACTTTTTCTGCTACACTGACAGATCTTATGCCGGGTACTGTTATCTACTATCAGTCTTTTGTTACATTAAGCTCCACACTCACATTTACCGGTGAAATTAAGAGTCTTATAACCACTGACGCTACAGTTCAGGCATCTCCGGTGTCTTCTGTTGATCCATTCAGCACAACAATTAATTTTTCATTTGAAGAGGCTCCGGAAGGTTCGGTTGCCGGTGTAACCCTTGCTCCGGTAGCAGACGTGGAATCAGTGCGTAACGGTCTACATGTTGTAGCAGGAGAAATTGCTACAAGAGGTTCTTCTTCAGTAGAACTCAAAGGTCTTGTACCTTCAACAACCTACTATTTCGCACCTTACGTAAATGTAGGTCCCGGCGAAGTATATGGAGAAGTTCAATCTTTCACTACGCCTTCCTATGATTTTGATATTGACAATGACCTTGTAGACCTTGGTCTTGCAAGTGGTTTGAAATGGGCTAAGTATAATGTTGGTGCAACTAAAGAAACTGAACTCGGGGGTCTTTATGCATTTGGAGATGTAACAGGTGCTATGGCATCTGTAGATCCTGCAGAATTTGGTAATGAAGGATACGATACTTATAAGACTCCGAAAGATGTTGCTGCTGTAGCTTATGGAAATAAAGCCACATTGCCCACTGCGGGTGACTGGGAAGAACTTTTCAATTCCTGTTCTCTCGATTGGACTAATGTAGATGGCGTTGACGGATTTAAAGTAACCGGCCCTAATGGTAACTCCATTTTCCTTCCGGCTGCCGGAAGCCGTACACTGAGCGAAGTCTCTTCTGTTGGTACTAAAGGTTATTACCTAACAGGTTCAGCGGGAAGCGACAGTAAATACTACACAGCTTTTGAATTTACAAGCTCCAACGCCTATGGAAGAACCACTCTTCCGGTTTATCAGGCAGTAGCTGCAAGAGCGGTTTCCTCTTCAAGAAATGTTCAATTTAATGAAGATCTGTTATTGAACACTTGGGAATTTGACCTTGCTAATGGTAAGTCTCAAATTTTCTATGGTCCGGTATATTTTTATGGAACCGACGATAACTGGGATAGCATAACCAACTACATTCCAGTTTTCGGAGATTCTTGGGCTTGGGAAGCAGACGCAGGTAACAATTGGATTTGGGGTATGGAAGAAGCAAATATGCAAGGCTCCATGACATTCAGTATTGATGAAAACGGAAACAGAATTGTTGAAGTTAATCAATATATTGGTGATGGAACATACTCTACTCAAAAGGGTACCTATACTCTTGACAAGGAGAACAAGACAATAACTCTTACAGGAGCTGAAATCCTTGTTCCTACCACCTATCTTGGTGAAGTCACTCAATCTCGTTCTGATAAGGTTAAAATACTATCCTTGACATCCGACGGGTTGCAATTAGGTGTGGTGAGAATCCAAGATCCATGTCTTTTGGGTATGAACTATATTCCACAGATGAAGAAGTATGGTTATAATGCCACATTGACTTGTTATGCAGACTATAATGACGATCATTGGAACGAGGTAGGAATTCTTACTATTCCTTCAGGTGAAGAAGGTTTAGGTGAATACACAATCGCAATTAACAATGCAGCTACACCTCGTGAAAACGGTATGGTTTATGTTATCGACATCGAAGGTTATGGCAAGGATTATCCAAACGCTTTGATCACCGTAGAATCTATCAAAGCTGATGGTGAAGATATTCCGTTTGACGCCAATAAACTTTATTTCGGTGATATCGAAGGTAACGGCAAATATCGTATAGAATTAGCCAATATCTGGGGTTGCGGACATAATGATGGTTGGAACGGTCTCGGTGACACTCCATATCGTCCGGAAGGTGGTGAGGTTGAAAATGGTGAAAACAAACTTGCTTTCAACAATTCATTCGAAGTTACTTTCAAAATCCGTTCTTTAGATGCAGCCAAGACTTTCTATCCAACACTCGTAACAATTAACCCGACTTGGGGTGGTAGCTGGGATTGGAATGACGGAAGCAACTTCTCTCTGAGTCTTAATAACGAGACACACAAATGGGAAGTTTCTCAACCTGCTCAATCTATATCTATTACTCCGGAGAATTCAGGTGCTGACATGTCTGAAGGTTCCATCATGACTTTCGTTCAGATCAATGACATTTATTCTTTCTTCCCGGGAATGCATGCTGCTCTCAATGATGTCAAGATTGATGGTAAAGCTTTGACAGGATATGATGCTTCTAAAGTGCTGGATCAAAATGGAGACGGCGATGGAAAGACATATCGACTTGAGCTTTTCAATGTTTATGGCGCTACTTCTGACAATTGTGCTTTTGGTGAGAAAGTTCCTGCAGACACAGGTTACATCAAAGAATTGGGATTCACTGAATCTATGCAAATAGATTATACAATTGAAAGATTGTTTGCAAATCCTTCTTGGAACTAATATTTAAATGATGAAGAAATTTATATTATTTTCCTTATGGGGTTTGGTAATGGGGTTGGCATCATGTAATGATGATGACACTGAGAATATTTATGTTCAAGATGCCTCATTGTCTAACCTTACAACAAATTCCATTTCGTTTGACAGCAATGGAGGTACAGAAAATTTCTCAGTCACTTGTACTGTGATGCCAACTGCTGTTTCAGATTCAGAATGGATTACAGTTGATAGGATTAGTTCTTCAAATAAAGTGCATACATTTTCTGTTACGGCCTCTGAAAATTCTCTTTCAGAGGACCGTACAGGATATGTAAAAATTACTGCCGGTAAAAACTCAGAAACAATAAGTGTTGTTCAAACCGGTTCAGTTTTATCACCGGATCCGGGTATCCAAGAGTCAGAACCTCTTCTGGGAATCAAAGCCAAAGATATTGAAGCCGATATCAAGGCAGGATGGAATATAGGGAATACTCTTGAAGCTATAGGAGGTGAGTCGGCTTGGGGAAATCCTAAGATAAATGAGGAATATGTTGCAGGTATTAAAGCTGCAGGTTTTAATGCCGTTCGTATCCCTTGCTCATGGGACAGCTATATTATTGACAAAACTAATAACACCATAGATCCTAAATGGCTTGACAGAGTTAATGAAGTTGTCGGTTATGTCCTTGACCAAGACCTCTATGCTATTCTCAATATCCATTGGGATGGTGGTTGGCTTGAAAACAATATCGAATTCGCTTCCAAACCTGAATTGGTTGACAAGCAAAAGGCCCTATGGACTCAGATAGCAACCCGTCTCGGGCATTATAATGAGAAACTGTTGTTTGCAGGTCTTAACGAACCAAATGCTGGTAATGAATGGGGTAGTAAGAATGATAATATCCTTGCCATGAAGGCGCTCTTAGATTACGAACAAGCCTTTGTGGATGCTGTAAGAGGAGTCGGTGGAAATAATTCTACCCGTACTTTAGTGGTGCAAGCACCGCACACAAGCATCAACATGGCTTATGATTACATGGATGAACTTCCAAACGATCCTTCTGGAGACGGCTATATGATGGTGGAAGCACATTTTTATGATCCCAGTGAATACACCATTATGGAAGAAGATGGTGCATGGAGCACTTATGTCAAATTCTTCTGGGGGAAAGATTTCCATCAGGGTGGAAATCGTGACTGTACATGGGGCGAGGAATCTTCTATGCTATCTCAACTCCAAAAGATGCAAAACAAGTTCGTCAACAAAGGTATCCCAGTTATAATCGGTGAATATGGTGCATATCCTGAGGAACATATCAGCAAAAATGTTACATTCTCGGATTCTGAAATCGAAATTGTGAAAGCTTCACGTGAATATTGGTATCAATGTTTCACTAAATATGCAAGAGAAACAGGAGTTCTTCCATTTGTATGGGACACGGGGGAACTTATCAATCGTAACACAGGTGAAGTAAATCAAAGCAAACAATACATAATTGATGCCCTCATTAAATAAAAATATCAATTAATTTTTATAAGAAAGCTCTCTTTTGAAGAGAGCTTTCTTATTTTATTCCATCAATTCAATATCTTCAAAAGAAATTTGATTACCATTCATACCCTCCCCTTCAAGTTTTATAAACTTGGCAGAAACAGGATCAAAGTTCACTTGTTGCCAGATTGGATTGTTTATGATATTTGAGAATTCACCTGAAGCAACTTTTTCCCATTGAGTTCCATCTTCTGAAACATTTATAGAATAATGAGTTATTATTCCCTCAGAAGTTTGTTGAGGGGGTAGATATCTTAATCCCTTGATTTTCTTTGGTTCCTCCAACGCGACTATTATCTGATTGTTTCCCTGAAATTCTATATTGAGACCTAAAGAAAATTTTTGACTATTTACATTCAGGATATCTTTAATCTCGGGAGCATTATAGATTCCAATATTAGAAATCAGTGGAGAATCTTTGCTATCGTTTATTGTGAATTTAAGATTTGTCGTTTCTAATGTGGGAAAACATATTATTCTCCTATGACCGATTGTTGTCATTCCGTCACCTTCCTCTGTCAATTCATCTTGAAGTGGAACCCATTCACCATCAACCCATGCATCCAAGGAGAATTTCTTGACACGCTGTCCCAAAGGAATATACTCCTCTACCAAAAATCTGTTAAAGGCGGTTGGCTCAGGAAATTTTATTTCTATTACTCCTTTAGTCACTCCATCATCCGTGGCCCAATATGTATCTTTAATTCCGTCAATCATATTTTCGGGACTAAACTTTTTGTCATTACCACGAAAATTATCCGCATCTATCGTAGCATTATTTACAAGATTATTTTCAAAGGTCTTCCTGACTGATTCTGCAAATTGTATCCCTCTTATACTATCTATTGGATGTATCCTTCCGGAGGGAGTAATAGGAAAATTCAATAACAAAGTGGAGTTCCTGCCAACCGATTTATAATAGGTTTCCATCAATTTTGAAAGGCTCTTAACCTTTCCATCTTCCGAGGTGTGATAAAACCAGCCGGGTCGAATACTTGTGTTAGTTTCTCCGGGAATCCACAGATCCCCCTCCTCTACTCCATGGCGTAACATATCGCGGGTTATTTCCCCCTCACTTTTCAATAGATTCCAGTTGGTTTCTCCCACACTTCCCTTCTCATTCCCAACCCATCTGAGGTCTCCCCTACCGGCTGCATCATTCCATATCAAAGCGTCGGGTTGGAGTTCCCTTATCATCGCATAACTTTTGGGCCATTCATAATAATCCCTGGTGATTTGCCTTTTTTCATCGGCACCTCCGTACCAACCATTGCCTCCGTTGGCTCCGTCAAACCAAACCTCAAAAATATCACCGTAATTTGTCAACAATTCCTTAAGTTGATTACGAAAATACTCCACATATTCCTCTCTTCCATATTCAGGATGATTGCGGTCCCATGGAGACAGATAGACAGCGAACTTTAATCCGGCTTCCTTACATGCGTCAGCCAATTCTTTCACCACGTCTCCTTTGCCATCCTTCCAAGGCGAATTTTTTACGCTATATTCAGTAAATTCAGATGGCCACAGGCAAAATCCACAATGATGTTTTGCAGTAAGGATGATACCTGTCATTCCGGAATTCTTGCATACTTCTACCCACTGCTTCACATCTAAATTTTCCGGATTGAATAGAACCGGATCTTCGTTGCCGTATCCCCATTCTTGATCTGTGTATGTATTTAAAGAATAATGTAGGAAAGCATACATCTCCATATCATGCCATTCCAATTGCTGCGGGGTCGGCATAGGGTAAACAGGATCAGGTTCCTTAATTTGTCCAAAGGAACAAATGTTAATATTAAAAAGCAAAATTACCGGAATTAGATACTTCATAAAATAAAATTTATACATGTGGTTGAAAAGTTAAAGGAATTTGAGTTTTCATTGGAATAATACAAAATTAAATAAAAAATTTAAAGATTGTAAGTGTATCATTAGGTTTATACCTCAACATCTACACAAATATGAAGAAAGAAAGGAATGGAGGGTGGTAAAATTTTGAAAATACACTCATTTTTCGTTATTTTGTAGATTATTATAGAAATATCTAAGTTTAAAACATAATGAGAAAAACTCTTTTATTTTCTTTTGCCGGGCTGCTCTTGATGGCTGCCTGTTCTTCAGGACCCATTAAAAAAAATAAGGATGGTGTAACTGTAAAACTTCAACAAGAATCACCAACAGATACCCGATTGGTTCGCCTTTCGGTACTTAATGAAAAGATAATACGTGTATCCGCAACCCCCGACGAAAAATTCGCCGACAAAGAGTCTCTCGTGGTTGTGCCACAAGAAAGTAAAGTTAAGTTTGATATAGTAAAAACTGACAGTATGGTTTCAGTTGTCACTTCTTGTATGAGTGCATCTGTAAACCTTTCCAATGGTCAGGTAATTTTCCGAGACAGCGTCGGAAAAATCCTTGCCGCTGAAGAACCCAATGGAAGGTCCTTCAATCCTATCGAAGTTGAAGGCAGAAAAGGTTATTCCGTTGGCCAGGTCTTCCTTTCGATAAATGATGACGAAGGTCTGTATGGTCTAGGTCAACACCAAGCTGATGAATTTAACTATAAAGGAAAGAACGAAGAACTTTTCCAATACAATACCAAGGTTTCAGTGCCATTTATAATTTCGACTGATGGTTACGGAATTCTTTGGGACAGTTATTCACTGGTTAGATGGGGAAACCCGGAAGATTATAAACAATTGGGTCAAGTTTTCAAACTTTTCAATAAGGATGGCCAGGAAGGTTCCTTGACAGGTATATATGTTCCCGCAAATGGAGGTGAACCACTTGTTAGAAATGAAGACTCTATTTATTTCGAACATCTCGACAGAAGCGATAAATTGCGTTCAGTGGTGAATCTGCCTAAAGATTTCAATTTCCAGGGCGCTCATGTCACTTATGAAGGAGAGATCGAACCTTTGACAACCGGTGAATATAACTTCATTCAATATTATGCCGGCTATCAAACCATCATAATCGGTGATTCTGTGATTTCTCCTGAAAGATGGAGAACGGCATGGAATCCTAATGCCTACAAATTCTCTATGTATATGGAAGCCGGAAAGAAATATCCGATCACAATTGACTGGATTCCCGATGGCGGAACTTCATATGACGGGCTTCGTGCCTACGCTCCAAATGACAAGGAAGACCAACTGAAAATGAAATGGTGGAGTGAGATGCAGGAACAGGAAGATTATTATTTCGTGTACGGAGATTCCATGGATGATGTCATTTCAGGTTATCGCACCCTTACAGGCAAAGCATCGATCCTTCCAAAATGGGCATGGGGATATTGGCAAAGCCGTGAAAAATACAACACTCAGGATGAATTGCTCGGAGTTGTGGCTAAATATCGTGAATTAGGAATTCCATTAGACAATATTGTGCAAGACTGGCTATATTGGGAACAGGATTCATGGGGTAGCCATGAGTTTGACAAGAAACGTTTCCCTGATGCAAAAGGAATGATCGATTCAGTGCATAATATGAATGCACGGTTCATGATTTCAGTGTGGCCAAAGTTCTACGCATCCACTGAACATTTCAAGGAATTTGATGACAAAGGCTGGATGTACCGTCAAGCAGTGGAAGACAGCATAAAAGACTGGGTTGGCCCCGGATATGTCGGGTCTTTTTATGATGCATATGATCCGCAGGCCCGTAAACTTTTCTGGGCTCAGATGGAAGAACATCTATATCCTCTTGGTATAGACGCTTGGTGGATGGATGCTTCAGAACCAAATATCCGCGACTGCACCGACATACAATATCGTAAGGATCTCATCACTCCTACTGCCTTAGGTCCTTCAGCGGAATATTTCAATGCATATGGTTTGATGAATGCAGACGCTATCTATGAGGGTCAACGTGCTGTAGAACCTGATAAACGTGTATTCCTTCTGACTCGTTCCGGATTTGCCGGCCAACAGCGTTATTCCACTGTGACCTGGAGTGGTGACATCGGTACTACTTGGGGCGATATGAAATCACAGATTTCAGCGGGACTTAATTTTGCATCGGCTGGCATTCCTTTCTGGACAATGGATATAGGAGGTTTCTGTGTGCAGAATAAATTCATGAAAGGTCAAGGTATTTATGACCGTTCCGGGGTTGAAAATGAAGACCTCAAGGAATGGAGGGAACTTAACACCCGTTGGTTCCAATTCGGAGCTTTTGCTCCTTTATACAGGGCTCACGGACAATGGCCTTATAGAGAAATCTATAACATCGCACCCGAAAATCATCCCGCATACAAGAGTATCGTTTATTACACTAAACTACGTTATGACTTGATGCCATATATTTACACTTTGGGAGGGATGGCTCATTTCAACGACTATACCATTATGCGACCAATGGCAATGGACTTCACCAACGATAAGAAAACTTATGACTTAGGTGACCAATATATGTTCGGACCTTCATTATTGGTGGCTCCGGTATATGAATATGGTGCAAAAAATAGAAAAGTTTATCTCCCCGAAGGTTATGTATGGTATGATCTTTATTCCGGTAATGATGCTGGTTCAGGAGAAATCGTGGCTGATGCACCTTATGAAAGGATGCCATTGTTTGTGAAGGGTGGCTCTATACTTCCAATGGGGCCTGAAATACAATGGACAGGTGAAAATCCGGGAGGTGAAATCACTCTGTTTGTTTACGAAGGTGCCGACGGTTCTTTCTCACTATATGAAGACGAGGGCTTGAATTACAATTATGAAAAGGGTGAATATTCAAATATACCAATTACATATAACAATTCAACTTCTACATTGAAAATTGGTGAACGTAAAGGACAATTCACCGGAATGCCTGCAGAACGTAAGTTTAAAGTTGTGAAGGTAGGCAAAGATAATAAGGTTGGATTCAACCGTGAGGTCTCCGGACAAGAAGTAACCTACAATGGGAAAGCCGTGGAAGTAAAACTTTAAAAATATCATATTTTATTGATTATAATGAATTTTAATTTAAAAATATTTACTGTGGGAGCGATTTTGATCGCTTCCACAGTGTCTTTTTCAAGAGCAGCAGACTCTCGTGCCATATCTTTTAATGCAGATTGGGAATTTAAATTGGGTAATGACACCACTGGAGGAAACTGGAGAATTTTAAATCTTCCTCACGACTGGGCTATCGAAGGAGATTTTTCTGAAAAAAATCCCTCAGGCACCGGAGGTGGTGCGCTTCCCGGTGGAATCGGATGGTATAAGAAAAATTTTGTGATTCCGGAATCTGATAAAAATAAAGAAGTCTTTATTGATTTCGATGGTGCCTATATGAACACCACTGTATGGATTAACGGCCACGAACTTGGCACGCGTCCATACGGTTATTCTTCTTTTTCCTATGATTTGACTCCCTATCTGAAATACGGTAAAGAAAACAGTATCCTTGTTAAGGTGGACAATGAGGAGCAGCCGAATTCAAGATGGTATTCAGGATGTGGAATCTATAGAAATGTTTGGTTGAGGACACTCAATCCTACACATGTAAAACTTTGGGGCACTTTTGTAACAACTCCTGAAGTTTCTAAAGAAAAGGCATTAGTAGAAGTAGAGGCCAAACTTTCCATTGGTAGAGGGAATCTTAAACCTGAGGTTAAAACTTTGATTCTAAATAAACAGGGCAATGTTTTAGCCGAATCAGAGAAAATGCCGGTAAATCTTGCAGATTCCACTGTCACTCAAACGTTGGAAATTAATCATCCTTGTTTATGGGGAGTCGGAAATCCTTGTATGTACACAGCAGTCACTGAAGTTTATGAAGGCGATGTAAAAGTTGACACCTATGATACTCCTTTTGGAATTAGGTCTTTTAATTTTGATGCTGAAAAAGGATTCTTTCTTAATGGAGAGCCATTGAAAATTCATGGGGTATGTCTTCATCATGATGCCGGGGCATTAGGAGCTGTCGTAAACAAAAGAGCAATCGAACGTCAATTTGAAATACTTCGTGGCATGGGTGTTAATGCCATACGCTCGAGTCATAATCCACCTGCTCCCGAACTCCTCGAACTTACCGACAGCATGGGGTTCATAGTAATGGATGAAACATTCGACATGTGGAGAAAAAGAAAAACTTCCCATGATTATGCACGATACTTTGACGATTGGCATGAAAAAGACTTAACCGATTTAATAATAAGAGACCGAAATCATCCATCAATAATTATGTGGAGTATCGGCAATGAAGTTTTGGAACAATGGAGCGATGCTTCCGCTGATACCCTATCTCTTGAGGAAGCCAACATGATATTGAATTTCGGCCATAGCTCCGATATGTTGGCTGCTGAAGGAGATTTGTCGGTTAATTCCTTGCTTACCCAAAAACTTGCCGATATGGTAAGAAATTTGGATCCTACACGTCCGGTCACCGCGGGTAACAATGAACCGTCTCCGGGTAATCATCTTTTCCGTTCCAACGCTTTGGATATAATCGGTTATAACTATCATGACGAATGGTTTAAAGACGTACCGACTAATTTCCCGGGAAAACCATTTATAATTACTGAGAGCGTTTCTGCGCTTCAAACACGTGGTTATTATACCAATCCTTCCGATTCCATAATATTGGCACCTGAGCGATGGGACATTCCTTATTTTGATCCCTCTTTTGCGGCATCTGCCTACGACAATATGCGAGCACCTTGGGGCGATCATCATGAAAGCGCGTTAAAACACGTTTTGGATAACGATTTTATATCCGGTCAATTCGTGTGGACAGGGTTTGATTATATCGGCGAACCAACCCCCTATGGATGGCCGGCGAGGAGTTCCTATTTCGGCATTGTTGACCTTGCAGGATTTCCAAAGGATGTTTATTATATGTACAAAGCAGAATTGATGCCGGAGGAAACTGTGCTTTATATATTTCCTCATTGGAATTGGAATGAAGGCGACACCATAGATATCTGGGCATATTATAACAATGCTGAAGAAGTGGAACTTTTCTTAAACGGAAAATCTTTAGGAAAGAAAAGTAAGGGAGGAGAAAAAAATCCCTATCATGTAGTATGGCGAGTGCCTTTCGAACCGGGAACAATTGAGGCTGTAAGTTATGATTCCAAGGGGAATGTTGTGGCAAAAGAATCAAGAACCACTGCTTCTGCTCCCAAAAACATTGTACTAATACCTGATAGAAAAACCATAAAATCAGGAAACAACGATCTTTCTTATATAACTGTAGAGGTTACTGATGAAAACGGTGTTATAAATCCTGTAGCTGAAAATGACATTAAATTTATTGTCAGTGGAGGCGGTTTCATTGCCGGCGTAGATAACGGATCACCTACTTCGCTCGAAAGATTTAAAGACGACCACCGAAAACTTTTCAATGGGAAAGCCTTATTGATAGTTCAAACTGACGGAAGCGACCAACCTATTGTCATTGAGGCTGTCTCAGACGGATTGACTTCCGCAAAAACAATTATTTCAAAAGAAAACAATTAGCCTGTTAATTATCATATCGTCATGAGAAAACCCTTATTGTTGCTGACAGTTTCCCTTCTCCTTTTTAATTCTGAAATGAAGGGACTCGAAGTATATCAAGACACCACAAAGAGTGATTCAGAGAGAATAGATAACCTTCTTGATCTCCTTACTTTAGAAGAGAAAATAAATCTTTTCAGCACTAACTTGGGAGTCCCCCGTCTTGGTATTCCGAATTGCGGACATTTTGAAGGGTTACATGGACTTCAGATAGGAGGTCCGGCAAATCAATATAGTCAACCCACTACCATACATCCTCAGGCTTATGGTCTTGGAGAGACATGGGATGTGGATCTTATTGAACGGATCGGTAATCTTACTGCTGACGAGATGAGATGGTATTTCAGTCAAGACAGTCTTCCACATAATTTGGTGATGCGCGCTCCAAATGCTGATTTGGCACGAGATCCAAGATGGGGACGTACAGAAGAATCTTTTGGCGAGGATCCATTTCTAACCGGAGCCATGACTGTGGCTAAGGTAAAAGGAATGCAGGGTTCTGATCCACGATATTGGAAGGCTGCTGCATTAATGAAACATTTCCTTGCCAACAGTAATGAATTCGGCCGTGATTCAACGTCATCTAATTTTTCCGAGAGACTCTTCCATGAATATTATTCATATCCTTTCATGAAAGGCATAACGGAAGGTGGCAGCAGGGCGTTTATGGCTGCCTACAACAGATGGAATGGAATTCCTATGGCAGTTCATCCGGTTTATGACGAAATTGTTCGTCCTGACTGGGATATGGATGGAATAATATGCACTGATGGAGGAGCCATGGGAATGTTGTTCACTGCTCATCATTATGTGGATTCCTTACCGGCTGCGGCTGCCGAAGTAGTTAAAGCTGGATTAGGTCAGTTC
The DNA here is from genome assembly GCA_022510405.1 of Muribaculaceae bacterium. GTDB lineage: Bacteria > Bacteroidota > Bacteroidia > Bacteroidales > Muribaculaceae > Lepagella. The sequence goes on along the minus strand of JAFLTP010000004.1, from coordinate 83,978 downwards.
CTTGATAATTATAGAGAACCTTTGACAAAAGCCTTAGCTTCCGGATTGGTTACAGAATCAGATCTTGACAAAGCTTTAAAAGGTAATTTGAAAGTTGCCTTGAAATTAGGCTTGCTGGATCCTGATTTTACTAAAACACCATATTATGTTTCACCAGGTTCACCGGCCCCCTGGGAACAAGATTATGCCAAGGCTTTGGCTCGAGAAGCAACAGCAAAAAGTATTGTTCTTCTAAAAAATGACACCATTAATGGAAATCCCTTATTGCCATTGAATCTAAAAGGGATTAAGAAAATAGCCCTTATTGGGGAACATGTGAATGAAGTGATCCAGGACTGGTATGGAGGTAATCCTGCCTATTCTGTTACTATTTTGGATGCATTCAAAAAAACTTTTAATCCCATGGGAATAGAAGTGGTCTCTGTGCCAGACAATCGTATGAGCGAGGCTGAAAAACTTGCAAAGGAGGCAGATGTTGTTTTTGTTGTTGCGGGCAACCATCCTTACGGTACAAAACCTGATTGGTTCTTTTGTCCGGTACCTTCTGACGGTCGGGAAGCAGTGGATAGAAGATCCTTAAATCTTCCCAATGAAGATATGATCAAACAGATCTATAAGGCAAATCCAAATACTGTTCTTGTGCTTCAATCCTCTTTTCCTTACACTATAAATTGGAGCAATGAACACTTGCCGGCAATTCTTCATTTCACACATTCTTCTCAAGAAACCGGGAATGGACTTGTAGATGTTTTAACCGGAAAAGTAAATCCTTCCGGAAGATTGACCCAAACATGGGTGAAAGATATCACAGATTTGCCCGATATGATGGATTATGATATCACTAACGGAAGAACATATATGTATTTCGAGGGTGAACCCCTTTATCCTTTCGGTTATGGATTAAGCTATTCCAATTTTAATTATAATAATGCTAAAATTGATAAAAACATAATTGAGAGTGATAAATTAGATGAAACAATTAATATTAATGTTTCTCTTTCCAATAATGGTGACTTAGATGGTGAAGAGGTTATTCAAGTTTATGCTTCTTATCCGGAATCTAAGGATAATTTAAGACCTAAGAAACAACTAAGAGCTTTCAAGAAAGTCAATATTCCGGCCGGAGAATCAGTCACCGTACCGGTAGAAGTCAAGGTCAAAGATTTAGCCAAATGGGATGAAACATCCCATGAATGGGCTTTGGAGAAAGGCAAGGTCGACTTTCATATTGGAAGTTCAAGTGCCAATTTACCATTAACTGTAACAACTAATATCAAATGATTTATATGAAGAAATATATCTTACTCCTCTTATCCGTTTTTATAGGTCTCCCGCTTGTAGCTCAGGTAAAGGTTTCTATACTTGGCGACAGTTATTCAACGTTTGAGGGGTGTATTCCTGAAGGTAATGAACCGTGGTATGGAGAAAACATCGGTAATGATGTAAAAAATGTTGAAGATACCTGGTGGCGACAATTGATCGATGACAATGGATTGACTCTTGAACTTAATAATTCATGGTCAGGAGCCACAATATGCAACACCGGTTATCGAGGTGAAGATTATACCAACAGATCTTTCCTTACTCGTTCAAAAAATCTTGGTGACAATCCCGATCTGATATTCGTTTTCGGTGGAACAAATGACTCGTGGGCTGGTTCTCCCTTAGGAGATAAGGATGGAAATGATATGTATACAGTACGTCCCGCCACGAAGGCTATGTTCCAAAATATCAAATCCACATATCCTGATGCCCTTTGTGTTGCCATTATCAATACGGAATTAAACGGGGACGTGGAAAATGCTATTGTGGAAGCTTGTGAACTTGAAAATATCCCCTATGTAAAATTAGATTCCATTGACAAGCAATTTGGCCATCCATCAATCAATGGAATGAAGCAGATCTCTAAACAAGTCTGGAAAACAACTGCTCCCCTCCTCTATTCTCACCTCAGAAAATCAACCAAGGAGTGAGGGTTTCAATCCATTGTTTCGACATCCGATAATGCATCGCTGTTGTGGGATGTATACCGTCCCATATCCAATAATCTATTGAAGGATTCTCTGCAACAAGAGTGTCTTTCAATAGTCTGAAATCTACAAGCCGGACATTCTCTTTTGGATATTTTCTTGCCACCTCTCTTGTGATGGAGGCAATTCTGTCTACACCTTGCTCCCTTAACGGGAAAAGGGATTCTTCACCGGCCCAACCGGCTTTAGCGACAAAAGGTGTACATAAAATTATTTTACAGTTAGGGAGTTCCTCTTGCGTCGTAACAATTAGTGAATCCAGTGTTGTCCGATAAAGATCAAAATTAAATTCTTCTATAGTTGTGGGATTATTTTCAAGCCAATAATGAATATCATTGGTGCCACATAGTAAAGAAATCACATCCGGTTTAAATTTTATGGCATCCTTTGGCCATCGGTTTGTAATCTGTCCCAATGTTTCTCCGCTGATCCCTCTATTGATAAATTTGAAATCACTGTCAGGATACTCTCCCATAAAATAACCTGCAGTCATTTCTGCAAAGCCATGACCTAAAATATGGTTTTTATCATAGAGATTACGTTCTTCCGAGCTGCAAGGATATTTTGCAGGTGAACCCCAATTCCCGTCTGTTATGGAATCTCCTATAAATAGAATAGTCTTACCATCCACCAACATAAAGAAAAAAACGCCGGCAAATATTAAAGTCAAAAATCTTTTAATCATAAGAAAACAATTAAAAAATTACAGAACCGTGATTGTGATATCAACGGTTCTGTAATTTCTATTTTTAACATTCTGTTATTGCAATGCCAATTCTTTTTTCTCTTCCTTTTTTGCTCTCTTCGCCCAAAGTTTTGTAATCTCTTCCAAAGATTTGCCTTTGGTTTCGGGCACCATTCTGGAAACAAAGAATGCAGCTGCAACACATATCGTACCATAGAGTGCATATACGAAGAAGTGTCCGAAACTTTCTCCCATATCACCCATCGACATATTATATAATGGAACGAATGTGGATGAAACTATAAAGTTGAATATCCATTGGAAAGCAACAGCAATTGCTACAGCACCACTTCTTATGGTATTGGGGAATATTTCTGATATGAGTACCCAGCAGATAGGTCCCCATGAGAACATAAAGCAAGCTGAGTAAACCATAATGCTGATAACAGGCACCAATGGACTTACGGCAACAACATTTGAGAAAGCAACTCCAAGCGCACCGACAGCCATACCGGCAGATCCATATATAAGCAACGGTTTTCTACCCAATTTCTCTACAGTGAAGATAGCCACGAGGGTAAACAAGATGTTCACAATACCCATAATCACCGTCTGCACCATTGGATTTCCCATACCCATCGAATCAAAGATTCTGGGTGCAAAATACAGAACTGCATTGATACCCACAGCCTGTTGGAATACTGACAGCATTACGCCGATAAAGATTACAAGGATACCAAATGACAAAAGTTTACCCTTATCTTCCACCAATGTTTCCTTAACATTCTGAAGTATCAATTTGCCCTTTGATACACCATTGATTTTTTCAAGGATGGTAAGTGCTTTGCTGTCTCTGCCTTTCAAGGCGAGATAACGAGGCGATTCCGGAACAAAACAAACAAGCACTGAGAATAATCCTGCAACAAAAGCTTCACTTCCGAACATGTATCTCCATCCGGTTTGTATTGTCCATTGATCGGAAGCAGAACTTACCTGATATACAGTTTCTCCAATCTTTTCGATAATAGGATTAGTATGTTCACCTAATATCAAGAAATTAACAAAATAAACAGCCAACTGACCGAATATAATGGCGAACTGGTTCCATGAAACCAACTTACCTCTGATTTCAGCGGGTGAAACTTCGGCAATATACATAGGACAGATAGCAGAAGCCAAACCTACGCCAATTCCTCCTACTACACGATAAATGTTAAAAACTATGAGAGTACCCATGTGAGGTATACCCTTTTCCCATAGCATAAATTCCGGCCAATAAGAACCCAAGGCTGATACTAAGAATAAAAGTCCGGCTATAAAGAGACTTCTCTTTCTTCCTAAACCAGAAGCAAAAATTCCGGATAATGCACTACCTATGATACAACCGATCAATGCGCTTGAAGAAGTGATACCATGTATCACATCCGTATACACAAAGTCATGTGCACCGAGGAAAAAGGCTTGCAACCCCTTCTCAGCGCCGGAAATCACCGCTGTGTCATATCCGAACAGAAGACCTCCAAACACAGCCACAAGAACTATCATGAAAAGATAACTCTTGCTCCCTGTTTCTTTTTCTTTCATTAAATTAAGATTAGAATTTATAATTGAATATAGTGAGATGACTGAATGACAAATTCAGTCACCTCTTAGTTTAATTTACGAGAAATTTACGCATTTATTATACATACATATTTACAATTGCCTCATAAAGTTCTTGTTTACCGGAAACCGGTTTCGGTTCGCCATTTTCCTTGGCATACTTCACAAGGTCTTCCAGGGTGAGTTTACCTTCTTCGAATTTCTTGCCCTCGCCAGAGTCATAGGAAACATAACGCTCGGCAATCATCTTCTTGTAAGGTGATTTCTCAAGAACTTCCGCTGCACTGAGAAGAGCTCTTGCCATTGCATCCATACCTGCGATATGAGCGATGAAGATGTCTTCAAGATCAGTTGAATTTCTACGTGTCTTGGCATCGAAATTAGTACCTCCGTTACCAAGTCCATTATTACGGATCACTTGCATCATGGCCTGGGTGAGTTCATAATTGTCGATTGGGAATTGGTCGGTGTCCCAGCCGTTTTGATAGTCACCACGGTTTGCATCTATAGAACCGAGCATACCGTTGTCTACAGCCACAGCGAGTTCATGTTCGAAGGTGTGACCTGCGAGGGTGGCATGGTTCACTTCAATGTTCACCTTGAAATCCTTGTCAAGATTATGAGCCTTCAAAAATCCGATTACTGTTTCAGTATCCACATCATATTGATGTTTCATCGGCTCCATCGGTTTAGGCTCGATAAGGAATGTACCCTTGAACCCTTTTGCTCTTGCATAATCTCTGGCAAGTGTTAGAATTTGAGCCAAATGTTCTTTCTCGCGTTTCTGATCAGTGTTAAGAAGAGACATATAACCTTCGCGACCACCCCAGAATACATAGTTCTGTCCGCCAAGTTCTATAGTTGCGTCAATAGCGTTTTTAAGCTGAACTGCTGCACGGGCCACTACGTCAAAGTTAGGATTGGTGGCTGCACCGTTCATATAACGAGCATGGCTGAATACGTTGGCTGTGCCCCAAAGGTTTTTGATGCCGGTTTCTGCCATCTTACCTTTGAGGTAAGCAACGATTTCTTTCATGTTCTTTTCATATTCCTCTATAGAAGAACCTTCGTCAACGAGGTCTACATCATGGAAACAGAAATATTCTATACCCATTTTCTGCATGAATTCAAATCCTGCATCAGCCTTGTCTTTAGCTCTTTGCAATGCATCAGCGGAACAATTCCATGGGAAAGACTTTGTTCCACCACCGAATTGGTCACCTCCTTCAGCACAGAGAGTATGCCACCATGCCATGGAAAATTTGAACCAGTCTTTCATTTTTTTGCCGAGCACTACTTTTTCAGCGTCATAGTAACGGTAAGCTAACGGATTGTAGCTTGAAGTGCCTTCGAATTTGATTTTTCCTATTCCGGGAAAATATTCTTTTGCCATAAATTGAAGTTGTTATTGTTATTTATGTTATTATTGTTGTTTTTATTATTATTGAACCATATTGAGGGTGTTCTTTAATATATCTTTCCAACGTGAATAAGCTTCCTGATAGTCGGCTGAACGTTTGGTGTCGGGTTCGATTACTGCAAGCTTTTTAAGAGATCCAAAAGCTTCATTATTGTTCTTATAAATTCCACATCCCATACCGGCAGCTTTCGCCGCTCCCGCTGCTCCATCAGTCTCATATAATTCTATCACAGCTCCACTTGTGGTAGCGAGTGTTTTTCTAAAAATATCCGAGAGGAACATATTTGCTTTCCCTGCATGGATCTTGTTTAATTCCATCCCCATACCTTTCATTATATCCATTCCGTAACAAAATGAAAAGACAATTCCTTCTTGAGCAGCCCTCATCAATGTGGCTTTATTATGCTTATTAAAATTCACTCCATGAATAGAGCATCCAACTTCCTTATTTTGAAGCACTCTTTCAGCACCATTGCCGAAAGGTATTATTGAAACACCCTCACATCCAACAGGTACACTTTCCATGGCATCATTCATTTCCGCATACGACATTCCTTCCGGAGCTACGGTTCTTCTCATCCATGCATTTAAAATACCTGTTCCGTTTATGCAAGCCATAATACCTAAACGAGTTAGATCAGGAGTGTAGTTTACATGTGCGAATGTATTAACCCTACTCTTGGGATCATATTCCACCTGCCCTGAAATTCCATACACCACACCACTGGTTCCGGCTGTGGATGCTATTTCTCCCGGGTTGAATACATTTAATGAAACAGCATTGTTGGGTTGGTCTCCGGCTCTGTATGATATTGGAGTACCTTCTTTTAGGCCCAAAGCTCTGGCAGCTTCCATTGAAACAGTTGATTGTATTCCAAAAGTGGGGGTCAAATCAGGAATCAAAGATTCATCAATTCCATAATAATCCAACAAAATTTTAGCCGGCCTCTTTTCTTTGAAATCCCAAAGCATACATTCCGAAAGCCCTTCGATAGTGGTATTGATTTCCCCACTTAATCGCATGGCTATGTAATCACCGGGGAGCATAAATTTATAAATCCGCTCATAGATTTCCGGTTCATTCTCCTTTACCCATGCAAGTTTGCTCGCTGTAAAATTACCCGGAGAGTTTAAAAGATGAGAGAGACAAATTTCCTCCCCTATTTCTTTACAAGCTTTATCTCCATAAGGGACGGCTCTCGAATCACACCAAATAATGGCCGGACGCAAAACATTCTTATCCCTATCCACACATACCAAACCATGCATTTGATATGAAATTCCAATAGCAGCAATATCTTCCCCTTTAACATTTGCATCTTTCATGACTTGAGAAAGAGCCAATTTCATATTGTCCCACCACATCTCGGGCTCCTGTTCAGCCCAACCGGATTTAAGTGACAATATCGGTGCCTCTGTTTTCGGGAAAAAATCTGACGCTGCTATATTACCATTTTCAGCGTTTACCAAAGAAGCCTTCACTGAAGAACTTCCTATGTCAAGTCCTAAAAGATACATAATTCAAAGGTATATAATAATATTTGGTTTTGCAAATATAGGATACTTTACCAGAGTTTTTCTTGTTCGGTTAATTTCATTCCTTAAAGAATGTTGCCACGTTTTCCTGGCCAAATTATTACCTTTGGCAAAGTTAATCATATTTATTTGTATGTAAACTTAAAAATTATTTCAATTTTATGTAAATTTGTCTCATAACATATTATTTCTAAATAAATGAAAAAACATTTAATACTTTTTCTGCTTGGAATTGTTACATTCCAGACCTACTCAGAAATCACTACCATAAACAACCATCCTTATTTATTGTCTTTACCAAAAGACATCAGTGCTGATTTCAATGATTTGTCAAATACATATTTTATAGCAGATTCTCTCGCTTCTTTTGATACTAATTCAGGGGAAGGAAAGATATTATGGAAACGGCAACAATTGATGCCTCGGCAAGCATTCAATACGAATACATTTCTTCTTCAACCTTTGAATTCTCTCGATTTCCCGGATACTGCATATCCTCAAGATCCGGAACTCGATTTTTCTATAGTTCCCATTAATGAAAACACAATAAGAATCAGGATACACACAGCTCCATATCACAGAGATCAAGATTCATCAATTATGCTTGTGAAAACACCGTTGAAAAATATGGATGGCTGGAAGGTGTTCCGAGCAGCAAACGGAGATGTGACATATGCTTCCAAAGAAGGTAGTGTAACCATTAAAGCAGATCCATGGAGAATTGTAATAAAAGATGCTGCCGGCAAAGAATTAACAAAAACCAGAGCCTGGGTTGACAACGATAGCACTCAAGTAAAAATCAACCCATTCAGTTTTATTAAAAGAGGAGCCGATAATTCAAGGTCGATCAATCCGGTTTTCTCAATTGGTCCAAATGAAAAGATTTTCGGATTAGGGGAATCACCGGCGGCCTTAAATAAAGTGGGTCAAAAGGTAAATCTTTTCGTAACAGACCCACAAGGACCGGAAACTCCCGATATGTATAAACCTATTCCTTTCTTTTTCAGTAACCAAGGTTATGGAATATTCATGCACACTTCCGAACCTGTGACACTTGATTTAGGACAATCCTATATAGGTGCAAATAAAATTTATATGAACGATGAGGATATGGATTTCTTCATTTTCTTCGGGTCGCCAAAGCAGATTCTTTCAGAATATACATCATTGACAGGCCGACCTGAAATGCCTCCACTTTGGAGTTTTGGCACCTGGATGAGTCGAATAAGCTATTTCTCTGAAGAAGAAGGAAGGGACGTGGCTTCTAAACTTCGGGAAAACAAAATACCCAGTGATGTGATACATTTTGATACCGGATGGTTTGAAACTGATTGGGAATGTGATTATGAATTTTCAAAAGAAAGATTCAAAGATCCTAAGAAAATGATAGCTGACTTGAAGAAACAAGGATTTCACATAAGTCTTTGGCAACTGCCATATTTTGTGCCGGGAAACAAATATTTCCCGGAATTGATAGAAAAAGATCTATATGTGCATAATGGTAATGGAACCCTACCATATGAAGATGTGGTGCTTGATTTCACCAATCCGGCCACTGTGGAATGGTATCAAGATAAAATAGGGAATCTAATAGAAATGGGGGTCGGAGCCATAAAGGTTGATTTTGGCGAGGGTGCACCTATAAATGCGGTTTATCATAATGGGAAAACAGGTTGGCAGGAACATAACCTTTATCCATTAAGATATAACAAAACTGTTTCTGATATCACGAAAGATAAGAGTGGCGAAAATATTATTTGGGCACGTTCCGCATGGGCCGGTTCTCAACGTTATCCCGTACATTGGGGAGGTGACGCGGCCACTACTTCTGCAGGAATGCTTGGCACAATACATGCAGGACTTTCGCTCGGACTTTCCGGTTTCCCATTTTGGAGTCATGATATAGGTGGTTTCGTAACTGACACTCCGGAAGAATTATATCGCAGATGGCTTCCTATGGGCTTCCTCACATCCCATTCAAGGGCACATGGCGCACCTCCAACAGAACCATGGCTTTTTGAAAACAAAGATTTCGTGGATTACTTCAGGAAAGCAGCTGAATTGAAGTATTCCCTCATGCCTTACATAATTGAAGAGGCTCAAGAATCCACCCTAAATGGCTGGCCAATGTTTAGAGCTCTTCTATTGGAATATCCTGAAGATCCGGGAGCATGGAAGGTGGATGATCAGTACCTTTTTGGTTCTAAAATATTAGTGGCACCCATCCTAAACCCAGGAGATACCAATCGAGACGTGTATTTACCCGGCAATAAAAATTGGATTGATTATCAAACGGGAGATAAATATACACCCGGATGGCATAATATCAAGGCACCGCAAGAAGGACTTCAAGCAATAATTTTGGTGCCGGAAGGAACTTCAATCAAGCATGTGCCTGTGGCTCAAAACACTTCCGAAATAGATTGGGAAGCAGTTTATGAAATAGAATATTAAAATGATTTATCCAAAGGATTTTGAAAATAAAATTGGTTTTACTCCTTTAAGAAATATTTTAAAAGAAAAATGTGAAACTCTAATGGGTCAAGAACTCGTTTCAGAAATGAGTTTCAAACATGACAAAAAAATATTGATTAAAGAATTAGGAGCCACCAATGAAATGAAAAAAATGATTGAGTCAGGAATCTCCCTACCTCAATTCTCCTTTTTTAATATAGTTGAATGGCTTAAAGAGGTTAAATCCCCGGGTTCCTTTTTAGGTTCAGAACAATTGTATAAGTGTGGGATCACATTTCATACCATGGCAGTGATGCATGATTTCTTTAATCGTGAGGATTCTACCATACCAAATTGTTCAAATCTTAAAAACGACTTCTCCACTCTTCCTGTCTTTCCGGAACTGGAAAGAGAAATATTTAAATGTATCGACAAAGATGGAACGGTAAAAGACAATGCATCTCCTCAATTATATGAAATAAGGCGAGGCATGGAGTCTCTCTCAAGATCTATGCATAAAATTATGCGCAAAGTGCTTGACAATTCAATCAACCAGGGTTTTGTTGAGAAGGATGCTTCTCCGGTTTTAAGGGAAGGGAGGATGGTTATTCCCGTTTCTGCAGCCAATAAAAGAAATATTACCGGTATAGTTCATGATACCAGTGCCACCGGTAAAACAGTGTTTATAGAACCTTCAGAAGTTGTAGAGGCCGGCAACCGATTGCGGGAACTTCAAATGGAAGAAGAGCAAGAAATCATAAGGATATTGATTGGTATGACCGAACTTCTAAGACCAAATTACGAAGAAATTAAAAAAGGTTGCCATCTTCTGTCACTTTACGATTTCATAAAGGCCAAAGCATTGTTTGCAATTGAAACCGGAGGAGAACTTCCGGTGATTGAAAATCACCCTGAATTAGATTGGTTTCATGCGGTTCATCCCGGACTTTTATTGACATTAAAAGCCCATGGTAAAGAAATTGTGGCTATGAATCTGAATCTTAATGAGAAAAAGAGGATTTTGATCATTTCGGGTCCAAATGCCGGGGGTAAATCCGTGAGTCTGAAAACTGTCGGCACCGTACAATATATGATGCAATGTGGTATGTTGCCAACTCTTTACTCAAATTCACATATGGGTATTTTTTCTAATATTTTCATAGACATCGGGGATGAACAATCAATGGAGAATGATCTCAGCACATATTCCTCCCATCTTGTCAATATGAAATATTTTCTTCAAAATGCCAATAAACACACCTTGATTTTGGCAGACGAGATGGGTTCAGGGACCGAGCCACAAATCGGGGCTGCCTTGGCTCAGTCAATTCTTGCTGATTTGGGTAAATGCGGTTGTTTGGGAGTTGTCACCACCCATTATCAAAATCTTAAAATTTTTGCAGAGAACGAAGAAGGTTTTGTAAATGGAGCTATGCTTTATGACCGACAACACCTTCGTCCTACATTCCAATTATCGGTTGGTGAACCGGGTTCATCATTTGCGCTCGAAATAGCCAGAAATATAGGTCTTCCTTCTAACGTTGTGGAGAGCGCAAAGCAAATTGTCGGTTCTGAATATGTGGATGCTGAGCGGTTCACATTGGATATCCAAAGAGATAAAAGATATTGGAAAAACAAGCGTCTGGAAATAAAAGAAAAGGAAAGTCGGCTTAATCGTCTATTGGAAGAATACGAAGCCAAAGCTGATGAATTAAAACATCAAAGGGCTACTATTTTAAAAGAAGCCCGTCAAGAAGCAAAAGAAATTTTACAAGGTGCAAATACCCAAATTGAACGTTCGATTCACGAGATCCGTAAATCACAAGCCGATAAAGAGAAATCAAAACTTGTGAGAAAAGAACTGGAAGATTATAAAAAATCTTTGGAATCTGAATCCATCAATTCAAATGTCCCTGAGGCATTAAAGCCTTTGAAACATAAAAGCAGAAAGAAAAAAACAGAAACAAAGAAAGACGGAAACTCCAATAATGAAAAAATCTCTTTGGATGTAGGAGATTTTGTTAAAATGGAAAACGGAGGTGTAGTGGGCACCATAATTTCCATTGAAGGAAAGAAAGCGGAAGTTGCATTTGGTAATCTTCGAACCAAAATTGACTTGTACAAACTTCAAGCCACGAAGAAACCTCAGGTTTCAGTTAAAAACTCAACCACAATAGTTACTCAAAACAGTGCTGAATCCATAAGTCGCGACAGGCAATTGAATTTCAAAACCGATATAGACGTTAGAGGATTTAGAGCGGAAGATGCACTTCAAGCTATAACATATTTCCTGGATGACGCAATTCAGTTCAATGCAAGAAGAGTTAGAATCCTTCATGGCACCGGTCATGGAATTCTTAGGAGTTTAATTAGGGAACAACTCAAAACCAATTCTTCAGTTAAAGATTTTCATGATGAAGATGTAAGATTCGGAGGAGCAGGAATTACGGTTGTAGATTTGGAATAATTTTTCAAAAATATCATAAAATTAACCCGCTAACCATTCAGGCCAGCGGGTTAATCATTTTATAGCAAAACTTATTTTTCAACACTTGTAGGTTCTACACCTATATTATTAAAAATGAAAGAGTAAAGATCTGTGTATTCATCTATTACTTTTGAAATAGGTTTCCCGCCGCCATGACCGGCCTTAGAATCAATTCGTATCAATTTAGGGGCATCTCCGGTATCGGAAGCTTGCAATTGTGCTGCATATTTGAAAGAATGCGCAGGCACTACCCTATCATCGTGATCTGCTGTGGTTATCAAAATAGCGGGATATGGAGTTCCGTCATTCTTAATATTGTGCAAGGGTGAATAAGAATACAGATAGTCTGCCATTTCTCTTGAATCGTCACTTCTACCATAGTCGTTGGCCCAATTCCAACCAATAGTGAAAAGATGATACCTCATCATATCCATAACTCCTACCCTGGGAATAGCCACTTTAAAAAGATCCGGGCGCATATTTACTGTTACTCCTACTAAAAGTCCGCCGTTGCTTCCGCCTTCGATCGTAAGATAGTCAGGTGAGGTATAATTGTTGGAAATCAAGTATTCGGCAGCAGATATGAAATCATTAAATACATTTTTCTTATTAAGTTTTGTACCTGCCTGATGCCATTCTTCGCCATATTCCGAACCTCCTCGCAAATTAGCCTGAGCATATATTCCTCCATTCTCAAGCCACAAAAGACGGTTGGCAGAAAATCCCGGGGTCAATGAAATATTAAAACCACCATAGCCATAGAGATAAACAGGATTCTGCCCATTCTTTTCCAATCCTTTTTTGTATGTGAGGAACATCGGGATCTTTGTGCCGTCGGATGTAGGATAAAATACCTGCTCTGTCACATAATCCTCCGGATTTATACCTCCGACTTCTGTTTGATGCAATAACTTGCTTTCACCTGTTTTAAGATCGAGAGAATAAGTTGTTGATGGAGAAACAAAAGATGAAAATGAATAGAAAACTTCATCGGAATCTTTATCTGCAGAAACAGCTACCGAACCATAAGATGGTAAAGTTATCTCACGAATCAAGAGTCCATCCGGATCGTATTCATAAAGTCGATCTGAGGCATCCTGTTCCACCTGTACGAGGAGTCTACCTCCAGCCGGAGTAACATCTTTAATTACCGCATTTCCTTCCGGAATTATGACTTTCCAGTTTTCTTTTGACGGTTTGTTCAAATCTATTTGCATCAACCTATTGTTGGCAGCTTTATAATTTGTCAAAACCAACATCTTGTTCCCGGTTACATCCACTATATTTATATCATAGTCCTGACTCGGTTCTATTGTAACCCAATCTCCTCCGGACTTCAAGTTTTTGTACATTATAGAATTACCGTTGCCTTCACCGCTTGCTGTCACGAAAAGATAATCTTCACTTTCCGGCACATATGCAGAATGAAAATGTAAGGGGTGCTCTTTATCTTCATACACCAATTGGTCTTGACTTTGTGGAGTTCCTAATTTGTGGAAATAAATCTGATGATTTTCATTAGCATTTGAAAATTCTTTTCCGGCTTCCGGTTTTGGATATGAGCTATAATAAAAACCATCGCCTTTCCATGAAGCACCGGTGAATTTAGCCCATTCGATATGGTCGTCCAACAATTGTCCGCTTTCGGTATCCATAACATATATTTCATTCCAATCAGAACCACTTCGTGAAATGATATATGCAGTGTATTTACCGTCGTTACTCATAGCTAAGCCTTGAAGGGCAACGGTGCCGTCTTCCGACAATGTGTTAGGATCCAGGAAGACCTCTCCCTCTTTAGAAGGATCATCAGTGCGATAAATAACGCTCTGGTTCTTTAAACCATCATTTTCAAAATAATAATACTTTCCGTCTTTTTTCTTGCTTAAAAGACCGGTTTTCTTATAATTATTGAGATCGGTTAACCTTTTACGAATTTTTTCACGATATGGTATTGAAGAAAGATAAGTTTCTGTAAGTTTATTTTCTTCTTTTACCCATTCCAATGTAGAGGGTGCAGTATCATTTTCCAATGGCCTGTATGGATCTGCCACTATCAAACCCTCATAATTGTCGGTCACGCTTTCATCCATAGGGGCTTTTGGATAGTTCAACTGTTGCTGACCGGAACCGCAAGCCATTGTAAATCCTGCCAAGGAAGCCATTGCAGTAAATTTTAATAAATTTTTCATTCTCAATATTGATTACATTTTTTTTAAATCGGGAGTGCCAGCAGAGGGAGATCCCTCTCGAAAAGAAGACGATGGGCTATGCCCGGATTAAATAACCTCATAAATGCATTTTTTCTCCTATTTGGAACCACTATCAATTCGGTTCCTCTTTGTGACTCATAATTATTAAAATCTGCCATAAAGTTTTTATGAGGAAGAATTGCAGTAATAAAATGGGCAGTGGGATAAGTTTTGTTAAAATAATCTTTCAAATGAAAAAGTCTATTCTTCATTGTTTTATCCTGTTTGTCCTGAATAGGAATCAAAGTCACAGTCACATCCGGATATTCAAACATCCTCATGAAAGAATCAACACACATCAGGTCCTGCTGGTCTAAATTACATAGATAAATCACCTCTTTAATATGGGTAAGATGTGTGAAACTGAAATTTTCAGGTATTGACAATAAAGGCACCTTGCAGTCATCAAGCACCTCTGCAGTCACACTGCCAATCAACTGTTCACCTTTCTTATCTTTTCCACGAGTCACCATAACCACAAGCACAGGAGGAGAAACCCTACAATATTCCTTTATCACATCTTCGGCTACACCATCTTCCATCAAGGCTTTAAAAGTCAAATCCGGAATTGTTCCCTTCTTTTGTTCTTCATGAAGTTTCGAAATCAATTCCTTCATTTTCTTTCGTCCTTGTTTCTGCAGATCTTTACTCAATTCCACTTCGTTGTATTCTTCTTCAAGAGAATTGTCAATTCCAAGGTCGGATGTATCATCCAATGAAAAAGAAGGACTAAAGACCGGAGTGGGATAAGCATGTAGAATCACAGGCTGCAAATGTAGATAAGAGGCCAATTCGAAACCAGTTTTACAAGCATTAAAACAATAATCGTTAAAATCCACCGGAATAAGAAGTTCTCCTTTATGCCCGGATAAAACATTATCCAGATTCAAGGATGTCAGATGTTCGAGGCTCTCTGAGACCTTTAAAGCCATGGTCAAGTCTTTCTCATGGATCATAACCCTAATGGCTACTGCGATGGGTGAACCGGAAGCCACATAATTTTGTAACTTGACTTCGATGGAATGAGCCTCAAGTATTTTTTTAAGAGCCATCGCATGGTCGGCTGTGTGGATGGCCAATGTGATAAATTTATCTTCCATAATTCACAAATGGCGCTCCGTTATCCGGAACGCCGAATGAATGTTTTGGTAATTTCTCAATCTTTAAGGGAATTAATCCTCTTTGTTTTTTTCTTCAAGGATTTTAACCGCCATATCATAGATGGTTGTATCATCAAGCACCACAATACCACCGTCGGGTCCCGGTTCTATATGCATTCCCACATTCTTACCAAACTGATAGTTCACTCCACCAAAATAGTTACGCACTGTCTGCACTGTTAGGTTCAGTTCGTCTGCTATGCGGTGGGTAGCACCGTCAGGCAGACTGTCTTTAAGTCTGCGGAGTTCATTGAATGTGATTGTTTTGCTCATACCTATATCTTTATTTATTGATTTATTCGTTTTAGATTGCTAATTTAAGAATTATTTATTCCTTATGCAAAGAAAAAAATAAGTCTGAATTGTGTTATAAAACATAATAATTATATTACTCCTATGTCTTTTGCCGGCACCCATCCGATATAATCAGAATTCAATCTTACCTTATACCAATTTACATTCCCTTCTGCATCCGTTTCTTCTGAAATGATGCGTATCTTTGTGCCTCTGGTTAAAATCCCTTCATTTTTATCTTTATCCGACACTTTATTGGGTTCGGTCAAAAGTGGGGTCTTAAAAGTCAGAATAACTCCATAATCATGATTTTCTGCCGCTGCAGCTCCCGAATATGCACAAACTAAACAAATTATGGAAATTCCAAGAAGGATAAATCCTCCAAAAAATCCGGTTTTTCTCATCAATACATTTGAGTTGAATAAATAAAGACAAACACAACCGGCAAATAAAAGGAATGTTGCTGCCGCCCATCCTGCCCATACGTTTGAAGAGGTGTTTTCGGCCACAGATGTATGGATAGATTGGAAAAAGTTGGGTGTATCAACGGTTACTTTTTTTCTTTTCCCTTTTTGCTCTGCCTTATTTGCATCTTCCACTTTGCCGGAGAGATAAGTAAGATTCCTGTTTATATGCTTGTTAGATGGATCTAATTTTTTGGCTTTTTGATAACACAACATTGCATTCCCATAATCATCCTGTTGAAGATATGCGTTACCAAGGTTGAACAACAATGGTGCTGATACTCCATATTCTTCAGCCACAGCATTATATTCTTCAATTGCTTTAAGATAATCTCCCGCATTGTAGGCTGAATCGGCAACGCTTACTGATGGTGATGCCGAAAGAGAAAGACAAAATAAATTTGACAATAGTATCAGTGAAAGATTTTTAAATATCTTCATTATTCTTTGCTTTTTTGAATGCCTCTTCAAGGGAATTCATTGTTGATATGGTTCTTTCATAAATATCGTTCATTTCGGAAGCCGAAGCCGCAGGTGCGTATTTCTCAAATTCAACGTCATCAATCAGTGTTATCAATTTTTGAATATCTTCGTCAGTAATGTCATTCATAGCCAACTTACCGCTTATGTTTTCTCTGCTTAATTCCGAGATAGGTATTCGCAGCTTATCTCCCAAATAACCCCATATAGAAGAAATTATCTCATCGTAGAATGAATTTCTATCATTGGCATTCATATAGGCATAGGCTTTTTTAAGACGTCTTCTTGCCATTCTGTTTGCTTTTCTACTTCTGACAGCCAATACATCTGAATTTGCTGCAAGATAGGATTTATACCAAACATACGCCACTATAATACCTCCAATCGGGATAATATAGAAAAGCCAATATAAAAATCCATATACATATGGTCTATGTTTAAAAGAAAGATTGGTGACAACAGGCAATAATTGGGAATCAAATGATGCTGAGGCTTTTGTTTGAGATTTTTCCGAACCAGTGCCTCTTTCCACTGCAATTTCGTAACCTCTTGCCACTGAAGTTTCATATCTTCCTGTGTTAGGATTGAAATATACCAATTTAACATCCGGCAATCTGAAATTACCCCATTCCAATGGCATGAAAGAATAATCGAACTTGATACTTCCTGAAACATTGGTCCTCCCAACATTCACATTGGATTCAGAAGTTGGTGTGTAAACCTCCAATTCCGAGGGGTAAAGTTTTTGTAAATCCGGTAGAGAAATATATTTTATATTACCTGTGCCCTCAATATTGTATATTATAGATCCTACTTGATTGGTCACAAACTTTTGAGCCGGTAAAGATGATGTGATGTTAAATTGTCCTACACCTCCTGAGAAATCTGCCGGAATTGGAGAAGGTAAAGGTTTCACATTCACCGTTAGTTCATTGGGAGTCACATTCAATTGTAAAGGTTTTGAAACCGAGAGATGTCCATAAAACGGGTCTCGATAATACTCCCTTTGGTCCACGCTAACAGTATAGGTGTTACCTTTTACCGTAAGCGCTCCCTCATGTTGAGGAAATATTATATATCTTGCGATTATTGCAGTTGCATAAGTTTTTCCATTATAGGTTTCATACTCCAAAGAGGTAGAAATATCTTTTGACTCTTCAACTACAAACCCGTCAAATTTAGGAGATGCAGTAGCTCCTATAAATTTTATGGCATCATAAGTAGAATAAAGTTTAACGATGTAAAGAATCGCTTGATTCACATAGGCTGAAGACTGAGAGACTTCTGCCCTCATAAAGAGATTTCCATCTCCTTTACCTATATATTCCGGTTTGTCGGGATCTATATTTCTATGAGGAGCAGTTGAATTTCCCGAATTAGGAATCTGTTGAGCCGGCATTGGGGCACCGATGGCATATTTTACAGTGTTGCTCTTAACTCCTCCAACCGTCACAGGTCCAAAAGTATATTGCCCTTCTGTCTGGGCTCGGAGTGTAGCAGTCCAAGTGTAACTTGTGCTTTGAGTAGTTTTACCATTAATACTTGAAAAACTGGAGGACTGTCCTGTCCGGTCAAAATAAACCAAATTGGCGCCAGGCACATCTGCCGGTTTTTCAGGATTTGAATTGATGTCTTTCACCACAATATTTATATAAAAGAGGTCTCCAACAGAAATTTCTCTTTTACCTCTTGCGGGTGAAACTGAGATTGCGACCGATTGAGCAAATAAATCAGTCACACTTAAAAATACAATTATTAAAATTGCAATGAATTTAAATTGCCCTGATCTCATATTCTATTTCAGGTTTTATCTTTCACAATCGCAGCATAAAATTGTTCAACAAGCTTCTTATCACCAATTTCTTCTGTTTCTGTTTCTTTGACGACTCTTTTCAGCATTCTGACCGGCTACTCTTGCTCTGGTTTGATTCTCTTTATTTTCAATAGCATTCAAGATTTGTTCTGCGGTCTGCTGGTTAAGATTGCTTTGTGGTTGTTGATTTTCCTGATCCTGTTGATCCTGATTCTGGTCCTGCTGGTCCTGATTCTGGTCTTCGTTTTGATCTTGATTCTGGTCTTGCTGATCTTGTTGGTCTTGTTGATCTTCGTTCTGCTCTTGATCTTGATTTTGGTCTTGATTCTGATCTTCGTTTTGAATCTTTAATTGAGCGATACGCAAGTTTCTTCTTGCATTTTCGTCCTCAGGATTTAATCTGAGACTTTGTTTATAGTAGTCTATAGCCTTTTTGTAATCTTCTGAATTAAAAGCAACATTTCCAAGATTATAATTTGCTTTTGAGGCAAGATCCGGTCGTTTTGAACCTAAATTTGCCACCTGCTGCATACTTTTCATTCCCGACTCAAGCATCTTTTTTGCTGCTTCTGTAGTATCATTGGAGTTGGAACCTATCCTAATTTCTGATAAACCAAGATTGTATCGGCCCACCAATGATGAAGGGTTTTCTTCCAGGGCATCCTTGTATTGTTGGATTGCTTCCCTAAACTTACCCTCCTCATATAGTTTGTTACCTTTTGTTATATGATTTCTTTCCTTTTTGGTTGAAAAAGGAATTTCTTCAGCCGCTTTAAGGAAATTCCCTAAAGGCAAAACTATAAGAAATGCAAATACAATTAATATTTTATTTAAAGCTGTCATGCTGTTTCCTTCTTGAAGAATGTTATTTTATCAAGCCAAGCAATTTTTCTTTCAAGTATAAATATATCGAGCACCAATAATGCCAATGCAAATATTGCAAAGAGCGGGAAAAGTTCATCGTGAACTGCTGAAATATTAGATTCCAAAGAGGCTTTTTTGAGAGTATCAAGTTGTTTGTCCAATTCATTCAAGGCCTCCCTATTGGATGCATTTACATATATTCCATTGCCTGCTTTTGCTATGTTAGCTGCCAAATCTTCATTTAAAGCGGTCATTGCCCTTTCTCCGGTGAAAGGGTCCATCATATATCCTCCGTTTTTTAACGGAATTGGAACAGCCACACTGCTACCCAAACCTACCACATCTATCTGTATTCCATCGTGTGATGCCTTTTGAGCGGCAGCCATTACTCCATCCTCGTCTTCTAATTCGTCGGCGTCGGTTATTAATATAATTGCCTTCCCAATATTTTTATCCTCACTGAAGGAGGTAGTAGCCATTCTTATTGCAGATGAAATATCTGTACCCTGATTGTCTATTTGAGAAGGATCGATGGAATTGAGAAACATTTTGGCTGAGACGTAATCATTGGTCACAGGTATCAAGGTATAGGCATCTCCGGCATACACTATCAATCCAACCCTATCGTTATCAAGTCGGTTGATAAGTTTCTCCAACATAAGTTTTGCCGTTCGCATTCTGTCGGCTCCTTTTTCATCCGAAGTGGAAGATGCCAACATTGAATTACTGGCATCCATCGCTATTATCACTTCGATACCTTCCTTAACAGTTTTCTCATCCTTTACACCACCCCATGGCCTGGCAAGACAAAAAATAATCAAGAATAAAGCCACCATCTCTATCGTCAGTTTCAAAGGTGGTTTAAACGGTGAGACTTCCGGCATAAGAGGGGCCAAGGTCTTTGGATTTCCGAATTTCTTCAATTTCCTGTTTCTTGCATATCTTGCCCATGCATACAACACCACAAAGAAGGGTATTAGCAAAAGAACGAAAAGAAGATCTGGATGCGCGAAACTAAACATTATAAGCAGTTGGTTGTAGTGTTATTTTATTAGTCTTTTTATTTTATGGGATTCTTCTTAAAACCGTGTAACGTAACAATAAATAAAGTCCTAAAGAACAAAGCGAAAGTAGAATCCATGGCTCAAAATTTTCTTCTGTATAAGTATACTTATCTACATCAAGAATACTTTTTTCAAGTTTGTCAATCTCATCAAAAACTTTTTTAAGCACTTTTTCATCTTTTGCTCTGAAGTATTTCCCATTTGTTGTATTTGCAATTTCCTGGAGGGATTCTTCATCTATCTTTGTTTCAATTGTAGTGGAAGAAAACCCATAGGGATCAGGTATCTTAATGTTACCATTGGTTCCTATTCCAATTGTATATACCCTGACTCCCTTTTGTTTGGCAATCTGAGCCGCAGTGGCCGGAGGCACCTCACCGGCATTGTTCGTACCATCTGTGAGAAGGATTATGCTTTTAGACTTGGCTTTACCGGATACAATTCGGTTTATGGCACTCACCAAACCGTCGCCTATAGCCGTTCCATCTGTCAAATCACCCATTTCGATATTGTCAATGGCATTGATCAGCGCTCCTCGGTCGTTGGTTAAAGGCATCAAAGATAGACTTTCTCCGGCAAAGACTACGAGCCCTATGTTATCGTGTTCTCTTTGATTCACAAATTTTGAAGCGACTTCCTTGGCAGCTGCAAATCTGGATGGATTAAAATCCTTGGCATTCATACTGCCGGAAATATCTATTGCCAATACTATGTCAGTACCATTTATCCTTGAAGAACTGAAAGCGTCGTGACTTTGGGGCCGAGCCAAAGCTACAATCAATCCTCCTATGGCAATTAACTGAAGTCCGAAACATACATGTATCAATATCTGTTTCCATGAAACCGGAATTTTTGCCACAGGTAATAATGTTGATACACCCAAAGAAGGATTGGCATTTCTATGTTTCCAGACATACCATGCTATCAACGGGATATAAAGAAGGAAAAGGAATAAAAGACCCGGATGTTTCATCAGGCTTCACCTCCTTCCTTAATACTCTTCTCAGAGGAATCCTCTTTTTCGGCCGGGATGGTTTCTTCCACAAATTTCTTAGCATTTTCATAAGCCGCTATACTGTCGGCCGGCAATGGCCTTACTTTTGCAAACTTTACAAAATCAGCCACATTAAGAATTTGTTTCACATAATCCTTTTTATCCTTTAGATCACTTTCATAGATTTTATCCATGATCTGACGGGTGGTCATTTCCATTGCATTGATCCCAAATCTTTCATAGAGATAAGAACGCAGAATATCGGTAAGGTCTGTAAAGTATTCCTTTTCCATACCTTGTTCCCATAGTTTTCTGGATTTGAGCCTTTGTAAAGATCCAAGCGCGATTTCCCATGGTTTGGGTTGTGGTTTTGGTGAAATAAATGGAATAACCTTTTTGTTATAGTTCCTCATAGTGTACAAACCGGCACAGATAGCCAAAACAAGTATGATGAAAATCCACCAGAAATCCAGAATCCAATCGGGAACCCAATCATACCATCTTTTTCCATCCGGCTCAAATGCGGGGGCGTATGGTGCTATCTGGTCTTCAGCCGTTACATTAACGGGATAAACATTGAAGGTTAAGGATTTTGAAACTACGGAATCTTTTCCTACATAATATACGAATTTAGGCAAAGTATAAGTTCCGGAATCGAAAGCCTGAACCGGAATACTATAGTTTAATTGGACCTTACCGGAACCTAATTCTATTGTATCTACAGTAAAATTTGCATCCAATTCAACACTGTCACCACAAACAGCCGCATAACCTCGAGCTCTATCTATTTGCTGGAATAGGGATAATCTACCGTTCGACCCTTTATTTTCTACAATTTCCAAATGCAATGTGTTAAGAGTCCCCATCAACACATTCACTGAATCCAGTTTTGCAGAAATAGAAACATTCGCACCTTCTGCTGTTTGCAAGCCAAAAAGTGCTGAAAAAAGAATAAATAAAGAAGATATCTTTTTTATCATTGGTATCAAATTAACGTCTTGCTGTGCCTCTGTTATGGAACAAAGCCAGCAACGCTTTCACATAATCTTCATCTGTTGTTACCGAGACCATATCCACTCCGCATCTGGCGGTAATAGAAGATATTTTCTGTTGCCTATCATACCAGGCTTTATCAAAAGCCTTTCTCACGCTCGACGAAGACGTGTCAATCCACTTGTCGGAACCGGTTTCCATATCTCTTATTCTTACAAGTCCAACGTCGGGCATGCTGGCATCTCTACGGTCATAAACTTGAATGGCGGCTAAGTCATGCTTCCTGTTGGCAATCGACATACTGGAGAAATAATCATGATTATCAATAAAATCACTCAACAAGAAAGCACTCACTCTTTTCTTCAAGGCATTTGTCATAAATTTGAGTGCCACATCTATATTGGTGCCTCTACTTGTCGGCACCAAATCAATTATTTCCCTAATTATCAACAGAATATGTTTCCTTCCTTTTTTGGGAGGAATAAATTTTTCTATATGATCGCTAAAGAAAATCACCCCAACTTTATCATTATTCTGAATTGAAGAAAAAGCCAGGGTGGCCGCAATCTCTGCAATCCTCTCCTTCTTACTTTCACCAACTGCACCAAAATCGCTGCTGCCACTCACATCTATAAGAAGCATCATGGTCAGTTCTCGTTCTTCTTCATATACCTTAACATATGGTCGGTTATGCCGAGCTGTCACATTCCAGTCGATATCTCTGATATCATCTCCCGGTTGATACTCCCTGACTTCGGAAAAAATCACACCTCTTCCCTTGAAAGCGGTGTGATATTCTCCTGCGAAAATATTTTGGCTAAGTCCTCTGGTTTTTATTTCAATTTTCCTAACTTTTTCCAGAAGTTCCTTTGCGTCCATTAAATTCTTTTTTATCCAGAATAAGAAATATTTGAGTCTTAAATTCTCAGCAAGTAGCTATTTCTACTGACTACTTTAAACTTTAAAATTTCAACTTTATACTTTAAAAATCAAGGCACCGCAACTTTATCAAGAATAGCCGTGATAACTTCATCTGCATTGATATTGTTGGCTTCGGCTTCATATGAGAGACCTATCCTGTGACGCATCACATCATGGCAGACAGCACGAACATCCTCCGGAATCACATATCCTCTGCCCTGAAGGAATGCATAGGCTCTGGATGCCAATGCTAAACTTATTGAGGCACGGGGTGAAGCACCATAAGAGATTATGCTTGCGAGGTCTGTTAGACCATATTTAGACGGTTCACGTGTTGCAAAAACGATGTCAACTATATAGTTTTCTATCTTTTCATCTATATAAATTTTCTCAACTATCTTTTGCACCTCCACTATTTCTGCCGGCTTTATAACGGGAGTTATCGGAGATGACTGAGAGGTTATATTTTGACGGATTATAGACTTTTCCTCGTCTTTATTAGGGTATCCAATCACTACTTTCAACAAGAAACGGTCCGTCTGAGCTTCAGGCAACGGATATGTACCTTCCTGTTCTATAGGATTTTGAGTCGCCATCACAAGGAACGGATTGTCAAGTTTGAATGTTTCTTCACCAATTGTGACTTGACGTTCCTGCATTGCTTCCAAAAGAGCACTTTGTACTTTCGCCGGAGCTCTGTTGATTTCATCTGCCAACACAAAATTGGCAAAAATGGGACCTTTCTTCACCTCGAAACTTTCATTCTTTACACTGTAAATAAGTGTTCCTATAACATCAGCAGGCAAAAGGTCGGGTGTGAACTGTATTCTGCTATATTTTGCATCTACCAATGAGGCCAATGTTTTAATGGCTAAAGTCTTTGCCAAACCGGGGACACCTTCCAATAGAACATGTCCATTACATAATAGGGCTATCAACAGGGAGTCTACAAGATGTTTTTGGCCTATTATTCGGCGATCCATCCCACTTCGGATCAAACTTACAAAACTTGCCTTGGAGGCTATCAGATCATTTAGTTCTCTGATGTTGATCGTTTCACTCATATATATTTTTTACTATTTTCTGATATTATTCTAAAATTTAAATAATTGCAATTAAACTGTTGTCAATTCGAGCAATTCTTTATTATTTTACCAAATGCAAAAATAGATATTATTTGAATATAATATCTATCTCTTTTAGTTAAATAATCTTTCTTCTAATTAAACCTTATTAAAGGAATATTTATTCATTGGTAAAAGCATTCCAACCCTGTGCTTTTATAGGAATTTCACCTCCGTCTCTGGTAACCAGAGCGGCTCCTAAATCGGGGGAAGTTATGTATCCGATCATCTTAACTCCCTTTAATTTCTCAATCTTTTCATGATCAGTCAAGGGAACAGTGAAAAGTAATTCATAGTCTTCTCCCCCGTTCATCGCGGCAGTTACCAGATTCATATTGAATTCCTCAGCCATTAATGCTGTTTGGTAATCAATTGGCAATTTAGCTTCATACACCCTACAGCCGACATTGCTTGCCTTACATATATGCAGCAACTCTGATGAAAGGCCGTCGCTCACATCTATCATGGCAGTTGGTTTTATACCTTCCTTCTTTAGTAATTCCACGATGTCTTTCCTTGCCTCAGGTTTCAGCTGACGTTCGAGTATATATTCTTTTCCTGAAAAATCGGGTTGAAAATCTTTATCTTTTTGTTGGGCTGCCACAGAGTTTTCTCTTTCAAGAAGTTGTAATCCCATAAATGCGGCACCTAAATCACCACTCACACAAATTATGTCGGTTGGCTTTGCTCCCGACCTTCTAACTTCGTTGCCTTTTTCCACATCTCCTATACAGGTGATACTGATAACCAATCCTGTGACTGAGGCGCTTGTGTCTCCTCCCACCAAATCTACACCGTAAATCTCACATGCTCTTCTTATACCGGAATAAAGCATATCGATATGTTCAACTGTGAATCTACTCGACACTCCTATAC
The DNA here is from genome assembly GCA_022510405.1 of Muribaculaceae bacterium. Taxonomy (GTDB): domain Bacteria; phylum Bacteroidota; class Bacteroidia; order Bacteroidales; family Muribaculaceae; genus Lepagella. The sequence continues at coordinate 58,464 of JAFLTP010000004.1, read as the reverse complement.
TCACAGTGATTTGGCGAGGAGAAGCATTCATTGCATAGATATCACTGAAATTCACAATCGCTGCTTTATAACCTAAATGTTGTAAAGGCACATATCTTAAATCGAAATGAATTCCTTCTAAAAGAAGATCGGTAGTGACCACAACATCCTTTTCTCCGAATGCGAGCACAGCGGCATCATCACCTACACCGAGTTTAGTTTCCGAATTGGTTATAGGGAAATCTTTTGTAAGTCTGTCGATTAACCCAAATTCACCAAGATCGCTTATTTCAGTCTCTTTTTCAGCCATATGTTCGAATAATTAAATTCTTCTACGACTCATTAAATTTCTTCTAACATTGAAGTGATTAAAGAAGTCATATTCGGTTGAGCCTTGAGAGCTGCTTTCTGCACCTCTTCATGAGTTGGAACCTCTTTTATATCTTTTCCTCCAAGGTCTGTTATTACAGACACTCCAAATACTTCCATGCCTGCATGGTTGGCTACTATAACTTCAGGAACTGTAGACATTCCAACAGCGTCACCACCTATAATTCTAAAATATTCATATTCCGCAGGTGTTTCAAACGTAGGTCCCGGTGTGCCAACATACACACCATGCATTAGTCTCATTCCTTTTTTTGCAGCTATATCATCCGCCTTTGAAATCAATTTTAGACTGTAGGCTTCTGTCATCGCCGGGAAACGGGGTCCTAATTCATCATAATTTTTTCCTCTTAGAGGATTTTCAGGGAAAAGATTAATGTGGTCAGTGATTACCATCACATCTCCCACTTGAAACTCTTTATTCATTCCTCCAGCGGCATTGCTCACAAAAAGTTTTTTCACCTTCAGATGTTGCATAACTCTCACCGGGAAAGTCACCTGCTTCATATCGTATCCCTCGTAGTAATGGAATCTTCCCTGCATTGCCATAACTCGTTTCCCTCCTAAGGTGCCGAAAATAAGACGTCCACTATGTCCTTCAACGGTTGATACCGGGAAATGAGGTATTTCTTTATAATCTATAGCAATGCTATCTTTTATATAATTAATTAAATCTCCAAGTCCCGTGCCCAGAATTATTGCTATTTCAGGTATATTTTTCACTTTTGATTGGAGAAAGGCTGATGCTTCCTCAATCATTTCCAAATATGTCTTTTCCATCGTAATTTATGGTATTATTTTTTCTTATTTCTTAAGGTAATAAAATCCTAACCTAAATTTTTAACTTTTATCTGGTTTTTTATTTCTTCAATTAAATCATGGTCGTCCACACCCCTCACCATTCTCACTTCCACCGGGAGATAAAATGTAAAGGGTTTTAAATCTTTAGGGAAATATGGGTTATGCATCAATCTCACAGCATCTTTTTCTGTTGTGACTATTATTTTCCTTTCCCCGGGCATTTCTTGGAATTTCTTATGAATATCTTGAATATCTCTTTTTGTGAAATCATGGTGATCCGGATAGTGGTCTACTTTCACCTTAAAAGGATATCCTCGAAAATATTTCACAATATACCGTGGATTCGCAATACCGGTCAACAACATAACACTGTCTTTTACTGTCAAATCTGTTAAAGAAACAGTATAAGGAGCATCATCGATGAAGACAGGTTTTAAATGTCCATATTCATATCGGGAGAAAAAAAGTTTCTGGAAAGCCATTAAATCCAATTCCTTGGAGGCCAATCTGAATGTGAGCGGTTGGGTATCCTGAGGACATTTGGTTACTATAACCATATCCGCACGATTCACTTGCATCTGACTTTCTCTTAACCTTCCCAAAGGAAGGAGTTTGTCTTCATAAAATGGACGGCTGTAGTCAGTAAGTAAAATAGAAATTTTGGGCTTCACCCATCTGTGTTGGAAAGAATCATCCAACACTATGACTTGAAGGTCGGGATATAATTTTAAAAGCTCTTCTATTCCCTTTCTCCGGCTCTCACATGCAGCCACCTTTACTTTTCCTTGAAACTTTTGATATATTTGATAAGGTTCATCACCAATATCACCGGGGGTGCTTTTGGCATTAGCAAGTACAAAACCTTTGGTTTTTCTTTTATAACCTCTGCTCAAAACAGCAACCTTATGATCCATCATAAGGCGACTCACTATATATTCCACATGTGGAGTCTTGCCGGTGCCTCCCACAGTCAAATTTCCAACACCAATGACTGGGATATCGTATTCCACTGACTTGAGGATTTTCTGATCAAACATCCAGTTGCGCACTCCCACTATGGCTCCATAAATCCATGAAGCCGGTGTCAGCAGACCTACCAATATTTTATCCTTGGTGCTTCTCACTATTCCTTATTCAATTAGCAACGAATCCTACATTAATTTCCGGCATAAGAGCCTGTACCGGCTTCCTCTCCAAGGTTCTTACTACTCTCTTAAACAACCATGGATTGATTTCGGTTTCCAATGAAGAGATAAATTTATCTTTCATCTGCATATTCATCACATTCGGCAATATGTCCCATACAGAGGTTTCATAACGAGGATATCGGGTGACTTCATAATTTTCGATAGTCAAGTTTTCAGCAACCCAATCTATAGCATCCTGAACACCTCCAAGTTGGTCTACAAGTCCTATCCTCATGGCAGTCACAGCATCCCAAACACGTCCTTCCCCTATTCTGCGAACTTTGCTTTCTGAGAGTTTCCTGCCCTTTGAAACACGGGCCACAAATTGATTGTAACCTTCTTCCACCATTTCTTGCATACCTTGGAGTTGATGAGAATTCAAGGGCATAAACAAACTTGGGAAAGAAGCCTCCGGATTTGTGGAAACAAGTTCCATATTCACACCTAATTTCTTTGTCAAACCCTCCACATTGGGTATTAACCCAAAGATTCCTATTGAACCTGTTATAGTCAAAGGATCTGCAAATATTCTGTTGGCGCATGAAGATATCCAATAACCACCTGATGCAGCATAATCTCCCATTGAAACAGCTATCGGTTTTCCTTTACTTTGAAAATAGTCTAAAGCATCTCCTATTTGTTCACTTCCGAAAACGGATCCTCCGGGAGAATTTACCCTCAATACCATTCCCTTAACCTTTTCATTTTCTGCAAGCGATACAATTAAAGGAACATATTTTTCATAATTGATGGTATTGTCTCCACCACCATCCAATATCTCCCCGGATGCATAAACCAACGCAATTTGATTCTTTGAAGACAAACCGGTCAGCAATTCTTCTTGTGAAACAAGCAAAGTCGGGTCTATAAAATTCAAGTCATCTTTCTTCTTATTTATTCCGACAGCGATTATGCTGTCCATACTTCTTTCATAATATAAGCCGTCGATGAGACCTGCGTCCAATGCAACTTTTCCTTGTCGAAGAAATATAAATTCTTTATTTATCAATGAATCAATCTTAGCGGGAGTGATACCTTTCCGTTGCTCACAAATACCATCACATATTATACCCCACATACTTCCATAAAGTGTATCCAATTGAGCACGCGCCGGTTCGCTCATATGTTCATGGATATATGGTTCCACTGCAGATTTATAAGTGCCAACCTTCACTACCTGGAATTGAATACCGATTTTCTCGAAAAGACCCTTAAAGAAAGGAGTCATACCTCCCAATCCTTTTAAGGTCACATTGCCTCCCGGATTCATATATAATTCATCGGCAACTGTGGCGATATAATAATCTCCCATCGCCAACATATCGCCGTAGGCTATAATCTTTTTCCCGCTCTCCTTAAATTTTAAAAGAGAATTCCTGATAGCATTCAAGGTTGCCGGTGAAGCAGCTATTGAATTACATTTAAGATATATTGCCTTAACGTTTTTGTTTTCTGCAGCAGCCTCTATGGCAGAAGTAAGTAAGGCCAAAGATTGTTTCTTGTTGATATCTCCGGCCATTAATGTGGTATAGTCGAAGTCTACAGGCATTTCTGTCTCGTCTATTTCTCCTTTCAGGTTTATAGTCAGCACACTGTCTTTAGTGACTTGAGCCTGATTAGTTTGAGATATGCCTAATCTTGCCACTAATCCCACAATCACCATTATACACACTGCACCAAAGATAACGATTGCGACCCATGCCCCCAAAAAAGACGATAGTGCGTTAAGAAAAAACCTCTTCAACATATTATTTACAACTTAAGACTTAACCTCTTTCCACTATATCCATAACTGATTTAGCCAATTCCTGAGCCCTCTGCTCGGACGCTGCCTCACTATATACTCTTATTATAGGTTCTGTATTTGATTTCCTTAAATGTACCCATCCGTCTTCAAAGTCAATTTTAACCCCATCTATATCCGTGACTTTTTCGTTCTTAAACAATTCTTTCACTTTCTCAAGCAATGCGTCAACATTGATCTCCGGCGTTAAGGTAACTTTATTTTTGACGATGCTATATGAGGGATAAGTTTTCTTTAAATCACTCACTTTTTTCCCCTCTTTGGCCAACAAAGTAAGGAATAAAGCAACTCCTACAAGGGCATCTCTTCCATAGTGTAATTCCGGATAAATTACACCTCCGTTGCCCTCACCTCCAATTACTGCGTTTGTGGATTTCATTTTATCAACCACATTTACTTCTCCAACAGCAGCAGCTGAATAGGAACATCCGTGTTTTTTTGTCACATCTGATAACGCTCGTGAACTACTAAGGTTAGATACGGTGGAACCGGGAGTGTGGCGAAGAACATAGTCAGCGACTGCAACAAGGGTATATTCCTCTACAAACATTTCTCCGTTTTCCATAACAATTGCCAAACGGTCAACATCCGGATCCACTACGAACCCCACATCCGCTTTTCCATCCCTCATCAGTTGGGAGATATCTGTAAGATTCTCCGGAATAGGTTCGGGATTGTGTGCGAATTTTCCTGTTGCCTCACAATTCAATTCAACAATATTTTTCACTCCCAAAGCTCTTAACAGCTGAGGAATAACCATGCCTCCAACAGAATTTACAGCATCAACCACTACAGTGAATTCTGCTTTTTCTATTGCATCACAATCCACAAGTTTGAGATTTTTCACCATCTCAATATGGCGCAACGACCAAGTTTCATCCTTATATTCTTTGCCTAAAGAATCTACTTCAGCAAATGAATAATCATCTTTTTCTGCTAAAGCTATGATCTGTTTTCCTTCTTTATCACTTAAAAACTCACCCTTTGAATTAAGAAGCTTTAAGGCATTCCACTGTTTTGGATTATGGCTAGCTGTCAGTATGATTCCTCCATCTGCATTACATCCCGTCACAGCAACTTCAGTAGTTGGAGTTGTTGCCAAGCCTATGTTTATTACATCCAGTCCCATTGATAAAAGAGTACCTACAACAAGATGCTCAACCATTTTTCCACTCAAACGGGCATCACGGCCCACCACAATTTTGGTTGCTCGGGGATTGTTGGCTTTTATAAATGAAGCGTAGGCAGCTGTGAATTTCACTATATCCACACCACTCAGGCCTTCTCCCATTTTTCCACCAATGGTGCCTCTTATTCCTGATATAGATTTGATTAATGACATTTCCCTTTTATTTTTTATTCCACACTTTTATGTCTTCTTGACTGAAAAATAATCTTGACTTGTTTCTTACTCCTTATTCTCAATATTCAGGTTTAAAATACCTGATGTTCATAAGGTAAGGAATACAATATGATTGCTCCTCTGTAAAGCCGTAATAACTTTTTAAAACTAAGTTTACTTCCGAATTATATCCTATATATTTTAAAGGCATCTGGATGCCGGTACCCCAAGTTGTGGTTGAAGTGAGATAGTTATTTTTGTAAATAAAACTTGTGGATCCGTTGGGTAAATACTCAGAATTACCGCCCGGTTCACTCTCTATACCGTTATACATATCTTCAATACTTTCACGGCTGAAGCGGAAATACACTAAATCTCCTTCATCCACCATCTCTGTAAAATTGGCTGAAACCACTTGCATATAGACATATCCTTCTGAGTCTAACTTATAATAAGGTGCATCTTCGCCGGCTTCTGCATATGTAATTAAATCCTTGGGATTTTCAGGCAATTCCAATACTACATTGTAATTGGCCAAATACCAGTTCACTGCATGTTCCTCGTCCCTTAATAATTCGGAGTAGCTCTGAGTTTTACTACAACTACTCATCAAAAAAAATATACTGCAAAATAATATTGAAAGTTTTAAAAGACTTATTCTTATGTTTTTATTTTTCATTTTAATTAGCATTCAATTATTCTCCCGTTATCCTTTTTCCTTTAACCTTTAATTAAATATTTATCAAAATCCTTTATATGATCCAGGAATTTTTTCTTACAGTCTTCTAAACTCCCATGGAATTCACCTCCTGCGGCCTGAATATGACCACCTCCTCCATAAAGAGTCTTACAAATCTCCGAAACCGGGAAATCCTGGCAACTACGAGCTGATATTTTCACACAATCCGGATCTTCCCGCATAAAAATGGAATAAATCATACCTCTTATTTCGAGTGGCCGGTTCACCAACCCTTCCGTGTCTCCTCTTTCGTAAGAATATTTTTTTAAGTCTTCCTGGTCAAGGGTTATCAAAGCGCATTTATGCTCGGGAAAAATTTCCATTTTTTGAGATAAAGCATAGGCCTCAAGCCTTAGGCTGTTCAGACTTCTTGTATTCAAGGCCTCTTTCACAATCCTATCTTTATCTACATCCTTTTCCAAAAGGCGCATCAATATATCGTAGATGTCCGGATTATTGATATTAACTGTGAAATTCCGAGTGTCTGTGATGATGCCTGTCAACAAACATGTCGCACAATCTTTATCTACCTTATCATACAAACCCATCGCAGCAATGATTCGGAAAACCAGTTCGCAAGTGCTTGACATCTTGGGATAGGAGAATATCAAATCCGTAAAGTTCCCGGGTTCAGTATGATGGTCAATCAAGACTTTCTTGCAATGGGAACCTTGAATCACCGGTGCCAACGAGTCTTGACGGCAAGGAACGTTAAAATCACAGCAGATTATAAGCTGTGCCTCATCCACGGTTTTCTCACAAAAATCCTTATGACTGGTGTAAACTCCTATCTCCTTAAATCCAGGAAGGAACGACAAACTCACCGGCGCCTTGTCAGGCACAATTACGGTCGCTTCCTTCCCCATTGTTCTTAGGAGATGCCAAAGTCCGAGTGTGCTGCCGATGGCATCGCCATCAGGACGAACATGGCATGTGAGCACGATCCTCTCGTTGTCTTTAAGCAACTGTAGAAAATCTTTAGCTTTATTATGGTCGATTAATTTATCCATTTTTTTGAATTTACAAAGTTATAAATTATCTCGCAATTTAAAGTAACTTTGTATCCAAATTTAGAATTATATGCATTCAGATAACGAAAAATCACAAGCATTCTTGCGTTTCCTAAATGTTCTGGACACTTTAAGGGAAAAATGTCCATGGGATGCCAAACAAACTAATGAATCACTTCGTTCCAATACCATAGAAGAAGTTTACGAGCTAACTGATGCAATTCTTGACAATGACAGCAATAATATTAAAAAAGAATTGGGAGATGTTCTGCTTCATATCGGTTTTTACTCTAAAATAGCAGATGAGAAAGGTTTGTTTGATATTGCAGATGTTTGCAATGCCTTGACTGATAAATTAATTTTCAGACATCCTCATATCTATGGAAATGTTTCTGCCGACTCTCCTGAAGAAGTGTCTAAAAATTGGGAACAAATAAAGTTGAAAGAAAAAGGAGGCAATAAAACTGTTTTATCCGGAGTGCCTAATTCTCTTCCTTCTCTTATTAAAGCCAACAGGATACAAGAGAAAGCCGCAAATGTAGGATTCGATTGGGAACAACCTTATCAAGTATGGGAGAAAGTGAAGGAAGAAACAAATGAAGTAGAGAACGAAATCAAGAGTGGCAATAAAGATAAACTTGAAGAGGAATTTGGCGATCTAATGTTTGCCGTGATTAATGCAGCAAGATTATATGGTGTAAATCCGGAAAATGCTCTGGAAAAAACCAACAGAAAATTTATTCGACGTTTTAATTACCTTGAGGCTAAAGCTAAAGAATTAGGAAAAAACCTCAAAGAAATGTCGCTTGCAGAAATGGACGAAATTTGGAATGAAGCCAAATCATTAGAATGATTCTTTGCATCACTGAAAAACCAAGCGTAGGCAGAGACATAGCCAGAATTTTAGGAGCCAACTCAAAACATGACGGATTCCTGGAAGGGAACGGATATTGCGTCACATGGACTTTCGGACATTTATGTTGTCTGAAAGAACCTTCCGACTACACTCCAAATTGGAAACCTTGGGCTATGTCGGCGCTTCCGATGATACCTCCTCGGTTTGGGATTCGTTTGATCAATAATGATTCCTATAAAAAACAATTTAAGGTCATTTCAGATCTGATTCTTAAATGCGATGAAATAATAAATTGTGGCGATGCCGGCCAGGAGGGTGAACTAATCCAGAGATGGGTTATGCAAAAAGCGCATTGTAAAAAACCGGTGAAACGGCTCTGGATTAATTCAATGACCGACGATGCTATCCGTGATGGTTTCAATAATCTGAAACCTGAAAAAAATTACGAACCATTATATCTCGCAGGTCTTTGTAGAGCTATTGGAGACTGGGTCCTCGGCATCAACGCCACAAGATTATATTCGCTGAAATATGGTCAAAGAGGACAAATTTTGTCTATCGGAAGAGTCCAGACTCCTACTCTTGCTTTGGTGGTTAACCGACAATATGAAATAGAAAACTTCGTTCCTCAGGATTATTGGGAATTAAAAACTCTGTATCGTGATGTTCTTTTCTCTTATTCCGGTAAAAAATTTGAAAAAATGGAAAAAGGAGAGGAAATCATTAACCGGATCAAAGATTTGCCTCTAACAATATCTGATATTTCTAAAAAATCAGGTAAAGAAGCTCACCCCAGACTTTTTGATCTCACTTCTCTTCAAGTGGAATGCAATAAAAAATTGAATTTAAGCGCTGATGAAACTTTAAAGACGGTACAATCTCTCTATGAAAAAAAGGTGACTACCTATCCACGAGTTGATACTACCTATCTTCCGGAGGATATTTATAAAAAATGCGGACCGATTTTGAATTCATTGGTTCAATACAAGGATTTATTGGAGCCTTTAAGAGGGAAAAAACTTGTTAAAAACAAAAAGGTTTTTGATAATTCTAAGGTCACCGACCACCATGCAATTATTCCTACCGGTCAGAATCTTCCTTCAAATCTTTCTGACACCGAGCTGAAAGTTTTCGATATAATAGCCAGAAGATTCATATCTGTTTTCTACCCTGATTTCACATTTATGCAGACAATTGTTTCCGCACAATGTGATAAGTATAATTTCAAAGCCACAGGTAAAACAGTGACGTCGCTCGGTTGGAAGGTTGTTTATTCTGATTCCGGCAACGATGAAGATGCAACAAGCGAAAAAGATGAGGAATCCATCCTTCCGGAATTCACTAAAGGAGAATCCGGACCTCACAAACCTAAACTTGTCAAGAAAACAACGCAGCCTCCTAAATTTTTCACCGAGGGAACACTTCTGAAAGCTATGGAGACTGCGGGAGCTTCAGTTGAAGACGAGGATCTTCGAGAGGCCTTGAAAGCAAATGGTATTGGCAGACCTTCTACCAGAGCAGCTATTATTGAAATTCTTTATAAACGTGGTTATATTATTAAAGAAAGGAAATCCATAAAAGCAACTCAAGCGGCCAAAGAATTGTTGGCAGTTGTTAAGGAAGAACTTCTGAAAAGTGCCAAACTCACCGGAATCTGGGAAGGTAAACTTAGAAAGATTGAAAGTGGTGATTATAGTCCTGAAGAGTTCATTTCGGAAATCAAGAGGATGGTTCAGGAAATTACTTTATCTGTTTTAAAGGATACCTCAGAACGTAGAATTCTAACGACACAACTCACAAACGAACCTCCCAAAAAGAAAACATCAAAGAAGAAGTAATAATGCACAATAATCCACAATTTACAACAGATATTATTATCCAATACACGATCGTTGGATTGATTTTGTTGGCAGTATGTGTGTGGATTATTTGGAAGTTAACACGAAAACGGAAAAATACGCCATCCAATTCTTGTTGCGGCTGTGCTATAGCAGATTCATGTAAAAAAGCAAAAAATAAACCATGGAAACTTTAAAAATCTACAACGACAATATCGCCGAAAATCAAATTGAAGAAACTATAAAAGTTTTGAAAGATGGGGGAATAATTGTGATACCAACCGATACACTTTATGCCGTGGCTTGTGATGCTCTCAATCCAAAAGCTATTGAAAAAGTTTGTAAACTGAAAGGTATAAATCCGGAAAAAACAAATCTTTCCATTCTTTGCAACGATATTTCAATGGTTTCTGACTATGCGAAATTTGATAATTACGCTTTCAAATTGATGAAAGACAATACTCCCGGCCCTTTTACTTTTCTTTTCAGGGCTGCTTCTTCTCTACCTCGTGCTTTTAAAGGCAGAAAAATAGTGGGTATCAGAATACCTGACAACGAAGCCGTAAGAAAATTAGTGGAAACATTGGGTAATCCTCTTTTATCAACCTCCATCTCATACGAGGACCAAGATTATGCTATAAATCCGGATTTGATCGAAGAGGCTTATGAAGATAAAGTTGATCTTATGATAAAGGGAGAAGATGGAAAACTCCAACCTTCAGCCATTATCGATTGCACCGGAAATAATCCCGAAATAATGAGAGAAGGACCTCTTCCTTTGAATGATTGAACAACCTTTGCTATTGATAAAAATTTTCAATAAATTTGCAAATAAGACACAACCTTAAAAACTAAAAATATGTCAAAAATTACAGTAGTAGGCGCCGGTAACGTAGGTGCTACAGCAGCAAATGTATTGGCCATCCGTGGCGTAGCCGATGAAGTTGTGATGATCGATATCAAAGAAGGCGTTTCCGAAGGAAAGGCTATGGATATGATGCAGACTGCGAATCTTCTCGATATGAATACCCGTATCAAAGGTGTTACTAATGATTACGAAGCTACTAAAGATAGTGATGTAGTAATAATCACTTCCGGAATTCCTCGTAAACCGGGTATGACTCGTGAAGAACTTATCGGAGTAAATGCCGGTATCGTTAAGAGTGTAACGGAAAATGTCCTTAAATACAGCCCGAAAGCTGTTATCATATGTGTATCCAACCCAATGGACACAATGACCTACTTAATTCACAAGGCATCCGGTCTTCCTAAAAACCAGATCATCGGTATGGGTGGAGCTCTCGACAGCAGCCGTTTCAAATATTTCCTCAGCCAGGAACTCAAAGCCAACCCGAATGAAGTTGAAGGTATGGTGATCGGTGGTCATGGCGATACTACAATGATTCCTTTGAAGAGATTCGCTACTCTTCGTGGTGTGCCTGTTACTTGTTGTTTAGACAATGAAAAACTTGACAAGATTGTTGCTGACACAATGGTAGGCGGTGCCACTCTTACCAAACTTCTTGGCACTTCTGCATGGTACGCTCCGGGTGCCGCTGCAGCTGAAGTTGCTGAAGCTGTTCTCCACGATCAAGATGCTATTATTCCATGTTCTGCTTTGCTTGATGGTGAATACGGAGAAAAAGACTTGTGCATTGGTGTTCCTTGTCTCCTTGGCAAAGGTGGTATAAAGAAAATCATCGAACTCCCGCTCAACGATGAAGAAAAAGACCTCTTCAAGAAGAGTGCAGAAGCAGTTCGCAAAACAAATGCTGATCTCCCTCTCTAATTTTTGAGTATTAATAAAAAAACGGAATAGGATAATTAATTCTATTCCGTTTTTTTATTAATTGTTCTTTACTTTAGATTGTCTCTTGCTTGATCCAGAAATTGTTTCATACGATCATGGTCATGGGTCTCTACAATCTCTTTAAGTTCAGCAAGTTTATCTCCGATATTCTGCAATTGGGAAGAAGTATGCGGATTAAACAATATCTCACTCAAAAGATAATCATCTTCACTCATTAAACCATTTGCAATAGCCATATGCTTTTTGAAAGTGGTGCCCGGCGCATCCTGATGTTTCATATTGGAGGCAAAAACCAAAGTCGAAGCAAATGGTATCGATAATGAGTATGCGATTGTAAGATCATGTTCGGCAAATGTATATTCCTCAATATGCAGTTTCAATCTGTTATACAAATCCCTGAAGAATACTTTTCCCAAATGGTCTCCTTCGGAAATTATAATTGCATTTTCATTCGAAAGATTGCTTAAAGACGCAAAGGTTGGTCCAAACATCGGATGGGTGGACACGTAAGGATGACCACAAGTGTCATAAAATTCTTTTAATCCTGTTTTCACAGAGGCTATATCGCTGATTATAGTCTTTTCCGGAAGATGGGGCAAAATAGCATCAAAGGCATCCAAAGTATATTTCACTGTGGCCGCATTTATAACGAGATCAGGAGAAAAAGCATCAACCTCATCCAAAGAACCAAACCTTTGGCAATTGAACATAAATCTTAATCGCTTGGAATCAGGGTCATATACCGCCACTTCATGTTCAAAAGAAAGCAAATCGCAAAAAAAGGAGCCCATTTTACCGGCTCCCAATATTAATATTTTCATTATTTTCCACCGTTTACTATTTCCAATTGTTGACGCACTGATTCTTCGTGAATGGCAGCAAGAATACTACGAATAAATTCTTCCGACATACCTAACTCTTCACCGTTTTTCACCAACTGATCCATTAGATTGTTATATCGGTTGGGTTGAACCACCGGCATTTTGTGTTCCTTCTTATATCGACCGATCTCACATGTCACTCTCATACGTCGTGCCAACAATTCAATCAATTCTTCGTTAATTCTATCTATTTGTTGACGCAACAATGCCAGGTTTTCAGTTGAAGAACATTCATCTCTCAAAACAAGAGAATTGATAATTATATTCAAAACTTCGGGCGTCACCTGCTGGTTCTTGTCACTCCATGCGGAATCCGGATTACAATGACTCTCGATGATGAGACCATCGAAATTCATATCCAAAGCTTGCTGGGAAACTGATGAAATCAGTTCTCTCTTTCCTGTGATATGACTTGGATCACAAAATATTGGTAAATCCGGAAATCTTCTTTTCAATTCAATTGGAATTCTCCACTGTGGAGGATTTCTATATAACTGTTTGCCATAGGTGCTGAATCCTCTATGAATGGCTCCGAGTTTTTTAATGCCGGCATTATAGATACGTTTCATGGCTCCTATCCAGAGTTCCAGATCCGGATTAACAGGATTCTTTACAAGAACAGGAATATCCGCTCCTCTTTCCCTGAGGGCGTCAGCTATTTCTTGCATTGCGAAAGGATTGGCAGATGTCCGGGCTCCTATCCAGATCATGTCAATGCCATAATCTATTGCAAGGTTAACATGGGCTCTGTTGGCTACTTCTGTTGAAACCAACATTCCGGTTTCCTCCTTTACCTTTTGCATCCAAGGTAGACCTATCTCACCGATACCTTCAAATCCACCGGGAGATGTCCGAGGTTTCCAAATACCTCCCCTGAAAATCTTTATTCCATTGTGTGCCAATTCCTTGGCTGTCTTCAGCACCTGTTCTTCTGATTCTACACTACAAGGACCGGCTATTATTATGGGCCTTGGGAGATTCAACTCCGGGAATAAAGGTTGTAATTCTTCCATATATGATTATTGTTATTTTCTCAATTTGATTCTTTATACTCTTTTATCCTTCTCAAAGACTCTTTCAGTTTTTCCGGTTTTGCACAAAGTGAGATCCTTATGTATTTTTCACCATTATCACCGAAAATAAACCCCGGGGTAACAAACACTTTGGCTTTATAGAAAAGTTCATCAGCCAGCCATTCTCCCGATTCCACTCCTTCCGGCACTCTTCCCCATAAGAAGAGTCCGCGCTGGTTTGGATCAAAATAACAATCCAAAGTATTCATTATTTCTTCTGCTATCTTCCTTCTTTCTTCATAGACTCCGTAAAGTTGTTCATACCAGTCTTCTTTTAATTTAAGTGCTTCTGCAGCTGCAAGCATCACTGGCTTGAACTGTCCGGAGTCTATATTGCTTTTCACCTTCAAGATCCATGAAATAAAAGTGGGATTGGAAGCGGCCATTGCAACTCGCCATCCTGCCATATTATGGCTCTTGCTCAGTGAATTCATTTCCACCACTATGTCTATAGCCCCGGGTACTTGCAATATGCTTAATGGGTCTTTGTTTAATATAAAACTGTAAGGATTGTCGTGGGCAATAACAATTCCATACTGCTTGCCAAAGTCGACTATCTTTTTAAATGTCTCCATATCTGCCTGCTTGCCGGTTGGCATATGAGGATAGTTTACCCACATCAATTTGATCTTGTCCAAGGGGAGTTTTTCCAAAGCCTCAAAATCAGGCAACCATCCATTCTCCTCCTTAAGATCATATTTGAATATCTCAGCTCCCACAAGTTTACTCACTGAGGTATAGGTTGGATAACCGGGGTCAGGCACGAGAACGCCGTCGCCGGGATTCAAAAATGTCAACGACAAATGGAGAATACCCTCTTTTGATCCTATCAAGGGAAGTATTTCTGTGGCCGGATTCAAGTCTACTCCATATTTTTCTTTATACCAATTGGAAAAAGCTTCTCTCAATTCAGGCAAGCCATTATAAGACTGATAGGAATGATTACTTTCTATGGCAGCCTCTTTCTGGAGGGTGGAAATTACTTTGTCATCAGGAGCTCGATCCGGACCACCGATACCCAGGGATATTATATCGGCTCCTTGTGAATTAAGCTGGGCCAGTTCTCTCAATTTCTTTGAAAAATAATATTCTTTTATTTCGCTGACCCTGTTGGCCGGTGTTATGTTCTTCATATCAGGAAGCTTGTGATGTTTCAAATTCTTTATATTCTCCCAGTATCACCAATTCATTTGTCAATGGTCTCACTGCTTCAATGGCTTGATGATATCTTACCATACTTTGGAACGTTAGATCCACATAGAATCTATATTCCCATTCCCTGCCTATGATTGGCACAGATTGTATTTTTGATAAATTTATATCATAGAAGGATAATATTGTCAATACTTTAGATAAGGCACCACCGGTGTGAGGAAGAGTAAAAACTATGGAAGATTTATTGATATCTTTTTCTTGAGGACCGATTTCCGAGGCCAAAAGTGAATTGGAAACTATTAAAAATCTTGTAAAATTCCGTTTGTTGGTTTCTATTCCCTTCTCAAGGATTTCCAAACCATACAATTCAGCAGCATATTCTCCGCAAACAGCCCCATGTCCGTTAAGTTTCTTTTCCGCAATTTCCTTTGCGCTTCCTGCAGTGTCGAAACTTTCTATCATCTTGAGGTTTTTATGATGCCGAAGGAAAACCTCACACTGCATCAAAGCCATCGGATGTGAGTTTACTTCTGATAGCGATTCGATGGATTGACCCGGCATTGCTGCCAATACGTGAGATATCCTTTTTTTATGCTCACCGATTATCCTGAGATTATGTTGGCGTAGAAGTTCATGATTCTGAAGTATACTCCCTGCTATGGTATTTTCTATAGCCACTATACCCACTAAGGAGGCATCCGTATCCAGAGCATCGAACATATCAGGGAATGTGTTGAACGGCACTGTATCAATTTCTTTATTGTTAAAATACTCCCTGGCTGCAGCATCATGGAAACACCCGGCTACGCCTTGAATCGTCACTTTCAGTTTTGAATCTTCTCCCATTTTCATTTCAACAAAAAGAAATCCCGTCATCTTTCTTGGATGTACGGGATTTTATAGTTTTTCCATTTTTATTCTCATGCATTACTCTTCATCCCGTTCCCTTTGAAACCGAAGTAAAAGAAAAAGTAGAAAGAGTAATAATTATTCATTTTGCTTGTTTTTACTTCGCAAAATTAATAATTTTTTCTAATCCAAGGAAATATAATAAAAAATTTTTACAAATTTGCTTGAATTGTTGCAACTATTTGTTCCGGTAAAAGGTTATATTCGGCTTCAAGATCTTTTACGCTATAGCGGTCAACAAATTTTTTCTCAAGACCGAAATTCAATACCTTCATCCCGGAAGTACCCAGAGCTGAAGCGACCCTTTGTCCAAATCCACCTTCCACTGACCCGTTTTCAATAGTAACTACAAGCTTATGATCTTTGCTTAAATTATTCAAGAGTTCAATGTCGACTCCTGATATGAATCGCGGATTTATCAAAGTGGCGTTAATTCCGCCCTCAGCCAATAATTCCACAACTTTTTGAGATTTCAAGAAGAAATCACCAACTCCTATCACAGCAACGTCCTTTCCTTCTTTCATCACTTTGAATTTGTTGAGATCCGAATAATCTTTGTCAACTTCATAATCCGCATGTACCTTAGAAAATACAGGTTCTCTCACAGCCACTTTATATTTATCCTGAGCAAGGCCCCATTCAAGCATTGCCTCCAATTCTTCAAAATTAGTAGGGGCAAGATACACTATATTCGGGATAGAGGTAATCATGGGAATATCCCAGAAACCAAGATGGGTCTGATCTTTTATGGCATTGATACCGGTTTCAGCCACAACCATTAATGCGGGGGAGGGATCCATTGCCCAATCCTCCACAAGTTGATCGTAAGCTCTTTGCAGGAATGTGGCCACAACCCCATAAACAACTTTAGCTCCTTCTCTGGCAGCTCCGGCCATTACAGAAACAGCAGTTTGCTCAGCTATACCTACATCTATGTAGTGTTCACCCAACAATTCTCTCTCTCTTGCATTCAAACCAAAATCATCCGGAGTGGCTGAGGTTATGAACAGGAATGTCGGATATTTCTTACAACTTCTGAATATAAATTCATTAAAAATTTTATTGGAATTATCATTTTCAGAAACTTTCAATAAGTCTCCCGTAGCTATATCGTAAGGATCTCTGTAATGGAACGCTTCCCGGTATTCCTCTGCAGGAGTATAGCCCTCTCCCTTCTGTGTGTTAATATGCACAACCGTAGGTTTCTTTGTATTTTTGACTTTTTGCAAAGTTTCAATCACTTTCTGCACATTATTCCCTTCTGCCACATAGACATAATCCCAATTGAAAGACTTGAACAGATTGTCTGATGCCGTACCATTGGTTTCCCTTAAATGTTGCAGATGCTTATAGATGCCTCCATGATTTTCTGCGATAGCCATCTGATTATCGTTGATAATACAAATCAAATTAGAATTCAGAGCACCTCCGGCATCCAACCCTTCAAAAGCTTCGCCTCCACTTAGAGCCCCATCTCCTACAAGTACCACTACATTGTAGTTGTCTTTTTTCAAATCTCTTGCCTTTGCTATTCCCACACACAAACTCAATGCGGGAGAGGTGTGGCCTGCATAGAACAGATCATATTCAGGACTCTCAACCGGACTTGTATATTCCCCTACTTTCGAAAAATCATCCCGGTTAAGATATCCGTCCACCCTTCCGGTCAACATTTTATGCGGGAAAGCCTGGTGGGATACATCATATACTAATTTATCGATTGGTGCATCAAATACATAATGCATACCGATGATTGTCTCTACGGCACCCAAATTCGGACCCACATGTCCTCCTATTTGCGATGTCCTGTTTAAAACAGCTTCTCTCATTTGAGATGCTATATGTTCCAACTCTTGATAATTCAATCCTTTGATGTCTTTCGGTGACTTAATATCCTGCAATTCCATAATTAAATATTTATTAGTTATATAGATATAACATTTGTCGCCATCAAAGGTTGAATATTTATTTAATTATGAGAAAGATAGGTTATATTATTCCCTATCCGTCTGAAAAAGTCTATAGTAATTTCTAAATTTAAGCAGCTGGTATATTCCTATCATAAATCCAACTACTCCTCCTACTATCATTCCCAAGATTGTAAATGAGTTTGCTTCCAAAGCTAATGCCATCAAAACAACCGCACCTATTGCAACTGGAAGGCCAACGGCAAGAAATAATTTATGTATTTTCCAATTCCTTGCTGCTATTCTTGTCACTTCCTTCATATTGCTTCCATAAATGTCCAGGTCCTTCACGTTTATCAGTAGATATGTGTCTGTTGCCGCACATAATGCAAACAAACACATTAAATAGATAGTAGTCAATAATCTGTATTTTTCAACCACCATCGGGTTCATATAAATCAAACAATAGGAATAGATTATCATTACGCAAGCAACTATAATGAATATTCTATATTTCCTTACCAATCGGTCTTGGGCTGTTTTATATTTTTCATTCATCACCTTTTTGGCCAGTCTTCGGTTTTCTTCTTCAAGCACTGCCAATCTGTTATTTAAATCCAACCACATCTGTTTCATATCTTCCAATTCTTCCATTTCTTATCCCTCCTTTGACATTTTCACCAATTTTTCCTTTATCCTTTTTAATTTCACAGCCACAGTATTGCGTGGAAGTCCCATTAATTCAGCGATCTCCTCATAAGGTTTTTCATCAAGCCACAACAGGATTATCGCTCTTTCCTCATAAACCAATTGCTGAATAAGTTTATGCATGGCGTTATATTTCTCCAGTTTGGATAATTCGGTCTCCTCCGGAATATCCAGAACATCATCTATCGAAAGTGTATTCTTCCTTTTTATTTCTTTACGGTTGTAAGATACACAGGTGTTGAAACTCACCCGATAAATCCATGTAGAAAGTTTTGAGTCATTTCGGAATTTATCCCAGCCTTTCCAGATATTATACAATACCTCCTGACGGAGATCTTTAAATTCATCGGTATCTGATGAGAAATAATAACAGATTTTAGTGATTATGCCACCGTATTCCACAATGGCGTTCTCAAATTCCTTTTCTTTATCAAAACCACTCATATCTGAAAATTTTCATAGATATGACGTTTTCCCCTCAATTTAGTTTCACTTACTTCAAGTTTTTATAAAAAACTGAGAATTCCCCAACTTGACTCAGTCTATGACAAAATTTTTCCAACCCCTTCATTTACATCAAAAAGGATGTATTTTTACTCTTTTTGAGTACAAAAACGGTCGAATATTCGACTGTTTTTGGAAGGCAAATTTAATAACTATTTAGGAATAAGACAGTTTCGGTCAGTTCCACTCTGTAAATCATACTCCGAGGATATTTTTGATTTCAGCCATGGTGTAAGCCTTTGTTTTTCCTTCTTTCATCTCTTGAATTCCTTTGTCGAGTTCGGTAAGATTTTCAGGATTATTAAACCATTCATCATTTGATGGGGATGGGTTTTCTCTGACTTCAACTGATATGTTGTTAGCCTTGGCTATAAGCTCAGATTCTATATAAGTTTTGAGACTTTTTCCCTGTGCTACTGCCATTAAGGAGAGTTTCTGAAAAGTTTCTACTGGGAGGTCGATTATTTTTCGTTTACGTACTACTGCAGTTGCCATAGTCAATCTGTATATATTATGATGCAAATATATATATTATATAAAATATAAACAAATGAAAATGAATTTGTGACACACCGTATATCAAAATTCTCACACTTACCTGTAACTATTTCTCTTGCTCGTCACTCATAATTTTCCAATTTGAAGGATGCGAGCATCCATGAAGGAGACATTTTGGTAATGAACAAATAAGACCAAGTGTAGGCTTGTTATTTCCGGAATCGGCAGACATTTGTTTGGGAAGGAGGAATAATTCATATCGTGATGTAAAAAGAAACCCACGGCTACCTTAACAGACGGGTTAAACTCCTATACTCCGTAGATAATGGCTTGCCTGGAAGCATGGTTGCCGGTCAATGACCCGGTAGGAATTGCATACGGCAAGCTATTTTTTATTTTGTTCCTCAGTTCAAATTGTTCACTTTGAATAGGATATTTGGATATCAGTAAACCATCATGTAATTTTGCTTCATAGACATCTCCGATACCGTTCCGGTCACGTTGCGGAGATAGTTCCGGTTCCGGTGATGTCTTTCTTAAAACACAAATTTTATGCTTGACAAGAAGATTATAGACAAGATTGAACAGAAAGAGAACGAAGGTAGGAACCTAACAACTACAGATTGCCAGTGGTTGGCAGGTAAAATTGGTATCGGGGAAACAACTCTAAAACGATTGCTTGGTTTCACAAGTGACTGCGGACGTACTCCCCATCTATCCACACTAAATATTATAGCCGAATTTCTGGGTTATAAGGATTATCGTGTTTTGGCACTTGATTTGGAACTCGATGAGGTGGTAATATCAGATTTTGATGAAAGAGATACTATTGAAACCGACACTTTGAATATCGGTAATCTTGTTGAAATCACTTATCTACCCAATCGTCTTTTCTCATTGAAATATGTGGGCGATTCCCGTTTTATCATTGAGAGCGTTGAGAACAGCCGTAACCTGCTTGCAGGGGACATCGTAAAGATAACACACATGGAGAAAGGATTCCCTTTGTATATGTCGGAGGTTGTAAGGGATGGTAAGAATCTTGGAGCATATGAGGCAGCCAAAAACGGCGGATTGACATCTATAGAAGTTTTGTCTTGATTGCTAATCCGGTTTATAACTTGTCTCTTGTATCTCAATAAGACATTCCAAAATTTTGTCACGTTTTAGACTCATTGACTTTACAATGTCGGTATCATAAATAGCAAAAAGTATTTTGTCCCTGCTCATTGAAGGAAATTGGGAAGAATACTTGTCAACCACTTCTTTATTGAATGTATTCATTTCATCGCTGATTTTTAAAACAATATAAAACACGCTATCCGGATTTATATTTTTCGCCTCAACTTCAGCTGAGATTGTATCCAACAATCGGTTCATTGGACCTACGTCATTTGCCAATAAGGATTCCCAATCCGGAGTTGCAGGTTTCTTTTCCTCTTTTCTGTCTTCTTTGTTTTTTCTGTCTTCTATGTTATAAATCTCCTTTTCTTCCCCTGGAACGGTTATTACATTAATTTCAGTATCAATGGAATTTTCTGGTTGGTTGACTTCCGGCCCTTTTTTAGGAAGATATAACCAAATGATAACAAACATGGCAATTAAAATAAGACCTCCAATCCACCTTCCAAAAGAGTTTCTTTTTAAATTTTCCTTTTCCTCATTTTGTTTAAGAATAGGTTGTTTCCAAATTTCAAATAGTTCGGGTATCGTCACATCCTGAGAACCAGCCTTTGCAATAACCCTTTCCATTTTCTCCTTCAAAATGTCCGAATCAACATATTGCAATAGCTTTTCTATGATGTTTCTGACACCCCGGATATCCATCTGCCTTTTGGTTAGATTTTCATCCTCCGAACCAAAATTCAACGGGGTACCGGGTGTTAAATCTTGACTTGCAGTGAAAGCCTTATCGAAATCTATCAGCATCATATTACGGGTTTCGTTCGTAATCATGATGTTGTCAGTCTTGATGTCGCAATGCAGGATATTTTTACGATGGAGATAATCCATCACATTGAGCAACTGACCTACCATAGTCTCGATATTGGAATCCTCATGTATCCAAGGGTCATTGGTCTTTATTAGGTCATGTAAAGTTCTCCCATCTACAAATTCAATGATAATCGTATCGCCATTCAGGAAACGGATGTATCGGGGCAGTGAAGAGTGATTTAAAGGAAATCCAATTTCATATTCCTTCCTGAACGCTTCCCGAAACTTAGGATTAGAACGAAATTCAGGTTTCAGTTGCTTAACAAAGACATGAAGGTTCTCAAATCTCGCTGAGAAAGCATAACATGTGGTTCCGGTAGTCTCTATCGGCTTTTTATCCGCGAATACTTCGGAGTTAGAGTCAACCGATCCTTCATCGTAACCACTCGGCTTTAGGAAATCTGAATTATTAATATTCGTATTCTTTTAGATAAGATTCAATTTGTGAACGCAAAGGCTTTAAATCTTCCTCAATGGTTGATTGAATGTATGCCTTATCCATTTTATAATAACCATGAACCAATATATGCCTCATATCAATGATTTGTCTCCAGGGTGTTTCCGGATGTCTATCTTTGAATTCATTTGTGAGCATATAAGAAGCCTCTCCTATTATTTCCAACAATTTTACTATTCCGAAATAACGGATATCTTTATTACTCATGATATTGAAATCTATTTGTGAATAAGATTCAAGAAGATTGTCAATAGATTCTAAAATATGTTTCAACCTCATAGGGTCTTTTTCATATTCTCTCATATATCAAGATTTTATCCCTATCAACAAATTGCCGAATGTTTTCATATAAACAATCTTCCGGCACTAAATCCACCTTCGTATTAAATAGTTCTTCTAGTTTAATCTTAATCCCGGATATTGTGAAAAGACTGGGTTTCTTACCTTCTCCATAATCAATAAGAATGTCTATATCTGATTCCGGTGTCTCTTCTCCACGTGCATAAGAACCAAATACCCAAGCTCTTTTTACAGGTTGGGTTATAAAATAATCTTGCACTACATTCCTTATCTTTTCTATGGATGACATGAACATAAAACCATTGATTCACAAATTTAATACAAAAACTTATACTTTGAAGTAATTCTAATCGGAAAAATTTAGCTTTATTAAAAAGGATTTAAATTGGATTTAAATAGATTTAGTCCTAAGTGGGATATTTGAATTAGAAAAGGTCAAAAATCCTATTGTTTTTGCAATGCAAATTTAATAACTATTTAGGAATAACCCAAATGGGATAGGGTTAGTTAAAATGAACAATATGAACAAGTAAGTTCTTTGGTTTGTCTAAGGGTGCATTTATCTTTGCCGACATAAAACAAAATCAAATGAATACCGAAGAACTGATTGCATTGACACCTCCTGAATTTTATGTGATTCAGCAGAAGAGACGGCAAGAGAATGAAAAAGAATCTGCACGGTTGAAGAAATATTTCCGCTCTCTTCTTTTAAAAGTATTGAAGGATGATATCGAGAAAGAGAAGTTGATGATTTGTGAAACCCGTCTGGCTGTATCACGTCTACTTAGGAGTGAAAGAAATCGCCCAATTATAATAGACATCTCTTTTGCTTTCAGTATACCTCCAACCGTCCGTATCATTTTTCCCACGGGATTGGAAGTTGAGATAGAAATTATGATACGTAAGATGCCAGCTTTAGAAACTCGGATATTACCAAAAGATACAAATGAGTTTCAGAGATTGAAGACATATCTCTCAGATTGGGAATCTCGGTCAAACTATTTACCCGGGAAAAGAGAACCTGATATGGTTTTGTTTCATACAGAAGATTGTATCGGAAAAACCATTAAAGAGATGTGTGAGATAACTGTTTCTAAAATCAAAGACATAGTTAACGGAGATATAAGACTGAAAAATTAAAATTCAAACAAGAAATAACAAACACTCAAATCGAACAAACATGAAACTATTAAATTATTTTGGAATAGCAGCAATGGCTTTTGTAAGTATGGCCTGCAGTAGTGCAAAGACACAAGAAAAAGAAGAAACACAAGAAGAAAGTATGAATGAATTCCAATATGAGGAGGTTGAGTCTACCAAGGTTGAACCTGAACCGGAACCGGAGCAATCCAATCCATCTAAAGACGAGTATGGTAACTTGATTTACCATCCACCCTTCTCTTTCAAGGCTTACAAAGAATACTATAAAAAAGAATTTGACCGGGAAACCGAAAATTATGTTGACCGCCCAGTTCATAAATTTACCCTTCAAATTACGGTGGATAAGAACGGTCGCTTCAAAGGCACGAGACAAGACTTGTTCCTAAGATACGGTGACTATTATTTTGTATATGAACATCCGGATACCACCGGAAATCAGATTGTGGAACTAAATGGGAAATGGGAAGATTCATGGATTTCAATGGGTAAAGGATATCTTGCCTGCTATTCTTTTGAATGTTCAGATTTTGAAGACTGGAGTCTTTTCTTACTGGGCAACTGTGAATATGCATGGTATGCCAAATGGCCACGTATAGAAGCACAGGACTGGAACACTCAGTCAGCCATGACAATTTCGGATATCAAAGTGCTGTAAAAAACATTTCAACATGAAGATAACTGAATTTTCAAAAAAAATGCCCTATCTTTGTAAAGTGGTAACTTTGTTGTTACCATTGACATAGTAAAAGCGTTGCAGACGTTGGTCCTTCGGTCGAGAATCTGGCAATTCAATAACCAATGGAGGGATGAAGTACATGCAGCGCCTCGGGTATGTAATGTAATGCCGGGTTCAGACCGGTGTTTTACATGCAACGTAGGCTCTGCTCGTTGCTCGTCTCACATTGGTGGGCATGTCAGAGCCTTCGACCACAGGACGAGCAAGAAGCTTGACCCTGCGCTTTTCTTTTATAAACCCGCCGGAATCAAGGGTCTGTCCGGAAAATGTTTTTTATAGCTATGAACGAAGGGAAAAGAGAATTAGTTGATTTGGGTCTTCCTAGTGGCACTTTATGGGCAACTTGTAATTTAGGAGCCAAAGAACCTTGGGAAAAAGGAGATTATTATGCATGGGGTGAAATAAAGGCCAAAACCAGATATAATGCTTCAAATTCCATAACTTATGGTTTATGGCCAGAAGATTTAGGATTTAAAAGTTTTGGGAACCTTCCTAATTATGATGCAGCCACTCATCATGATTCCGAACTTTCTACTCCAACTTTTGCAGATTTTCAAGAATTAGCAGAAAACTGTGAATGTATCTTAATAGAACTTGAAAATGGAAAGTTAGGAATGAAAGCTAATGGGAAAAATGGAAATTCCATATTCCTGCCTTTTGGTGGTGAAATAAACGATGATTATGTAGTATATGACAATCAATATGGCTATTATTGGGTAGGTACGCCGTATGCCGGTTCAGTAGATAAATATGGAGACTGTTTTTGGATTGGAGAACATGGAATGAATTTTTATTATCTAAAAAAATATGAGGGAGCTTCCATACGCCCCATAAAACGAAGAAAGGAGAAGTAAAAAGAAACAGAAAATAGTAACTTTCTGTGTGGGAATAGAACCCCACGTTGGAAGAGTTGGTTCCTATGAATGTGAAAGAGGAGAGCTACAGAATGATTTGGAGAACGGATGGACTATTAAACAGGTAGATACTCAAATTACTATGCGAAACGCTTCATCGGAACGAAATATGTTTATTACTGCATTATTGGAAAAAGAAGATTAAAATGATAGTATCTCAAAAGACACAAAGTAATGAGTGCGAGCAGTAATTAATTTATTGGAGTTATACGCCCTGTGATTTTCAGTATTGATGCATTAAATGTAATACATACTATGGTGCATATTGTGAGGAATGTAAAGGTAAAGTTCCTACTGTTTGTGCTTGCAGGGGTAAAATTGTCCCGGAAAACGAATTACCCAAAAAGCCTATGAATCCAAATGGGCCAAGGATATTATATTGATCTATACTATAATTAGTAAGATTAGTAAGTCCCAGGGAGTAATTTCACCGGGACTTTTTTCAGTATGAACGGAATGGACTAACATTCTCTTGGAAGGCAGGTGGATACATTATAGTTTTGTGGTAAATATTAACTCTAACCAATAAAAACTATGATATTCTGTATTGGAATTATTTTGTTGATTGCTGGCGCTATTTTTGTTGTGAGTGCACTGTTGCAACTCCTGTAGTACATCATATTATTGATTTTCGACCGATAACATCGGAAGAGACTAATAAAAATTTTAGTAGTTTTTAAAAGGATAACAGATAATCCTAAGACAAATCTAAAATTAAAATAGTTATGAAAGATTTAGAAGAAATGACTGATGAGGAATTTGAGGAGTTTCTCGAAGATCTTGATGAGAGTGAAAGGGAGGAATATGAAGAAGAACGATATCGAAGAACAATGGAGTCAAGACTTGACAGGTCTTCACAATATCGGCGTCTATATGGAGAAGACTTAGGATTTTAAAGAACCTACTATTTTATTATACCTCAAACCCCTTACGAAGATATACACAAGATGACATTGAAAAAATGTCTGATAAAGAATTTTGTGATTTGATTGACCAACATAATGCTTATTCAGCCCAACAGTGGGAAATAGAAAAGAACAAGCCGGTTCCAGATTTTAAAACTGTTGAAGAAGCTATAAAGTATTATAATACCAAACCACTTGATGAAGTATTCAGAGACATACAAAGTAGATTTTTTGATTCAAAATTATTAATGTTTATTTGAATCTTGTTTCAAAAGAAATGTTACAGTCGGTGAATTGTTTAATTGGAGTGAATGGTTCACAATCGATGAGTTCAAAAGTTACGTGTCTTGCTACGTAATCATAAATATGTTGGTAAGAATTTTCAGTTTGACCTCCCTCAAAATTATGTTCCTTACATTAAATGGCAGGAGATTTATTCATCCAATTTGTCCATTTTTGTATGTCATGGGAAATGGCTATATTGCAGCTGAAATCATTACGCAAATAGCTGAATCGGAAATTTTGCCAGAAAGATGCCAGAAGGAGAAAAAGAGAATCGCTATATGATGCTGAGTAACAGCAAGATATAGCGATTTAGAGGTATCTCCATACGGAGTCGAACCGTAATCGTCGGAACCGGAATCCGATATTCTATCCATTGAACTATGGAGACGTAATCTTTATATTTTTCTTATGCCCTTGACAAGAATTCAAGGGCATAAGGTTTTGCAAAGTTAATGATATTTTTCAAATCCCGGATATAACATGCGCATGCCAGAAAAAAATCCTGTATATCTCATGTGTCGATCTAAAAATCCTTGATATCTCTTATGCTTATCTGAAAAAGCAGGATATCACTTTTTACAATTTGAAAAAGATCAGGATATCATTTGTTCCAGTCTTCAAAAGAATATGTAGCCTCGATGGCATTCTCTATGTCATCAGGAAGAGCCGAGAAAAAGTCATAACCAGTGATTTCTTCCAAGGTATCTATACTCATGGAATAAGCAGAGAGATCGCCGGGATTGCTACCGTTCTGCATCACAAAGGCGATAGCCCTTGGATTTGTGTCATCATTATACAAGAAAGCCTTGAAATATGCGCTTGGTACTCTCGCCTTTGCTTTTCCGATATATAGGTCATCCGTGTCATAGTAGAGAGGTCCGGCTACAATCCATATCTTGCCGTCTCTTTTGGCCCAGACACGCTCCTTGTTTTCAAGAGTTGACCAGAGTCCGGAGTTCAAGGAACGAAGCATCGGACCCATATTAGCCATCACCATGCAATCGCTCATTGCCGCTTCCGACCATCTTTGGTCAGCCGCCGGACAAAGGTGTCCCCTTTCATAACTGTAAGTGGAATAAGCATAGTCAGTGTCAAGGCATCCTTCCAAAGAAGAATCAACCCAATATTTATATGAATCACGGTTTACAGGACCATCAGTTTCAGAAGCAGTCAGTTCCCATGATACATAATTGGCCGTATGGTTATCCTTGTTGAAATTCAAAGTGAAACCCGTATATTCCTTCACTTGTTGCGGAGTTCCATCAGGCACGGCTACATATGCGAGCGGAAATTCAAAACCGTCGATATCTGTCAAATCACCTGAATTCCCGGAACCTACAGGAGCAACATCCGTAAGAACCATGTAGAAATATTTGCCTGATGTTACACCAGTGTAATAACCGGTGAATTTATAGCTTTTACCGTCTGAAAGTTCATCCTTCAGAGCATCTACCGGTGTGTAGAAACTTCCTTGGTAAGAAGATCCCGGAATATTGATGTTGTAATAATTGCCCGAGAGACTCAATTGACCCTCAAGAGTAATGTAGGTGGGTTGAACATTGGCCGTGTTAGATACCGCCTGATTCACCATGGCACCAGTGTAAGCAACCGGTTCCGGATATGAATACGACATTTCTCCCACAACATTTAAAACTGCGGTGTTAGGCAGCTGTAGCCCTGTGCCATACACGCCAACAGTACCTGCAACCTTAACTACTGTACCTATAGGATATTTTGAGAGGTTAACGCCGGCATTGTAATAAAAGATAGAACCGGCATTGTCAGTCAGGATAAGACCCTTGTCACTTTGTGCTGTCACAACAGCGGTAGCCTCCAATTTTGTACCATCGGAGAGATTCTTTAAAACGGAGGTTAGAGCCACCTGATCCTCCGGTTCGTAGGAATCGCCTACAAATTCAACTTTTTCAACATTTGCTGAAGGGTAGAAGGTGGTGGTACCGTCTTTTTGGTACACAACCACACCGGTTTCTGCAAAAAGAGCCGATGTACTTATGGCCAAGGACGCGCCAATTACCATCAAGGTAGATTTTTTCATTTTTTATAGAATTTAAAATTTTTATCTTTAGAAGAGAAAACATAGACTCCAGCCGGGAAACTTCCTGTTTCCACATACAGGTAACCGTTCCCGTCAGTTTTTGAAGAGAAGACACTTTTACCGGAAAGATCTGAAATCACCACTTGCGACATCGGAGTAAGATGGTAAGCTTCGATATAATTTCGGTCAATTTTAAAGACAGACGTATCTTTCTCCACAGACTCAACAGAACCCGGATCCACCGAAACAAATTCAAAACTTATTCCATCTGCAAGATCACACGTCACCTTATTATCTTTAGCCACCACAACGATAGAGTTATCCTCAAATGTCACTGTAGGAGTGTCGGTAAGATAAAAGATCGTTTCGCTATTGTTGCCCTGTGTCATCTTTACGGCGTTCTGAGCGTTTGCAGGCACAGTCCATGCCATAGCCATGAACATCACAGAACAGGCATAAAAGCCTAACTTTTTAAACATATAAATAAATTTAAGATTGAAAAATTTTTGCTTGAACTACGTCTCTATAAGAAACGGAATGTAAATTTAATTATTTTTTAGAAAAATGGAAAAACTGACATGCGAATATAAGTCAGTTTGGCTGCCATTCTCTTGGCTCAAGATCTACTCAGAGGGCCGAGTCTAACCTGTTTTATAATTTTATGAACATTTTGTTAAATATTAACCTCTCGTTGGTGAAATGTAAAAAAAGTTTTAAATTTGCAACAGACTCTCGTATGCTTCCAACTAAAAATAGAGTCTATCTATGAAAGACACACGCTTAGCTTTCCTCCTCTCCAAACGATCCTCCATAAAGATGGAGCAAGGTCTTTCAACTCACTTACTTTTGAATATTTTTAATTCAATATACTTATTCAAAAAAAACCAGATTATGAAGAGATTACTTCTCGTAACCTTGGTGGTTTTAGGTATGTTCGGTATGGCCATGGCCCAATCGAACATCATTAACTGCCGGGGTATTGTGATCGATGAACTGGGTGAACCCGTTGTTGGTGCCACAGTTCAAGTTCCGGGCACCACAACCGCCACCGCTACTGACGTGGACGGTAAATTTTCATTAAAGGTGCCTTCCAATACCAAAGAAATTCAGATCAGCTACGTCGGTTATAAAACCGTGAAAATGAAACCTGAATCAGAAATGGGTGAAATCAAAATCCAACCGGATTCAAAAATGCTTCAAGACGTCGTAGTGACTTCTTCAATCGCAAAGACTCGAGAAACTCCGGTGGCTATTTCTGAAATCACAGCACAGGAAATTGAAGTGAAACTCGGTGATAAGGAATTACCCGAGCTTCTCAACACAACCCCTGGTGTATGGGCCACTCCCGAAGGTGGTGGTCACGGTGATGCCAAAATCAATATGCGTGGTTTCAAGGCTCCTAACGTTGCGGTTCTCATCAACGGTATTCCAATGAACGATATGGAATGGGGTGGTATCTATTGGTCAAACTTTGGCCACTTGCCCAATGTAACGTCCAATGTTCAGACTCAAAGAGGTCTTGGAGCGGCTATTATCTCAACTCCGTCAATCGGTGGTACTATCGCCTACACTACAAAGGGACTCGATGCCAAGAAGGGCGGTTCTCTTTGGTATGGCACGGGCAACGATGGTCTCAATAATATAGGCATGACACTTTCCACCGGTCTTATGAAAAATGGTTGGGCCATAACTCTTATGGGCGGTCGTCGTTGGGCAAACGGCTATATCCAGGGCACACAATATGATGAATGGAGCTGGTTTGTGAACGTAACTAAAAAAATCGGTGAGAAAAACCAGATAGCCCTTACAGCATTCGGCGCTCCACAATGGCATAATCAACGTTCAAGTGCAAGCTTGATGATAAATGAATGGCAAAATGTAGCCAACTATATGGGCGATGAAGCTCCCTATCGCTACAACCCGATTTTCGGTTATGATAATGAAGGTCAGCAACGCACTTCAGCCCGTAATCAATTCCACAAACCTATCATTTCACTCAACCACATCTGGCAGATCAATGCCTACTCTTCACTTTCAACAGCTCTCTATGTTTCTCTCGCCAACGGTTACGGTTACTCCGGTCAGGGTCGTCCAATCGACATTTCCAGTCCCAGTGGCACAAACTGGCGTACAGGCTGGTATGGAACCGACGGATACGGTAATCTTAACTGGGAATATAATGGCATTAGAACCCGTAGAGCAGACGGTACTTTCGACTATGGTTCAATCCAAGATATGAACGCTGCATCTTCCACAGGTTCCAACATGGTGATGGCAGGCAGCAACAACAACCACCAATGGTACGGACTTATTTCTACTTACAAGAATGAAATCCTTCCTAACCGACTCACAATTACTGCCGGTATCGATATGAGATATTATATCGGTCATCACTTCAACAAGATCATTGACCTTTATAGCGGTGAATACTTTATCGACGACTCAAGCCGTGGCGGTTCTTCAATGATGGCAGAGAATAATTCCATGGCAGGCAACCAGGCTTGGATTTATGAGAAATTAGGAGTAGGCGATATCGTTTACCGTAACTACTACGGATATGCCAACCAGGAAGGCATCTACGGTCAAGCAGAGGGTAAATACCTCGATGGCAGAATTACAACCGTAATTGCCGGTTCTCTCAATGTTACCACTTACCAAAGAAAAGACTTGTTCTATTATGATGCAGACAAGGCTTGGTCGCAGAAACGTTCTTACCTTGGTGGAACAATCAAGGGTGGTATAAACTGGAATATCGACCGCAACAACAATATCTTCGCAAATGGTGGTTATATATCCAAGGCACCTTTCTTCTCCAATGGCGTATTCGTGTCATCTGATGTGAGCAACGCTATCAATCCCAAGTCATTTAATGAAAAGATCGGTTCTGCGGAATTCGGTTACAGCTACCATTCACCGAAGTTCACCATGACTATCAACGGTTACTACACCGTATGGATGGACCAGACCAACCGTAATACCCAGCGCTCAGTTTACATCAACCGTGGTGCAAATGCCGGTGAACGTTACACCGTCAACCTTGAAAACGTTAGGGCCAACCACATGGGTGCTGAAATGAACTTTACTTACATTCCTACAAATTGGATGGAAATCAACGGTATGTTCTCTTGGGGTGATTGGAAATGGGGTAACGACGTGAAAGGTTACTTCTACAACAGCCAGGGTGAACCGTTGGCTGACCTCGAAGGTAACGTTGCATCAGGAATGTTCGCACCAGACCACGCTTTCGCAGCAGTGAAACAAAAAGGTGTTTACATCGGTGGTTCCGCTCAGAGCACCGGTATGCTGGGTATCACTTTCCGTCCTTTCAAAGGATTCAGAATTGGCGCTGACTGGTTGCTCAACTTCCGCAATTACTCAGACTACTCTCTCACTTCTTCTGCATTGAGCAGCTCTGTAAGTTATGTTGACGACGTTAAATGGATCACAATAGAGGAACCTTGGGAAATACCTTTCGGTAATGAACTTAACCTCAATGTTTCCTACAATTTCAAGATAGGCAACACTTACGCCACAGTTTATGGAAACGTAAACAACGTGCTCAATAACTACTACATTAAAGACGCCAACACTAATTATTATGAAAAGGGTGACTGGAGCAATGCTTGGGGATATTATTCCTTCGGAAGAACATTCTCCGTGCGTCTCAAACTCAGTTTCTAAACCTTTCCTAACTTAAAAGAATAAAATATGAAATTCCATAATATAAAAACGTTGGCTTTTGCGGGTTCACTTCTGTTGGCTGCAAGCTGTACGGACAATTCCTGGAACGATACCTTCCTCGATGGTTTCCAGGGGGAACCCACCTTCGATAATACAGTGACGGTGGAATACACTCTCACCACTACCGATTATGAAACTATCGGTCAGGCACTTTACAACCAGGCTGAAACCGACGAGGAGAAAGCTGCTGCGAATTTTATACGTAACAACCATTACTTCGATCAAAACGGTCTCTATCCAGCCCAGAAAGCCGTGCCGGTATTATTGAATAAGAATCAAACAGATTTCTTCATTTATAACGATGGATCCACTGTGCAAGTGTCATTGCTTCAGGCTGAGACACCGGCTGAAGTGTCTGCTATTTCTGCGGCTCCCCGTATGATTCTTGACAAAGCGCCCGCAGCAGTTTCTGCTATTCCCGGTTTATTGCTTTCCGAATATCCCGATGCTCAGGCAGGTGACTATGCAATAGTTTCATATCCGGGCGCTGAATCAAATCCCGGTTCGGGTTCAGGTTCCGGTAGCGGCTCGGGTTCCGGTAATGGTTCAGGCAGTGGTTCGGATTCAGGTTCCACAAGCACAGAACTCACTTCCAACATCAAAGATCTTTCGGAAGGTGCTACACTTACAGCCACTGCTGTTGTTACCGCTCAGAGCACACGTGGTCTTATCCTCACAGACAAGGCGGGTTCAATTTTCTACTACAACAACAATGTTGACTTGACTACATACCCGATTGGAACAATTGTAAATGTGTCAGGTTCCGTTGCAGTTTACGGCGGTTTCCAGTTGACCAATACAGCCACTCTTACTAAAGTTGGCTCTATGTCATACTCTTACCCCACTCCCACCGCTTACACTCCGTCTATGATCAGCGATGCTATTACAGCCAATACTCCTAATACAGCTCAATATATCAGCTTCGAAGGTACTCTCGACATCAATGGCAACTATTACAACATCAATATTCCGGGGGTTGAGAACGGACAAGGAAGTCTTTACACTCCCACAGATGCCTTGAAAAATAAACTCGAAACCGGCAAGACTTACACCTTCACCGGTTATTTCACAGGTATAACAAGTGGCAAATACTTCTATATGGTGCTTACCGGAGTTACCGACACTTCCACAAAGACCCGTGCCGATTACTGGACAGTATCCGAGGCACTTACCCAGATTGCAGGCGGCTACGAAGGTGAGGCAACCGTGGAAGGTTACATCATCTCTATCACTGAGATAAACACTTCTTATGGAAACGCCACTTATGTGATAGCTGACAAAGCCACTGATACCGAAGGACTCATCGTCTACAGAGGTTATTTCTTGAATAAAGACAAATTCACTTCGGAAGATCAAATCAAGGTAGGTGATAAGGTGGTAGTATCAGGTAGTCTTGTAAATTATGGAGGGAATACACCTGAGTTCACTACGGGCAGCCAGATTGTAAGCCTCAATGGCGAAGGTGGCGACTCCGGTGATGATAACAACGGTTCTACAGGCGGTGACGACAACAACAATGATAACACCGGAGGTGAAAACAACGGCAACTATTGGAGTGTTTCAGAAGCGCTCTCAAAGATGGCAAGCGGTTTCGAAGGTGAGGCCAATGTTGGTGGTTACATAATCGCAATCAGCGATATAAGCACTTCTTACGGAAATGCCACTTACACTATCGCCGACAACACTACAGACACTGAAGGTCTCCTCGTCTACAGAGGTTACTATCTCAATGGCGACAAATTCACTTCCGAAGATCAGATTAAGGTTGGCGACATGGTAGTGGTTTCCGGTAGTCTTGTAAACTACAACGGCACTTATGAATTCACTACAGGCAACAAGATCGTAAGCATAAACGGTGAAGGTTCCGTGGGCCAAATATTCGAAGAAGCCAATGCCGTTAACTTGGTATTTATGTTCAATGGCACCGCTTGGACAGAGGCTGAAAATGCAGTGGCAATGGATGGTGCTTCTTATACAGCACTTGGTTTGACACCAAATTCTCTCTCAGATCCTGCTATCTACCTGCCAATTTACATGAAGAATACATATCCTTACACCGCAGCCGGCACTGAGAAATACGTAGCTTACAATCTCGGTAATAATTCCAGCGCCTGCGCCTTGATGGAATATGACGGTTACAACTGGACATATGTTGACAACTATATTCAGGATAAGGTGGCTGCATTCAGTAAATCAGGAGGCACATATACTTTCCGTAAGTATATTGGCGAGGAAGTGTTCAACTACTATGAGGGCGACAAGATTGCCTTGGATTGCAGTTATATGATTGTTTACGGGGGTGTTTGTATGGAACCGGTTCCTACCGGCAAGACATATGGTTATCCCGGTGAAAAAGAAGTCACCATCAACGACGGAACAATTGTAATGCCAAACGGAGACAATTCTTTCACATTCACCACTACAACTGAATACAACGGAAACACATATACCGCTCCGGAAGGATATTTCATGATCCTCGACTCAAATGGAAGATATATGTATCTCCAGGGTACTTACTCAAGTTTCAATGTGAGAAGCAACAACGCTTATATCGAAACAGACGGAAATATCAGCATACAATACCTGTTCAAGGCCACCAAGGAATCTGACGGTACTTGGAGAATAGTGAACGAACAACCCGGTATTACAAGGACCCTCTATTATTCAGACGGTAACAATGACTTCGCAGGATATACTGACGAACAGCTTGACAGATATGTAGGAAGACTTCCTTACCTCTATATCTCCGAGACAAGCAAGCCGGTAGTTGATGACGAAGACGCAGAATAACATAACCAAGGAGCGAGTGGCTGGTGCCATTCGCTCCTTTCCTTAACGGGAAGGATTTATTCTAAATCCTCAAAAACGGGAAGGATTTTTTCAAAATCCTAAAAACGGGAAGGATTTATCCCAATGGGCAGGATTTATCCTAAATCCTCAAGAAAAACCGGCCTTTCTGTAGATAACTTGTTTATAACTTTTATCAAAACGAATCTATAATAACTTATAAAAAATCTATTTTTGAACAATAAATCAAATTAACCTAATATCAAATCTTTATGAAAAAATTTCTACTTTCATTGGGATGTATACTCTCAATAGTAGGAGTGGCCAAAGCTACGGACACTTATACTTTAGTCACGTCCCTTGATCAAATTGGTGAATCCGCAGATTGTATTATAGTCAGTGGATCCAAAGCTCTAAGCACAACTCAAAATACTAATAATAGGCCCGCAGTAGATGTTGAGGTTAATAATAATACCATTGAGCCTGGATCTGATGTTGCGATTATAACAGTATCCAAAATTACTAATACCGAGAATTATTCTTTATATGTTACAAATGGAGAAACTTCAGCACAAGGATTTCTTTATGCTGCTGGCGCAAACTCTAATAATTATCTAAAAGTAAAATCAGAACTTGATAATAACGGTAATAGTAATGCCTTAATAACAATTTCAGATACTGGAACTGCTTCTATTATTTTTCAAGGGAATAGTACCAGAAACATTTTATTATATAATTCGTCAAACACTCTTTTTGCTTGTTATGCCGAAAATTCCAATCAAAAAGCAGTTCAATTCTTCGTTAAAACCTCAAGTAGCGAAGGAACAACTAAGCCATCAGATCCTGATCCTGATCCTGATCCCGATCCCGATCCAACTCCGGATACTTCTTCAAAGGTTCTTCAAACATTTGCCTCAACTGGATTCCCAACTGGAACTAATAATAGTGTCCCAGAAAACCAATCCGTTACTGCTACAGATACAAATATCACATATGATTTGGTAAAAACATATGTGAATGGAAGTAATCTTGTTCTTGGAAAAGCATCTTCCTCTGATCCCGCGTCAATTACCTGGACTCTTGACTTCAAATGTAGTGAAATAATCTTAAAATGTGGAACTGGTAATCTTTCTTCCAATGCAAAGGTGAACGTATACATTGGCGATGAATGCATAAAGGCAGATTTGGCTCCTACTACAGCCAGTCAAGAATACTCTATCTTGATTCCAGAAGATAAACAGGTGGCAAATGCTACTTACAGTATAGTTAATAGTGTTAACTACAATGCAACTTTTGGCTCTTTCACTTATATAAAAGCTGAAGAGGGTAACATGGAGGAATCTAAAAAACCTGCAGGTTTAACATTCCCTCAGAATTCATACACTGTTGAAGGATTAACCGGTTTCACAGCTCCAACTTTAACTAAAGCCACAGATGCTACTGTTACTTATTCTTCAAGCAAACCCTTTGTTGCGACTGTAAATGAAACTTCTGGAGAGGTGACCATTGTCGGTTACGGTACAACTACTATTACTGCAACTGCAGAAGCTACCACTACATATAATGCCGGTTCTGCTTATTATACTATCAATGTACTGCCCGTTGGTGTTTTGACAGTTGCTCAAGCAATTAATTATATCAATGCTGATGGAAATGCACAAATTACAGTTAAAGGTAAAATTTCCAAGATTGATTCTTTTAATTCTCAATATGGGTCAATCACTTACTGGATTTCTGATGATGGCACAACAACTAATCAATTGCAAGTCTATGGTGGTTTGAGCCTTGAAGGTCAGAAATTTGCGTCAATATCTTCAATTGCAGTCGGTGCAACTGTCGAAGTTCAAGGTAAGGTAAAATTATATAATGCAACACCGGAATTTGATTTGAACAGCGTATTATTAAGCTATTTAAGTCCGAACGGTGAAACAGCACCCGGAACAGATGATGGCGGTGAGGAAGATAATGACCCGGGAGAATTGCAGAATCCTGCTGACTTCAATACCATGAATAATGGAAATCCGAATTCTTCTTATGGCACTTATAAATCTAAGAATGGATGGGTAGCAACCAACTCCGCACTTCTTTCGGGTCAGGATGAAGGATCCGCAGACAGCAATCCACGCTTCTCTTTCATTGGAGGTGCAGACACTTTCGCTCCCACACTAAACGGAAAGGTTGGTTCTGAAGGAACACTCACATCTCCGGTAATTCCCGACGGTCTTGGTACTCTCAAATTTAACTGGGGCCTTCCCTTCGCTGACTCTAAAATATCCTTTACAGTTAATGTAAAACAAAATAATGAAATTGTTAAGACAGACACTTATAGCAATTCTTCACTCCAAAAACAAACTGTTTATGTTTATGAATTCAATGCTGATGTCTTAGGTGATTTCGTTATTGAAATTGTTAATAATGCCTTAAGCGGTTCTACATCTAATTCAGACCGTCTTTCTATATGGAATCTTTCTTGGACTAACTGCGAAGTAGCTAAGGCTAATCCTGAATTGGCTTTCGCAACAGAAACTGTTAATGTTACAGGTTTGAATGCTAATTTCGTGGCTCCTGAACTTACATACAAAACTAACGGTACTCTTACTTGGAATTCAAGTAATCCGAAAGTTGCCACAGTTGACAATGCCGGTAAAGTTACTTTAGTTAATTACGGTTCAGCAACAATCACTGTAAATTCTGCTGCCACTGATACTTATTCAGCAGGTTCCGCAGCTTACACTATCGTAATCACTCCCGGTACTATCTCAGTTGCCAAAGCTCTCGAACTTCTTGGCGAAGGCTTGACTTTCAATGCTACTGTTGAGGGGTATGTATCTAAGGTTGATTCCTACAACTCTACTTATGGAAGCTTGACATATTGGATGGTTGACCAATATGACGCAGCTACAGCTGGCAATACTGAAAACGCTCTCCAAGTATATAGTGGTCTTTGGAAAGAGGGTGCCAAGTTCACGGGAACAAGTGATCTTACTCCTGGTGCTTCTATCTCTGTTCAAGGGTCTTTGAAGACTTATAACTCAACACCGGAATTCGATCTTAACAGTGTGGTTGTTTCCTATGATGATTCCAACATTGACAATGGTAATGAGGACACTGGCAGTGAAGAACCGGGTGAGGAACCGGGAACAGATAATGATTACGAATCCGTGACATTCGATTTCACAGAACTTGGAAGCCTTAAGGCTTACGATAATGGTGTTCAGGTTATTTTCAATGATGAAGAAACAATTGAATACAATGTGACAGGTTATGATTTCGTGAACTCTCCTATTACAATCACCGGTATGGCGCAAGAGGGTGCTGCCAACACTCCGAGATTATATCTCAGTTCAGGCAATTGGGGTTATAGATTCTACAATGACAATACCGTTACTATCGCTTCCGCTGAAGGTTACGTTATCAAGAGTATCGAATTCTCAGCCACCAATCTTGGCAACTCATCAATCCAATGGGAAGGCGAAGGATTGTTCTCCAAAAATGTATGGGTTTCTGATGAAAATATCGAGGTAACTGAAGTTATAATCAGCAAGACAGCTACAGGCAACAATCCGGTAATCTCTAAGGTAACCGTTTACTACGATGAAGCTGCCTCTGATGCAATCAACGGACTCTATAACGAAAATACCGAAGTTGAGGTTTACACTCTACATGGTATCAGAGTTAATCCGAGCAACCTAAGCAAAGGCATCTACATCATCCGTCAAGGCAACAAGACTTCTAAAGTCATGGTTCGTTAATTATTAAGGGAGGAAGTCTCTCGGCTTCCATAAAACCTATCTTATAATTCAAAGGAGCGGTCATCAAAAGCCGCTCCTTTTTTGCGTTTCAAACAGAAAAAGTGTAAATTTGTATTTTAAGACTTTTTATGGAGCGTTATCCTATAGGTAAACAGGATTTTAAAAGCCTGAGGGAAGGGGGATTCACTTATGTAGATAAAACTTCCTTTATAATAAAATTGTTGGAAGGTGCAGGTTTCTATTTCCTCGCACGTCCCAGACGCTTCGGCAAATCTCTTTTCCTATCGACACTCGATTATTTTTTTAAAGGTGAAAAAAAACTTTTCGAAGGTCTCGCTATTGAAAAATATAACTGGGAGTGGAATGAATTTCCGGTTATTCATTTAGACTTCGGGATTTCTGGATATTCTTCACCGGAGTTTCTTTACGACACCCTTAACACCAGCCTCGAAAAATATGAAACTTTATACGAAGTTTCCATCTTAGAAAAAAATAATTTGACTGACCGTTTTCGTAGAATTATCGAGGCGGCATATATCAAAACCGGTCTAAAGGTTGTAGTGTTGGTAGACGAATATGAAAAACCGGTTATAGATAATATAGAGAATCCTGACATACTGGAAAAAAACCGTAGCTTTTTGCGCGGGTTTTATTCTGTCTTAAAATCGTTGGACAAATATCTTCAGATGGTGTTTATGACAGGTGTGACCAAATTTGGCCAAATGAGTGTTTTTTCCGGATTAAACAACATCAGGGATATCTCTTTGAATCCTGATTTTACAGCTATCTGCGGTATCACCTATGAAGAACTTGTTTTATATTTTAAAGATGGGATCAATAACCTTGCAAAAGAAGAAGAAATAAATTTTGAAGACTCCCTGAAACTGTTAAAGGAAAATTACGACGGGTATCATTTCAGCAAGGATTTGACAGACATATACAACCCATATTCCATCATCAATGCATTGGCCGACAGGACAATCAAAGCATATTGGGCTTCCACAGGGACTCCCTCCCTATTGGTGGACATGATAAAAGAAAAGAATATCAATATCGAAAAAATTGAAGGTGTTCAAGTCACAGATAATAAGCTTCTGGGAATAAACCATCAATTGGATGATCCGATAACTTTGTTGTTTCAATCGGGATATCTGACCATCAAAAATTACGATAAGACCGGCAAGACCTATACCTTAGATTATCCAAATCTTGAAGTGGAACAAGCTTTTTTTGATTATCTTCTTCCAAATTTCTCGGGAATAAATATAGTATTAACCGAATCCTTCATTGAACGGTTTAATCTATCCCTTAAATCGGGTGATCCATATAAGGCTATGGCAACATTGGAAGAATTTACAGCCGGAATATCCTACGACGTCATGCCTTCAATAGAAACTGAAAAACATTTTCAATTCTTAGTTTACATTATCTCCAAATTGATCTTACCCCGGAGAAGTCATGTCAAGGTGGAAGACAAAACCAGCGATGGACGGATAGACCTTTTGATTATGACTTCAAAATTTGTTTATATTATTGAAATAAAAAAAGATAAAAGTGCGGAAAAAGCTTTGAATCAGATAAAAGAGAAGGAATATGCTCTTCAGTTCAGAAATGATACAAGAAAAATATTTCTCATTGGAATGAATTTCTCAACCAAAAAGAAAAGAATTGAAGGATTTAAAATTGAAGAAGTAATAGAAAAAAGGTAAATTTGCAATATACTTACTTATTAACTAATTCTTATGAAAAAACTTTTACTTTCACTCGCTGCCATAACATTGGGTATGACAGCATTTGCAGGTGAAGTAGTGTTCGACTTCACAACCAACAACTATGGTCTTCCCGCTTACGATGCTGATGCAAAAAATGCTGAGTATGTAACAGTACCGGCTACCATTACAAGCGGTGACGTGCAGATTCTTCTTGACGGTCAATTTACCGACAAAAACTGCTGGAGAATGTGGAGCGACGGACTTCGCGCTTATTCCAAGGGAGGTCCTTTCTTCACTGTCTCCACTACTAACGGTGAAAAAGTTACAGGCGTAGAGATTGCTGGAGTATCAGGTTGCACTTTCGCGCTTAAAGGCACTGATAATAATATCACTGCTTGGGCAGGTGAAGAAGAATCTGTATCCTTCCAATATACAAGTGCAGCACCCACGGCTGAAAACTCTGTAAATAAAGCTGTGATTACAATTACTGTTACTTACGGTGATGATTCTATCGAAGTACCTAACGATCCCGGAACTGAAACCCCTGACGCACCTGTAGGCACAATCAATGTGGCTGAAGCGTTAGCTCTGATCGAAGCCGGTTACAACAGTGAAGCA
The DNA here is from genome assembly GCA_022510405.1 of Muribaculaceae bacterium. Classification (GTDB taxonomy): domain Bacteria; phylum Bacteroidota; class Bacteroidia; order Bacteroidales; family Muribaculaceae; genus Lepagella. Next base: position 17,657 of record JAFLTP010000004.1, on the reverse strand, counting down.
ACAGTTGAAGGCGTAATCATTTCTATTACAGAAATCAGCCTCCAATATGGCAATGCTACTTATGTAATCGCCGATAATGCTTCTGATGTAAGCGGTTTGACTATCTTTAGAGGCAAATATTTTGATGGCGCAACTTTCACTGATGAAAACCAATTGAAAGTTGGTGATAAAGTGGTGGTGAAAGGTGACCTCACTGTCTATGGTGACACCCCCGAAATGGCTGCTAACAATGTTATCATTTCTCTCAATGGAGAAACTTCCGCTCCTGAAAATCCCGGCACTCCTGAAAATCCCGGCACAGATGATAACGATGCTATCTTCAGCGAACCTTTCAGTGCTTCATTAGGTGAATTTGAGATCGACAATATCGACCTGCCTCAAGACCTTTCTTATGTTTGGAGTTTCGACTCTAAATATGGCGCAAAGGCTTCAGCTTACCTTAACAATACGAACAACGCTGCAAAAAGCCGTCTGGTTTCTCCGGTGATCGACCTTACAAACTATTCTGACGTAACACTCAGCTTTGAACACGCTATAAATTATGCGAAAGGCGAGGCTAAACAACTTTGCCAAGTGCAGGTGGCTGTGGTCGACGGTGAATGGACCACTCTTTCAGATGTAGTTTATCCGGAAAGTGACGGTTGGACTTTCGTTGAATCAGGTGAAATTTCTCTCAAAGATTACGAAGGCAAGAAAATACAAATCGGATTCCTTTATACCTCCACTTCAGAAGTTGCTCCTACATGGGAAGTTAAAAACGTAGTAGTTAACGGTGACGAAAGTGAAAGTGGTGCTGTGGAAAGCATTATCGATGTTAATGCTCCGGTTGAATACTACAATCTCAACGGTGTGAAAGTTAACAATCCTTCCAAAGGTCTTTACATCATCCGTCAAGGTGACAAGAATGTGAAAGCTATCATCCGTTAATTTTGGAAGAGGTAGTCTACTGACTTTCCTTGAAAAGAAAAATCAAAAATTTTGTATATGTTTAAGGGAGTGACCTCGGCGGTTGCTCCCTTATTTTGTTCCTAACATTTTGCCGTTTGGGACAAAATAACCTTAAAACATTTTGCCGTTTGGGACAATACAGCCCAGAAACATTTTGCCGTTTTGGACAAAATTTATAATTTTACATCAAAATCGTAAGAACTCTAAAGAATGGAAAAACCGGACGAATGGGTGAAAAACTGGCGGAATTAGCGGATTCTATGACTGCAAATTTTGCGTATGTGGTGACTGATCCCAACGTCGGTTTCGCTTTTCATATCAACAGGGATATTTTCAAGCTTTTCCTTTGTGATACAGGGCTTTTTGTGACTCTGGCATTTATGGATAACGATTATACCGATAATATCATCTATAAAAAGCTCCTTTCGGATAAATTACCGGTTGACTTAGGATACGTTTACGAAAATATTATAGCACAACAGTTGCAAAGCTCAGGAAAATCCCTTTTTTACTATATTTTTAAAACCGAGGAATCCGAAGAAAATATTTCACATAATTATGAAATAGATTTTTTAATCAGCAAAAAAGATAAAATCTATCCGATAGAAGTGAAATCTTCCGGCTATAAAGCACACAAATCACTTGATGAATTTTGCAAAAAATACTCCTCAAGAATAGCCACACCCTATCTGCTATATACCAAAGATTTAAGAAAAGAGGGGAATATTGTTTATCTGCCGGTTTATATGGCAGCTTTGCTTTGACCATAATTCAATTATATTTTACCTTTATTTGATAAAAAGAGGTTTACATATTGTTTTCACTGTTTTGATTTTGCTGCTTGCATGTGCTTGCAGCAGCACTCGTCATATCCCGGAAAACAGTTACCTCCTGGATAAGGTGAACATTGAAATAGATGATTCCACCAATACCGTCAAGGCATCCGAATTAAGTTCCTATATCCGCCAGCTTCCAAATCATAAGATGCTCTGGAGTATCAAACTTCGACTGGGAGTTTACAATATGAGTGGCAATGATTCCACCAAATGGTGGAACAAATGGGTTAGAAAACTTGGCGAACCTCCCGTGGTTTATGATTCTGCACTTATGGCAGCAAGTGTGGAGCAGCTGGAGAAGGCAATGATAAATCAAGGGTTTCTATATGCAACCGCCTACGCCGATACTGTCAAAACAAAGAAAAAAATCAAGGTTAACTATCACGTTAAGCCGGGAACACAATATATAGTGGATGGTGTGGATTATACTTTCCCCGACACCACCTTTCAAAACATTGTGATGGCTGATTCCAACAATTTCATTGTTAAACCGGGAATCCCATTAGACAGAAATCTTCTCGAAACTCAAAGAGAACGAATCGCCACACTTTTCAAGAATAGAGGTTATTATGGTTTCAGCAAGGAATTTGTAACTTTCAATGCCGACACCACATCAGGCAGCAATCTGGTGGACCTGACACTTAAAATCAACCCTCCTTATGAAAAGCAAACAGGAAGTGTCCGGACTCATGAAAAATATTATATCAAAGAAATAAGGTTCATCACCGATTTTGATCCCTCTTTAGGAGAGTCAGCAGATGAAATGATCAAACGTTTCCAACGAACCGATTATAAGAATTTGGAAATATTCAGCGACGGGAAATCTTATCTGCGTCCCGCAGTTCTATATGAAAATTGTTTCATTAGAGCCGATCAACCATATAATCAGGCTGAGGTGGATCGAACATATAGTTCCTTATCAAGGTTAAGCATACTTAAATTCATAAATATAGCATTCGTTCCCGTGGGCAATGAAGATGGTAAAAATATGCTGAACGCATATATTCTTCTTACCCCGGGAAAAAGTCAAAGCGTCTCATTTGAATTGGAAGGTACCAATTCCGAGGGAGACTTAGGAGTGGCAGCAGCTATATCCTACACTCATAGGAATATAGGGAAAGGTTCAGAGACACTCAATACAAAACTGAGAGGTGCGTATGAATCTTTAAGCGGTGACCTGGAAGGGTTGATCCACGATCGATATATGGAATATTCTCTTGATGTAGGACTCACCTACCCTAAATTCAAGTTCCCATTTCTAAAAGACAGCTTCAAGCGTAGAGTCAACGCCACTTCCGAATTGAATGTGAGCATGTCTTACCAGGAGCGGCCCGAATACACCCGTATCATTTCCACTGCAGGATGGTCATATCGCTGGGTGAACAGAAAAGACAAGAATGTTTATCTCTTTACTCCTATAGATATAAATTATGTGTATCTTCCGGAAAGCACGCTTGATTTCATTGACAATATCGCACCTGACAATCCATTGCTCAAATATAGTTATGAAGACCATTTCATCATGAGAATGGGCTTTACATTCTATCATTCCAACAAACGAGAGGTAAAACCTTGGGATGTTTCCTTGCAACGAAACATCTATACAATAAGAGCCAATTTTGAAACAGCCGGTAATCTTCTCTATTTACTCAACATGATATTCCGGCCTCGAAGCCATGTAAGCAGTGATCCGTTCAAACTCTTCGGCATCTACTATTCCCAATATTTCAAATTCAATGCAGATTACGGTTTCCTGCATATATTCGACAACAGAAATTCCTTAGCTCTGCATGCCGGTTTCGGATTGGGATTCCCCTATGGCAACTCTACAATCCTTCCCTTCGAAAAGAGATTCTACGGAGGTGGCGCAAACGGAGTGCGAGGTTGGGATGTTCGGACTTTGGGTCCTGGAAGTTATCCCGGGAACAATTCCGTGAGCGACTTCATTAATCAGTGTGGTGACATCAGGCTTATCCTGAGTGCTGAAATGAGAACCAAGCTGTTTTGGGTTATCGAATTGGCTGCATTTATCGATGCTGGAAACATCTGGACAATTCATAATTATCCCAACCAGCCCGGAGGTTTGTTCCAATTCAATAAATTTTACAAGCAATTGGCTGCATCATATGGTCTCGGATTAAGATTCGATTTCTCATATTTCCTACTCCGATTCGATATGGGTATGAAGGCTCACAATCCGGCCATGAATCAGGAACCTTGGCCACTGATACATCCCCGATGGCATAGGGATTCATCATTTCATTTCTCAATCGGATACCCATTCTAAAGCTTAAAATTAGATAAAATGAAAAAATTATTGATATTCGACCTTGACGGTACACTTTTAAATACCATAACTGACCTTGGAAAAGCCTGTAACTATGCTTTGGAGAAAATGGGTTTCGCTACCCATCCCATTCAAGCATACGCTTATATGGTGGGAAATGGAGTGCGCAACCTAATGAAAAAGGCACAACAGGATGCTGATGAAGAAACGATAGACAAACTGTTGGAGTATTTCAAGGAATACTACAATGAACATTGTTTGGACACCACCAAACCTTATCCCGGAATTACAGAACTTTTGGATAACCTGGTTAAAAAAGATATCGCATTGGCGGTGGCCTCAAATAAATACCAGGAAGCCACGGAGAAGATAATTTCCGGGGCCTTACCTCAATTTAATTTCGTGGCTGTGGAAGGTCAAGTGGAAGGACGGAACCGGAAACCGGACCCTTCCATTATATTTTCAGTGCTCGAAAAATATCCCGTTTCGAAAAGGGATGTTATCTATATCGGCGATTCCGGTGTAGACATCGAATGTGCGAAAAGAGCCTGTGTTGAATCAATTGGAGTTACCTGGGGTTTCAGGTCTATCGCAGAGTTAAGAAAAGCAAATGCCGATTTCATAGTTTCTCACCCCGCTGAAATATTGGATCATCTTAATGATGAATTTTAATCAGGGAAAGATTTCACCAAAAGTTTTTATACTAAGCTTTCACTTCTTACCGAAACCCGGATCAATCTTCACAAAAGAACAAACTAAAAAAGTGAGTGTGGAACTTAACACCACAAGCCAAAAAAAGTTGACATATCCTTGGTTGATTCCTGAAGCAAAAAACTCAAAGTTATCAAAGTATTGATGAATCCAACCGGAAAACATACCCGGCACCATCATTCCTATAGCCATAAATGCAGTGCAGAAAGCATAATGGGAGGTAGCGCTTTCTCCCCTGCTGAAATAAAGAAGATATAACATATAAGCGGAAAACCCGAAGCCATAGCCAAATTGCTCTATAAATATCGCAATCGAAATCAGGACAAAACTTTCAGGTTGCCACATGGCCAGGAAGCAATAAAACAGGCAAGGCAATGTCAATGCATATGCCATTGGAAACAGCAACTTTTTTAAACCTCCCCACGATATCGTGACACCACCGGCTATTCCTCCTAATAATAATCCCACAACACCTATTGTTCCGTTCACCAGACCTGCCTCGGCAGTTGTCAATCCCAAACCTCCCGTTTCCCTTGAAGCCAATAAAAAGGGCTGTACAAGTTTAATACACAAAGCTTCAGGAAACCTATATAACAACATAAAAGCCAAAGCTGTCCATATATGAGGCTTCTGAAAAAAGGTTATAAAAGTCTTGAAGAAGTCTTTGATAATGGTTTTTCGGTTTACACCTTTGATAGCTTCATCATCCCTCACTCTCGGCAAAGCGAAACAATGATATATCGCCACAAGAAAAAAGAAAGCCGATAATATGGCAAAAATATAAGACCAGGCCAATGGTATATCTTCAAGGGAGTTTTCAAAATACCCGGCAAGCAACACCAATCCCCCTTGCCCTGCTATGCTCGCTATTCTATAAAAAGTAGACCTCACACCCACAAATGCAGCTTGCTGATGAGAGTCAAGACCTATCAAGTAAAGACCATCGGCCGAGATATCATGGGTGGCTGAAAAGAAAGCAATCAACCAAAAGAAAATTAAAGTGATCGTGAAATAGAATTTACCCGGTAGGAAAAAGGCTACACCGGCCATACCTATTGCCATAGCAAATTGCATAATCAGTATCCACAATCTTTTGGTCTTGAATAAATCTATGAATGGACTCCAAAAAGGCTTGATTACCCATGGGAGATATAACCAACCGGTAAAGAAAGCCATATCAGCAAGGCTCACTCCCATATTCGTATACATTATTACCGTGAGGGTATTCACGGCGAAATATGGGAGTCCTTCCGCTATATAGAGAGAAGGTATCCACCACCATGGATTTCTATTTCCTGAATATGACAATATTTTATTCATCAATAAAACCTACCTGATGATAAATATTCTCAATATCCTTATCTACTGTAAGATCGAAATCTTCTTCTATAGGTGTAACGATAATGCCTGCCATATCTATAGCACCTGGACTGATTGCTCTTCTCGATGGAGGTTGCATGTCATATTCCCGAGGTCTGTGGGCTTTTCTGGGTATAGCAATGAATTTCACTTCTTTGTCCACCTCAGGTAGCCAAAAATAGACATTCATCGGATCCTTACAGGTCTTTATCTCCTCTTTTTCGGTCAATATTTTAAACGGCAATTTATCCGTCTTTAAATCTTTAATCCCGGTATCTAATAATTTTATAAGAGGAAGTTCTTCAATAGGGACTGCCTGGAAATGCATGTGATCAGGAGCGCTTGCTCCTGCACCATCATCATTGAAAAATACGACGAACCTCGGAAGTTGCCGAGCCAGTTCAATTCCGGTTTCAACATCCAATTTCTGTGGTGTATGTTTGCTGTTTACTATGGTAAAATGAAAGGGTAAGATTGGGAAAGGGTTTACAAGAAGATTCCATCCCGGTATCAACTCAAATTTCATTTGTTCATTCGGTCGATTCTCATCACAAAGGAAACACTTTCTGTTAGCTATGGAATTTTTATCCACTTTAGCCAAAGTAGATACCGAACGGGCCGGATTGTATTGAACAAAGCCGTTGAGAACCCCACATTTGAATGGTTTTTTCTTTACAAAGTTGAGAGCCTCGAAGTTTCTCCTCGCAAGCTCCCAATTCTTTAACTGACTTTCAAAAAATTCTTTTATCTCCTCTTTCACCTCTATTCCTCATTCATATTGGCACGTATTCTGGCTATCAATTCTACTGACCTCACAAAATCCTTATATTCGTTATGTTTATTTGTAAGTTCAATTGATAAATCAGCATCGCTGTTGCCGCTCCATCTTCGGCAATAATAAATAGGCTCATAAATCCTGCCTACTGTGTAATCCCTGCTTATCCTTAAAGCCACTGCATAATCCTCTCCGTAGCTAACGTTAGGGAACAAAACATTCCTGAGCAAAGGCGTGTAATATGCCCTGGGGGCTCCGAAACCATTCACACGCAAAGCATTGTTGGCCCCATTTAATTCAGTCCATTCCTTATGATCGATCAAACCCGGTGGAATAGGATTCAAATCAAAATCCGTAAGCATGTAACTACCCACTACCATACCGCAATTCTCATAGTGAAATTTTTCAACTATCTTGCCAAGAGTCTTCTTATCGGAATACACATCATCCGAATCGAGTTGAACTGCATAACGTCCGCAATAAGGTGACAAAATCGCCTTATTCCAACATCCCCCTATTCCCATATATTCCGAATCCTCTACCTTAATTAATCTAAATTTTGGATCATCTATCTTCTCCAATATTTCCCGGGTGCCATCTGTACTTCCATTATCCACCACTATTACATTGAAGTCGAAAGCAGCTTCCTGTGTCAAAGCGGAATCAACTGCATCCTTGATAGTGTTTACCCTGTTTCTAACCGGAATAATGACCGATGCCTCAACCGGGAAGTTTTCTTGCGAATTAAAGGTATCAACCTGTTGAGGATTCACCATTCCACCGGATGCGATAAGGAAATCAGTAAAAACCCTTTCCATATGGGCTTGGTAAATGATGTTACGAGGATTGACGTAATCATGTTGTTTGGCTCCGCTCTTTCTGAAATCAATCTTTTCAACAGTATATAAATATTCCGGAATCGCTGCTATAGTTCTGCCCACCGACATTCTCAATCTAAGTTCGTACCATCCGCCATCAACAGATTCAATCGAGTTTTGAACCATTTCTTCTGATGCAGCCAAAGCATCGGCTACATTTAGCATCACAAGAGGTCCGAAATCAAAATCATCTCTTACCGAACCGAATTGATAATCGATCACCGGATGAAGCGTGACCTTCTCTCCGTCTTTCTCCCTATAGTGACAATATGTAATGGTGGAATCGGCATCGGAAGCCACTTCTTCCATTCGATGGAAATAATTTGAATCCAACTGATACTCTCTGTCGTCAAGTTGGATAACTACAAATTGTTCAAGGCCTCCGCCCAATATTTCATCCCTGAGATTATGTATATTGGTGAATCTGATAATTTTCATTTTCAATTCTGTTATTCCAAATTTTCAAGGAAATCCTTCATGACTTTATCTCTCTGATCCGGATTTATGGTTTCAAACGGTATAGTAGATACTATCACCCTACTCTTTCCATTCTTCTTTATTATGGCTGCCGGCAATCCCGTATCACCAAAGCGATAAATGATTTCAGCGTTTCCTTCAGGTGAAAGTATATCCGGATTTTCCACTATATAGGTTTTATCATTCAAGGTGTTGGAATAACCTATGTTTTTCACTTTAAATCCGTTTGAACTTGTTGTTAGGGAACCGGTCTCCGATCTTGGTCCATCATTTTTACTTATACCTAAAGTTTCGTTGGCAAAAGATTTACTCCCTGCCGGTGCCCTGTCGTCATAAAGATCGCTTGCAACGTAGGCACCCGAGACCAATAAATCACCTCCACCGTTTACAAAATGTTGTAACTTGGTTTGAAGTTCCTTAGGAAAAGCAGAATATTTCAAACCTGAACTTCCGAAACCTATCATGGAGGTTTTTTGTTTACCTAAAATCAAATCAATGATCTTGTAATTATTTAAATCCACGCTACCATTTTCCACAGCACCGACACTTGTGGAAACGAATCCTTTTCCGTTTTCACTTATAGATTTACCATGGACATAAGGAAAATCAAAAGTATTGCCTGCTATCACTTTTGAAGCGTAATCACCGTTACTTTTCCCAAAACTTTCGCCTGCACTTCTACGATATTCAGTTTGATAACCGATAAATGAAATATCCTTGATGTGAGGTACTCCAAAATCATTCATGGCATAGAAACCGGCCTCATCGCCATAACTGGCGCTTGCGGGTGCAGAAACTCTGGTGAAACCGTTTATTATCAATACCGGATTATCCCCGCCTTCTCTTAAAGCAAGAGTTTCTGAAGGAAATGAAACACCTCCGTCATTGGCTGCAATCACTTGGAAAGAATGAATCTTATTGTCGTTTATCTTTACTGTGAGATGTCTTGTAGATGTTTCTGCAATCTTGTGGAAACCCAAATCATCGCCGGTCCTTTCCAGAATGATATATTTTTCCGGTTCCGCAGTTGGTTCCAATTTATCATGAGTCACATTCCATTCGAGTTTATAGGAGCCCTTCTTTACCCTAGTGATTGAAAAATCTTTCACAGGAAGTGGTTGCACGATAAATTTACGGTCTTTTCTCTCAGCTATGAATCTGCCGATAGCCTTATATATAGAACGACTGACTGTAAATCTAAAAGCTGGATCAAGGGCATATTTCATATCGGCATAATTCTGGTGACTCATGAATTCCACCAAAGAAGTAGGCACTTCCGGCACCCTTGCCTCAACATAGGTCTTATCCCACATAGCCCTCCGCGTCCAGTTAGGCTCCCAAGTCTGTCGGATGTCCATTGTTATTTGCCTTAAGAGCATATCAGTAAGAGCCCGGGAGTTTGTTCGGGGAGTTCCATCCAAATAGTAATCGCCATTGTTGGTGAAATATATTCCCAAGGTACCGATGAAAGAATCATCGGCTTTTTTACCGGCATCACTATGCAAAGCCATTGTCACATCAACCGGGATATTCAGACCGGGTTTATTGGGCAAGACCCTTGAACCACCGGCAAGATAATTCACCCACAAACCCCTGGAAGTATAATCATCCTTATAGTCGTCGGATCCATGGTAGGGAGAATAAACCTCTTCCGGGAAACCGGCCCAATGCAACCAGTAGCGAGCACCTTCAAGATATCGGGGTAAACCTGAAGTTGTGAAATACGGAGTATAACCGTTTTTTGCAGCTGCTTTGGCAGATTCTAACTTTGCATTGAATTCAGCCAACGCTTCATCTACCTCCTCGGAACCGTCATCTTCAAGTCCGGATAGATATGTTACATCTGTTTCCTCGGGGGTAGAAGGATCGATATAAATATCGGTTCTACTGTCACTTCTGGCTATGTTTCCCATTCCGCCACCGATTTTTACGGCATCGGCTGTGACAATTTTCCCGCTATGCGAGGACAAATTGCTTAGAGCCACAATAGGTTCATCGTCTGAATAACCTGCTTCCAAGGGAAAAGTACCCAGATAAATCCAGGTGCCCCCACCCATTGTCTGGTTAACTCTAAACTCCTTTGAACCTCCGGAATAATTCACAACATATCGTGCATCATCAGTAGAATTTGGTAGAGTTTTGTAACTTACATATACCGCATATTCTCCATCCTCGGGAATATCTGCATACCAAGCTGCGATTGATTCTTTTCCGGAAGTTATTGTGTTTGTTTGGCGATAGGTGCCATTTTCAAAAGGATTTTCTGTATCTCTAAAATCAGGCAAATCATAAATGAATCCTTCTTCCTCTCCGGTTTCCCATTTTTCTTTACCTGTTTTTTCTTTGTAATAAGGTTGAGAATAAATCTCACCTTCGTCATTGGTATCATTATCAACGATCACCTCGTTTCTATTGATATTTCTTTCCCGTGGTAGCAATACATAACCTCCTGCGTTCTCGATCATAGGAACCACATAAGGGAGAATGTAACTCATTGTGTGAGTATCTTCCGTGACTTGAAATAATTGAGGTCTTTGCCAGTACCATTGACTTGATCCCGGTTTGAAATACCTGCCATGGCTTGCCCATAATGCAACGATGTCTCCCGACATACCGTCTTTAGCCTTAGCAAGAGGTTCAGCCTCCACAACAAAAGGAGGATTATGACGGGCAGATTCAGGGAGTTTATCGATAGAGGTGATAAAATAAGACAGCGGTTTGTCACCAACCATAAGAGAAAGTTGATAACCTGACAAAGAATCCGGCAACACCTCCTCAGTACGGTTAGTCAGATCCTTTATCAGTTCTTTAGTTACCGGAAGGTAAGTGAAATTTTCATTAAGGAAAATCTTGGCTGATCTTGATCCCTGATCGGCTTTGACACTGTTGACCCTTAACCCTCCTGGATTCATAGATTCAGGTATCCATTCAAGAATACCTGAGTTAACCAACAAAGTCAACTCATCGTTTTGTGGAATTTCCTCCGGCTTTTTGGTTTCGGTCTTAGCAGCGGGCTTTTTTCTTGTTGTCTTCTTTCTTGTAGTTTTTTTGGTGGAAGTTTTTCTCTTGGCTGTAGAAGTTGTTTTCTTCTTTGCCGTGGAGGTTGTTTTCTTCTTTGTTATAGCTGTAGTTTTAGCTTTAGTCTTTTTGGTGGCAGCCTGGTTTTCGATAACACCAAAAGAAAGCATCGATATTATAATTGCTATTAAAACTATTAAAAATTTCTGTTTACTTTTCATGATCTATGGTAATATGAACACAAATTTACCTTATTTCAATATATTATGCCTATTTCCGATATTATTTTTTTATCTTTTTAACGTGACAAACTTCTCTATAATTTGTTATAGTTATATATGTAAAACATTAAAAAACTAATGATTATGAATCCACAAGAATTTTCAGAAGCAATCAAACAGCCGGGAGTATATTTATTGGACGTTCGTCCGTTGGCTGACTATGAAAAAGTACATATCGAAGGTGCAAAGCATCTTGATGTGACAGATCCCGATTTTGCAAAGAAAGCGGAAGCTACTCTTCCAAAAGACGAGACAATCGCAGTGTATTGCAACACAGGCAAACGATCAGCTATGGCTGAAGGTATATTACAAAAACTGGGCTATAATGTAATAAATCTTGATCAGGGAATTACCTCCTGGATAGCAGCCAACCTTCCCACAGTTTAGTTGAGGAAACTGTCTTTTAAAATATTCTTATAAAAATGTTCCGGGAAGAATTTTAGACATTCTTCCCGGTCCCTTATTATAGGAAATTAAATCTTGGAAGAATGCAACTCCGCCTTTTGGAAGAATGAATAAGATTTTAATAATCATAAATGAGGAAAAGTCAAGATAACTAATCTATATTTATCAATGGAGAAGAGAGGTTTGATTAAATTAGATTAGATGAGGGAAGAAAGGAGGAGATCGCTGACTTCGAAACCAGCTGGAGTAAAGGATAGCTTGGTTTGGTGTATTTTCATCAATCCTTTGTTAAAAAATGAAGAGGCCCGGTTCAAAAGTTCAATTTTTTCCCATTCTCCAAATTTAGATTCAAATTCTTCAAGGTCCAATCCTTGCGACATTCTGAGTCTGGTCATTATCATTTCTTCCTTCAATTCTTCATCTGTCAATATCTCTTCTTTGTAAAATTTGTTATGCTCCTGATTAAAGTTTACAACATATCCTTTGATATCATTGGGATTAGCCCGTCTAATACTGTCTCCATCATAAGAATGAGCACCCGATCCCAAACCTAAATAGGGTTTCCCTAACCAATAACCGCTGTTATGCTGGGATTCATAGCCAGGTAAGGCATAATTGGATATTTCATATCTCACAAATCCTGCATTATTTAATTTTTCTAATGTGGTTTGAAACATTTTCATCCAGACGTCTTCATTCGGCAGGAGTAATTTTTCTTTTTCCACAAGCAGCGTCATTGCTGTGCCGGGTTCAAGCATCAAAGAATAAGAGGATATATGATGCGGTTTCAATTCAATTATCTTATCTAAAGATTTTTCGTATGTATCCAAAGTTTGACCCGGAATTCCGAACATCAAATCCACAGAAATATTATCAAAATATCTTCTCAACAAACTTATTGCTTCGATTGAATCTTGAGCAGTGTGTCTTCTTCCTATCAGTTTCAATTCTCCGTCATTCAATGTCTGGACACCCAAACTTACTCGATTAACTCCCGATTCTTTCCACACCTTACACTTTTCTTCATTCACATCTTCCGGATTGACCTCAATTGTAAATTCATTCCAATCTTTTACACCCAATCGGGTTGTGATGCCGGTTACAATTCGTTTTAAAAACTCGTTCGGAATTATGGAAGGTGTGCCCCCTCCAAAATAAAGGGTCGAAGGCAAGAAAACTGTTTCATTAATCCGGGACTCCAATTCATTTAAAATTGCGATACGGTATTTCTCCCAGTCCGCTATCCTTACTCCTCCTGTATAGAAGTCGCAATATAAACATTTGTTCCGACAAAATGGGATATGGACATAAATACCTCCTTCTACCATAATTCCAATTTTCAAATAGCAGCCAAATTTAAATCTTATTTATTAAATTATCCCTAAATTATCCCAAATATATATTAAATTTGAAATGACAACTATAAAATTTACATTTATGGAAAAAGACAAAAATCAGGAATATGAATATCAAGGATTGGTGGTGAACGGTTTTGCCATGATATTCTTTACCTTTATTTTAGTGCCGGCAATAATAATCGTTTCCAGCATTGTACTTATGGACCCTGTACCGGGATTGGCAGTAACTCTTGACGCTGTATTCGGGGTAGTTTTCATACTCGGTTGTGTCGGCTATTTTGTTCAAGAACCAAATCAGGCAAGAGTTATGATATTCTTCGGTAAATACAAGGGTACATGCAGAAAGACCGGTTATTACTGGGTGAATCCGTTTATGAACCGGAAGAAACTGTCATTGAGAATACGGAATATGGATATAGAACCGATCAAAGTGAATGACAAGGTTGGAAATCCCGTACTTATAGGTATGGTATTGGTTTGGAAAATCAAAGACACATATAAAGCAGTATTCGACATAGACACTCAAGGAGCCGGGAATATAGGTGTTAGCAACAGCGCACTTGAAAAATTTGTGAGGATTCAAAGTGATGCGGCTTTGAGAGAAGTGACCGGAAAATTCGCATATGATGAAACAGAAGCACATTCAAAAGAATTGACTCTAAGGAGCGGTGGAGAAGAAATTAATGAAATATTGGAACAAAAGCTTAACGAAAGATTGGCAATAGCCGGTATGGAAGTGGTAGAGGCCAGATTGAATTACCTTGCATATGCTCCTGAAATTGCAGCAGTGATGCTGAGAAGGCAACAAGCCTCAGCAATAATCACTGCAAGAGAAAAAATTGTGGAAGGAGCTGTATCGATGGTTAAGATGGCTTTGGACCAATTGAAAAAGGAAGGTGTGGTAGACCTTGATGAAGACCGGAAGGCAGCCATGGTAAGCAACCTGTTGGTTGTACTTTGTGCTGATGAACCCAGTCAACCGGTTATAAATACAAGCGGAAGCCCACTCTAAACTCTGAACCTCTAACTCTCCTTATGGAGAAGACTTTTAAGTCAGGTAGCCAAACACAAAAAGCCGAGATCCATTATAGATCCCGGCTTTGTTTTGACTAATCTCTTCTATTTTTAGAACGGGAAGTTGATACCGAAATTGAATGTAAAGTTAGAGTTGAGCGGTACATATTGTTTTGACAATTTACCTGGCACTCTATCCATACCGATGAAGAGGTTGAAACCTTTTCCGCTGGTGACATTCAATAACCAACCGAAGCCTACGCCATAGGTACCGCAAACAAGGTTAGCACTTGCAGACACGTACTTAACCGGCATCACATTAGCAGAAAGACGAAATTCTGTCCATGTGTAGCCACCACACATTCTTGTAGTATTGAGCAAACCGAAGGTCAAGGGACGATAGTAAGGAAGCTCGTATTCCACACCTACATTTAAAGTTGTACCCTGCATAGTGCTGCGTTTGTAATTGCCATCTACAGGTTGGAGTTGATAAAGAGCTGCAAGTTGGTCTTTCATTTTGTCGAAAGTATCATCATCACCATCAACAGAGAAGGTGTAATCACTGGTCTGGAAATGTTGTTCACCATTAGTTGAAGCTTTTTGAGTATCAGTCCAAGCGATACCACCAAGGTCGAGGATAGCGAGAGAGAAGTTGAAGTCGTTCCATTTATAGGTTGCACCGAGATCCACAGCGGCACCAAAACCATTGGGAGCACTAAAATTGTCGGTGCTAACACCGGAAACATAATCCCAACCCGCATTATCATTTTTCTTGGTTTCCCATTTCAATCCTTTACCGGAAAGATAAACGTCACCGTCGCTCACGATATCCCAAGAATCATAACCCAAGTTCATGTTTGCTTTTTTAAACTTACCGTAGGCGTTTGCTGCACCAACAAGGAATTTGAAAGTGGCACCAACACGCAGACCGGGAACTTGTTTGATTTCTCTCGAATGGTTCAAAGCAATTTCAGCGTATGCGTTGGCATAAACCATGAAATCCTTGATATCATAGGTGCTATTTGAAACACCGTCTCTCAACATATTGAGCAGAGAACCGGGAGCAGCAACATTGGAATTGGCAACGGCACTGATGCTGATGGTGTTGTAACCACCCAAAGCCTTGAAACCTACATTGATAATATTTTCTCTAACATTGGCGCCAAGTTTATTGCTATTGCCGAACTTACTTACATTGTTAAGATCCGGATGTGTGAAAAGTACAGTTTTACCGTTCAACGGATAAAGGATTTTGTTGAGGTGAACAGTACCGGCAGTTTCAATACTCAAATTACCGAGTCCCGGGAAACCAACGAAGTTATATTCATTGCCGAAAGCCGGATTCAATTGATGACGATATAAGAAATTATCAAGGAAATATCCCGAATATGCATTTGTTTGGGCAGAAGCGTAAGAGAGTCCTGCAATCACTAATGCCCCTGAAAGAATATATTTTTTCAACATGATATTTACAATTTTAGAATGGAACATTAGAATTATAATTTAGTGACGTATTCACCGCTGATGGTGGCTCTGATATTATTCAAAGTGATTGTCTGCTCGGGACTAAGGCTTACGCCATTCATATTATCAGCCTTCACTGCATATTCCACACCATCGAGTCCGGAGAACTCTTCAGCAATTTCAAGATCCAATTTAGAAGATCCCTGAGCTACTGTAGTAAAACCCTTTATTTCACCATTCTTTCCTTTGATTCTATTACCATTCTTATCAAGAGGATATACTTCAAGAGTTACATCAGTGGGAATTTCAGATATCACATCTGACTGGATTCTGAAATGTCTCACGAGCACATTTTTCACATCGTCACCAAAGAAATCAGTCTCTTTTTTCTGATAAAGAATCTCAGTGCCGTTGCTAAATGAAAGCGGAGTAAAGAAAGTGTAGCTACCCGAGACGTCAATACCCTCTTCTGTTCCTAACACCATATTATGAATCTCACCATCAAGACTTGTCTCATACATGTCGATCTGAATGCTCTCGGGAAGACCTTTACCTTTCAAGATATTTTTCAAATCGGGCACATTTTCTTTAACTGTATTATCCAGTGAAAGAGAAAGGCCGAGGTCGTCAGTGTTTGGAGCTAATACAATTGACTGTTGAAAAGTGAGATCAGGGATCTTAATCACCTCTGTGTCAACACCAATAGGAGAAATTGAAAGTCCGGTATTATAATTGGCGCCAAACAGGCTACTGAAATCAAGATACAACTGTGGATTCTCAAGAATAAGAGTAGTTTCCCCTTCTGTCAAGAAATCAGGAAGATCATTGAGTTCCACAGGATTGATAACCGGAAGTTCCACCAAATAGTCAATAGCACCTGAGACAACATTAACTGAGAAGTTACTCATAGTGAAAGAGAAAGTAACGTCTCCTGATGCATTGCTGATGGTAGCGCTCTTAAGACCTATGTAGTCAGTAATATCTAATCGATGTTCTTCAGTTTGTTCCAATATCGTGGGTTTTAATACCGGATCAAAAAGCATGGATTCAATATATATAGGATATTGCATCTTGCCATCGATTATATCCACGGGTATAATTCCTCCGGTAATAGTTTCTCCATTATAGGAAGCCACATAATTAGTGGGCAACTGAATCTGAACGTTAGACATCTCTACAGCGGGAGTAACCGTGAGATTAATTTCCATTCTATTATTCGGATTCAGTCCGAAATAAGAAAGATATTCGAGAGATTTGTCAACATTATTAATTAGATAAGAGAATTGAACTGTAGCATCCTGGATAGTCCCTGAACCAATTGGTAAAGTAAGGGAAGGTACGGTTACATAATCCTTGAGTTCGAGTTCCTTAATCTTGACAGGATCAGCATGGAAAGAACCCTCCTGCTTGATTGCATAATACTTTTGACCTTGAGCATTGGTGTAAATACCGATCAATCCATCGTCTTCGATGTCGAGGACATTATCGAGAGTGATGGTACTAACATTGACAGGGATAGTCAGGTCATTGATCTTAATTGCGGTAGTAGTGTCGATGTCATCGAGATCATACTTGTCGTCAACACAAGCAGACATCACCATTAAGCTCCCTAAAAGAAGAGAACCATAAAAAATTTTTCTTTTTCTCATATGTATAAAAAATGCACAAATTTGATTTAAACAATGATTCTAAATAGAAATACCACCATAGCTTCGTTCTTCTATGGTGGCATTGTAAGTTTTTGATGTTCAGTCCATTAAGATTTCCAAAAATCTCTACGTTTATCTATTCGTGGAGGTAGAGGGGTTTGAACCCTCGTCCAAACGCGGACCCAATAAGCTTTCTA
>JAFLTP010000039.1 GCA_022510405.1 Muribaculaceae bacterium | reverse complement strand
TTTGAGGGGGTAGTGGACGCTTGTCCGTGTGAGTTCGAGTCTCATCCTGGACACCGACTACAGAGAGTAATTTAAAGAGGATGTGTGAAAATTTTTGATTGGATCACGTGCTCTTTTTGTATTTTTTACAAAAACACAGACAACAAAACACAAAATACCCCTCTCCCCGTAGGGGGGCTTAAACCTCAACAAAAACCACAACAACACCAAAAACACCAACAACACCAACAACACCAAAAACAACATATACATGAAAGGAATAGTGCTGGCAGGTGGCTCCGGATCCCGTCTCTATCCGGTCACCAAAGGTGTGAGCAAGCAATTGCTCCCCATCTACGACAAACCGATGGTGTATTATCCCATCTCCACATTGATGTTGGCGGGTATCAGAGATATTCTTGTCATCTCTACCCCTCAAGACCTGCCGGCTTTTAAAAGATTGCTTGGCGACGGATCTGATTTCGGAGTGAATCTGTCGTATGCTGAACAGGCCGTACCGAATGGTCTCGCCCAGGCTTTTGTCATCGGTAAGGATTTTATCGGCGATGATTCCGTATGCCTCGTTTTGGGCGACAACATTTTCCATGGCGCCTCTTTTGCCAAAGTGTTGAAGGATGCTGTGAACGACGTGGAGGAAAAAGACAAGGCCACTGTGTTCGGTTACTGGGTCGATGATCCGGAAAGATATGGTGTCGCAGAATTCGACAAAGAGGGGAAATGTATCTCTATTGAAGAAAAACCTCAGCATCCCAAAAGCAATTATGCCGTGGTAGGTTTGTATTTCTATCCCAACCGTGTGGTCGATATCGCTTCTTCCATTGAACCTTCGGCAAGAGGTGAATATGAAATCACCACCGTAAACCAGGAATTCCTAAAAGATGGCGACCTTATGGTAAGGACTCTCCCAAGAGGTTTCGCATGGCTCGATACCGGTACCCACGATTCTTTGGCTGAGGCTTCTATATATGTGGAAGTGCTCGAAAAACGTCAAGGTCTCAAAATAGCCTGTCTTGAAGGCATCGCCTACCGTCAAGGCTGGATCAGCAAAGAGAAAATTGAGGAAGTGGCCAAACCTATGCTCCATAATCAGTATGGTAAATACCTTATGAAGGTGGTGGAGGAAATGGGCAGGACAGCTCGTCCCAATTTAGACTAACCCCTAACTCTTAACTCCCAATTCCCATCACATGGAAATAATATCAACAAAAATCGAAGGGGTCTATATCATTGAACCCAGAGTGTTTAAAGATGCGAGGGGCTACTTCTTCGAGTCATATTCAAAACGGGACTTCGATGCCAAAGTCGCACCGGTGAATTTTGTTCAGGATAATGAATCATGCAGCACTAAAGGTGTGATTAGGGGCCTTCATTTCCAAAAGCCACCTTTCACTCAGGCTAAACTTGTGAGATGTGTCGTCGGTAAAGTGCTTGATGTGGCGGTAGACCTTCGTAAAGGTTCTCCCACCTATGGCCAACATGTGGCTGTCGAACTCTCCGAAGAGAATCATCGCCAATTCTTCATCCCCAAAGGTTTCGCCCATGGGTTTGAGGTACTAAGCGATGTAGCTGTGTTCCAATATAAATGCGACGAGTATTATCATCCGGAAGTGGATGGCGGCATAGATGCATTCGATCCGAATCTTGGCATAGAATGGCAAACCAAGTTTGAGGAAGCAATCGTGTCTGAAAAAGACACCAAACATCCTAAAATATCAGAGTTCGATTCCCCGTTCTAAGTATAATATGGAAAAACCGCTTAATATATTGGTCACAGGTTCCAACGGGCAGTTGGGCCGCAGCATAAGAAAAGAGGCCGAAGGCTCCAAAGACAATTACATCTTTACAGAGGTTCAGGAACTGGACATCACCGACCCTCAGGCTGTCAAATCCTTTGTCAACGATAATAAGATCGATGTGATAGTTAACTGTGCCGCCTACACGAATGTAGACGCGGCCGAAGACCACGAGGATATCGCCATGAAAATCAATGGTGATGCACCCGGAATTTTGGCAAGGGCCATCAAGGAAAGAGACGGCAGCCTCGTACATGTCTCCACTGATTATGTCTTCGGTGGTTCCGGCAAGAATGAGCCTCTAAAGGAAGATCAGTCTCCTTCTCCCACAGGCGCTTACGGTCGCACGAAACTCAGAGGCGAGGAAGAGATTGAAAAGTCGGGTGCATCTGCCGTGACGCTTCGCACTGCCTGGCTATATTCCGACTATGGCAACAATTTCGTGGAAAAAATTCTCTCTCTTTTGCAGAACAGGGATTCAATCAAGGTTGTATTCGACCAGTGTGGTACCCCCACTTATGCCACCGACCTCGCCAAGGCCATCGTGGATATGATTTCCGAAAGAAAAATAAAAGGGAATGAAGGAATTTATCATTTCTCAAACGAGGGAGTTTGCTCTTGGTATGACTTCGCGCATGCAGCCGCTAACATCGCCGGATTGAAAGGTAAGGAGGTGCTACCTTGCCATTCATCGGAATTCCCTTCGAAAGTGATACGCCCACCCTACTCCGTTCTCGACAAAACGAAGTATAAGGAAACCTTTGGCAAGAAAATTCCCCATTGGCACGACTCCCTTTATCAATGTTTAAACTCTAAACTTTGATCTTTACCCTTTAAACTTTAAACTTTACACTTTAAACTTTACCCTCACAACTCACAACCTACAACTCACAACTCTAAACTTTACACTTTAAACTTTAAACTTTAAAAATGCCTCAATCACCTCAAAATATAATGATCACCGGCGGTGCCGGTTTCATCGGTTCTCACGTTGTGAGACTCTTCGTCAACAAATATCCCGAAAGTAAGATTGTAAACGTTGACAAACTCACTTATGCCGGCAACCTCAACAATCTCAAGGATATCGAAAACAAACCAAATTACAAGTTCATAAAGGCCGATATCGCCGATCTTGACAAGATGAGAGAAATTATCCGTGAAAACGACATCACAGGCATTATCCATCTTGCCGCCGAAAGCCACGTAGACAGGAGTATCAAGGATCCTTTCACTTTTGCAAGGACTAACGTTATGGGTACTCTGGCCCTCCTTCAGGCAGCAAAGGAATATTGGGATACTTTCGCCGACAAATATGACGGTAAACTTTTCTACCATATCTCCACAGATGAGGTTTATGGCGCCTTGGAAATCACTAATCCCGAAGGTGTGAAAGCACCCTTCACCACAAAGGCCTCAGCCGATGATCATATGGCGTTCGGTGTGGAATTCTTCACCGAAACCACCAAATATGATCCCCATTCCCCATATTCGGCTTCAAAGGCTTCCAGCGACCATTTCGTAAGGGCCTATCATGACACCTACGATCTTCCCACCATAGTCACAAACTGCTCAAACAATTATGGACCATACCAATTCCCTGAAAAACTTATTCCTCTCTTCATCAACAATATCCTTCAGGGAAGAAACCTTCCGGTTTATGGCAAGGGAGAGAATGTGAGGGACTGGCTCTTTGTGGAGGACCACGCTCGTGCCATCGACCTTATTTTCCATGAGGGAAAACCAGGCGACACTTATAATATCGGCGGTTTCAACGAATGGAAAAACATAGAACTTATCAAGGTGCTTATCAAGACTGTGGATAAACTAACCGGTAAACCCGAAGGTACAAGCGACCATCTTATTACCTATGTCACCGACCGTCTCGGTCATGACATGCGCTACGCCATCGACAGCCGTAAACTCCAGGAAGAACTCGGTTGGGAACCGAGCCTCCAGTTTGAGGAAGGTATCGAGAAGACAGTGAAATGGTACCTCGACAACAAAGACTGGGTTGACAACGTCACAAGCGGAGACTACGAAAAATACTACGACAAAATGTACTCCAACCGCTAAAAAACTTCTTCACACAAAAATGGATGGGCCTCCCCCATCCATTTTTTATTCCGAGGGAAAGTCCTCTAAACAAACGGGCAGGACTTTTCCCAAAGTCCTCTTATCAAACGGGAAGAACTTTTCCAAAGTTCTAAATTTCAACGGGAATTCCAAAGCGAGTTTGTCTCCGGTTTTTCAGTTTTAACTGAAAAAATAGTCCCAACCTCAACGGGAAGGACTTTCCCAAAGTCCTCTAAACAAACGGGTAGGACTTTTCCTAAGTCCTAAATTCAACGGGAATTCCACAGTGAGTTTGTCTCCGGTTTTTCAGTTTTAACTGAAAAAATAGTCCCAACCTCAACAGGAAGAACTTTCCCAAAGTCCTCTAAACAAACGGGTAGGATTTTTCTTAAAATCCTCTCAAAAAACAAAGTTTACTCTCGTTAAAAACTATATCAGAACTCAACAAAAATCCCTGCCTAAATTCCAAACATTTTCAGTTCTCAAAAAATTTGTCCTTTCCGCTATTTCTCTTTATATTTGCACGTAATTTCAGCCTCAAAAACACTGAAATTATAACCGGTTAATTTTCAAGCTAATCCAACTTAACTGTTAGTTATTGTTTAAACAATTTTAAAACAACTGACTAAAACCATGAACTTGTTTCATTCGCATATAAGGCGTAATGTTGGCTCCGATATTTTCATCCCTGTCAAAAGGATTATTACGCCCCTCCTCCATCCCTTATACCTTCTCCCCTTATTAATCCTTTTCCTCGTCCTCCCCTCCTGCAAAGACGACCTCCTCTATCCGGAAAATCCCTCTAAATCTGATTCAACCATAAGCTTGGTTGACCTGCCCGGCGTATTAGGTATTAATATTGGTCAATCAGACGATGTTACAACCCGTGCAGATGGTTCTACTTCCACCTCCGACGGTAAACCTCTAAGTGATGGATTGGCATTAGAATACGATCTCGCTTCTCCTGATGGTGATGAAAAGTATCATTACCTTCTCCTTTACGATAAGTCAGATATTAATGCAAAACCTTTGGTTTTCCCTATTGATGCTTCAAATCAAAAAAAAGATCCTAACCCCATTAACAATCTTACACTCACTATTTCTAAATTATTCGTAAGTAGAGAAAGTGACGACCTTAATGGCAATACTTTTATAAGTGATTTCACTTCCGTAGATGCCATGAAAAATTATATGAAAAACACTCAAGGGTATGTGCTTCTCAATTTCAAACTCGATAAAAATTACGAAGGAACTTTAACCGGCAACAACACTATTGAAAAATTAAGTAATCTCACAAGGTCCCAACTTGAAAGTCTTGAAATGACAGATTTCAAGATTAATGCTTCTTATTCCACCACTTCCGATGAGGAAGTAATTACGGGAAAGAAAGATTATTTCACTATGTCAAACTCCGTTTACTCCAATGGATCGGCAAGGATAGTGGATTATAATATCGACACTAATAAAATTTTCAACAATGAAGAACAAGCATTGGCTAATCCTGCCATTTGTGTCTATGTAGAACGTCTTGCTTCTAAATATACTGTCTCTTTCGATATTTCATCTATGGCTGCTGTGGGAAATAATTTCGGTCCGGACGACAAACAAAAAATCACTGGTGTAACATGGGGTGACAATGGTCTTCCGGAAATAGCAATGGAAGTGGCTGTGGTTAATATGTCAGGTGCACACCAGGGTGGTATCTCTTTTAGTAAAGACGGTTATAATATCGAAACAAGACCTCTTCCTGCAACTTTGAAGATTATTGGTTTCGGCGTTAGTAACTTGGAAAACTCTACCCGTTTGATGAAAAATATTAATTATCAAACTAACACCACTTCATGGAAATGGAATGACCAGGCCAATAATAGATGTTATTGGACTCATGACCCTCATTATGAACTGAGGGCTGGCACCGGTAATTTTACACGGATTCAAGGTTATCCTCATCAGTTCCGTCTTGCTCTTGATGCTGATACGGTCACTTCATATCACAATGGGTATTATGGAACAACTGGATATAATAATTATGAAAACCCAATTGATACATATTATATAGGAGAGGGAGATGAGAAGACAGAATATACAGCTTACAATAAACTTGGTACAATTAATGTCGATAGTAAAATTGATGGAGTGTTATTGAACTATAAATCTTTTGATACTTTATTGAAAGAGTTTAATGCATTGAATCATACTCCCATTGTCACAGGTGGGGATGAATATGATCCCTTTTATAGTCTAGAAAATACATATTTTGAACAGGCGATGGTTACTGAAGGTGCTGATTTCATATGGAATTGGCAACGGGCTCCTTATGCTACTACAACCAATCTTATGGTTATGGCCCAGATTACTATAGAAGGTAACACTGATGACAAGGAAACAGATGAAGATTTTGATAAGGAAGAGGAAGAAAACTCCGGGGGTGGTGTAAGAGCTTCTACTGTAAGAACTGTTTATCTCGGCCAAAATAACATCTTCTATCTTCATAAGAGAAATCTCTTAAATTCTAAATTAAAAATCCTCAATGATGTTATGCTCTCCGGTGGTAACGCCGGTCTTCAGATACTTCACGGTTTGTGGGATCAGCATGCACGCTGGGGTGGAGATGAACCTGTAGGTAGTATCGATACTGATCAGACACATCTTGATAAAGTGGCTTGGTGGGAAGGTTCTAAACTATGGTTCGGGAAAATTAAGGCAGATCTAAATGGAAATCCTAAATATGTACCTTCAAAAGATAGTGACGGCAAAATTTTAAAAGATAATAATGGCAAAACAATTTATATTCCTGATTTTGACAAATTAGAAGAGGCTAAGGTGGATAAGCATGATAGTAAATCTGCTGATCAAACTGATGAGGATTTGGATCTTGACCTTATCCCTGCTGAAATTTCTGGTGGAGATGGTCAGGCTCTTATTGCACCAGGACCAAATCGTATGGGCGCATTATGGAAATATTATCTCGCTCCCGAAATAGAAAAAACAGTTTCGGAAACTGATGATGAAGGTAATAACATAACCAAAACGGTTATTGAAATGGATCAGGAGCATGCAGTAGAAATAAGTTATAACCACCTCGTGGCTTTAATTCACAAGATTATCGGTCCGGTGGATGTCTACACCAACGGTTATATGTATTTCAGCGTCCCGGTGCCTCATCGTTATCCTAATAACAACGGTAGTGATTATTGGACTCATATCGGTGCTTTCAGCACAGTGAGAAACAATTGGTATAATATTTTGGTGGATAAAATATCAAGAATGGGCACTCCGGTTGATGATCCAAATCAACCTATAGTTCCCGTAATGGATATAAAGAGGTCTTATATCAATATGGGAGTAAAACTACTTGATTGGCATAAAATCACGCAAGACAATATCCCGATGATGTAATCATCTAATGGAATCCAATCATGGAATAAAAAGAAATTATTGGAAATGAATATCCTCAATCATATAAATAGTTCATTTAGCGAGGTTCGAAGCAAGGTGGCAAATTTTGGCACTCAGCACTTGACACTCGGCATTTTGATACTGGTCCTTTGCTTTTTCCCAAGCTGCAAAGACGATTTCGTGTTTAACGAAGATTCATCAGATCCAAACAACATCGAAATTGAAGGCGATTGTATCGCTTTTACTATGCAACTTGATCGTGCTCTTTCAACTCGGGATGATAACAATATGTTTTCTTCCACAACAACATCCTCAATAGAAAAATACGATAATTATATTGATACTCAAGATAAATTCCGTATTTTCTTCTTTACAGAGGATGGAGATTTCCTTTTCGGTGCTACAGATCGTATCGTAGGATCGCTTTCTAGTCAGGTTAATGCCACCAGCGATTATTATTATGTACGCATTCCTATGAATGTAATTATTGACCGTGAAGGACAGGAATACGATATAGAAAAAATTAAGAAATATCTTAAAGAAAAACCTTTCAAGATCGCTGTTCTGGCCAACTGGCCTAATGCCGGTCAAAAGGTAAACCCGGCTGATTATGACGATAGTGAGTTCACTGGAGACTTTGCACAGAACCCTTCTTCTACTCTTAAAGGTAATCCTCAATGGAATTGGAGCAATTCCATCCTTAATCCCAAGATTAAGGCTTCCGATATTCGTAATATAAATGATCTTCATCACGTTTATCATGATGTCACCAATTCTGACGCTACCAAACCTGATAATGGTATGTCTAAATTAACCACTTACCAGAATTTTATGGCTCAGGTTACCTCTGGAGATGATCCGGGTTGGTATTCAGGCGAACCTACTGACTGGGTGGAAATGCGTGATGTCTTTGATGCCGGAGGTTGGAAAGCAAATTCTACTAATGTTCCTCAGGAAAAAAGATATAGTCCAAATGACAGGGCTATTAAAGCTAACGGTGAAAAAGCTTTGGTGGCCTCAATCGAAAATACAATTTCTTCTTTCGACAGCAAAGAAACTGCAAATCAGTGGATCCGAGCCAACTGGACTCCTGACTGGGAAATGAACCAGAACAAATGGATTTACCGCCACTATCAGCATATGTGGTATCTTTGGAATTTTGATGCCTCTTATAAATATGGAGCATGGCTTGCATCCAATAGCACAGCAAAAGACGAAGAGAAAAAAACAAAAGCTGATGAATTATACGGGGATAATTTCGGTTTTAATGATGCTACAACTGGCCAATCTATAGATTGGATTGTAAATCCTTGGGGTGTGGAGTGGTTTGACAGAAATGGTAAGGATATTTACGATTGGATGAAAGTGGGTATTAATTCAGACCTTCAAGATCTCAGAACCCTTGCTACAGAAACTGCAGATAAGGATAATACTATGCAAAATATCCTAAAGTATACCACTATTTCTGGTTCTCGAATGGTTACTCTGAATGAGTTGAATGGAATTTTGGTTCCCTATTGCGGCACCACTGAAAAAGCTGATGATAACACTAAAGGTTGTTTCAGATTTAGAGCCCGTACTGCCGGTACTATTCGTGTAAGATGGAGCAGTTCAAACAGTTCTTCGGCCACTCTTAATATACAGAAAAATGTCAAGACAAGCAGTGATGCAAGCAATAAAAAATATGAAACCTCAGGTACAACACCAATAACATCTGAATGGGATGTCTCGGTTGGAGAGGATGCGTTCCCGATGTATGTTTATTGTTCATCCGGTAATGTTGTCATCTATTCTATCGAATACATCAGGGGAAAATATCTTTATGACACCGACCGTCAAGGACGATTGCCAAATCAAGATCAGGCTATTCCTATGTATGGAGTTCAAAGATATGCCCCTATACCAAGTTGGGAGAGAGGTACTACCCATAATCTGGATGGAAATGTTTATATGGTTAGGGCTTTGGCTAAAGTTGAGGTATATATCAGTAAAGATTTCGGAGAACTCCAACATGTTTATATGAAGAGTATGAACCGTGCTGCACGTTGTGAACCTATGGATGTGGAGACCCCTACATCTGATTTATGGAACAATTTACATTATGACATAACGAATAATAAGGAATTATGCGAATGGTACAACATTCAGAAATATGGTGCCTGTTATAATATAGATCAATCCAAATATATTAATTGGCTCAATTGGTTCTATGATAGTTGGACTTCAGCCAGTTGGAAAACTGCCGGTTATACTTATAGAGCTGCCTTGGGGTATTGGGTGCCAACTAATGCTGATGGGAAACACACAGGATGGCCTAAAACATTGACAACATTGGATGAATTTACCACTATGAATGGAACTAAATTGGATTCTCCTCATTTGTTCAATCCTTATATTTACCGTTCCGATTTCTGTAGATTTATTGCCGCCGGTGAGGATGACAATTATTATAAGTTCATCCTTTACGTTCCGGACAAGAATATTGATGATCCTTCCACTGTTGGTAGAATGGATTCAACTCCTAAGGTGCCACACATTGAATACCGTTTCAAACCGAATGCAACCAGTTATCCCAATTCAGAATTCAACCTTGATGATAATGACTGTTATCGTATCTATTTCACTAATTATGGTCAATACTCTGCAAGTGGTTCTGAAAATATGGATGGCACTCCTTTAAATACAAAATTCGCTAATAAGACAATCGACCAGGATGATTATGACAACTACGAAAAGGACAGAACTAACTTGAGTTATCATTGGCCGGTGATGAGAAACCATTTATACCAATTCTATGTGGGTGGTTCTTCTCCTGAAAATCCTATAATCGAGGTGCGGGTATCAGACTGGTCTCATAAAAAAGTCGTTGTCGAATGGTAAATGAATAATTGAAATGGACATCCTAAATTATATAAAATCTTCTGTTGGCAGTTTTCCTCGTAATGGGGTTATTCTTTGCTCCATGCTCATTGTTCTCTGTTCTCTATCAAGCTGCTCAGAAAAAGACAATCTCTCTTTGGAAAAAAACGATAACCCGGAAGGGATGGAAGAAATAACTCTTCTTATCCCAGATTATGACGGCAGTGCAGCTCAATTTGGCACTCGTGATAATACTTCCCCTGATGAGGGCAATATGAGTAACCTTTATGTAATTGCTGTCAAATACGTGGAATTTAAATATGATGAAAGAGGAAATAGAATAGACAATGATGAATATTTACCGGACGAGGAGAAAACAGCCTATTCTATGCTTTTAAATCCGGAAGGTGTCAATTTTAAGGTCGGTGATAAAAATTATAAAAAGTTTAGTTTTACTCTATACCCAGGTAAATACAGATTCGGGGTGGTAGCTAATCTTGACCTTTACTTGTCTCGTAAAAATAAAATTTCTGAGTTTAAGTCTGAAGCCGACCTTAATAATATAACCCTCAATTTCTATGAAGATGTGCCCCTCCTGCCTCTTCATTTGCCTATGGCTTGCTTGCCGGAAAATATAAAATATAAAGAATACGGATCAAATGAAGAAAAATCGGTTAAAAATGTAGAGTATAATTTAATCTCTATTGAGAAGTCAACAAAAGATCAAGTAAAGACGAAAACCATATGTGCCGACATGGAGTTCCTTTGTTCCAAAGTTAGATATACCATCCTATTTGATAAAACTCCCGAAGGTATCTCTGAGGCTTTCGGTTCGGCTTGGATCCGTTTCAATGTAGATGACGATAAAAAACCATTCGCAACAAAACTTAGCAAACAAACTAAATTATTTGAATCCGCTGATGGTAATAATTTTGATGGAGAACACCCTTTGATGATGGAAGGATGGACCGCTGAAGAAGGAGCAAAACAAGGTACGACAGAAACCTTTGATGATTCAGATTTATACCCTCAAGACGATAGTGATCATTCTTATGCTTGGTGGTATATGGGCATTAATCGTTACAAATGGCATTCTGATGGAGCAAACTATCCCACTATGCCGCATTATCCGGATGGTCAAGACCTTGAGGCTTGGAGTGGTACACTTAACGAATGGATAGAGAGCAAACAAAAGGTATGGCAAGGTATTGTTTATCTTCCTGAAAACCTGCAGACAGATATAAACATGCGTACTGTCCTGGAATTCCCTTATCACACAAAGGCAAATTCTGAAGATGACACCGAAGAGAAAGCCTCCTCCGAAAATAAGAAAATAATTCTTTTTGACACTATAAATGATAAACAATACGGTTTATCTTCAACCGGTTCGAATGCTGACGAAAAATATAATGATTTGAATAATCCAATTCAGGATGTGTCTCAATTATCTCTCGGTCTGAAAAGAAATTATATGTATGATGTAGTAGCTAAGGTAGTGACTCCTGAAATCGATGAGATGGATATACGTGTCTTCGTTTCAGTTATCCCATGGCATGAAATAGATCAGAATATCCAAGACGATGGTGGAGTAACATCAGATACCGAAACTCAATCCCTCAGCGAAAATATCAACCAATGGCAAGACAATTCCTCCATCAACCAATGGTAATTTATAGGAGGGAGAAAATCCCGTACTTCATTAAAAGACCAAATTTATAAGAAATGAATAGAAAAGAATCTATAAGCGCTATTTCAAAAGTCTTAAGGAAATTTCCTGAGATAGAATCTTATGTGTTTGGTTCTTCTGCACGTGGCGATTTTAATGAATCTTCGGACATCGATCTGCTAATCCTTCTGCCTGATAACCTTGATGCTAAAGAAAGAATACAAAAACAGCAAGACATAATAGGAGAATTGTTGCCAATTGAGTGGGAAAGTGGAATAGATATTTCACCTGTAATACTTCAACACAAAGTATGGAATCAACGTAAAACTCCTTTCACAATAAATGTAATGAATGAACGAATTGCTCTATGAAACAGCATTTAGACATAGAATCCAGAAAAGCTTTGGTGGATTACCGTATTGAAAAATCTGATAATGCATTAAAAGAAGCTGATCTTCTGGCTGAAAAGGGATTTTATGATAGCGCTGTTACAAGATTATATTACGCTTGTTTTTATATAGCCAGTGCACTGCTTATTAAAAATGAAATTGAAGCTGCTACTCACTCTGGCGTTAAAAGGATGTTATCACTAAAATTTATTCATACAGGGCTATTGGATGCAAGATTCATTAAGGTTTATGCGGATTTATTGAATGGAAGACAACTAAGTGATTATGAAGATTTTGTATATCAGAACATAAATTCTTATTCAGAATATAAAAATGAAGCTGATGAATTTTGTCAAGAAATAAAAAAATTGATATATAGTTAGGATTTTGATAGGTTTGCACCTTCTTAATCCACCAAACAAACCCAATCATGAATATGAATCTTCTTTCAAATATAAAATCTTTCATCGGCTGTTTTCGTCTTAAGGTGACAATCCTTGGCACTCAGCAAATGGCATTTGGTGCACTCATCCTTGCCCTAAGCTCTTTATCCGCCTGCACTGATGATCTTGATCTCAATGCAGACACCTCTTCATCCGAAACCTCTGATTACTATGATGCCGAGGAAATCCTCTCTTTCGCTATCAACTTGGCTGAAGAAACTTCTTCTCGTGCCAGTTCAGGTTCCGTTGATGAAAGTTGGGAAGACTATGTGGATATTAATCATCTACAGATCCTCTTTTTTGACTCAGATGGTAATTTTCTTTTTGAACCGATTTTAAATCCTTCACAAGATATAGTTGAAAGTCCCGATGACAACAACCAATGGATCGTTACCATTCATCTCACTAAATCAATGATAGATTGTAACGGGGCTAAAATACCTTTGGCAAGTGTCAAAAACGCACTCGAAGATGGTACTTTCAAAATCGCCGCCCTCGCCAATTGGAAAGAGAAAATTAAATGGGGAATGAATGAAAGTAAATTCAACACAATATCTTGTAAAAATGTTAATGATTTGCATAGACTTACCGAGGAATCTCAATACAAGGATAGTTGTTATGATTTTCTGAAAGAAAAAAAAAGTGGAAAAATGATGTTAGGATACAGAGTTAGTTGGGTTGATACAAAATTAAATTATTCTAGTGATGATGAAGATGAAAGCAAAAGAAATGTTGCTGAAAAATTAATACGAAAATATTGGAATCCGGATCTTAAATTTACATCTAACGAAGAAGAGGTTCAATTTTTAAAATCTCATTATTCTGGTTCAAATCTGTGGCAAGTATGGAACTTCGGTGGAAGTTTTGATATCAACGAATTAACTTATGATAAAATAGCGAGAGAGGAAAATAACATTGAAAATTCGGTTTCTGACAACACATATTCAGAGGAATGGCAAACACGAAATGCTAATGATTTAAAGACATGGTTAGAAGACACTGAAACTGTTAATGAGACTCCTAATATTTTAAAAACTATTACTGACGATATTGTAAATCATGGTATTGATGGTCTTGTTTTTGTTCAAGCAGATCCCAAAGCTGAAACTGCAGGGATACTTTCAACACCTTATAATAAAGACGGATATCATGGTATAGCTTTGGGTAAGGCTTCAAATACTACAAAAAAAACATTTAATAGTTATGAAAGGGATTATCTTAACTTCTCAAGTGATAAAACACCAGAAGGTTATATAAAAATTAGAGCATACGGTAGTGGTATTCTGAGGGTTCTTTGGAAAAGTGATCTTAATGAAAAAAATGAAGGAGCAAAATTATATCTTCAAAGAGGTAGTACATATGAATGGAATTCGGGAACAGTTACTACTGATGGGTTGCAACAACTATATAGAACTATAGATATTACTGCTGATCCTGAGGAATTATATTTATTCAATGTTAATAAACAAGGGAAGGCTAATATTTTTTCCATTGAATTTATCTGTGATAAATATCTTAATGTCACAGATAACCAGGGAAGGCCGGTATCTGAATCAAATCTAATTCCAATGTATGGAATCCAAGATTTCAATAAAATTCAGACTTGGGGGGAAGGTAAGGTTCTTGATCTTTCTGCTTCAGGGGACGATGTCAACTTGATTCGGTCTGTTGCAAAAGTCGAAGTATATTTCCCTACTTCTCAGGTTCCCAAACATATTTATATGCGAAGCATGAACAGTAGTTCAAGAAACGAACCTATGGATGTTTTTAACCCTACTTTGAAAACATGGACTAAATTCTCCAATCCCAGTAGAAATGTGCATGATGAGGATCATTGTGAGTTTTTTGAAATTCAAAAACACGGTTCCTTATATAGTAATTATACTCATTCTTCACATAATGACAATTTTGAAAGATGGTTTAAATATTTCTTTGGAACATGGGATGGTATTATAGATTCTCCTGATGAAAGTACTTATTACCCTCATATTTTTAATCCAATGGTCTTACGTTCCGATTTTTGCGAGTTCATAGATTGTGGAGAGGTGGATGGAATGCATAAATATATTTTATATATGCCAGACAAGAACATTGATGATCCTAACAAAGCTGGAGATATTACTGAAACTCCTAAGGTTCCACATATTGAATATCGTTATAAACGTCATTCTGATTATCTAGATGATAACAGTTGTAAACGTATCTATTTTACAAATTATTCAACGAATTCTGCCATTAAGGAACTATCTGATGCCGATTATGATAATTTTGAGAAAAATCTTAAACCAGATGGAGAAACTAAACATAATTATCTCGATGATCTTTGGCCTATAATGAGGAATCATATATATCGTTTCTATATAAATAGTAACAATGTCACCGAAGAGATCCGAGTCACTGTCAATGACTGGGGTTCACAGGATGCAAAACGTGTACCTTGGTAAAATATAAATGAGAATATCCGTGCTCACTTCTAAGAATAGATGTCTCTTGGTTTCGGAAAATTCATTGGATTGGCAAGCTTTGCCGCTTTCCAATCCCCAAAATAGGAGGGAGGACATTTTTGTCCTCCCCAACAAAGACAAAACATCATGAATATGAACCTTCTTTCAAATATAAAATTTATCATTAGCGTTTTTCGTCGCAAGGTATCAACTCATGGTAAAAAGACCATGGCAATCGGTACACTTATCCTTGCTCTATGCATTTTAATTTCTTGTTCCGACGATCTATCTATCCATGTCGACAACGAGGTCGAAGGGGATACTTTTACCGGTATCACTCTTTACATCCCGGATATTGAAAATGCAGCTGAGTATGGTGCTACAAGATCTGACGAATATGCAAATACTCGTGCTTACGATCAAGCTAAAGAAGGTTCTTTCAATACTCTATACGTAGTCGCAATTAATTCGGAAGGAAAGGCTAACGTTTTCCTAAGAAATCAATCAGAAGGTATCATAGATGATCCAAGACAAGGAGAGGAGCAGACTATCTATCAGAGATATAAAATTAGTCTTTCCCCGGGAGAGTATAAATTTTATGTGGTGTCAAATATGAACCGTTATTTACTCGATGAAAACGGTAATCATATTTCTTTCTATGATTATGTACATAACAAAGAAAATGCGGAATATTTGATTAAAAAAATTATACTTAATTTCAATTCTTCTACTCCTCTGGAACCTGGTTTTCTACCGATGGCATGTCTTCACCAGAATATTAGGGTTGGCTCTTCTGCTGCTAATGCTACCACTACATCTAACAAAAATGGCAATTCTCCTGATGGAACTGTAACCATCCCTAAAGATGAACCAAAAATCGTTTATGCTGACCTTGATTTCCTCTGTTCCAAAGTTAGATATTCAATTATCTTCGACAGAGAGAAAGCCAAAGAAACCGGTTTTACTGATGACGATGTAATAGATATCAATAGGAATGTTCATGATTATCCTCCTTATGTCACCCAAATTCGTAAACAAACAGGATTGACTCTAAAGGATCCTGAGGGATTTATACTTAATTCTTCCAATGATCCTGACCAATGGTCACTCTATCTCGATAGGTATATCAACAGAAGCAATTTTGATTTTTATCAGTCCAATCCTAATAATGGTGAAGTGGTTGCAGCCCTTGATGAAATAGAAAAAAATCCTTGGACATCGGCATCTGGGAATTGGACAACCGATTTCAAAGATAATCGTGCTTGGCAGGGTGTAACTTATCTGCCCGAAAATTTCGTTACATCTGATCCAAGTCCTTCCGATATGACTCTTTTAGAATTCCCTTATCGTTTTAATGGTGCCGAAGCAGACAAGCCCAAAGAGATGATCTTAGATTTCGTAAATAAGAAGGATCAATCTACTGTTATGGGTTATGGACTCAAGCGTGGTATGCAATATGATATTTATGCGATTATTCAAACTCCGGATGAATCAAAATGGACCCTAAATGTAATTCCGCGTCAATGGTCTCTGGAATCTTTGGCTTTCCAACTCCATGGTCCTTATGAACTCATTGTGGAAACAACTGAGATTGAAAAGTTGAGCATGGAGGAATCAGCAACAATGTGGTTCTGGACTGATGTTTCACCCGATGAAGTTAAATTTGTATCTCCACAGGTTTCTATCAATAATAATCCAGATGACGCAAGTTCAATGAGGGATATTTATATCGGTGAATTTATAAAAGATGATAAGGGTAACTTCCTAAAAAATGAACAAGGATATTATCAATTGAAAGTTTCTCTTAATCCAAATATTCCATTCTCCATAATGGATCAATTTAACAATGAAGAGGGCAATGAATTTGGTGAGGTTACTTATACTAAATCAGATATTAATTTCTTCCATCTTGTGGTCGGAAGCCTTCATAAGAGAATTTCTATTAAAGAACTTGGTCTTGACCCATATCTTAATGTTGAACCACAAACTATAGTGGTTGACGTCAGGGAACTTTATATGTCTGCTGATGATCCTTTCAGTTATCCTATACATTTTGTGACTAATGTGGATGTAGATACAGAAACAGATTTAAATAAAGTATCACTGACTTTTTCTGATCCTGATGAATTATACACATTAGGTAAAGGGGATGGTAGTCTCTATGTAAGTTTTAGAGATGGCAGCAGTAAAATCCAGAAAAAAGATGGTACAATATATTTAAAAGAAAAGGAGGGATATTTCGATCTCAATGTCCAGAAAATTCTTGAAGGTAACACGTATTGGAACCAAAACAATGAATATACTTTGACTTTTACTCTCACAGTAAATCGTAATGGTAAAGATCCGGTGGTTATTAAAAGAAAAGTGACGATAAAAATTCATCCTTTCACAGGGGTATATGTAATTCATTTCCGCGACAATACCAAAGACTGGGAAAATGCCCATATATATATATTCCAAGACCTTACCCTTCCCAACAATATGCAGGAAAAAGATGAGAGAGATAATCTGACACCTTATGAACATGCTGGTAAAGTTGTTGGATATGTAGAACCAAACCCGAACTTAGGTTTTCAGTGGAATGCTGCAGTACAATATGTTTTCACAAACAATCTTGCATTCAGAGGTTGGGGTGGTAAAAGTATAAGAAAATATAACAACACCTTTGAAGGTAATGATTATGGAGGGCCGGAAATTAATAATCCATGGGCTGAAGCAACTTGTAATTATTTTTATCCTGATCCAAATGATGATCCAACTCAGGTTGAACCTAAATCCACAATGGGATTCGTAATTTTTGGAAAGCCTGTACAACGAGATGATAATGCTAATGAATACCATTATGAGAGAAGGTGGTTCTGGAATTATGACTATAGTTACACTCACGTGTATGGTTTGGAAATGAATCCTAATAGAGAGGAACATTATAATTATGATGTTAATTTCAATTATGATCATGAACAAGTCATAGGAAGATGGAAATGTCAAAATTGTGTAAATAATTCTCCGGATTATAACTTGTCTGGCACTGATACATACTTCTATCCAGGTATCTCAATGGAAAGAGAGGAAGACGGTTGGTGGAAATACACTCTCACGGGTGTCGCTTCTCCCGGTCGCACAATGATTATTTTTGCTAACTGGCATGCACCTTGGGATCGTGATCCGAGAGACTATCAGGCTGAGGATTGGCGTTATCCTGGAGATTATGAGGCTGGTTTACCTCTATTTGATTTCGAAGATAACGAGGGCTGGTTCCTTTTTGACGGTAACACTACCAATGATAAACAGAAATTTAGTGATAATAAGCCGGATGGTGTGATTCCTCATGATTTCGGTGCTCAACATTCAAATTTGAAAATTTATATTGATAAACCATCAACCCTACATATTGACCATTTTGAATTGGGTTATCAACGAAAATATAATGGCTCGGATGGTCGATATGATGAGAGCCAATATGATGCTGATAGCCAGTGGCTTGGAAGAGATAATAACTTGATTGTATATAATGATAGATATCACAAATATTCTGATATCTCGGTTTCTCAGTTGAAAACCGAAGGAACGCAACAATATCTTCCTGTAACTTTGCCACCTGCAGCTTATGGATATGAATATCTTGTCTTGAAAATTTTCACAAGTACTACAGAATCCAAAACATATATGTTGCCTACTAAATTCTTCGTCCAAGGTGATGGTGGATATAAAACTGTCCATCCTCTCTATCTGCAATTTAAAGAAGGTATTAAATTATTTGTGAAATGGACAGATGTTATTAATTTGGAACAAAATAATTATAACGGTGATGAATATTCATATTATTCTTATGGAAATGGACGTCCAAAAAATGGCTGTGATTATTTAGGAATCTTTGCTGGAACAGACAATAGTAACCAGAAACTTAGAGTCGATAAATATACCAAATTATACGGTAACTTTAAAAGTGTGAAGGTTACTTTACCTCCAACTACAGCAAGTCAGCTTAGTCTCAGGTTATGTATTGATGAAAATGGAACAGGTGTTAAAGTAACTAATAATGGTTCAGGATACTTCCATCAAAATCTAAAGGTAGAAGATCTTCCTCAGTATTATAATCCTGCTGAAGATTATTACCAGATTAACTGGCATATGTTTAAAAAACCAAACGATTAAACTTAGGATTAGGAAGCTTTGCGGCTTCCCAACCCCCAAAATAGAAGGGAGGACACTTCTGCTTCCCCCTCAAAGAAAAAAAATCATGAATATGAATCTTCTCTCAATTATAAAATCTTTTATCGGCGGTTTGCGTCGTAAGGTGATTTCGTCGTTTAATTTCTCTTTTTCGGGAGGAATAAGCTGGACTCTTTTAATAGGGACAGCCTTCCTTATCTCCTGCTCAGAAGAACTCGATGTCTCTTCAGGAATTAACGATATCCCGGAAGGATTTTTCCAAATTAATCTCGCTATGCCGGAACCTATCACTGTTTCTACTCGTGGTGACAATGACATAAACTCCCTTACAATTTATATTTTTGATTCAAATTCAGGTAGTAAATTACAAGAGACATCGATATCGGCCGCCAATATTTCCGGTAATAAGGTGACACTTCCTCTAACAAGTGCCGCTAAAAATAATACAGTATTGATTTATGCTGTAGCTAACGTTCCCGAAATTATTTCTGTTTCTACTCCTTCAGATTTGAGAAAAATCGTCCTTCAAGGATCTTCTTTATACGAAGATTCGGATTCTTCTTGTGGCGAAACATCCCTTCAGAAAAATAAACTAGGCATCCCAATGATCGGGTTTGACAATATCAATACTAACGATAATAACGCTACAATTTATCTATATCGCAGTGTGGCTAAAATTTACACTACGTGTACAGTGGCTAATGTTTCGGTGCCCGAATTCCATGTTTATCAATACAACAATAAATCATATTTGAGTTCTGCAATTAATACTGAGGACCAATACAAGAATTATGTAATTTATCCTTATAATGAAACTACTGATCGGTCTGATTATATAAGTACAAAACAATTGGATTCTTTTGAAGTTGTGACTTCATCTACTTCGAATGGAG
The DNA here is from genome assembly GCA_022510405.1 of Muribaculaceae bacterium. Classification (GTDB taxonomy): domain Bacteria; phylum Bacteroidota; class Bacteroidia; order Bacteroidales; family Muribaculaceae; genus Lepagella. The sequence goes on along the minus strand of JAFLTP010000039.1, from coordinate 5,442 downwards.
TTACTACCACAACCACAATACCCACTGCTTATGCTTATCCAACCAAAGGATTCTCAGGTTCTGATTTGATTAATGGTGATTTCATCGTTGTGAAAGTACAGAAAGATAATAAAGATCTATATTATCGTATAAATCTACGTAAAACCGATTCAGATGGCGAACTAATTTACGTTGATCTTAAAGCAAATTATCAATATGAAATTAGAATAACTGCTATATTGAATGAAGGTTATGATTCTTGCGAAGAGGCAGCTAAGCATCCTGATTGTGACCAGTATCTCACATATGAAATCCATGACCATGCCGCCGAAATCCTTTCTATGATTACTGATGGTTACAACGAACTTGGTGTAACCCCGGATATCACTTTGAATTCTTCTGGCAAACCTGCTGATCCTAATATGGTTGTTAAATGTTATAATCCGGACAATAATAATATTCCTTATACGGATATTCAAGTATTCGGAACTGACGGCACTCCTTTTTCTATTGATCAAAGTGAAGGCAAGTATATTTTCTCAAAGGATGGAATAATTGTGGAGTTAAAAGGAGAGCATGACCATTCCGATGATTTTAATAAAACATGGGATCTTGATACTCCCGGTAATCAATACGAGTTTTATGTTTACCTATCAGAAGATCAAAAAGTATATGAAGACGCATCTTGGGAATTCATTGTAAAATGGAATGGTCTTAAAAGAACTGTCAAAATCAATTATGTTGCGGCGTTCCTTCTCCCGGAAGTTTGCACAGTTAAATTAACCATCAAAGATAACGACTCTAATACTGAGTGGGATATAATTGATTATTGGACATTTGTTACTGCTGCTGGAAAAAATAAAACATCCAAAGAGGGTTTGTCCTTAGGTCCAGATGCTACTCCACAACTTTTCGGTATACTCCCGGAAAATATGACTCCTGTCAATGGAGTTACGAAGAAACGCACAAATGGTTTCCATTTCCCGATGCCATATGGAAAAAACAATCAATGGGAATATGTCTATACGGTTGATTTTTCTCCTTTACTTGATCTTCCGGATACAGGAAATTCAATAGGAGAAATTACAGCTAAGGTTAATACTACTCCGGAAAATGCTTCAGTTTTTAATGATAATAATGTAAAGTGGGAAAAAACTTCAGACAATAAAGGTACTTTATCCTTTTCTTTAGATTCAGCAGTTGATGATATAAAATATCTTTATGCCGGTGGAACAATCACTTTCACTATCACTTACAATGATGTTGATCATAAGGACTTAACTTCAACAATTGTTGCTTCTCTCTACCACACTGGTTTCTTTCATTATGAAGGTACTGAAACATCACCGGGTTCCAAAGTAGGCAAATATGCTCCGGCTGCTGAATTTGGTTATTATTATTATGAAGTGGTGCCAATGGGAGACGGTTATTGGCTCGACCGTAATATAGGTGCTAAGTCTAATAAGTCTTTCTTGGCTATTGATGACTACACTGAAGAGTCAGGTACCGAAGATGAAAAAGAATACCGTAAATCTACGGGTAGATATTATTCTATAAGCGGGACTCCTAAAACTTTCCCTGACGATCCCGAGGATACTAGTTACACTCCTAATCCTGATATTGATTTAGGTATGTGTCCTCCGGGTTATCATATTCCTAACTCAACTGAATTCGATGCTCTTCGTCTTAGTAAAGATTTCATCACCCAAAACGTAGTTATGAATCATACCTATTATCAATCCACATATTATAATTGTGGAGGTAAAATTGGGAATGTTTATCTTCAGAAGGCGAGATATTACAACGAAGACAATATTGTAAGTGAATCAGAACATCCCGAAAGGTATGTTAATGTGCCAAACAATGGTGACGCCGGTGCCGGATACTATTGGACTATGACAACTGCCCCCGGTACAGAAAAGGAGCAGATGGCTGCTTGGTTGCGTGGGTTGTATCTTAATGGTTCTTCATCAACTTATATGAACGCAAGTATTTCGGATCACCGTATGCCCATCCGCTGTAAAGCCGGTTTGCAAGAGAATGCAACCCCTCCTAATGAATACTACATCAGCCTTAATGTGCATAATGCTACACATGTTTATCTTTTTAACAAGGACAAATCTCCACTATATACTTTCCCGGGTAAAGCTGTAGGATCTACATCTTCTTCAATCAAATGGCAACATTTCTATTGTTCTACAACGGTAGACCCAAATAGTTTGTTAATGTTATTTGTTAAACTTGAAGAGGATGGTAAGGTTACTATCTTCAAAAAAGATGGAAATTCTTTCACCGCTGATACTGAATACGACACTAAATATCTAACAGAGCAATATGCTTGGACTGTTGATTATGGCAAATACTACGATTTCTGTGAAACCGGTCAAACCCGTGATCCTAACGTCCTTTCTACCAAACCTGATGGTTGTAATGAAAATCCCGAAGGTGACAACTCCGGCAATACCGGAGGCGATGGCGAAACTCTTTCAGGGGAAATAACTTTAGATCTTGATATGAGTATGATGGGTTGGAAAGGCGATGAGGCTTGCACAAAATTAGCTTATGGGGGTTATGATTGGTCTTCGATCGATGCTAACCAATATAAAATAAAAATTGATATCCAATATTATCATACAGATTTCAACATGCAATTAGTTTGTGGAGATAATTGGGGAGTTAAATTACCTAATGGAGAGGACATTGATTTTAATAAATTGACCTATAAATCAACAGGGTGGAATACCAGTGGAGAAGGTTACATAGAATTTACATTGAATGACTCCATATTAAAGAACTTACAGACCCTCAATGGTTTGGTTATATTCGGTAATAACTTTAAACTGACAAATATTAAAATATCAAAATTGTAAAATGTTTATAGAATCTCAAATTTAATATTTATCAGAATCCTACATAAGAATTGGAGTTTGCATCTCTTGCAAACTCCAATCTGTATATACATATTACATATTAACAAATGGCATTCCTAGTGTCTCTAAATTATCATATTTTTCCGTACAAGTTATCTTCCCCCATCGCAAGCATTAACTGAAGTACACCTTTTGAAAGATTGCTCGCTGTGTCTCGTACAGGGTACACGAAAATTCATCTAACCTGGCAAAAATGTAATACTTAACTACAGTATGTCTTTTGGAAGATTGCTTTGCGGTGTCTCGTACAGGGTACGAGAAAATTTATCTAACCTGGCAAAAATGAAAGCCTTAACTGAATTATACCTCCTTTCATGTCCCGTTAGGGGCCAACGGCTATAGCCGTCTTCCATTCTCTCTTATCCTCCTTCACAACACCACCCAGTGTTAAGTCCAAACTTAACACCGATGTACATTTTCCACATCCGGCCAATCTATGCCTTTCAGGATCCTAAACCTAATTTCTTATCCTTCTACCACCCGCAGTTAAGTCCAAACTTAACAGCCTAAATCTCCAGTAGTTTTTATGCTGTGATAGTGCAGGGTGCGTTATTTCTCAATTCATCTCTCCGTTTCCTATCCATTCAGGAGTTGTAAGAAAAAGATTGCTTCGCTGTGTCTCGTACCGGGTACGAGAAAATTCATCTAACATGGCGTAGATATAATCATTAACTGAATTATATCTCCATTTATGTCTTGTCTAAGGGTAGGACTCCTAATTCTCCAAACTCTCCTAAATTTCCTAATTCTCCTAATTTGTCTCTTTCATGTCCCGTTAGGGGTTTGACGGCTATAGCCGTCTTCCATTCTCTCTTATCCTCCTAAGTTCTCTACAACCCGGTGTTAAGTCCAAACTTAACAGCCTAAATCTCCCTGTAGATTTTATGCCATGATAGCGCAGGGTGCGTTATTATCAATTCATATCTCCGTTTTTTAATCCATTCTTGATAGAAATAAAAAAGATTTCTTCGCTGTGTCTCGTACAAGGTACGAGAAAAAATTATCTAACCTGGTAAAGATAACACAGCCCTTACTTCTTTTCCTTATATCTTTGCCATTCATTAACCAATTCCATTCCCTTATGATCTCTACATACACCAACAAAACCAGTCTTGCACTATTCCCATCCAACCAATCTATTGAGGCTACCTTCTCTCTTTTCCTAAAGGAGTTCTCATGTTATAAAAAACGTAAAAACGGCTCCTGGAAAATTATCCCTAAAAGAAATTCCAACACCTCTTCTCCTAAATCTATCCTCCTAACTTTCAACGGTCCCGGTTATGAAAATATGGGGGCTTTGATGCTAGTGCCTGATGTAAATTATATCCAAGTGATTTTCGAACCTAACCCCCATAAATATCTCCTCGCTCCTACTTCCAAAAGGGATATCCTATTCCTCTTCTCTAATTTCAACCTTTTCATCAGGTCTAAATTCAATCACCTGTTCCGGGATATCACTTTTCACAATCTCTTTAATGAATGGTTGCCCAAAGATGTTACTTCCGACCGCTCTTCACAATTCTCTCACCTGGAATTTATTCTTCTTTCTCCAAATTACCAGAAAAATGTCCCAAACGAAATCATAAGTGATATCATGAATCTAAAACCCGACCCCACCGAATTATTTTCCCTTTGGAAAGCTGAATCGTATCCTTTTAAAAGTGACATCCCATACATCCAAGTGGAACCTTATGGCATAATCCTTGATCATCCAGATTTCAAAAATTATGGTTACCTCCGTCTCTCTCAAGCATTCGACTACATTGTTGTAGATTACGTCTCTCCATACGCCTTTCAAAAGAAATTCAAATACCACGCCTCCTTTATCCTGTCTTTCTTCGCTCTTTACTTCAACCAAAAATTCCACAATTATCCTCACCTCTCCTCAATCTACAACCTCTAACCCTCAATCCAACGGGAAGGACTTTTCCATAAGTCCTCTAAATATACGGAAGTAACGGGAAGGACTTTTCCATAAGTCCTCTAAATGTATTAGATTTTTCTAAAAATCTTAAAAAATTCAACCACTTTGGGAAAGATAACACGCACCTTTATTTCAATACCCTTAACTTTGCCTCTGTAAAAGAATAAGAACCTTTTACGAAAGCTTTTAAGGATACCGGAAAGTCTAACCCGAGTTCTCCAAGATCTCCTAGACCTCCTAGTTCTCCAAGCTCACAAGACTTCTAGACTACAAGACTTCTAGACTACAAGACTTCTAGACTACAAGATTACTAGACTTCTAGACTACAAGACCTCCGGGACCCCTTAACAAGCCTTACATGTCTGACAAACCATACTGTGATCGATGCGGTTACGCAAGCCTCCGGTCCTTTGGAAATCTCTCGGAAAGGAAGTGACCATTTCCTTCTAAGGATGTCACCATTCGGTTCAAGTCCCTGCTCAAAGGTTGCTCGTGATACTGTCCCGAAGAACCGGGTCCCACAGACCCGTTAATCCCAACCCTTTGACAACCACTGCATGATACGCGCTTGGAATCTGTTCCCCATCCTTCAGTCCGGTGTTCGGCTCA
>JAFLTP010000038.1 GCA_022510405.1 Muribaculaceae bacterium | reverse complement strand
ATCAAAGTTATCTTACTGAAAAAGCCAAACGTAGTTATGCACGAATAGTGAAAGAACGTATCAATCGTTTTAACAGAGTTTCTCAATAATCAAACCTTAGAATGTTGAAGCGATAAATGATATACAACTAACTTCTAAGACTAAAATCAGATTTAATATAAAAGCGTTTATAAATTATAAATTTAATAATATGTCAAAAGCTAAATTAAAAAAGCATCTTCAAAATCTTTCAAAAGAGGAAGTTATTGATATAGTGCTTCAACTTTATGAAGCAACGGACCAAGCAAAAAGCTGGCTGGAATTCTATTTGCAACCAAATGTTGATCTGGAACTTGACAAGGCAAAGAAATTATTATACAGTCAGTTTTACACCAGAAAAGATTATCCTAAAGATCCCAGTTTTAGAGAATGTAATAAAATTATCTCTGATTTTAAGAAGATGGTAACGGATCCGGTTGCTATTGCCGACCTAATGCTTTATTACATAGAACTTGGATGCGAACAAATTGGTGAATTTGGCGATTTTTACGAAAACTTTTATATTTCGTTGGAAAATAACTTCAAAAAGGCAGCTCAGTTTATCGCTTCTAATGGTTTAATACTCCAATTTAATAGCCGAATCAAAAAGATGTTAGAATCTATAGATGGCACAGGATGGGGATTCTCGGACACTCTATGGCAGTTTTACGAAGAGTACATTGGCGAATATTAAACTTATAATCTAAATTTAATGAGCTCTAATTTATTTTAGTTTAATATTGAATAGGGATATTTTTTTATTACCATTGTAATAGTTACCTCCGTAACAAAATTATTACAATATTTCTTTTTCACAAATTATTTTTGCATAGCGACCTGAAGCTTAAAATTGGAAGCTCGGGAAAGTCATGGATAAAACAGTAATTCAACCGAAAAAAGATAAGTTTATCACTTGTGATGATATTTAATCTTTGTCACAAATTTTATGAAAAGTTTGGCAAACTCAAAACCTCAAAATGAGGTTTTAAAAATCACTAAATATCAAAATGGGGTTACAACAGTTCAAAATGTAAATGTTGCAATTGGTATTTTCAAAACGTCAAAATGACGTTTTAAATAATATGAGTAGCCTCTTTTCCTAAAGCCAAATTATAGGTACACTGCATGCGATGTCTTACAAGGAGTCAGGAAGTTTTAACAAATCAGACGTGGCACGCCCGTCCCTATAAATATTTGAATTTCAATTATAATTTTTAATTTGTTGAAAATTCTGGATTATCATATTAAATACAATAACCGCTGCAAGGGTACAGCGGTTATTAAGTAGATTAGATTTAGTTGATAGCAGAGTGGCTCAATATTGTGTTTTAAATTAATAGATAGGAATAATAATCCTGATTATCAATTTATTGTCACAACGATTTTATACGGCTGTATATCCTCCGTCAACAGGCAGGATCGCTCCGGTAACGTAGGAGGCTTCTTCACTTGCAAGGAAGACCGCGGCTGCGTTCAGTTCTCCTTCACGGCCATATCTGCCAAGAGGAACGGTGCGCTTCATATATTCCTGAAAGAATTCAGTCTCCAGAGTATCAATTGTCAATTCTGTTGCGAAATATCCCGGACAAATAGCGTTACAAAGGAAACTAAACATCATAATAAATTTATTTTACGGCATTTTTAAGGATTTCCACAATGTCTTCCTTGGTGATCTGTTTATATCCTCCACCCAAAATTGTTGCAGCTGCAATATCATCGATCATGTCAGAAGTTACACCTAATACTGACACATTTGAAGCGGCTCCAATTTCTTTAATCCAATTTTCAAGAGCATCAATACCGGCAGCTGCCAATTCACTCTCTGTTTTTCCTTCAGCCGGTATTTCCCACACCACCTTCGCAAATCTTGCAAACCGGTGTACACCGAATTTCATAATAAGACGATAATAGGCTGCTGAAATCGCTGAAAGGGCCATACCGTGGGTGGCATGTGTGAAGGCCCCAATTGTATGAGCAATCATGTGTACCATCCAGTCCTGTCGCTTACCTTTTCCAATCAGAGTGTTCAATGCCCAAGTGGCAATCCACATTATATTTGAACGGGCTTCATAATTCTTAGGGTCTTTTATAGCAACCCTGCTTGATGCTATCAATGATCTCATAAGACCCTCGGCAAGATAGTCGGAAGTGGAATCATCATCTCCGGAGAAATATTGTTCCATAATATGACTCATGATATCAAATATTCCGGCTACCATCTGGTTTTGAGGAAGACTGAAAGTGTACTCAGGATTTAGAATAGCAAACTTCGGGATAAGTCTTTCACCGAAAACTTTGCCAAGTTTAAGTTTATGTTCCTCATCTGTGATCACGGATCCACCGTTCATTTCAGAACCTGTACCAGCCAAAGTCAGGACAGAACCGACCGGAATCACTTTCTGATCAGCTGCCGGTTCATTCTGCTTCACCCAGAAGTTTTCCCAAGCATCCCCATCATACCATGCTGCCGCTGCAACACCTTTTGAATAGTCGATTGTCGAACCGCCTCCAACTGCAAGAATCAAATCGACATCATTTTCTTTGGCAATTTTGACACCTTCCAAAAGTTTTGCCAAAGTAGGATTCGGCATTACGCCCGATAATTCAATCACTTCCTTATCGGTTTCTTTCAAAACCTTGGTCACTGTTGCGTAAATACCATTGTTCTTGATGGAACCACCTCCATAAACCAAAAGCACTTTCTTACCGAAATTGTTAAGGGCATCGTGGAGATTTTTTTCTACTTCTGTACCAAAATAGAGTTTGGTCGGATTGTAATAAATGAAATTTCCTAACATAATCCTTAATTTGTATAGTTACTCTTATAGAAAAACAAAGAGAAAATGGTTCATGTTTTCTATTTAAGATATTTTAATACCCTATTCATCTTTCTTTGAGTTGCTAACAAAGTTTATAAGATCTGAATTAGCAAGGTTTGAAACACATTATAAAAGAGATTTAGTTCCAGAAGAAGCAAAGGGTTCACCACCAACAGATATTTAGAACAATAAGGCATACGTTATTACGTTTGAAAATTAAACCGAACGAAAAAGAAGTTAATCCGTGACACTCACGTTAAACTTAATCAAGCACTAAACGATCAGGGTTGCATAGTGTCCAACGGGGTTAAATAATTGAAAACATATATAATTTTTCCTATTTTGAAAGTAAACTTGGCTATCCGATTATTTACAGCAGGATTGTTAACGCTTATGTTAACAGCCTGTATAAATGATGAGGAACCAGACGGAGGAAACCTATCATTAAATGATAATTTACCTCTATTTTCTGTTATAATGAACAATGGAGAAGAGATTTCCACTCAAAGTTTGAAAGGGAAAATCGGGGTGATTATGTTTTTCAATACGAATTGTTCGGATTGTCAGAAGGAACTTCCGGTAATCCAAGATTTATGGGATATTTACAAAGGAGATAATGATGTTATGATTGTCCCGATTTCTCGTGAAGAAGGGATCCAAGAGATTATTGAATATTGGACGGAAAACAATTTGACTTTACCATTTTCCGCTCAAGAGAACAGGGATATATATTCCCTTTTTGCCAAGAGCATTATTCCGCGAATTTATATTTCCAATAGCGAGGGTACAATTGTTTTCATGTCGGGAGATGAAGATATGCCCTCACTTACCTTACTGATAGATACCATCGAGGCACAAAGATAATAAATCGCACTAAGTAGTTTTTTCTTTCCTATAAATGAGTGTAAAGAAAAATCCGATCACAAATGCATAGGCTGCAAAAATAATCCAAGGCCAGAACCAGTCGCCCATAAAAAGTCTCATCATACCGTTTCCTGAAGGAGAAGGCATCATTTCCCAATGACAAAAACTATTTATCACAGCACCTGCTGCTATCATTCCTCCGGTAGCCCCGATTCCATTACTCATCATCATCAATAAACCCTGACCAAAACCCTTGGTGGTGTTGTCGCTCTTCTGGTCCATAAAAATGTGACCTGAAATATTGAAGAAATTAAAGGCTACACCATAAATCACCATTGACATAACAAGCCACCAGATACCGTCGCCTGGATTTCCCAATCCCAAAAACAAGAATCTTAAACACCAAGACAGCAATGCAATGGCTATTACCCATTTAAATCCGAGACGTTTCATGGCTATACCTGTGACAAGTATAAAGGCCGCCTCCGACAACTGGGAGATTGAAAACAACATGGTGGCGTTTCCCGCAGCCAAAGAGCCGAAATATTCTTCAAACGCCATAAAATGATTTATAAACGGAATTGCGAATCCATTGGAAATTTGAAGACAGACACCTGTGAAAACAGCAAATATAAGAAAAGTTCTTACTTCAGGAAGTTTGAACAGTTTAAATGCTTTAAACCCGAAAATATCGGAGAAAGATGATGCCTTACCCGGATTCGGTACTGAAAGAGCCGGTAAAGACAACGTATAAATAGCAGTAATCAACCCCATTACAGAACTTGATATCAACTGCATCGAAGTATACTGGAATCTGTAGGATGAAGCGGGGCTCATATCATTTAAGGTGAATCCAAAAGTTCCATCATAATAATAAGCACTGTTCACAAACCACATCGCAGCCACAAAGCCGATTGTTCCCCAAATCCGTATTATTGGAAATCTATCCAACGGTCTCTTCCCATCTCTTTTTAAGAGCGCAAAAGTGGTGGCATTCGATAATGCCATAGTTGGCATATAAAAAGCAAGGAAACCAAGATATAACAAGAAAAAGGGCCAAAATTCCAAATGAACATCAATCATGGCATATAACCAAGCACCAAACATAAATAATGAGGCGCAAAGATGGCACATCCCCAGCAATCTAACCGAGGGGACAAATCTGTCGGCAATGTGTCCCATCAGTGAGGGAGTCAATAAAGAAACTATTCCTACGGCAGCATAAAACCATTGAATATCTTTACCCAAACCACCGGCACCAAGGAGTTGTCCAAAACAAGACAAATAGCAACCCCATACCGCAAACTGGAGAAAATAAAGAATAGACAAGCGGTGCTGCATTCTTATTTATTTTAAAATCTTAATACCCACTACCCTTTACAGTGATTCCCGGCATCGGGCAATAAAAAAATAAAGTTCTTAATACAATTGCAAATTTAGTTATTTAATTTAAACATATTATAATATTTCACTAATTTTGCAATAACTATTACTTATATATAAGTTAAACAATATATGGATGATTCGGCTTTCTTTGATAAAATAGCTCCGAATTGGGACAACAATGAAGTTTTGTCAACACCGGAAAAAGTGAATTCCATTTTAGATTTTATGGATATACAGCCGGGTCAACATATTCTTGATCTGGGCACCGGAACCGGTGTTCTGTTACCATTCATTGCCCAAAGGATTGGTCCAAAAGGAAAAATCACAGCTGTGGATTATTCACATGGAATGCTTCTACAAGCCATATCAAAGTATTCCAAAATAAAGCCTTCCCCGGAATTTTTGAAATTAGATTTTGAAAATGAAAATATTTCGGGTGAGTATGACCGCATAATCCTATATTGTGTTTATCCCCATCTTCATTCTCCTATCGAGACCTTGAAATGGCTACTGAAAGTCAATCTGAAAGAGAATGGCGAACTATTTATCGCCTTTCCCTGCGGACCGGATTTTATCAATAATATTCACAAAGAGAGACATTCAGAAGGGGATGCTTTGCTCTCCGCCCTCGAATTAACAAAAGTATTGAGAAGCAACGGTATAAAAGCCGATACAATACAAGACTCTGATAAAGCATATATTATCAGAGTCAGACCATAATTTACGAAATTGAAAGATTATTTGGAAAATCCCACCTTGTCTTTTTCCGTGATTTTCCTAATAACCCTGCAAGGATTTCCGGCTGCCACAACGCCTGCCGGGATATCTTTAGTCACAACACTTCCGGCACCTATAACTGAGTCATCACCTATTGAGACTCCGCTGAGTATCGTACTTCCACCCCCAATCCAAACTCTGTCTCCTATCGTGATCGGTTCAGGAATCAATGCCCCATTTATTCTTTCTTCGGAATCAAGAGAATGATTTGCCGAATACATGCTCACGTTAGGTCCCAGCAACGTATTGTTACCAATTGTGATTTGTCCGCAATCCAATAAAGTACAACCGAAATTTATATAGAGGTCGTTGCCCAGTGTAATATTCTTACCGAACTCACAAGTAAAGTTAGGTTCCATATACACTCGTTCTCCAACTTTTTTAAAGAGTTTCTTCATTATTTCCTGACGTTTTTCAACTTCATCGTCAGTGGTCTGATTAAATTCTTTGAAAAGTTTCTTTGCCTCTACCCTACGGTCGAACAAATCCTTGTCAAAATCATCATATATCTGATGATTTTGCATTTTTTCCCATGCTGTCATCTTTTTATCAAATTTTTAGTGGTTATCTGTAGCAGAAATTTTGTTCAAGATAATTTCCTATGTTTTAAGCCGTAACTTCTTCCTTATCTTGTTTGATTTTTTCTACGAAATCATCTATGGCATGTAGTCGTTGCGGTATTTTGATGTTCTGTGGACAGTGCGGTTCACATTGTCCACAAGCAATACAATGGTTTGCCTGTCGAAGTTTTGGCACGCTTCTATCATACCCTATTAGGAAAGCCTTTCTTGCTCGAGCGTAATCGGGATGCTGCTTGTTTTGCGGGATATTGCCCTGGTTCACACATTTGTTGTAATGTAACAAAATAGCCGGAATATCGATACCATAAGGACAAGGCATACAGTATTTGCAATCATTGCAAGCTATAGTGGGATACTGCACCATCAGGTCGGCAGTGTCATACAGAAATTTAACTTCCTCATCCGAGAGCGGTTTCAAAGGACAATAAGAAAGCAAGTTATCTTCCAAGTGTTCCATATAAGTCATGCCGCTTAAAACCGTCAATACACCCGGAAAATTACCTGCATATCGGAAAGCCCACGAAGCGACACTTCTATCCGGCTCTTTTTCCTTAAGTCTGGCTACAATGTGGTCAGGAACATTGGATAGTCTTCCGCCCAACAACGGTTCCATTATGACCGCGGGGATATTTCGTTTTTCTAATTCGTTATATAGATATTCAGCATTGGTGTTACGTGGATTCAACTCCTTGGCATGATGCCAGTCGAGATAATTAAGCTGGATTTGTACAAAATCCCATTTATATTTATCATGGTTCGCAAGAAGATAATCAAACACTGCTATATCGCCATGGTATGAGAAACCAAGATTTCTGATTTTCCCCTTTTCCCTTTCCTGCATTAAGAAATCGAGAATACCGTTGTCGATATACCTATTTCTGAATTCTTCCATTGCATCGCTTCCCATTCCTACTCCGTGAAGGAGGAGATAGTCGATATGGTCCACCTGAAGGTTCTTGAAAGAATCGTTATACATCTTCAAAGACTCCTCCCTGCTCCAAGTTTTTGGTGAAAAATTCGACAGCTTGGTTGCTATAAAATATTTATCACGCGGGTGACGACTTAATGCAATTCCTGTGACTGACTCCGAGAATCCTCTACAATATGCCGGAGACGTATCAAAATAATTAACTCCGTTGGCTATGGCATGATCTATGAGACGGTTAACTTCTTCTTGGTCGATTTCCTCTTTTTCACCTTCCTTTGTTTCCTTCCAAGGCCAACGCATACATCCGTATCCAAGCAACGAAACCTTGTCTCCTGTAGTCGGGTTCGTTCTGTAAGTCATTTCTCCCGGTTCTTGAGGTCCCGCGGAACTCTCTGAAGTTATCTTTTTACCTGCAGATTTACAACCTGCAAGAGTTAGTCCGGCAGCAGAAACTCCCAATCCAAATCTTTTCAGGAAACTTCTCCTATCTATATTCTCATTCTTCATCAGAAATCCTTTTCGCTTTCAACTTTCACTTTCAATTTTAAACAAATCGATGTCTTTCATTCCCTTCAACATAAATCGCGCTGAATGGTCTCGATGGACAAAGATGTTCACAAGCTCCACAACCAATACATTTTTCAGTATCAACAGCAGGTATCTTCAAGGATTCATCATCACCGGCAACTGAAGCTATCATCTGGATGGCTCCTACCGGACAATGCCTTTCACAGTTACCACATGATACACCATCGGTCAGTGGAATACAGTTCTCTTTTACCCATTGAGCCCTTCCTATCTGTATTGAAGATTTCTCAGCCGAATCTATCTTCTGTATCGCTCCTGTGGGACAAACCTCGGAACACTTAGTACATTCAGGTCGACAATAACCTCTTTCATAAGACGCGATCGGGTGCATAAAGTTTTCCAGATTACCTGAAGGTCTCAAAACATGATTAGGACATACCGTCACACACAACTGGCAACCTGTACACCTTGATGCGATATTTCTATGTCCCTTCGCTCCCGGAGGTGAAATGTGTTTGTTACGATTGGGTATCTTTTTGTCTTCGATTACAGCCAATCCTCCGTCAACAGTCTTTTCAGCCGCATCCATTAATGCTGAACCACCAACGAATGCCAATAGTCCCAAGAAATTTCTTCTTGACGAGTCATTTACTTGAGCCTTGGATATATTAACAGTTTCGACTGCAGGACCGATAACCTCAACCTTTTCCCTTTTGTATGTATATTTTATGGCATTCTTATGGCATTTGCCAATGCAATCCATGCAACTCACGCATCTTGAATAGTCAATCTTATGTGCTTTGCTGTCGATACAGGCGGACTTACAGTTTCTTGCACAGAGACCACAACTGTTGCATTTGGCCAGTTCGATAGTGGGTCTGTAAAGTGAGAATCTTGACAGGAATCCTAAGAAAGTACCCACAGGACATATTGAATTGCAATAGGTCCTGCCATTTCTCCAAGCAAGTATTGCCAAAGTAACCAACGTAATTACAGAAGTGCTGAACAGAGCAATACTTTTGATCCATATCTCCCTTGAATAGAAGGCATAACTCTCCACTCTTTCTGCATAGGCAGCCAAAAGATTGTTGGCCCACATCCATACCGGTCCCGCCAGACTGTGTACAATCCTTCCGAATGCGCTATAAGGTGCCAAAACACCTACGATAGAACCTATTCCCAAAATAATGGCCACAATCATAACTCCGAAGAGAGTATATCTCCAAATATTCAATGCAGGCGAATAGGAATAACGGTTCTTTTTGCTCATCTTGCCGAATTTGGCGAAGATATCCTGCAAAACTCCCAGCGGGCAGATTACTGAACAATAAACTCTTCCAAAAAGAAGTGTCAAGGCAACTAATCCTACAATCACAGCTACATTCACAGCGAAGACTGCCGGCAGGAATTGAATCTTGGCTATCCATCCGAAATAAGCATGGACTGTCCCGGTAAAATCAAGAAAGAGCAAAGTGGCCCCTATGAAAAATATTAAAGCAAATGTAATTCTTATTTTCCTTAACATGGGAAAATGATGTTATTGGTTAGAATGATATTATTTTAAGTATTAACGGATTAGATTTGAAATTCTTATTTTCTCTCCATAAATTTTAAGATTATCCTAATTTAAAATCAATCTACAAGAGATGAGGAATTGGGATTTTTTTATCCTAAGGTTGCGAACATCTCCAATTTTTCTTGTTTGACGTTAACTATCTTAAGTATTTCCAAGCACAAAATTACAAAATAGATTTATGAAAAGAAAGCTCTCTTCTTTAATTTCTCTTTTTATCAATACTTTATAGCCAAAATGCACTCTTCTATTATATATTTGAAGGGTTATTCTTATTTTTGCAACAAAATTCAAATATTATGAAAAGATTCGCTTTTAAAATGCAGCTCAAACCGGGATTTGAGAAAGAATATGAAAAGAGGCATGCAGAATTGTGGCCTGAACTTCGTAAACAAATATCCGACAGCGGCGTGAAGAATTATTCCATTTTCTGGGATAAAGACACTAACATCCTTTTCGGTTATCAGGAAGTGGAAGGGGACACCAATTCCCAGGATGCTGAGGCGGCTGATGAAATCACTCGCAAATGGTGGGATTACATGGCAGATATAATGGAGGTCAATCCGGATAATTCTCCCGTCACTATTCCTCTAAAGGAAGTTTTTCACCTTGATTAAGATAAAAATATAACGGAAATTAAACGCTCTAAGTGAATTAAGGAATTTCACTCTCTATCTTTGTAGAGTGTTTAGATGCAATTTTTTGGGGGGATACATATCCGAGTTTATATTAAGCGTCACAGGGCCAGAATCTTTGGTTGAACGGAGTATCACAGATACTTTTCCTTGGTACAGACTTCGTGATGCCTTCTTCCCATTGGAGGAGGGTTCCGGCGAGAAAAGTTCATCGGAATTCATGGCACCATTAATCACTCCCACTATTTCGGCCGGGCCTTCCACCTCAAAAACCAATAATTCAGATGCTGTAGGATTTAAAATCCCTTTCTTATCATTTGCGGAAACAATTATATGTTGAAGGTCATAGCCATCGGCTTTCCATTCCTGGTTGTCATATTCAGCTTTCAACGTTACGGCTTTTCCAGAACTCTTAATCTGATGACTTGCAATCTTTTTACCTGAGGCATCATATGCCCTCGCTTCTATGTGGCCCGGTGCGTAGGGAACATTTTCCCAAAGTATTCGGTTGCGTTTTGTATTGTCAATCAAATTATTCTTTTGCCTCCCATAACTTTTACCATTAACCAACAGCTCTACCTCATCACCATTTGTAAAGGTGTATAGATTCACCAACTCACCCGGTTGGCGATTCCAATTCTCTGAAAGTTGCATTGTTCCCACCGCAACGTCATTCCAAATTCTTTCTTCATTGGATTCTATGATGCCAATATGTACGAGCGGTTCTTCGAGTTTGAAATAACTTTTCACCAAGTAAGCCAACGGCTTTGGTTGAAGAGATATATCGAAGATACCTTCGGTCCACCCTTTTGCCGGCCATCCTTTTGACTCTCCCAGGTAATCAATGGCGCCCCAGTATGCAAGTCCTATAACTTTGTCAAGATCCATATTGTAGTAGTTGGAAGGGATACCCGATGCGTTTGCCTCGCTCTGATAGAACATCATCCAAGGGAATTTCTCTCCATCGCCCGGGAAATACATATAACGATAGTTGTAGGCCGCTATATCCGTTTCCATCACAAGGGGTGCCGGGAGAGAATCTGTCAGTTCATTTCTGCCACGAGGATGCATGGCAACTGTCACAGGCCTTGTCGTATCATAGCGGTTAAGAAGTGTCTTCTGCAATTTATATGGCGTCACACCCCAGTCGTTGTAAGGAAGATCCGGAATCAATTGTAATTCGTTACCAAGACTCCACATAACCACGGACGGATGGTTGCGGTCTCTTTTTACCCATTCGGGCACATCATTGAGCCATTGTTCATTCCAATCCTTCTTTCCTCCTGCATATTGAGTGGTCCATTTGTCATACAATTCATCTACTACCAAAATACCATATTCATCACATAAATCAAGCAATGATTCGCTATATGGATTATGAGATGTGCGTATATGATTGAAACCAAAGTCTTTCAACATCTTGATTCTTTTCTCCAGGGCTGACGGGTATGCGGCTGCTCCCAACGCACCAAGAGTGTGATGATTGGCTATGCCCTTCAGCAATTCTTTCTTTCCATTAAGTTTTAAACCGAATTCGGGAGAGTATTCAATTTTACGTATACCAAATCTATCCATAATCCGGTCGGCAACTTCCCCATCCGGAGTATAAACTATAGCCTCCAAAGTATATAGATAAGGGTTTTCGGTATCCCAAAGATTTGGATTCACCAAATTCAAACTATCCAGACGAAATTCCCGTATTTTTTGTCTGCGATTATTCCATAAATTGTTTCTTTTGGAATAAACTTCCTTGCCTTCTGTATCATAAATCTTTATACCTACATCCAAGGTATCAACTTTAACAAAGGTAGCAAGTTCACCATCCACTATAATTGTGGCTTGGTTCTCAGAAATATCAGGAGTTGTAATCTGTAATGAATTCCGCGTGAAGTATTGTTTCGGATTACCCACTTTCAACTTTACATCGCGATAGAGGCCGCCTCCGGTATACCATCTTGAATTTTCTGGTGTTCCTGTGTCAGCTCTCACGGCAATTATGTTTTCGCCGTCATATTTGATTTTATCCGATATATCGGATTCAAATCCAAGATAACCGTAATCAGTTCCACCGATTCTTTCGCCATTCAAGAAAACATCTCCCGTGAGCATTATACCTTCGAAATCCAAGAGTACCCTTTTACCTTTCCATTCCGGTTTGGCTGTGAAAGATTTTCTATACCATCCCTGCCCCATTTCTTTAAATCCTCTTGAACTAAGTCGACTTGCAATATTCGCCATCTGATTGGAATCGTCCGGCCTTTCTTCGGCCGAAGGTGCAACCCAAGGTTGGCTTATTTGAAAGTCATGCGGGAGGTTGACTGTTTCCCAATCTGAATCATCATATCCATTTTGTGAATATGAAACACTGTCACCGGGCATGAATTTCCACCCGAAATTAAAATCCAACAATTCCTGGGCCGTCATGGTTAAACAGCACATAGCAAAGGAAAGTAAAAGCAAGTTTTTCATTCAAAAGATTTTTCTGATAGAGGATGAAATCAACAATCGAGACCTCCATATTTACGGTCTCTTCAAAATCTACAAAGACTCTAATCAGCAAAATTAATATAACACTTCCTAATATACCCAAACATTCGTACATCAATTTTGTAAATTAGTGCATATTTTATTAATTTCGCTATCTATCACGTTTTTACAAACTAACTGAACACTTCTACTATAAACAAGGGATTACTTGGCTTTATTTATGCAAAAATTTAATGACCCTAAAATCTTTTTATGAAAACATCATATCATTTAGCGGTGGATCTTGGTGCAACTTCAGGACGCACTATCCTTGCCACATACAACGGTAAGAATGTTGAAATGAAGGAAATGACTCGATTCAAGTATCCTATGCTTCCCATTGCCGGTCATCTTTTCTGGAACCTTCCTTTCCTTTATCAAGAAATCCTTAAGGCGTTGAAGTTAACCGGTGAAAAACTCGGTTCAGAAAAACTTTCCTCGATTGGAATAGATACTTGGGGTTGTGACGTGGCTTATTTCTATAAGGATGGCTCGCTTGCAGGACTCCCCTATTGCTATCGAGACAGTCACACGGAAGGGGTTATCGAAAGATTCAGTTTCCGTATGAGTAAGGATACTCTTTATGAGAAGACCGGGATACAGTTTATGGATTTTAACACTGTGTTCCAACTTTTCACGATTAAAGAGAATAATCCGGAACTTATTGAAACTTGCGATAAGATTCTTTTTATTCCTGATGCACTCTCGTATATGCTGACAGGAAAGGCGGTGATGGAATATACCGTTGCTTCCACTTCTCAGATGCTCAACCCGAAAACCGGAGATCTCGATGAAGAAATCCTAAATGTTTTGGGTATAAGCAGAGATAAATTCGGCACATCTGTGAAACCCGGGGAAGTGATCGGTCTTCTCACTAAAGAGGTGCAAGAATACACCGGTTTGAATGGTATCCCAGTCATCGCCGTGGCCGGACATGATACGGCTTCCGCAGTAATCGCAGTTCCAACTCCAGATGAAGACTACGCATATTTGAGTTGCGGCACATGGTCACTGTTAGGCATTGAATCTCCCAACGCGATTATCAATGAAAAGAGCCGCGAGTTTAATTTTACAAATGAAGGTGGCATCGATGGAACCACCCGCTTCCTTAAGAATATTTGCGGTCTCTGGATTTTCGAACGTTGCAGGGAAGAATTTCCGGGCAAATTCAAGGATGTGCCTGAAAATATATCTGAACTGGCTGCCTTGTGTGAACAATCAGATTGCAACAGCATAATAAATCCTGACCATACACTTTTTGCTCATCCTTCCAATATGATGAAATCAATAGAAACATATTGTGAAGATACTAATCAAAAAGTTCCTCAGACTCCGGCGGATTATATCAGGGTTATATATAGAAGTCTTGCAAAACGCTATAAAGAAGTGCTTGATGGGCTCAAAGAGTGTGACTCTAAAAATGTGAAACGTCTTCATGTGATTGGGGGAGGTTCCTTAAATCAATATATCATGCAATACGCAGCCGATGAGCTGGGGATTCCCGTGGTGGCCGGTCCTACAGAGTCAACAGCACTCGGAAATATCCTTGTTCAACTCCAAGCCTGCGGCAAAGTAGAAAATCTCTCGGAAATGAGGAAAGTGGCAATTGCTTCAACCAACACGAAAACATATAATCCTCAAAATAACTGCAATTGAACTAAAAATTACATTCCCCAACCCCCAGAAAGCCCAAAACAACAAAAACAATAAAAACAATAATAACAAAATAACCATGACTAACGAAAACATCCAAAAAGCCTATGAAGTAGCGAAAGAACGTTACGCAGCAGTAGGTGTCGACACTGACAAAGTGCTCAAACAAATGCAAGATTTCCACCTCAGCATCCATTGCTGGCAAGCTGACGATGTGGAAGGTTTCGAAACACGTGAAGGTGGTCTCACCGGTGGAATACAGGTAAACGGAAACTATCCCGGCAAAGCACGCAACATTGATGAAGTTCGCAAAGACATCCTTTACGCCATGAGCCTAATACCTGGCAAACACCGACTCAACCTTCATGAAATTTATGGTGATTTCGGTGGCAAATCAGTTGACCGTGATGAATGTACCGTTGAACATTTCCAAAGCTGGATAGACTGGGGTCTCGCCAACGATATAAAACTTGACTTCAATTCCACTTCTTTCTCACACGATAAGAGCGGTGACCTTTCTCTTTCTAATCCGGATAAAGGTATCCGTGATTTCTGGATCGAACATTCAAAACGCTGCCGCGCCATCTCCCAAGCTATAGGTGAAGCTCAACAGGATACTTGTATCATGAACACTTGGGTTCACGACGGTAGCAAGGATATCACAGTTAATCGTCTTCTTTATCGTGAACTCCTCAAGGATTCTCTGGATCAGATTTTCGAGCATAAATATGACTGGATGAAAGACACCGTAGAATCCAAAGTGTTCGGCATAGGTCTTGAAAGTTACACCGTGGGTAGCAATGACTTCTACACTGCCTACGCTGCGCAAAGGAATATGATGATCACCCTTGATACAGGTCACTTCCATCCGACAGAAAGCGTAGCCGACAAGGTATCTTCAATGCTCCTTTTCGTGCCGGAACTCATGCTTCACGTAAGTCGTCCTATCCGTTGGGACTCAGACCATGTCACCATTATGGATGATCCAACAATGGATCTTTTCAGTGAAATAGTAAGAGCCGGAGCACTCAATCGTGTTCATTATGGTCTCGACTATTTCGACGGTACACTCAACCGTATCGGCGCTTATGTAATCGGTAGCCGTGCGGCACAGAAATGTATGACACGCGCCCTTCTTGAACCAATCGACACTCTACGCAAATACGAAGGTGAAGACAAGAAATTCCAACGCCTCGCCCTTCTCGAAGAAGCAAAGAATCTTCCTTGGAATGCGGTTTACGACATGTTCTGCCTCAAGAACAATGTTCCCGTTGGCGAAGCCTACATTAAGGAAGTAGAACAATACGAAAAAGACGTAACTTCAAAACGATAAACTTTGTAGTTGTAAGTTTTGAGTTGTGGGTTGTGAGTTTCGTTACTCAAATTGTCTACTTACAACTTAAAGCTTACAACTAACAACTTTCGATATGATAGTCTTAGGTTTACTTATAATCGCTGCCGGTGCGTTTTGTCAGTCGAGTTCATATGTACCTATCAATAAAATAAAGAACTGGAGCTGGGAAAGTTATTGGATCGTCCAAGGATTGTTTGCCTGGATAATCTTGCCTTTGGCCGGCGCATTCCTGGCAGTTCCACCGGGACATTCTTTACATGAAATGTTTGCTGAAGCCGACCCGGTAAATGTATGGGTGACTCTTGGTTTCGGTGTCTTATGGGGCGTGGGTGGATTAACATTCGGCCTATCTATGAGGTATTTAGGTGTAGCTTTAGGTCAGTCTATTGCCTTGGGCACTTGTGCGGCGTTGGGTACTATTCTGGGACCCGTGATGCTGCAGATTTTCTTCCCTGAGCAAGATCCTATTTCACAGTTGACTTGGTCGGTCTTTGTAGGAGTGGGTGTCACTCTGATCGGTATTGCCATTATTGGAATAGCGGGATCGATGAAAGCCTCAACGCTTAGTGAGGAAGAGAAAAGAAAAGCAGTGAAAGACTTTAATTTCCCAAAGGGAATTATGATTGCTCTGCTCGCAGGTTTGATGAGCGGTTGCTTCAATGTTGGTCTTGAATTCGGATCGAATATTAATTTTGGTGACGAAACTCTTGCTATTTTTCGCACTCTTCCGGCAACATTTTTGGTTACAATAGGAGGTTTTGCAACAAACCTTGTGTATTGCTTATATCAGAACCATAAAAATAAGACCTGGGGAGATTATGCAAAGAAAAATGTGTGGGGCAATAATCTTCTATTTTGCCTCTTGGCAGGCGTGTTATGGTATAGCCAGTTCTTCGGGTTGGCCCTCGCCAAAGGGTTCTTGACTGAATCGGCAATTTTGCTCACCTTCGCTTGGTGTATCCTAATGGCCCTAAACGTAGTGTTCTCCAATGTCTGGGGCATAATTCTCAAAGAATGGAAAGGATGCTCAAATAAGACTATCGTGGTGTTGGTAATTGGACTGATTATATTGGTTGTGTCAACATTCCTACCCCAAATAATTTAACTTTTAATATTTTATAGTTTTTATTTTTATTAATGTTTTTATTGTTGTTAAAGATAAATTTACTACAACAGCATCAAATCCACTGACAACTTCAACAACTCCAATAACTCAATATGAATTCCGTGTTAGACAATGCTCCTGCTCTCAAGCATGAAATCGATAAAATAGCTGAAGCCGCCGGTTATCTTTGGACCAAAGGTTGGGCCGAGCGCAACGGCGGCAATATCACTGTGAATGTAACTGAGTTCGTCACAGACGATATAAAAAAAAAGAAAGCCATCAGCGAACCCATAGTAATCGGCGATACCCTCCCACATTTGAAAGGTTGTTATTTCTACTGTAAAGGCACCCAAAAAAGAATGAGGGACCTCGCCCGTTGGCCCATGGACAATGGTTCCATCATACGAATTCTCGATGACTGCGCTCATTATGAAATAGTGGCTGATAAACCGGTGATGCCCACTTCCGAACTCCCGTCGCATTTGGCCGTTCATAATGATCTTATCTACAAAGGCTCGCCTTTCAAAGCCTCTCTTCACACTCATCCTATAGAACTTGTGGCCATGAGTCATAACCCTGAATATCTTAAGAAAGATGTGCTCACCAAGATTCTATGGTCGATGATTCCTGAAACCAAAGCTTTCGCACCTAAAGGTTTGGGTATTGTGCCATATATGATGCCTTCATCCAAACAACTTGCCGATGAAACCATCAGAATAATAAATGAAGATTATGACGTGGTGATGTGGGAAAAACACGGAGTTTTTGCAGTGGAAACAGATATAATGGCTGCTTTCGACCAAGTGGATGTTCTCAATAAAAGCGCCATAATATACATGTGCGCGAGAAATATGGGATTCGTTCCCGATGGTATGACCGATGATCAGATGAGAGAACTTTCAGTTACTTTCAATCTCCCCAAATAAGAAATTCTTTTTGCTTTTAAGCTAAACCGGTCCGGTCTGTTAGTTATGCAGGAACCAGACCGGTTTCTTTTTCTCTTTTTCTTTCAGTTAATTTCACCAAGACAATGCTACCTTCGTAAAGCAGACACATAGGTAATGACACTGCCAATAGGGTGAAAACATCACTGGTGGGTGTTATTATCGCCGCTATTATCAGTATAGCAACTATGGCATGTTTCCTATATTTCTTCATCAAACCGGAATCCAGAAATCCCATCTTGGCGAAAAACCAACTCACAACCGGCATTTCAAAAACAATTCCCATCGCGATACAAATCAACATCAAGGTGGACATGTATGAGTCGAGCGAAATCAAATTTGACACTTCTTCCGATACCTGATAAGTGCCAAGAAATCTAAATGTCAACGGGAAAATCAAAAGATATCCTATCAAAACCCCTATCATAAACATCAAATATCCGCTTCCAACCACTTGAAGGGCATACTGTCGCTCGTTCTCGTACAAAGCCGGAGAAACAAAGCGAAAAAGTTGATATAAAATATAAGGTGACGCACATAACACTCCGAAACAAAAAGCAGTTTTCATGTGTATGACAAACTGCTGTGCAAGCCCTGTATTGATTAGGCTCACAGTAAAATCATCTCCTGTGGTTTCAGTGAATATATCCCCTATTTTTTCAAGCCATTTATATGTGATGAAATCGTTGTATTTAGGGGCTAATACGATTTCAAAAAGCTGTTCTTTAAAAATAAAAGCCACAACCCCGCATAAAATAGCCACTATGGTTACCTTAAGGAGAATGGCACGCAACTCATCAAGATGATCCCAAAATGTAGCTGTTCCGGCTTTATTGCTCATTCTTGGGTTCCTCTGTCGCTTCTACTTTATCATTGACATCAACTTCTTTCATTCCGTCTTTGAATGCCTTGACTCCTTTTCCAAGACCTTTCATCATCTCAGGAATTTTCTTACCTCCGAAGAAAAGCAACACAACCAAAGCTATCAAAAGAATTTCTTGGAAACCAAGTCCACCTATAAAATCAAGTATCATTGTTTTTGCTGTTATTGTTTATTTTTCTATTAACGAATTTTTCTACCTCCATATTTTAAATAGATTATTTCGACCCCTCAGAGAATTTGAATAGTGAACCGGTGGGACATACGAATCTACAATATGGTCGCTGTATAAACAAAGATAATATTAAAAAACCTCCTGCGATTCCTAACGTCACTGCCGATGCGTCGGTGAAGAAAAATGCTGCGAAAGGTTCATAACCCATCCAGTCAAACCATAATCCGGTCCAAAGCAACCACATCAAAACAAACCAAAGCAATTCTCTGAATATGGTGAGCCATTTTAGGAGTCCCTGACTCATCGGGAATTTGTATTTTATGCATTTCCCTAAAAGTTCCTGAAGAGAACCGTAGGGACACATCCATGCGCAATAATAGTTCTTCTTCCCGAACATCGGATATATGAAAGCTGCTATAAGCATCAGTGCTGTCGGAATCATAACAACCTTTGTAATACCGTTTGTCAGATAAGATACCATCAAGGAATAGGAAATAAACGTTCCTCCCCAAAATCCAAGAAGTAAAACATTAAGAACCATTTGGAGGGTCCGGTATCGTTTGTCCTTAAGAAAAAGAGGAATTACACCTCCGGCTACTATTATAACTATGGTGATATAAAATTTCAAGGGGAGTTTATCCCTCTCTTTTTCTTGTGTTACAAAAATTTCATTGGAAGCAAGCGCATATTCCACACCTCTCCTCATATTATTGATCAACGCATTCGAACTATATGTCGCTCCGGAAACCCCATCAATCGGAGTGCTTAAAGCCTCAGCCAATGTTTTCCCGTCCATTGATTCCAAAAGATTAGAATTTCTTACAGCTCCATAAAATTCCGGAGTCTCCTGGTTTTTCAATGGTGTCACTTTTTCTATTACTCCGTCATTAATCTCAATTTCTACCGGTGTGGGACCTCCATAACCCATTATGTCCTTACCAATATCAGTGGTATTAATTATAATTCTGCCATCCGGCATTTCCCGAATGGTTTCCACCTTTTGCTCGTCATCTAAGCCAAGGTCTATACCGAAAATCTTATGATCCCTCCAGATCGGGACCACAAGCATTAACATCAGACAAAGCACAAAACTCATGTATTGCCCCATCCTTAACTTCAGTATATTGTTCTCCATCTTTATTTTTCCAGACATAACACTTTCCTTTATTCGGCTATATTGATATAACCTCCAATAAGACAGACAAAATTAACAAATTGATTCAAAATAAGAAACTTGCTTTATAAATTATCTTAAGTGTTTCCAAATTTAGAGCCAATTCCAATGGACAATCTTTGGTTTCTTTTGGAGGATTTTGAAAATGATTTGAATTTGTCATATCATAATATTTCGGTAATTTTGGAAAATTAATAGCCTTAAATTTAATAAAAATGGAACTACCTTTTGCAGAAGCATGGAAAATAAAGATGGTGGAACCCATCACGAAAAGCACCCGAGAACAACGCGAAAAATGGATCAAAGAAGCCGGATATAATGTTTTCGGATTAAAATCAGATCAAGTCTATATCGATTGTCTCACCGACTCCGGTACAGGAGCCATGAGCGATCGTCAGTGGTCAGCCCTCATGATGGGTGATGAATCTTATGCCGGCGCACGTTCTTTCTTTGAATTGAAAGAGGCAATCGAAAAAATCACCGGTTTTAAATATGTGATACCAACCCATCAAGGACGAGCTGCCGAGAATGTATTATTTTCCGCTCTTGTTCACGAGGGCGATTATGTTCCCGGTAATTCACATTTCGACACCACCAAAGGTCATATAGAATTCCGTAAGGCTCATGCTGTGGATTGCACTATCGACGAGGCTAAAGATACTCAAAAGGAACTTCCGTTCAAGGGAAATGTAGATACTCAAAAGTTGGAAAAAGTTTTGGTTGAGCATGCCGATAAAGTTCCTTTTATTATAGTAACTGTAACCAACAATACGGCCGGTGGACAGCCTGTTTCTATGGCAAATCTCAAAGAAGTTAGAAAGATCGCTGACAAGTATGGGAAACGAGTTGTGTTTGATAGTGCCCGTTTTGCGGAAAATGCTTATTTCATTAAGAAAAGAGAGGCCGGCTATAAAGACAAAACCATAAAAGAAATCTGCAAAGAAATGTTCAGCCTGGCAGATGGAATGACTATGTCGGCTAAGAAAGACGGTCTTGTAAATATGGGTGGTTTCATCGCCACACGTTGGGAAGATTGGTATGAAGCTGCCAAGGCATTCGTAATTCCCTTCGAAGGATATTTAACTTATGGAGGTATGAACGGTCGTGATATGGCGGCACTGGCTGTGGGCCTTGATGAGAATACCGAATTCGACACCTTGGACACCCGTATACATCAATTGGAACTATTGGCGTCGCTTTTGGACGAATATGGCATTCCTTATCAACGTCCTATCGGAGGTCACGCAGTGTTTATCGATGCTTTGAAGGTACTTCCCCAGATTCCGAAGGAAGAATTTCCGGCTCAGACTCTCACAATAGAGCTCTATAAGGAAGCCGGTATCAGAGGTTGTGAAATCGGTTATATCTTGGCTGACCGAGATCCTGTGACACGTGAAAACAGATTTTCCGGCAATGATTTCGTGCGACTTTGTATCCCAAGAAGAGTGTATACCGACAACCATATCCGGGTAATTGCCGCAGCCCTGAAGAATGTATATGATAGAAGAGATGAAATAAAGAGAGGTGTGGAGATTGAATGGGAGGCTGAATTGATGAGACACTTCACTGTGAAACTCAAACCACTTCAATAAAAAACATAAGGTGCGATTAAAGGACCGGATCTTTTTAGATCCGGTCCTTGTTTTAAGGAAATTGAAGATAACTTCAACTTGCAACTTACAGAGTCAATCGCTAATTTTGCAGTATGAAGATATTTACGTCAGAATTAATCAGAGAAATAGATAAAGCCACATGTGAGGCACAAGGCATTACTTCGCTTGAATTGATGGAAAGGGCGGCGGCCGCTTTATGTTGGGAAATAGAGTCAAGATTCAACACCAACCAAAGAATGGTGATTTTCGCAGGCCCGGGAAACAACGGTGGTGATGCATTGGCTGTGGCCAGGATGCTTTTCGAACAAGGATACAAAGATATCGAGGTTTTCCTTTTCAATGTGATGGGGAAACTTAGCCATGACTGTAACGAAGAAAAAAACAAGATCTCAGAAACTGAAGGAATCAACTTCACAGAGGTGACCAAAGATTTCCAACCACCGGAAATCAGTGAAAAGGATGTAGTGATCGACGGCCTTTTCGGAAGCGGTTTTAAGGGACCTCTCCAGAAAGGGTTTCTCACTCTCGTAAACTATATCAATGACTCGAAGGCATATGTGATATCAATTGATGTACCAACCGGTTTGTCGGGTGAATGGAACCAGAATGTCAGTCGAAGGGATATGATCCATGCAAACCTCACCTTGACTTTCCAATTTCCAAGGCTTTCTTTCTTCTTTGAAGAGAACCAAGAAGTTTTGGGTGAGTGGAAACTTCTTGACATCGAACTTGATGAATCCAAGATGAAGGATATACCCGTGGATTTTATGCTTGTGGAAGAAAGGAATGTTAGACCTCTTTTCAAAAAAAGAAATGAATTCACAGGGAAAAGGGATTATGGTTCTGCCCTACTCTTTGCAGGAAGTGTCGGAATGTCGGGAGCGGCTGTTTTGGCTGCTAAAGGTTGTCTTCGCACAGGTGTAGGATTAGTAACTGTACATAGCGCTAAGGTCTCTTTGTCAATATTACAAACCACAGTTCCTGAAGCTCTTTTTGAACCGGACCGCAATGAGCATTTCATAACCGACATGAGCGTGCATCACAATCATCAGGCTATAGCAGTTGGACCCGGTTTGGGTGTCAATGAAAAGACTATTGACGCTTTGGAAAATTTATTGAAAAATTATAAGAACCCAATTGTGATTGATGCCGATGCTCTAAATTGTATGGCTCGGAGGCCTCATATGTTAAGTCTTTTGCCGGCACATTCCGTTATAACTCCTCACATCGGCGAGTTCGACAGACTTTTCGGAGATCATTCCAATAATGAGGAAAGGCTTAAAAAAGCCATTGACATGGCTAAATACTACAATATCGTAATTGTACTTAAAGGACATTACACTGCTACAGTGCGGCCCACCGGAAGAGTTTTTTTCAACTCTAACGGTAATCCCGGAATGGCAACTGCCGGATCGGGTGATGTTTTGACAGGTGTCATTACTTCTTTCATAGCCCAGGGTTTTCATCCGGATCAAGCCGCCACTCTTGGTGTTTTTGTTCACGGCATGGCCGGTGACCTTGCTGAAGAAAAATGGGGAGAATATGGAATGTTGTCCTCCGAAATCGCAGATTGCTGCGCCATTGCTTTAAAGAATATCACTTCAAGAAAAAAATAATTAACCCATATGAAACACATTTTCTTTTTGATGGCATTATTAGGAAATTTCTTTATCATTAATGCCCAACAAACCAAACTTCTCACTGCCGAGAAACATAATGAGTATGGGTTGGTTTATACCCTACCGGTCACTGCTTTTCAAATTGAGATTGTGGCCACTAAGGAAATACAAATCGCGGGTCCGTTCAGTAAATATTCCAAATTATTTACCGCCGACTCTAAAGTGATAACGGAGGATGAAGTGAAGTGGACTATCGAATCTGTGAAAGTAACTCCTTACGGAGTACCGGATTCTGAGAACAGATATGTGATGCAACTAAAGGCTGGAGCTACGACATATATAGGGGTGGCCGACGACGGAATGTTGTTGACAATTAATAAACAACCTTCCTTTTCCACACCGGATGCATTGACAGTAACTCCTTTGGAAGGTTCACCTATAAACGGCAAGGAATATTTGGAATTTGTAAATGAGGATTTCACTTCGGCACAGTCTTCATATAAACAGGCACAGATTCTCGCCGAGGAACTCCAAGAAATTCGTGACGCGAAATTGTCATTAACCCGCGGTACTGCTGAAACGATGCCAACAGACGGAAGGCAACTTGAAATAATGCTGGCATCTCTCGATGAGCAAGAAAAAGCTTTGATGAACGCTTTCACAGGCGCTTCTTGGAAAGAAAGGGTGGTAAGGTCTTTCACTTATCTACCCGAAAAAGAGGGTAAAAGTGTTTTATGTCGGTTTAGTGTGACAGACGGTATTGTTGATGCCAATGACTATTTCGGGGAACCGGTATATATAACCGTAAATGTGACTGAGGAAGCCGAAATGCCGGTTGATGCCAAAGGTGAGGAAAAGAAAATTCCTAAAGATGCAGTGAT
Organism: Muribaculaceae bacterium; assembly: GCA_022510405.1. Lineage (GTDB taxonomy): Bacteria > Bacteroidota > Bacteroidia > Bacteroidales > Muribaculaceae > Lepagella. Next base: position 1,877 of record JAFLTP010000038.1, on the reverse strand, counting down.
ATATTGCATTCCGGGTACTGCAGATTTATCTTTATCCTATATGGGAAATCCTATTTTCAATAAATCTTACGGGATGAGTCAGTTCGGGATGTTGTTCGGATTGAATCCCACCTTATTTACCGATAAGAAAGAACCATCGTATGCTATATTCGATCCTACAACGGGAGCATTGAAAGAACTTGCCACATTAAAACAGTAGTCATATGCCCTCCTCTTTTTTCGATAATGTCCCTGTTGGAATTCCTTTAAGTCAATACACCAATGCTATCACAAATGCTGTGGCAAGTGCACGGGAGCTGGCCGGAGTATGGATTATAGCTGAACTCAGTGATGTGAGATTGGCTGGTGGACATTGTTACATGGAACTCATAGAAAAAAATGAGACAGGACAAACTATAGCTAAACTTCGGGCAACCATCTGGAGGAATTCTTATTATTCTCTGAGACAAAAATTTTTTAGTGCCACCAATAGGGAAATTTCAAATGGCATCAAAGCATTAGTGAGAGGAAGTGCCACACACCATTCCATTTACGGACTTTCTTTCAACATTGTAGACATAGACCCTTCCTACACAATGGGTGATATGGAAAGAATCAGAAAAGAAATTCTGATGAGGCTTCATAAGGAAGGGGTAGCTTTGTATAATAAAAATCTTTCTTTACCTCTCGCGCCACAAAAGATAGCAGTAATCTCAGCTGAAGGTGCAGCAGGATATGGAGATTTTATAAACCATCTTTGTGGAAATTCTGAAGGTTTCGTTTTTTATCCTTGCTTGTTTCCATGCATCATGCAAGGCGACAAGGTTTCGGAATCTATACGCAAGGCACTCCGGATTATCGAGTCAACAGCACATATCTGGGATTGTGTGGCTATTGTTAGAGGTGGGGGTGCAACAACCGATCTCAATGGATTTGACGATTATGAACTTGCACGAGCAGTAGCAACATGTGGCCTACCCGTTGTGGTTGGAATTGGTCATGAAAGAGACAGAAATGTTTTGGATGAAATAGCCCATACCAGTCTTAAAACTCCTACTGCTGTAGCCGGTTTCTTTATTGATCAAGCTCGGTCGGCATATGATAAAGTTTTGACCTTGGCTGATAGATTGAGAATATATTCCACAGATTTATTACGAGGTGAGGAACGAAGATTAAGCACTATTCAAGGATTTATTCCACAACTTTCATTGAGAAGACTCGAAGAGGCTAAATCAAGTCTTCAGTCAATTTCGGGGATACTACCACTTCTCATTGAAGGTCGACTGGGAAAGGAAAGAATCAGGCTTGATGGAATGAAGACAATTCTCGGAAATATTACCGGAGCAAGAATAGTGAAAGAAAATCTCAAAATAGATAATCTTTTGCTTTCATTGAAAAATTTTTCAGCTTCACAAATTAATTATGCTACCCAAAAGATTAACAATTTGGAAGCATTGACAAAAGTATTAGATCCGAAAAATACATTGAAGAGAGGTTATTCTATCACTCGTATAAATGGTAAGGCAGTGAAAACCAAAGGTTCCATATTTCCAGGCTATATTTTAACCACAACATTATCCGACGGTGAAATAAGGAGTTTACCCATCACTGAAGAAGAACGATAAAAAATTATTGAAAAAATTTGCATAGATAAATAAAACTGCCTAACTTTGCACCGCGATTGAGGGAAGCACCCCGATGATTGTAACATCAACGCCTCCAAAATCGAGAAACCTGCTTCAGTAGCTCAGTTGGTTAGAGCACCTGACTGTTAATCAGGGGGTCGTTGGTTCAAGCCCATCCTGAAGCGCCAAGGAGATCGCTCCTCACAAATTTATAAAATTGCTTCAGTAGCTCAGTTGGTTAGAGCACCTGACTGTTAATCAGGGGGTCGTTGG
>JAFLTP010000037.1 GCA_022510405.1 Muribaculaceae bacterium | reverse complement strand
ATGATTTAATGAGATAACCGGTTTGTGGAATTGGTTGCGTGCTGAAGTTCTTTGTTGTCCTTCATTGTCATAACCGAAAATCGGGTTGTATCTGTAAGGAGATTCATCGCCCATGTAATTGGCTACGTTCTGCCATTCATTAATCATAAGGCTTGCTCTTGAACGTTGGTTGTGCCATTGCGGAGCACCGAAAGCTGTGAGTGAAAGTTGGTTTTTGTCACCAATCTTCTTTGTAACGTTTACAAACCAGCTCCATTCATTGTATTGTGTGCCCTGTATATAACCGTTAGCCCAGCGACGACCGCCAAGAACAGTAATAGCCCAGCCATTATCCATAAGACCTGTTGAAACGGTCATACCGATATTGTTAAGTCCGTCGTTACCTGTGCCATACCACAGTGATCCACCTTTCTTTGCATCCAAACCTTTAGTTGTATAAGCAATCGTACCACCGATAGAAGGGGTAGAGATGATAGCTGCACCCAAACCTCTTTGTGTCTGAACATTAGAAGTAACATTAGGAAGATGGCCGAAGTTTGACCAGTAGATTCCGCCCCATTCCATGTCGTTCATAGGAATACCGTTGATGAGCACTGCAACATTCGGAGCTTTGAAACCACGCATGTTTATCTTGGCATCACCGTGGCCGCCACCTTCAGGAGTGGCCCAAACGCCGGGAGTGGTGTTAAGCAATTCCGGGAGTTCCTTGTCTCCTAATTTCACTTCAATTTCTCCAGCCGTGATTTCTGAAATCGCAACAGGAGTTTCTCTTGTTTTTGCAACAGATGAAGTTACAACAACGTCTTGAAGCATCTTGGAGTCAGGAGTCATCTTGATTTCTCCCATGTTTTCTTCAGCTTTTAATGTGAGAGTCTTATAACCCACATAGCTGATTTGAAGTTCTTTAGTATTTGACGGCACTTTCAACGAGAATTTACCGTCAATGTCGGTAGGAGTCGCAATCGTTGTGCCCTTTGCCTGAACTGTGGCGCCTATTACAGGTTCTCCCAGTTCATCGATAACTGTGCCCTGACATGTCTTTGTGTTGGGCTGGGCATAACCCACCCCAATCATGCATACTATTGCCAGGGTCAAGAGAATCAGTCTCTTCATAATCTGGTTTGTTTTAGTGAAGTGTATTTGGTAAATAAAATTGTGCTTTCCTTAGGTAAGATAGGAGTCGATTTTTCACGTTTTATTTTCGCAAAGATAAATTATTTTTAACAATAAGACAATATGACTTTCAATTTTAACAAAACAATGTTAAAATTACTTATACGGTAGTTTTTATTCCGGTTTTACACTTTTCTCTATGATAAATTCCCAATTTTATTATTCCTTAAATTCTTTTTTTATGTATTCTTCAAAGCTTTTCGTTATTTCATTCTAACTTTTTTCAATTTGGGTCCGAAAAGATTTTTTATTAAATTCGCAACAAATTAAAAGATATAAATAATGGAACTTGAAGGTAAAGTAATATCGTTTTTGGGAGAAACTTCAGGCACATCAAAAGCCGGTAATCCATGGAAAAAGAAAGAGTGGGTGGTTGAAACTTTCGGTCAGTATCCCAGGAAGGTGAAGGTGCAATGTTTCGGCGACAGAGCAGATTCAATTAATCTGGAACCCGGAAGAGACTATACTCTTTCAATAGATTTGGAAAGCCGCGAATTTAATGGCAGGTGGTATACCGACGTCAGTGTTTATAGAGTAGCTGAATATATAGGTCAACAAGGTGGATTTGGCGGACAACAGCCTGCTGCCTACAACCCGGGCTATCCGCAAAACCAACAGCCTGCAGCGAATACCGGAATGCCTTATGGAAATAACCAAGCTTTCGGTGGTCAACCCGAACCTTTTGCTCCTTCAGAGGGCGGGGAAGAAGACCTTCCTTTCTAATTTGTTTTCATTAAGCTAATTAATGTATAGACATTCAACTAATAAATGAATAAATAATTTAGTCTACTATTGAATTGACGATTCTTTGCAAAGTCATTCATAAATTTAGAGTTTATTCATAAATAAATAAGACTCCGATTTTGACTATCAAGCCATCATCGGAGTCTTTCTCTATATAAATCATTCATGTTTTTTAAATTAAAATTCTGATTTATACTTAAATAATTCCTAAATTCTCATATTTGTCTAAGGATTAAGAATAAAAAGTCATTTTTGTGTTGCAAAACATTATTAGTTGAATTTTTTGAGATAAAATAAAAAATCATATAATTATCATTATTATAAAACTTCTTTTTGAAGTTGACAGGAGAAATTTGTTAAGAAATTATTTTAAATTAAGAATTATTGTTTCAAAAAAAATCTCTTTAGATAGTGGATTTTTAAAATAAAATGTTAAATTTGTGATGTTAAAAATATTATTCTAAAAATAATAATTATGCATTTTACTCCCAAAGAACAAGACAAGCTCACTCTGTTGATGGTCGGTCTCATCGCAGAGCGCAGACTCAAAAAGGGTCTGAAGCTTAACTATCCGGAGTCAGTTGCTTATATCACAAGCGCTGCTCTTGAGATGGCAAGAGAAGGAAAAACTGTTGAAGAAGTTATGCACGCAGCTGCTAACGTTTTGACAAAGGATGATGTGATGGAAGGCGTTGCCGACATGATTTCTCTCCTCCAGGTTGAAGCTGTATTTACTGACGGTAGCCGTCTGGTAAGTATTCATCAGCCTATTAAATAATATCTGAGATTTTATTCTATTATTAACTTTTGAAATTTTCAATATGGCTCAGAATAATAATAATCAACCGGAAGAAAGCTACGCTGCCATAAAAGGTATATTTCCGGGACAACCCCCAATTGCTTATCCTAACACTCCCGGCTTTACTCCTAAAGAGTATGTTCCGGTGGGCGGCGTCATTTTAACAGACGAGGAGGTTACTTATAACGCATATCGCAGAACTGTAAAATTAAACGTTAGAAACACAGGCGACCGTCCTGTTCAGATCGGCAGCCACTTCCACTTCTTCGAAGTGAACCGCTATATGGAATTTGACAGAGACAAAGCATTCGGATATCACCTTAATATTCCGGCTACAACTGCTATTCGTTTCGAACCGGGTGAACAAAAAGAAGTTGAATTAGTGCAATACGGTGGTAAAAACCGTGTTATCGGTTTCAATGACTTGGTTAACGGTTATGCCGGACTCGAAGACAAGCCGACCTTCTATCCCAAACATATCGAAGCATTGCGCCGCGTAAGAGAATATGGCTTCAAAACGGTAAGCGAAGATGAAGCTGAAGCAGGCTACAATGAAAACGAAATTAAAAAATAATATCACTCACAGTTATGGCAACAATATCAAGAAAAGAATATAATAATCTTTTCGGCCCAACGGTGGGCGATAAGATTAGGCTCGGAAATACCGACCTTTATGTAGAAATCGAAAAAGACCTCCGCTATTTCGGTGACGAAGTAGTCTATGGTGGTGGTAAGACACTTCGCGACGGTATGGGTCTTGCTAACGAATGCACTTCAGATGCTGGTAGCGTTGACCTCGTTATCACTAATGTAACTATTTTGGATCCACTTTTGGGTGTAGTTAAGGCTGACGTCGGTATCAAAGACGGTAAGATTTCTGGTATCGGTAAGGCTGGTAACCCAAATGTTATGGACAATGTAACTCCTACTATCGTTACTGGTCCTTCCACCGACGCTATTTCAGGTGAACATCTCATCCTTACAGCTGCAGGTATTGATGGTCACGTTCATATGGTGTCTCCTCAACAGGCAATCAACTGCCTTTCAAACGGTATCACAACTCTTATCGGTGGTGGTATAGGTCCCGTTGATGGTACAAATGGTACTACAATCACTTCTGGCCGTTGGAACCTTCATCAGATGTTGAAAGCTTGCGAAGGACTTCCTATCAACGTTGGTCTTCTTGCAAAGGGTAACTGCTCTATAGCTCAAAATATCAACGATCAGCTCGAAAACGGTGCTTGCGGTCTTAAGATCCATGAAGACTGGGGTACAACTATGGCTGCTATCCGTACTGCTATGTCTTGTGCAGACAGATATGATATCCAGGTGGCTATCCATACTGATACTCTTAATGAAAGCGGTTACGTTGAAGATTCCATCGCTGCTATCGATGGTCGCACTATTCATACATATCACACTGAAGGTGCAGGTGGTGGCCACGCTCCTGACCTTATGAAAGTGGCTTCTTTGCCTAATGTGCTTCCTTCTTCAACTAACCCGACTCTCCCGTTCGGTATCAACTCTCAGGCAGAGTTGTTTGATATGATCATGGTTTGCCACAACCTTAACCCGACTATTCCTTCAGACGTAGCATTCGCTGAAAGCCGCGTTCGTCCGGAAACTCAGGCAGCTGAAAATGTATTCCATGATCTCGGTATCATCTCTATGGTTTCTTCCGACTCTCAAGCTATGGGTCGTGTAGGTGAATCTTTCATGCGTACTTTCCAAATGGCTTCTTACATGAAGCAGGTTCGCGGTAAATTACCCGAAGATTCAGATAGCAATGACAACTTCCGTGTGCTCCGTTATCTTGCACAGATCACTCTCAACCCGGCTATTTGTTACGGTATCAGTGAAGTTATCGGTTCTATCGCAGTTGGAAAAATGGCTGACCTCGTGCTTTGGGAACCCGCATTCTTTGGTACTAAACCTAAGATGGTCCTCAAGGGTGGTTTGGTTAATTGGGCTAACATGGGTGATCCTAACTCTTCTCTTCCCACTCCGCAACCGAAGATCATGCGTCCGATGTATGGCTATTGTGGTAAAGAAACAGCTGCTACTCGTTTGCAATTCGTTTCCCGCGCTTCTTATGAAGCTGGACTTAAAGAGAAACTTGGTCTCGAGTCTACTCTTTATCCTGTTCATGGTGTACGCCAGATAACTAAACATGATATGGTACGTAACACTGCTATGCCGATGATCGAGGTTAATCCCGAAACATTCGAAGTATTTGTGGACGGCATCCATGCTTATGTTCCACCAGCCAAAGAGCTTCCTCTTGCTCAGCTCTATTGGTTCAGCTAATGATTGTTTTAAAAGCAATAATCTAACTATAAGACAGGGGGATTTCATGAAATCCCACTGTCTTGTTTATTTTTTATTCTCATGAAAGTATATAGTGAAGTCATTGGCAATATGAATCTCTCTGACGAATGGAAAGAGAAACTTGCTGATGCGGAAATAGATTATATATTTCTTGACCAATGGACTGCTCAAAAGTCAAGATTCTTAGGAAAAGGTACAAGCGGTAAGGAATATCCTATCGCTTTGGCACGTCATTCTCAAATAGTGGATGGTGACATAGTGGAATATGATCCTAAAACAAACTCTGCAATAGTTCTCAAGATTGAACTAAGTCCTGTTTTGGTCGTGGATCTGAGTGGTTTGGCTGATTCTAAACCTGATGACATTATTAGGATTAGTGTGGAGTTGGGTCATGCTATCGGTAACCAACACTGGCCTGCTGTCGTGAAAGGTACTAAAGTATACGTGCCTCTTACTGTCGACAAGAAAGTCATGATGTCGGTTATGGAAACACACCATATAGAGGGAATTAAATATGATTTTCAAAAGGGTGTGGAAATAATACCATACTTGGCTCCCCATGAGATAAGAAGACTTTTCGGTGGCGCCGGTCACGAAAGCCATTCCCACGAGCACGATCATGGACACATAGTGCATTATCATGAACATGAGCACGACGGACATGTGCATTCCCACGAGCATGATCATTCTCATGGTGACCATCATAATCATGATCACGAACATCATCATCATTAATTGAAAACAATGTCTGAGCAAAATGACATGATAAAGGTGATGCGCCTTTTGCAATTCACCGATTCTCAATTCCCCGTTGGCACCTTTTCTTTTTCAAACGGTCTTGAAACTGCATCGTTTGAAGGAATCGTTAAGGATGCCAAGACTTTAAAAGACTTCGCACGTTCACAATCCCATCAAGCCGCTTACAGCGACGGTGTGGCTTGCATTCATGCATATCGGGCTTATAAAGCCGGTGATTACGAAAAATGTAAGGAAACCGACAGTTATCTTTATGCCTTCAAGATGAATGATGAGGCCAGACTGATGGCTACCAGAATGGGTAAGAAATTGGCTGAACTGGGCGTAAGGCTGTATTCCGACAATTTTGTTAAGGAGTGGCTTAAAGAAATAAATGATGGAGAAACTCCGGGAATGTATCCCGTGGCTCAAGGTATCATGTTCGCTATTGCGGGAGTATCTGAAAAGGATCTGTTCTGCAGTCATCAATATGGTGTCATCAATATGGTGCTGGGAGCTGCACTCAGGTGTGTAAAAGTTTCCCATTATGACACTCAGTTAATTCTAGAATCTTTATCGGAAGATATAGAAAGGCTTTATCAGGAAGCTTCTAAGATGGAACTTAAGGATATGAACGCTTTCTATCCCGAACTCGATATATTGGCTTCTTTGCACGAGAAGGGAAATATGCGTATGTTTATGAATTAAAGTATATTGTGTGAAGTAAGTCTTGAGTTGTAAGTCTTGAGTTAAAGAGGTAACTTGATAATTGTATACTCTACACTTTTCAACTTTAAACTTTACACTTTAAACTTTGAACTTTAAATTCTAAACTTTAAACTTTAAACTTTCATCTTTAAACTCTAAACTTTAAACTTTAAACTTTAAATTCTAAACTTTCATCTTTAAACATTTCAACTTTAAACTTTGAACTTTAAACTTTAAACTTTATAACAATGTCAACTTGTAGAATAGGTGTCGGCGGACCAGTTGGTTCCGGTAAAACCGCTCTTATTGAAGCTATAACACCAAAACTTTTGGAACTTGGTCAAAAAGTTCTTATCATTACCAATGATATAGTGACCACTGAGGATGCAAAACATGTTCGCAAAACTTTGAAAGGTATCCTTGTGGAAGATAAAATAATCGGAGTTGAAACCGGTGCTTGCCCTCACACTGCTGTAAGGGAAGATCCTTCCATGAATATAGCTGCTGTGGAAGAAATGGAGGCTAAATTTCCGGATTCCGACATCGTGCTTATTGAAAGTGGTGGTGATAATTTAACCCTTACTTTCTCTCCTGCTCTGGTGGATTTCTTTATCTATGTGATCGATGTGGCTGCCGGTGATAAAATTCCTCGCAAGGATGGTCCCGGTATCTCTCAGAGTGACATTCTGGTTATAAATAAGACCGACCTTGCACCTTATGTTCATGCCGACCTTTCTGTTATGGATCATGATTCTAAATTGATGCGTCCCGGTAAGCCTTTTGTCTTCACTAATTGTATGACAGGTGAGGGTATCAATGAGCTCGTGGATCTTATTTTCAAAATGGCTCTTTTTGATAAGGCAAAAATTACTGAAATAGAAGCCTGATTATAATGTCGATATAATTGGTAAAATAAATGCTACAAAATAAAAAAGAGAAGCTTCCAACCCCGGTTGTAGATTTCGACAATGCCAAGGAAATGAGCCGGTATCTCCGTGAACCTGAAGCAATGTATGTGGGTGCTCCCGGTAAACATGGATATCTTAGAATGGGGTTTGAACTGGATAAACAAGGGAAGAGTATTATGCGTGACCTTGAACGAAGGGCTCCCTTGATTGTACAGCAAGAACTTTATTTTGATGAGGAAATGCCGGAGATGCCTTGTGTATACATCCTTTCATCAGGTGGACCCAATGTTGACGGTGACCGTTATCGCCAAGACATAACAGTTAAAAAGGATGCTTATGCATGGGTTTCTACAGGTGCCGCTACAAAACTTGCTCAAATGAGATTTAATTATTCGGGTTTGGTGCAGAATATTATTCTCGAGGATAATGCCTATCTCGAATTTATGCCCGAACCGGTGATTCCTTGTAAGAACACAAGGTTTATTTCTGATACTCGTTTAGTAGTGGCTGAGTCTGCAACTGTATTTTATTCCGAAATTTTTATGGGCGGAAGAAAATACTATAAAGATGGTGAGCTTTTTGAATATGACATCCTGTCGGTTTGCAGTCATGGAGAAAGACCAGATGGCAAGCAACTTTTCAGAGAAAAATTTGTGATTGATCCTCAGGTGGAACACCCTCGCAATCTCGGTGTTATGGGACAATTCGATGTATTTGCCAATGTGATTGTGATGACTCCTCCGGAAATGGCTTCCAAGATTTATGAAAAGACCGAAGTCTTTATTGACAGGGATAGAAAATTAGCGGCTGGTATCACAAGATTACCTAATAACGCCGGATTGCTCTACAAAGTCTTAGGTATGGAGCCGGGTCCTGTAAAAAAGATGGTTAGATCATTCTGTAGCTTGGTTAGACTCACTGTGAAAGGTAAACCTGTTCCCGAAGAATTCCCTTGGAGATAAGGAAAGCAGCATATCCAAAATAAAAGATTAACATAAAGTTTGATTGAAAATTTTTGAATTGCAAGGAATTCTATAACTTTGCAGAAGAAAATAAAACATCAACATAATATGAGCGAAAATAATAACGAAAGAAAAAGCGGTTTGGACAAACGCATAGTACTGTTTTTCGTCTTTGCAGTGGCATGTGTTGTTGCCTTCCTTATAGTAATTCTCGTGAAGAGTTGCGATGCCGATCATGAGGAGAAAGAATATGAAGAAATTCAGCAAGAAGAAGTGGTAATGGTCCCTCAAACCCATCATCTTCAACTGTTTTCATAAAACATAATAACCAAAATGAAGAGGCGAATTTCAAATTCGTCTCTTTTTATTTTTGCCCATACAGATATCCATTTTACTAAGAGACCTCTTTATGCCTTATCCCTTCTAATTACTTTGATATTAGTTATTAAATATAGGGCAAAAATTAGGGTTATAGGAAATCCTATAACCCCGATTTTTTATTTCGTATTGTTGATTATTCCATTGGAGGATTCATACCGTCATCTGCCGGTCCGCCCATTGGTCCACCAGGTATACCTGCTGCTCCTGGATTCCACATTGCATTTGGTTCTGTCATTCCGATACCTGTCCAGTCACCTACAATCTGACGAAGAGCATTGTCACCTGTAGTTCTGAGGTCACTGAGGTTAACGTTGTTGCTGATATTGAGGTAAGTCAACATCGGGTCGAAGCTTACGTCAAGCATTTGAAGTTGGTTATAACTTACGTTAACTCTCTGGAGGAAGTTAAGGTTGTTGAGGTAAAGGTTTGTGAGGTCATTCCATTCAAGGTTTACAAATGCTAATGTTGGAGCATTGTTTACTGTAAAGCTTGTAAGGTCATTGTAAGGAGCGAATACATCATTGAGTGCTGTGCAACCGCTGACTGTAAGACCTGTCATGTGGTTATCGTTACAAGCGATTGTATTAAGAGCAGGAAGATCTTGAACATAGAGGTTGGCGATCTTATTGCCTTGAACATTGAGGTTTTCAAGTTTTACAAGGCCACTGAGTGTGATGCCTTTAAGGTCATTGTAACCTGCATAGAGAGTCTTCAATGCTTGGCAACCGGCTACTGTTAATTCTTCAAGGTTATTGCTCATTACGTTGAGGTAAACCAAATTTACAGCATTGCTTACATCAAGAGCTACAAGATTGTTGGAAGAAAGATTAATCTTCTTGATAAATGGAATTGCTCCCAGTTCTATTTCAGAAATCCTGTTTTTGTTAAGTTCAAGAACTTGTAACAAATCAACACCTGAAAGAGCCACTTCTTTTAGACGGTTCTTTGATGCATTCAAAGTGATAAGTTGAGGAGCGTTGCTTACATTAAGACCGGTAAGTTTGTTATCACTTACATCCACTGAAACAAGATTCGGGAAATTGGAAAGATCCAAAACGCCGCTCAGGTCTTTCTTATTCCATTTGATAGCAGTAACGTGTCCGTTTTCAACTGTTACACCTGCCATGCCTGCAACATTGTTGGCTGTGTAGTTGAGTACATCGCCATTGGTGCCTCCAAGGGCTGAGGTTTGGGCTGCAAAGTTTTGAAGAGCATTGGCTTCAGCCTTTGCAAGTTTCTGGCTCCATGCGCAGCCTACTACTGCCAATGTTGCCAACAAAAGAGCTGTTCTTTTCATAACACTTAATGTTTTCGAGTTTTTGATGTTGTTAATTATATCTTTTAAACGTTTTAAGGCTAAATAAGGTTTAGGTCCTTCTTTCAAAAAGTAAAAATAATTAAAAAAAAAATAACTTGCAATTTTTTTGAAATTCTAACCAACTTTTTTATCAGTAATGTGTTCATCATATAAACATTAAAGCTTAATTATATGAGTATTTTTACTCAAATAGTAATCTTGATGGTCGTCCTGGCTTGTATGGTGATGGTACTGCTGGCTATTCGCCAATTGTCACACTTCGAAGGCTTTGATGATTCCGAGGAAACTTCTCATCTAAAGAAAGAGATTGATGAGGACGGAAACATTTTGTCGCATAATAATATTTTCAGTACTCTGGTGGAAGCCCCTCCTGAAGAACCTGTAAAAAAAGAAAATTATAAATCAAACTCAAGCGAACCGTTTTCACCTAAAGAATAAATTTTATTTAATTCCGATTCGTTTATAAGGCTGAACAATTCGGCCTTTTTATTTTTGCCAATAGTGCTGTGTAAAACGATTCTTGAGTAACCGCTATTATTAATCAGTTCTGCTATTTGATTTGTATCCGATCCTTCTCCAACAATCAGATAATTGGGTTTGGATATGTCAAGAGTCTGCATTTGCCTGATGGAATCTTTATGAATAATATTATCTACCGCCAGTATCTGGAAATCCGGAAAATCTATATTGGAAACACTATTCCTCGGGAATTCATATTTGGTAACTTTATCAGCATTTGTGTGATGAATCTCCATTTTGGTAAAACTATGCTGAAAGCGAATCTTTGATGTGTGCTCCTCTGACGGTATAATAATAATAAGAAAGGAGCTTACTAATGTCAATGTAGAAATTAGAACTGCAGATTTCTTATTTTTTCTGTTTTGACTGTTTAAAACAACGCCTAAACCTATAATCCCGGCTATCCATAAAATTGCAGACATAACGGGTACTCTAAATGTTATGGAAGCCTCCCCTCCAAAAGACAACAAATCTGCTGAACCAATAAAAAGGGAATTGAAATAATCTAAAAATTTGGACAGAATGCTCCAATCAATCCCGGCACTTAATAGAATGAGATACAAGATTCCACATGCAATGAAGAAAGGAAGAAATGGCAGCAATACTACATTGGAAAGGAGAAAAGCAACCGGTATGACCCCAAAATAATAACTCACTAAAGCCCATGTGCATAAGGTTGTGATTATGGTTATGAGTATCACATTACAAGCGACATATAATTTAGGATGGGTATGATGTTCTATGGGATTTAATCGGTTGGTGAAAATTATAATCGATGCTACACAAAGAAAACTTAATTGCAATCCTACATTCCATATGGCAATCGGATCAATTAGGAGTATTATAAGAGTGGCAGCCAATAGAGAATTCAAGGCAGTGTTCCTTCTCTCCAGGATATAAGCCCCGATCACGAAAGATGCCATAATCGCGGCTCTAATTGTTGAAGGTGCTCCGCCTGTAAGTACTACAAATAACCATAGTATTGTGATGGCAATTATTTTTCTTGTCTTATGATAGCCCAACAAAGAAAAAGGAAAGAGTATCCATAGAAGTAAAGACAGAATGATCGCTATATGGGTTCCGCTCAATGCCAGTATATGAGCCATGCCTGCTGAATTTAGTGTCGACCTTACTTCTGAGGAAAGTAGTGATTTGTCACCCAATAAAATAGAAATAAGAAATTCGGAGGTATCCCTATTTAATGATGACTTCTCTAAAAGAATTATAAGTTTATTTTTAAGGTTATGAAATTTAAAGAATAATGATGTGTCTTCTCCGGTCTTTGAAATGTTTTTGGATTTTACATTCGCATAATATTGGAGTCCTTGATGGGCCATTCTTTTGTCAATCTCTGCCGAACCTTTTTGAGATTTAAATTTTTTTGGTGTGGCTATAAAAGAAATTTTATCTCCGGGGGAACCCAAAAAACCATCTGTCTTAACTAAGAAATGAAGATTCGTACATTGATGGGGGTGTCCTCCTTTGTCGTGCAGTGATGTAACACTTACTTTAAATCGGTCCCCGTCGGAAGCATATTTCACCTCATCGATAATCCCGAAATAAGTGGCTTTCTTACCATCCAATTCAAATGGAACCGATGGAACGCATCTAAAATTATAAACTATGGAACCAATCCCGGCAAACAATAAAAGTATCCAAACAGAATGATACTTGGATACTTTTATTGCATTAACAGGATTCTTTGAAATTATTGTTAGTCCACACCAAATGAGAAGAGATAATCCAATTAGGACAAAACCTAATCCTAACCCTTGGATTACTTCAGACGAAAACAATATTCCGCAGGCTAAACCAATAAGCGGGAATAAAAATTTTAAATTCATTTATTCCATATATCCCATGCTGCAATAGCCTGAAGATGCAGCATTTCGATTCCGTTTTTCACAGCGGCTCCCATTTCTTTTGCTTTCTTCAAAAATTCCGTTTCCTCAGGGTTATACACCACATCGTAGCAAATATGTTTGTCAGTAAGAAATTGATAGGGGATAGGTGGAAAAGTTTCAACATCCGGATACATTCCTAACGGAGTCGTATTCACAATAAGAAGGTTGTCAGATATAATATCCTTATCCAATTGGTCATAACCCAATTCACCTTCCTTGGGAGTGCGCGACACCAATGTAACATCCAAGCCCAGGTTCTTTAAGACATAAGTTACTGCTTTGGAAGCTCCTCCCGTTCCTAATACCAAAGCTTTCTTGATTTCGGGTCTCATCAGTGGAATCAGAGAATCCCTAAAACCGATACTGTCAGAATTATATCCTGTCAAATATGTTATATCTCCCTCTTTTGTGAATTTAATCACGTTGACAGCACCGATTTCGATGGCATCTTCCGATAAACTGTCAAGATATTTTATTACTTCCTGTTTGTAGGGAATGGTGACATTTAGCCCTTCCAAGTCCGGATTCTCTTCCAACAACGTAGGGAAAACATCTATTGAGGGAAGGGGAAATAATTCATAACGGTTATCAATCCCTTCTTGTTGAAATTTATTATTGAAAAAATTTGCGGAAAAAGAATGACCTATCTTTTTCCCTATGAGACCATACATATGTTGAAGTATTAAGTGATAAACAGTAAAAATGTAAAAGTTTTAGGTAATAAACATTAAGCCCTAAGTATAAAAACCTTACCCCTTAATCTATTACCAGATAATTACTCGCTCAGATACTGGTCGATACATTTTGTCACCTTCTTTTATATCAAAAGAATCTTCGAATGAATCCAAATTTTTCAAGGTAACATTAACTCTGTTCTTAGCGAGAGAATGTGGATCAGATTTTGTCCTTACCAATTTTTCTTCTTCCCTGATACTTCCGGCCCAGCATCTTGCATAAGACAAGAAGAATCTTTGGAAATTATTGAATCCATCGATCGTATCCTTGTCCGGATTAATTCCCCGGTATGCTGTCAATGACATATTCAATCCTCCTTGATCCGCAATATTTTCTCCTAATGTGTATCTTCCGTCTGCATGGACTCCCGGTGCTATTTCTACTTTATCGAATTGTTCCACCAATACGTCTGCAAGTTTGTTGAAATTTTCAGCGTCTTTAGCGGTCCACCAATCCGTCAGGTTGCCATCTTTATCGAATTGCCTTCCCTGATCATCGAAACCATGGGTCATCTCATGTCCTATAATTACACCGATAGCACCATAGTTTATTGCATCATCAGCGGTGATATCAAAAAACGGTGGTTGAAGTATTCCCGCAGGAAAGCAGATTTCATTCACAATAGGACTATAATACGCATTGACTGTCTGGGGAGTCATATGCCATTCTTCTTTGTCAACCGGCTTGTTGAACTTGGAATAATTATCTTTCGTGAACCATATCGAAGCTTTCTGAACATTTTCCAAATATGTTTTCTCAGGATCAATTTCGATTTCTGAATAATCTTTCCATTTGTCCGGGTATCCTATCTTGACAGACATGACTGAAAGTTTTTCTCTGGCTTTAGCCTTGGTGTCATCCGACATCCAATCAAGTCTTTCGATGTGTTGGTCTAAGGATTTACGCAAATTTTCCACGAGTTGAAGCATATATTCTTTGTTTTCCTTCGGGAAATATTTATTTACATAAAGTTCTCCTACTGCTTCGCCAAACATAGAATCCGGAATAGACATCGCCCTCTTCCATCTTGGTTTCTTTTCTTTCTGTCCGCTCATTACCTTACCGAACATCTCAAAGTTGGCATCGATGAAAGCGTCGCTCATTAAGCCTGAAGAATTGCTTATGATATTGTAAGCCAAGAAATCTTCCAATTCTTGTTCAGATAGATCTTTTACTATTTCAGGCAAAGCTTGCATATAAGCCACAGAACTTACATTCACTGATTTGACATCGTCAACTCCCAATTCTTTGAAATAGCGTGGCCAATCTATGAAATCAAATTCTTTTTGAAGTTGTTCCACAGAATATATGTTATGACGAAGAACAGGATTCCTCCTCATCTCGCGGGTCATCTTAATGTCGGCCAACTTCCTTTCAAGTTTAATGACTATGTCCCACACTCTTTGTGCCGTCTTTTCATCATAACCGGTGAGGGTCATAATTTCTTTGACATATTTTTCATATGCCTCCAATATCTTCCTGTTGGTTTCATTATCTTCCAGATAATAGTCACGATCCCCCAGACCTAAACCGGTTTCTCCTATATGCATTATATTCATATTGGAATCAGCCGGGTCAGGACCCACTCCTGAGCTAAAGAAAGCACTGTCTAGGCCCATATGCAGCCATGCCACCAATGAAGTAAGGTCATTTTTTTTTACCTTCTCTTTCATTTCCCGAAGAGTAGGTTGAATAGGTTCCGATCCTTCAAGGTTAAGACGCTTTTCGTCCATTCCCATATTATAAAGGTCGCTTATTTTTTGGGCTATGGTGCCTTTCTCCTTTGATTCTGAATCAGAAGAAAGGTTAAGAATTAAGTCTTGGACTTGTTTCCGGGCATTCTCTCTCAACACATCAAACTGTCCGAAAGAAGAGAATTCATCCGGCATGGGATGTGACTTTATCCATCCTCCGCATGCATATTCATAAAAATCTTCTTTTGGTGACACTGATGTGTTTAAATCCTCGATATGGATTCCGTGTTTATTTGCCATATTCTTCTTTCAATTTATCCAATTCTGTTTGAGCATTCTCCCATGAATCGGTTATTTCTTCAAGTTGTTTCTTTTTGTCTCCGTAATCTTTTAATATCGTATCGGTGATTTCACCTTTCGATAATTTATCTTCTATAGTGGAAATTTCCTCCTCGATTTCCATCATTTGGTTTTCGATCTCCGCTACTTTCTTCTCAGCTTTCCTGAGATTTCTCTCATATTCTTTTTTCTGTTGATAGGAAAGAATACTTGATTTTATAGGTTTTGTTTCTTCCTTTTCGTTTTTTGGAGCGGATGAAGACGACAAAAGAGAAAGGTTTTGTTGGTCTCTTTTCTTCAGATAATCATAAATTCCTCCTAAATGTTCTCTTACTTTTCCGCCCCCGAATTCATACACCTTGTCAACCAATCCATCCAGGAAGTCCCTGTCGTGGCTGACGATTATTACAGTTCCATTAAAATCTTTCAAAGCTGATTTTAATACATCCTTGGTTCTCATGTCCAGATGATTGGTGGGCTCGTCGAGAATCAACAGATTCACCGGTTCCAACAATAGTTTAGCCATTGCCAATCGGGTTTTCTCTCCTCCCGACAACACCGATACTTTCTTATCTATGTCTTCACCTCGGAATAAAAAGGCGGCAAGAAGATCTTTCAATTTGGTCCGGATATCGCCGGTGGCTACATCGTCAACAGTTTCAAATACAGTTTTGGTAGTGTCAAGTTTCTGAGCTTGATTT
This sequence comes from Muribaculaceae bacterium, assembly GCA_022510405.1. Lineage (GTDB taxonomy): Bacteria > Bacteroidota > Bacteroidia > Bacteroidales > Muribaculaceae > Lepagella. The sequence goes on along the minus strand of JAFLTP010000037.1, from coordinate 10,047 downwards.
TGAGCAAAGTAACCAATCTTTATATTATGTCCGATTTTGAGGTTTCCTTTGTAAGGAAATTCATTCATGACACATTTCACAAATGTGGATTTCCCTTCGCCGTTGCTTCCCACCAAGGCTATTTTCTCACCCCTTCGGATAGTTAGATCTACATGTGAAAAGACTGTGTGGTCACCAAAGGATTTCTCAAGTTCATCAACTATCAACGGGAAATCCCCCGACCGTTCTGCCGGTGGAAATTTAAAGTTTACAGCGCTTGTATCTTCGGAATCAATTTCAATAGGAATGATTTTCTCAAGTTGTTTTATTCTACTCTGCACCTGTACCGCCTTTGTGGCTTTATAGCGGAACCTTTCTATAAAATCTTTTGTATCAGCAATCATTTTTTGCTGATTTTCGTATGCCTTCAGTTGTTGTTCTATTCTCTCTTTTCTTAGATTGACGAAAGGAGTATAAGATACTTTATAATCGTAGATTTGGCCACAGGAAATTTCGACTGTTCTGCTGGTGACATTATCAAGAAATGCCCTGTCGTGACTTACCAGAACTACGGCTCCAGAGTTATTCACTAAAAATTGCTCAAGCCATTGAATGGAATTTATATCCAAATGATTGGTTGGTTCGTCAAGAAGTAAAAGATCAGGTTTGCGCAAAAGAATCTTCGCTAATTCTATTCTCATACGCCAGCCTCCGGAAAATTCGGATGTGGGTCGACTAAAGTCCGTTGATTTAAAGCCAAGGCCGATTAGGGTCCTTTCTATTTCAGCTTCCATATTTTCAGGAAACTTATTATGTATAAGATTCCTGAGTTCATCAGTTTTTGATATTAACTTTAAATAGTCTTCCGAATCATAATCTGAACGGATAGCCAATTCTTCCTGCAGTTTTTCAAGGTTTTTTTCTAAGTTTATTCTTTCCTGAAATGCCTTCTTTGTTTCTTCCAAAAGTGAAGTATCATCCACAATTTTCATTTCCTGCGGAAGATAACCTATGGTTATTTCATTCGGAAGAGCCACAGCACCCGATGTAGGTTGCTGCAGCCCTGCTATGATTTTTAATAATGTGGATTTCCCGGCTCCGTTTTTCCCCACCAAGGCGAGCCTCTCGTTGTCGTTTATGGAAAAGGAAATATTATTGAATAGTGGTTTCGCCGAAAAATCTACAGTAAGATTATTTATTCCTATCATTAAATGTTAACTTATAGGTTCGGGTCCATATTGGTTGTCACCGGGTTGTGAGGATTTACAAAGTAACATAATTTCGATGATCCATCCAATCAGTGGCAAGAAATACCAGAGAACATTCCAACCTGATTTCCCCGTGTCATGAAGTCTTCTTATACTTGCGCAAATTATTGAAATGAAGCATATCAATGAAATCACTTCAAAAATAATACCCAACCAAGTCTGTTCAATCACGCCTTGCATTTGAACTTCTCCACCGAACCATCCTAAGACACCTCCGATAATATAAAGAAAGAGGGCATACCACCAAAATTGACTTCTGGAAGCCCTTCCGGTCGGATTAAAACTGTTATTCAATCCTGATTTTATTGCTTGTGCAAATCCCATAGCTGTATGAATTTATTTGTTTAATAATCTTTATGTAATCTTAACACACTATACGCAAATTTAGTTTAAATTCCTTACAGATAAAATAATCATGTCCCTTTTTTAATTAAATTTGAACTGTCATTAATCAAAATTTAAAACTGATAGTAATATACTCAAAACTTAATGTATAAGAGAAAGAATTTCGGATCTAAACCTTGGTGTTATCCTCAACCTGTCTTTATCCTTGCAGCTTATGACAAGGATGGTAAACCTAATGCAATGAATGTGGCATGGGGTGGAATTCATTACGACGATCAAATAGCAATGTGCATAAGCGCTAACCATAAGACAACAGAAAATATATTGGAGTCGAAGGCTTTTACGGTTAGTATCGCTGATAAGGAGCATATGATGGCTTGCGATTATGTAGGCGTGGTATCAGGTAACAAAGAACCGGATAAATTCAAGAAAGCTGGTTTTACAGCCACAAAATCTGAGTTCGTGAATGCTCCCGTCATCAACGAATTGCCGATGACAATAGAATGTAAACTGGTGTCTTATGATCCGGAAACATGTAATTTGATTGGTGAAATAGTAAATGTTTCAGCATCAGAGTCTGTATTGGATGAAAAAGGAAAGATTGATCCTGCAAAATTCAATCCCATTACTTTTGATCCGGTTCATAATGCATATCTTGTAATAGGAGAAAAGGTAGGCAATGCATTCCGTGACGGTCTGGCGTTAAGATAATAGACTTGACTGTTTCTCGAAATTGTTTTTAATGGATGGTTTTTCAGTGAAAGAGTTTCTTCGCTCAATGGGTTTTCCATTGAAACCTTCATTCGTTATAGATAGCCGGGAGACTCTTGAAAAAGCGGCGGAGTATTTCGGCTTGCTACCATTTTTCTCCAATAACATCAGGGGGCTTTCTGTAGAGGAAATGTGTGCTCCCGGAATGCTTTTCGGTGGAAATTACGAGGAGGGATGTTGGGAATGGAAAGGCCCTGTGATACGACGTAGAACCTCAGCATATGGCAAATTCTTCAGAAGAAAAGCCGGATTCGTTTCATTGGATTTGTTGCCTGATTTCTTAAATTACAGAAGGAACTCATATCCGGTGAAACCTGCCTCCACAGAAGAAATGCTGTTGGATATAATCAGAGAAAACGATTCCTTGTCTTCAACAGAACTTAAGAAACTTATTTTTGGAAAAAGGGAAAGAAGCCGTTGGGACGAACTTCCTGAAAATGATGTTCCAGTATTCGATGGAAAACGCAAAAGTTTGGAATCTCCCTTACAGCGTCTTCAAATGGGCGGTTGGATTATTATAAGTGATTTTGAATACAAACTCACCAAAAGAGGGGAGAGGTATGGTTGGGGAGTGGCCAGATACTCCACTCCGGAAATTATTTTTGGTGACAGAATGGAAATTTATGAATCTCGGTCACTTGAAGATTCTTTAAACTTAATTATCGAGAATATGAGGAAGAAATTCCCGTTCCTCAGTCGGAAATCCTTGGAAACCTTATTGAAATAATTTTTCTTTTATTAATTGTTCATGGGAACTGGACATTTTACCGAATTAGAGTTGGTGGTTCTTGATTACCATACAATAGGCGCCTTGGAATGTTTCATTAAGTAATCGTTGGCTTTTGAGAAATGATGATTTCCAAAGAAACCTCTGTGTGCTGAAAGAGGAGAGGGGTGTGGTGAAGTCAAAACCAAGTGTTTGTTCCGGTCTATTTTTTCTCCTTTTTTAATAGCATGCGAACCCCATAATATAAAAACTAAATTTTCTTTTTCTTTATTAAGTTTGTCCACCACAGCATCGGTGAATTCTTCCCAACCGATGCCGGAATGTGAAGCAGGTGAGCTTTCCCTTACCGTTAATGAGGAATTGAGGAGCAACACACCTTGTTTTGCCCATCTCGATAAATCCCCGTCTTTGGGGAAAGGAGCACCGGTGTCTTGGCTTACCTCATTAAATATGTTGACCAAGGAAGGAGGCATCTTTATTCCCGGTGCCACTGAAAAACATAGGCCGTTGGCCTGTCCTAAGCCATGGTAGGGATCTTGGCCTATTATCACGACTTTAGTAGCATCGAAGGGACATTCGTCGAATGCGGCAAATATTTTCCCACCGGGAGGAAATATCCTGTAATTAGGATTGGAATATTCTTCCTTCACTTTCTGTGTGAGAGATTTGAAATACGGTTTCTCGAATTCATCTGCGAGAGTTTTCTTCCAGCCTTCTTCTATCCTTACCATTTTTTATAAAACTATTGAACCAATAAGTCGGTCACCTCTCGATCCTGGTAAACGAAGAAATACTTGAACCAAATATTCATTTTGGGTTTCATATTTATTCCCTTCGATATTTCTGGGAGAGGGGAGACCACCGTTTTCAGGTAACACAACATATTGATAATTATAACTTCCTTGTTTCAACGGAATTTCGGCATGATAAAGTCCGTCTTCCCAATCATAACGCATTAGATTAGAGTCGTTGAACTGATGCTGCGTGAAATCCCCATCCACAAAAATAGTCCCCTTTTGATATTCTATCGGGTCAAGAGTGAAATGCACCATTATGTAGTCGGCAGATAAATCCGGTTCAGTGGAATTATACTCATCTATTTTAAACCTGCCATGCTGAGTGCTGTCATAACTATACTCCTTGTGTACCCTTGCTACATCAGGTTGTAGCCAGGCATGCCAGATTCCATCGATATATTTCACTGAATCCACATGCATCCCGGGGTAATCAGTTCTTACCGTTTCGAATCTTCTGTATTCATTGCCGGCTTCAAAAATCAATTGTGGTACATGTTCAAACACAGCTTTCCCCATATCTACCCTGATAGGATGATTTAAATATCTGGTTGTTTCAGGCCGATTGTTCTGAGTGATTGATATTATTAAATCCTGATATGGGTTTATATTGGGAAGAGAAGAAATATCAGTGTTCAATATCAATTGTTGGTATTCGCTGTCAGTCCCCTGGTCAGTCCTTGTGGTAACCCCTCCTTTTACTGAAGCTATCTGTTCCGAAACTGAAAATCGGGCCTGGAGAATCACATTGTCAGGTTCATATTCCGGATAGACTTGTAGAAGATAATTCCCCGAATGTAGGATAGGCAAATCCGGATTCGGAATGGTGATGTTGTAATTCACATAGTGGATGTAAGTGTTTGATGAAAATGCACAATCGTCAATTTCTACCTCATTAAATCCGTTGATGAATTCGCTTTCCATCAACCTCGAAGGTTGCCAGTCGGCATTACAATGGATCACTTTATAACGCAAATATTCATAGTCATCACCAATAATATCAAAATTGATATTTAAACGGTCGGCTGATCCTACCCTGATGACGGGAGGTGCCAGGAAATTGTCAGGGTTATAGACCGTTAGGGTTTTTACGTTCTCACGAAAAATGTGCTGCCCGGTATCGGAAGCATAGACTCCAAGAATACCGAGCAGAAATACAAATAATAAGTTTGATATTATTTTCAAAGTGCTATTTTAATAGATTTACCATTGGCTGTGGCTACATAAACACCCTTTTGAATACCGGTGACGTCCAAGGAAGCTCCATTACTGGTTGCTATAATTTGACCTGCTGAATTATAAAGAGTAATCTTGGAAGCACCTTCACATGAAATAGAAGTGCCGTTAAAAATCAGATCATTGGAATCGGATATTACCGAATCCACTCCCGCCATTGTGGCAGAGAAATTCACATATTGATTTTGAAGATTAATCACAACCTGAAGAGATCCTCCTTGCCACTTTGGCAGTACCCAATAATAAGGACTGTTATATGAAAATGGGAAGGTTCCTTTCCCGGATGTTTGAAGATTTACATTGCTCTTATTCCCGTTATAAGCTCCAATATAGCTGTCGGAGGTGGAACCTGTAGCGTAAAACCTTAGCAAAACGTCAGAATTATCAGAATTTGCAGGAATATCAAAAGTGCCGGTGTAATTATCTTCTCCTTGAGGATAGAGGAAGTAGGTGTTATCAAGATTGAAACTTTCGGGTGCTTCAGGTAGATTGGCAGCATATTCTTGAGGAGTTACACATTTTAGTTCAGGAGCAGAATTGGCTGGTACTTTCAAATATGCACTGTTAGCCGGAATGTACTCTATGTCTCCTTTCACAAAACCTAAGGAACCATCAGAACAAACACCAAGAATTCTCATTGTTTCCGGGTCATATTTCACTCTGTTAGAATATACAGAAGAACCATAGTAGTTGAAATATACTCCTGTCAAAGAATTTGAAGGAAGTACATCTTCAAGGTTTAGAACCTCCATTCTGTTGTCTGAAACATTTTCTGAAGCACATTGTATAATTACTGGACTTCCCGGAGGAACAGCACCGGTAATTTCAACCATTTCTGCCATTCCATAGCCTGTGCGTGCTATATAATATGCTTTTACTCCGGAAGAATAAGGCTTGTAAGCGAATGAGGTGAACACTGTGGTGAATAGCTTACCCTCGGCCTTCACTGTCGGAACTGCCCCAAAATAATTGTCAGAGGTAGCGTTAACCGGTAATATATACCATTTTTTAAAGTTTTCATTGGATGCATTTATACTCGCATTGCCATATTCTTGAGAAGTAATGATATTGGCGTCACCTATATATTTAGTAGCACCTTTATAGACACTATAAATCATATATGTAGCCTGATTGTCTGCACCCGTTCCATTCTGTCTGATGCTAACAGTTGCATTGACCAAGCTTTCCAAAGTGACACCTTGGGCCGCAACATCGTATTGATTGCTTCCGAGTTGATCAACATAAATAATGGAACCCGGTTCTGATAGTACTTCTTCCGTGTTTTTTGTGAGCTGCAAGGCATGTAGATCAGCAGATGCTCCTACTGCATCTATCTCGCCTTTGTTGTCTATAAGAACTCCCCAACGAGATGAACCATAATTCATGACCCGATAAAAACCGGATCCGTTCAAATTTGCAAATATTGGAGCGGTGAATCCGGAAATTACTGCCAATGTTATAAATAATTTTTTCATAATAATATGGATTAACATGAAATTCTTGCAAAGTTACTTAAAATAACTGAGAAATCTTACCATATATTGTAGCATATTATTTCGAATTGTACCGCCCCTATAAAAGTCAAATCTAAAAATTGTACGCTTTTATCCTTAGTTTTGACTAATATCTTTTGTATTCATTCCATAATATCCACTGAATCGGCTGGTGCCTCTACTTCACAACATAGACATCCAATTTCTTCTTCTTCTACTTGAGCAGTTTCCTCACTTTTATGATTGTTGTGGGAACATGATATCACTCCCAATCCCATGATTGCTACAACGGCAAAAATAAACTTTTTCATAATCTTTATTTTTAAATGAATAAAATCAATTAATTATCTTTCTTATAATATCTGGTCTCAGGCTTTTTTCATAGCAAGTGGAACATAAAGTATCTTTCAATTCAAAATGAGGGTTACCTCCTTTTGCATCTGCCATGATGCAACTTGGATCATCATTCTCGCAATGATTGAGATTGAAATATCCGTGACCGAATTCATGCATTGCCAATTTCCAAAGTTCTTTCTTGTTCTTTAACCTATATGTGGAAATCACACTTACGTTTCCTCCTAAGGTTGATTTTCCCAGTATTCCATAATTGGGCTTATTATGGAGATTGGATTTGGAAATATCCTTATTAGTCACTCCGATTATGTAATAATCTGAAGATCCCCTTTCGGAATTTTCACAAGCTATCTTATTTGCTGACTCTCCAAATTGATTATTCAGGAATTTGAGCATTGTCCCTGCTTCAAACCTATTGTATTTCCTATTGATGCACGAATCAGAAGTATTGAAATGTTCCAGACTCTCCACAAAGAAAACTTCCTCCCTTTTATCAGTGAAATTTTCTTGGAAATCTTTCTTTAATTCTTCAATCTGAGATTTACTGATGCCATCAAGAGGAACGAAACATACTGTAATTTGTTTCTCTTTTGTAAATGGGTTTATTTTGTTACAACCCGGCGAAATAAATAGAGAAAGGCAGGATGCAATTCCTAACAATAAATATACAATTGTTTTCTTCATTTTTATAAACTACTATAAGGCAATAAGATTTCTTCGATTGGCACATGTAATTCATTAAAATCAACTTTTCCTTTACTCCCTTTTACAGATTTAATAGATATTTGATTCATCACAGGACAAATGGAATATTTCTTATAAGGAACTCCGATATTTCCAAACCATATTTTATTTGGGAAAACAGCATCTAATCTATCATCCTGAGAATAATGCGTATCGAGCATATGTTTCAATGTAGAATAATAGAATTCCTCACTTGTATAGATTATCGAATAGATACCATATACCTCCTTAGTTCTTTCTAAGAAAGCATAAAGATTCCCTAAATAGTCTTTCTTTGAAACTCCTTTTGGAATCTTTTCAGCATCAACGACAGGGATTATATCAATAAAATCAGCGGCTATCCTATAGAAATTGCTGAATTCTTTTTCTCCATCTTTCTTACCTATAAAGAAATGATATGCTTTTTGAATTAGATGGGCCGACTTTACCCTTCTGGATGAGCTTAGAGATTGTCTTCGCTGTTCTTTTCTCAATATGACTTCCGGCAAGCGAGTGGTTGTTATCGTTCTATCACGTTGACAACCAACTCTTTATTTCTTCCTGCGGGTTGAGTGATGTCCTGTGCCTACAGGTATTTCCAGACCCAAGAGATAAATATTTATCGACCACAAAATATAAATTCGGCAATAAACTTGTTTATTGCCGAATTTATATTAGTTATTTACGAATTCCCAGTGCCCACCTTTTGAGGGACCCTTAAAATAAACTATATTTGAAATAGCTTTTAATTCCCGTTGAATAGTTTTGACTGTTACTCCCAAAATAGAGGCTATATCCGTTCGTGTAATTGTAGGATTTATCTTTATATTGTCTATAATTTGTTTTTGCCGTTCTGTCAAATTTTGAGGGACATTTTGAGGGACATTTTGAGGGACATTTTGAGGGACATTAAATGTAGGATTTAACGGCAGGGTAAGCCAAACTTCTTTTACCTCTTCCTCTTCATGAATTTCCGGCTTACCCAATCCAAGTTTTTCCCAAGCTTTCATAATTTTGGTAAAACCTGAGCCTATATTGTCGCCGAAGCCAATCATCCGTAGCATCTTCTGTATTGTGCTATTACGGGCTTGTGTATAATCTCCACGGTATATACGTTCAGACGAAATTCTTAAGGTTCCAGGATTTCTCATTATGATATTATCCGTTTTTCTATCAATTCGTAAAACTCCGTTCAACTTATAGTCACAGTAGGTCAAGGTATTAGTAAGCGCTTCTCTGATTGCCTCATGTAAAATACCACCATCTTTACGCCTTACACCTTCCAATTTTCCTTCCGATGGTAAGGTAAATAAAAGTTTGCGTAAAGTTAACTTCAAGAAATTATATAGATTGTCTTCCCAACGACCGTCATCGGTAAGACGATCATTCCATTTTTTGCTGTCGCCCGGTTCAATGCCTATCAAGTCAAGATAATCTACTCTGAAGTTCGGGAAATTCTGGTGGATAGAGATGCTGTTACCGAACATAAGCAAACCGGCCATCGTAAGTCCTTCAGTCTTTCTTTTGGGATCAATTCCATATCCACCTATCCTCAAAAGAAAATCTTTATCAGAAAGGTCGGTGTATGCATGCCCCGGATTTGCATCGCGGAAAACTTGCCTATATGCCCTTAGGGTTTCCTTATCAATATTATCCAAGCCGTAGTATTCCAATATCTGTTGATCTATGTCATCGAAAGAATCTCTGATTAACATAGATAATTCTTGGTCGGTAACATGGCGGTCTCCCTCATGTACTCTTTTGAAAGTTCCAGATTGAAGATTATCGTTGATATAGATAGGCTTTTGACGATAGTCAGCCTCATGAACCTTAATATGGATCACATTTTTATCTTCAATTTGTACAATACGAACATCACTATCAACCAATACGTTACGATTTACTTTTTGTTTGTTGTTGATAGTATTGAAGAAATCAGTTACTGCTGTGTTCACATCTCGTATACCTGTGATTTTAAACCGTTTTCCATCAAACGGATTGGTTTTATCTTCTGAAATACCAAGAAGAATCACTCCACCTCGTGTATTTGCAAAGGCAGAATAAGTTTCCCAGATGGATTTTGGTAGATGCTCAGAACATGCCTTCATTTCCAAATGCAGACCTTCTCCTTGTTTCAATAATTTATTAATATCTTCCGCAGTAACCATAAGAACACATCATTAATAATGCAAAAATAATAATTTCCGCTGGTCCTTGAAAACCAATAAGATAATGAAGAATATGATGATGAAACTCAATGATATAAGGATATAAAAAACCACCTCGAAAGGTGGTTTGGGTGGTGATCCGCCTGGGGCTCGAACCCAGGACCCCAACATTAAAAGTGTTGTGCTCTA
>JAFLTP010000036.1 GCA_022510405.1 Muribaculaceae bacterium | reverse complement strand
ATTAGATTTTAAGGTTAATTGAAGATTGGTTGTCGGGAGGCAATCAATTTTTTTTATTTACGCTTAATTTGCTGTAATAAAATAAGGAATTAATAAATTTTAAATTAGGGTTATTTTTACTAATTTTGAATTCTCAAAATTCCCTAGAGTATGAATATAAGACATATCATCGCCCCCCTGTTGATTGCCTTCACTTTTGTTGGGAAAGCAGATACATTGGAAGATGTGGATTTCTTTGAGACAGGAGGAAATTATTTTTGTTATCCATGGTTGGAAAATACTCCACCGGAGCAAACACAAGCACCGGAAGGATATATACCTTTTCATTTAGAGCACTATGGTCGCCACGGGAGCAGATGGTTGATTGGTGATTATTATTATGATGTGTCTTATAATCTTTTAAAGAAGGCACATGAAGCGGGAAAACTAACTCCCCTGGGAGAAGAAGTTTTTGAAGTGGTGGTGGCTTCCCATGATGAATTCAAAAAAGGTAGGGATGGGGAGTTGTCGGATAAAGGTGCCATTCAACATAAAGGGATTGGCCGAAGAATGGCGGAGAACTATCCTGAGATTTTCACATCCGAAACCAATATAGATGCAAGATCTACAGTAGTGATCCGATCTATATTATCAATGTTTAATGGATTGAATGGTATTCAGAGTGTGGTTCCGGGTATTAATATAAAGACGGATGCAAGTCACGCAGACATGTGGTATATGAATTATCCGGATACTACCATGTGGAGAATAAAACATAAGGCCGATTCCACTCATCTTAATGCCTTTAAGGAAAAGCATGCAAATAAAGGAGAGTATTTCAAAAAAATATTCAATGACCAGCAATATGCACAAGACAGCATTGGGCCGGATCTCTTCAATCCCTTGTTTTCTCTTCTTGTAAACACTCAAAGTCATTATGCCCAACCGTGGATACTTCATAAAGTATTTACAGAGGAAGAGGCAAGAGACAGATGGATGATAAGAAACGCAAATTGGTTTTTAGAGAGCGGCAACTCAAAAATCACAGAAAATCATCAGCCATTCAGTCAAAGAAATGTTTTGCTAAATATAATTGAGAGCGCTGACACAGCTATAAATTCCACCAATAAAAGTGTGAATCTAAGATATGGACACGACAGTATAATAATGCCACTTAGTTGTTTGATGGAAATTAATGATTTTGGGCAAGAAATCAATGATCTTGAAGATTTGGCAATTTTGGGTTGGCATGATTACAAGGCTATTCCTATGGGTGCTAATATTCAATTGGTTTTCTATAGACCGGAAGGAAGTATGAATTCCGAGGATGTTTTGGTGAAGGTTTTATTGAATGAAGAAGAGGCCAGACTACCTATTGAGAGTGAAACAGCTCCTTATTATAATTGGAATAAACTTAAGAATTATTATATTCAAAAGCTAAAATAAAGAGGGTGTAACCAGATAATAAGATAACAAATAACAACCTAATCCTATGTCAAAAGAAGATAACGATAATTTATATGTATTGGAGGAAGAGGATCCCGATCATTCTCCATTGAATTTTGCAGCATACGAGGATGACGAAAGGGAGGAAGAAGTAAATCAAGAAGAAATAAGTTCGAGTAAAAAGTCTCCTTTCGCTCATCTTATTCAGATTATGTTTAACCCGGTGCAAGGTTGGAAAACGTTAAGAAGATCGAAAATAAGTGTGGAGTCATTGCAGTCCAGTTGTTTTTATCCGCTATTGGCTCTCCTTGCCATAAGTAATTTCGCTGATTTCTTCTATTCTGTTAATGTTAATTTATCACAAGTCATAACACTGGCTGTAGTTTCATTCGTATCTTTCTTTTTCGGTTATTTTTGTATTCAGATGGTATTAAATTGGTTCTTGCCAAAGGAAGTAGCAAACATTTTTGAGAATAAGTTTGGAAAGGAATACATATTGATATCCTTATCAACTTTGGCTCTTTTTACTTTGATAACCAATCTTCTCCCTATGCTTTGGCCGATTTTAATATTTTTGCCAATCTGGACACTTTATCTAATGTTTAAAGCTGTGAGATTTTTTAAATTCCAGATAAAGGAAGAGATGAAATTTTTTGTATTAAGTGGTTCAGCTACGATAGGAATACCTCTGCTTATTGACTGGGGGCTGAATGCTATTTTACCTTATTGAAAAATTAGGAAAACAAATTATGAAGGCTCAACAGGTAAACATAAAAAATAAGAAGGCACATTTTAATTATGAAATAGGGGATACCTATACCGCAGGATTGGTATTGACCGGTACAGAAATTAAATCTATTCGTGATGGGAAAGCCAGTCTTTCCGATTCCTACTGTATGGTTGAAAACGGAGAAGTTTGGGTTAAAAATATGCATATCTCTGAATATTTCTATGGCAGTTACAACAATCATAGTGTAAAAAGAGATAGAAAGCTGCTTTTAAATAAAAAAGAAATATCTAAAATCGCAAAAGCAGCAGATGAACCTGGTTATACAATTGTTCCAATAAGAATTTTTATTAATGATAGAGGATATGCAAAACTTGTGATAGGCATAGGTAGGGGGAAAAAACAATACGATAAACGTCAAAGCATAAAAGAAAGGGAAGATAAGAGGAATATTGACAGAATTATGAAACGATGATGCCAAAGAGTCTGGAATTACTTTCACCGGCGTCAAATGCAGAAACGGCGATTCAAGCCATCCTACATGGCGCGGATGCCGTCTACATTGGTCCTCCTTCTCATGGTGCAAGAAAATCGGCATCGAATTCATTAGAGGATATAGCCAGGGTAGTGGATTTTGCGCATCAATTTCGAACGAAAGTCTACGCTACTGTCAATACAATAATATATGACTCGGAAGTTAAGAAAGTAGAGTCTTTAATAAGGGACCTCTATATAATAGGAGTCGATGCCATTATTGTGCAAGATATGGGGATTTTAAGAATGAAAATTCCTCCGATTTCCTTGCATGCCAGCACGCAATGTGATATCCGAACACCGGAAAAAGCAAAATTTCTTCAAGATTGTGGTTTTTCGCAATTAGTATTGGCCAGAGAATTGACTTTGAATGAAATAAGAGAGATTACTTCAGTAGTATCTATTCCCGTAGAGACATTTGTTCATGGAGCTCTTTGTGTTTCATATTCAGGCAGATGTCATGCAAGCTATGCACTGACTGGAAGAAGTGCAAACCGGGGAGAATGTGCACAAATATGTAGACTACCATATTCTTTAATAGATTCAGAAGGTAAGGTAATATCTGCCAACAAATACTTTCTGTCATTAAAAGATTTCAACATATCATCTAATCTTGAAGATCTCATAAAGGCGGGAGTAAGATCTTTCAAAATAGAGGGTAGACTCAAAGATGTGGGATATGTGAAAAATATCACTTCAGTTTATAATAATCAATTAAACAAAATCATTGAAAGAAATCCTGAAGAATATAGAAGGGGTTCCTACGGAGAAGTAACAATAAATTTTAATCCAAAAGCTGAAAAAAGTTTTAATAGAGGTTTTACAACTTATTTTCTTAAAAATAGAAATCCATTGAGGATAGCATCTTTACTTTCCCCAAAATCTCAGGGAGAACTTATAGAAGATATCCGGGAGTTGAAGAATGGAGATGGTATAAGTTTCTATGATAGAAACGGTGAATTCACCGGAGTTAATGTCAACAGAATTGAAGATAACAGAATAATACCCGCAAGAAAAGTTGATATTCCAAAAAGGAGTGAGATTTACCGAACATCAGATATAAAATGGGATAAATTATTAAGTAGACAAACAGCTGTCAGAAAGATTAATTTGGACATATCTCTTGAAAATACACATATAATTGCAAAAGATGAAAGGGGAGTACAAGTGATTTTACCATTGGATTTGAATTATGAAGAGGCTAATAAACCAATGGATTATCAAGGGATTTTTAGTAAATTAGGTAACACCATCTATCAACTAAAAAATTTTAAGAACCATATAGATTCCAATCGTTTTTATAGAAATTCGGAATTATCAACCATCAGAAGAAAATTGATAGAATGGCTGGACAAGACAAATTCATCAACTTATAGATACGATTATCGTAGAAAAGAAGAAAATATACAATTCCCATCAATCACTCTGGATTATAAAGATAATGTAGCCAATAAATTGGCTGAAAATTTTTATAAAAGCCATGGAGTAAAGAAAATAGAAAAAGCTTTAGAGGTAAAAAGTTATATTAATAAAGGCGATGTTGTAATGACAACACGCCATTGTGTTTTGCGAGAATTAGGTTTATGTAAAAAAGAAAAAGGGAATTCTGAAAAATTCAGATATCCCCTTTATTTAAAATATGATAAAGGTAAATTCCGTTTGGATTTTGATTGCAAAAACTGTGAAATGAAAGTTTTGTATGAATAAATTTACCTAAATGATTATTTATGTGTCAAACTTGCTTCTACAGCTGAGATTGTCACAATATCAAAAATTTCACTTTCACTTGCATTCCCGTTTACAAAATAAACAGGTTTTTTGAGTCCGATTTGAATAGGACCAATAATTGAACCTATCCCCATACTCAACATTAATTTCCCGGTAGCGTTAGCGGCAGTCAAATTCGGGAATACCAATGTATTGACTTCTTTTCCTTTGATTGAATTGAAAGGATATCGTTCATCCCTTCTTTTTGTATTTAAAGCAAAGTCAACCTGCATTTCTCCATCCACCTTAATTTCTGGATATTTGTCATGAAGAATTCTTACAGCATCAGCCACCATAGATGCCTCTTTCTTTTTAGAAGAACCGAAATTACTGTAGGAAAGCATAGCTATTACAGGCTCCTGAGCAAAGAACTTCACAGATTTATCGCAAAGACGAGCAATATCCACAAGAGCATCTCTATCAGCATCAGGGTTTACGGCAGTGTCTGCTATAAAATAAGTACCTTTTCTGGTGTTTAGAATATGCATGGTGGCAAAATGGTTATAACCATCCTGAATTCCAATGATGTCGGCCATATCTCCGGCAATAGATTCACCGGCAGAATAAGTGGCAACCAAACAAGAATCAGCATCGCCAGCCTCTACCATCATCATTCCGAAATAAGAACGATCGAACATCTTTTCAAGTGCAAGCGCATATGTATAACCCTGACGACCTTTCTTAGAAGCAAGAATGGAGGCATATCTGTGGCGTGTAACCTCTTCCCTGTCGTGACGAGGATTAACAATCTCAATACCTGAAATATCAAGGCCCAGTCTATTGGCTCTTTTATCAATCATTTCTTCATTACCCAACACTACAGGACGACAAACTCCATCATGCGCGAGTCTTACTGCAGCGCGAAGCATATTGTCAGTATTACCTTCACAAATCACTACTCGGCGTTTATCTTCTCGAGCCAAGTCGGCGAGACGACGCATCATTTTACCGTCATCGCCCATTAAGCTCCTAAGCTTGTTTTGATAATCTTCCCAATCTTTTATAGGACGTTTGGCAATACCTGATTTGGCCGCTGCTTCTGCAACAGCCGGTGCTACTGAGGTCAATAATCTTGGGTCAAGAGGTTTTGGAAGAATATAATCTCTACCAAATTTTATATTATTTCTACCATATGCTTCGTCAACCACAGCCGGCACCGGAAGACGTGCCAAATCTGCAATTGCATGTACGGCCGCTATTTTCATCTCTTCATTAATTCCAATAGCTCCACAGTCTAAAGCACCTCTAAAAATATAGGGAAATCCTATAACATTATTTATCTGGTTAGGATAATCACTTCTCCCGGTGGCTACAATTACATCAGACCTTGATTCTATAGCCTCTTCATAGGTAATTTCAGGGTCGGGATTGGCCAAAGCAAAAACAATCGGTTTTGGAGCCATTGTTTTTATCATTTCCGCTGTCAATACTCCTTTGACACTTAAGCCTAAAAATACATCAGCATCTACTAAAGCTTCAGCAAGAGTATGAAGATCACGTTTAGTGGCGAATTCTTTCTTTTGAGCATTCAAACCCTCTCTGTCGGCTCTGATTACACCTTTGGAATCACACATAACCACATTTTCAGGATTCACACCCAAGGCAACATAAAGTTTTGTGCAACTGATTGCAGCGGCTCCCGCTCCGTTAACCACTAATTTTATGTCTTCAATTTTCTTCCCTTGGATTAACAACGCATTCAACAGCCCGGCTCCGGAAATAATGGCGGTTCCATGTTGATCGTCATGCATAATTGGAATTTCACATTCTTCCTTCAATCTTTTTTCTATAGTGAAACATTCCGGAGCTTTGATATCCTCGAGATTAATTCCACCAAAAGTTGGTGAGATCGCTTTTACAATCTCAATTATTTTATCGGGTTCTTTTTCATTAATTTCAATATCGAAAGCATCAAGTCCTGCAAATATCTTAAAGAGTAAAGCCTTTCCTTCCATAACAGGTTTACCGGCCAATGCACCTATGTCTCCAAGACCAAGAACGGCAGTGCCATTACTTATTACTCCAATTAAGTTACCCTTATTTGTGTAACGATAAGCATCTTCGGGATCTTTTTCAATTTCCAAGCAAGGAAAAGCCACACCGGGAGAATAGGCTAAAGCCAAGTCTCTTTGTGATGAATAGGGTTTGGTAGGAACTATCTCAATTTTGCCGGGTTTACCTTCTTCATGGTATTCCAAGGCCATTTCTTTAGTAACTTTTGCCATAATAAAAAGAGGAATTTTTATTTAATGCAAAGATAATGTTTTTTCTTGTAAATAAGGATTTCATTATATTTGCTTTTAAAATAAATTAAAGGTGAGATTGGTTATTCAAAGAGTGTCGGAGTCTTCTGTAAAAGTGGAAGGTAAACTTGTATCAGAAATAAAAAAAGGTTTATTGATTCTTGTAGGAGTAGAAAATGAAGACACGGAAAGCGACATCGAATGGTTGGCGGCAAAAACCGCCAATATGCGAATCTTTAATGATTCGGCTGGAGTTATGAATTTATCTATCCAAGATGTGGGTGGAGAAATTTTGACAATAAGCCAATTCACCTTAACCGCATCAACTAAAAAGGGTAACAGGCCAAGTTATATTCGCGCAGCCCGACCGGAGACCGCGGAACCAATTTATCATAAATATTGTGATTTATTATCTAAAATGATTGGTAATGAAGTAAAAAAAGGTATCTTTGGGGCCGATATGAAGGTTTCGCTTATTAATGACGGACCCGTTACAATTATTATTGATTCAAAATTGAGAGAATAAATTTTTAAAAATTAAAAATTATGGGAAGAGTGAATGGTAACGTTACGTTTCAAGGATTCTTGCTATGCATTGGATTGGTGGTTTTAGGAATATTTTTAAGATATGGTTTGACACATCTTCATGACAGTAATAGAACCGTCACAGTGAGAGGCTTATGTGAAAGGGAAGTAAAAGCCAATAAAGTCACTTGGCCTATCGTAAGCAAAGAAGTTGGAAGTTATTTACCAAGTATTTTCGCTAACATAGAAAATACCAATAGGATTATAGTGGATTTTCTAAAACAAAATGGTATTGAAGATTCTGAAATTTCAATTAATCCACCGGCAGTTATTGATTTGCAGGCCGACAGGTACACCTACAATCAAAACCCATACAGATACAATGTCACAAACGTAGTTGTTGTCACATCTTCTAAAGTTGAAAAAATAAATGAATTGATAAAGAAGCAGGCCGAACTTTTAAAACAGGGAATTGCAATTGTGGCCGGAGATTATCAGTATCAAACCATATATGAATATACAGATTTAAATGCCATAAAACCCGAGATGATAGCGGAGGCAACCCAAAACGCAAGAGAGGCCGCAGATAAATTTGCTGAAGACTCTGGAAGTAAAGTTGGAAGGATTCAAACTGCTTCCCAAGGACAATTTTCTATCGAAGATAGAGATCAATACACTCCGTATATTAAGAAGATTCGTGTTGTTTCATCAATAATTTACTATTTGGAATAAAAAACGGTTGGATAATTTCCAACCGTTTTTTATGATTTATTGGGATATTACATCATACCTCCCATTCCACCCATTCCCGGAGCTCCCATTGGAGGAACAGGGTTGTCTTCTTTCTTATCAGCGATTACACATTCAGTAGTCAAGAACATGCCTGCAATAGAAGCAGCATTTTCAAGAGCAACTCTTGTAACCTTAGCCGGGTCGATAACACCGGTTTCAAAGAAGTTTTCGAATGTATCAGTACGGGCGTTATAACCGTAATCTCCTTTACCTTCTTTTACTTTTTGCACGATTACAGCACCTTCCACACCGGCATTTTCAACGATCTGACGTAGAGGTTCTTCAATAGCACGACGGATGATGGCTATACCTGTATTTTCATCATCATTGTCACCCTTTAGTTCGTCAAGTTTCGGCAAGCAACGGATATAAGCCACACCACCACCGGGCACGATACCTTCAGCTATTGCAGCACGAGTTGCAGAAAGGGCGTCATCCACACGGTCTTTCTTTTCTTTCATTTCAACCTCAGAAGCGGCACCTATATAAAGTACAGCGACACCACCTGCAAGTTTTGCAAGACGTTCCTGAAGTTTTTCCTTATCATAGTTGGAAGTAGTAGATTCAATTTGACTCTTTATTTGAGCCACTCTTTGAGCAATCGCATCTTTTGAACCTGCCCCATTTACGATAGTAGTGTTGTCTTTGTTTACTGTGATCTTTTCAGCAGTGCCAAGATCGTTAACAGTTGCTTGATTGAGCTGCATGCCTTTAATTTCGCTGATAACTGTACCACCGGTTAAGATCGCAATGTCTTCAAGCATTTCTTTACGACGGTCGCCGAATCCCGGGGCTTTAACTGCACAGATCTTGAGAGAACCACGGATACGGTTAACAACTAATGTAGCCAAAGCTTCATTATCAACATCTTCCGCTATGATAAGAAGAGGTCTTCCACTTTGAGCAACGGTTTCAAGAACAGGAAGAATGTCTTTAAGATTTGAAATCTTCTTGTCATAAAGAAGGATATAAGGAGAATCCATCTCGCATTCCATCTTCTCTCCATTGGTTACGAAGTATGGAGAAATGTATCCACGGTCGAACTGCATACCTTCCACAACATCTACAGTTGTTTCAGTACCTTTTGCTTCTTCCACGGTAATAACTCCTTCTTTCTTTACTCTTTCCATTGCCTCGGCAATGAGTTTACCGATTTCTTCATCATTATTGGCAGAAATACGAGCTACGTTTTCTATTTTAGCAAGATCGTCGCCCACTTCTTCACTTTGAGCCTTGATGCCTTCTACCACCGCTGAGACAGCTTTGTCTATACCTCTCTTGAGATCCATTGGATTAGCACCGGCCGCTACATTCTTAAGACCGACATTAACGATTGCCTGAGCAAGAACAGTAGCTGTGGTTGTACCATCGCCGGCTTGATCACCAGTCTTGGAAGCAACTTCCTTTACAAGTTGTGCCCCCATGTTCTGGAAAGGATCTTCCAGTTCTACTTCACGTGCCACAGTCACACCGTCTTTAGTGATGTGTGGAGCACCGAATTTCTTTTCAATGATGACATTTCGACCTTTTGGACCGAGAGTTACTTTTACGGCATCTGCAAGAGCATCAACGCCATTTTTAAGCTCTTCACGAGCTTTTATATTGAATTTAATTTCTTTTGCCATTTTATGGAATAATTTTGTTTTTTACTTTAAAAAAATTTAGGTTATCCGATAACCGCAAAAACGTCAGTTTGACGCATAATAAGGTATTTTTCTCCTTCGAATTCGATTTCGGTACCGGCATATTTTCCGTAAAGCACCTGATCTCCTTCTTTCAGAATCATTTCTTCATCTTTGGTGCCTTTTCCAACTGAAAGCACGGTTCCACGTAAAGGTTTTTCTTTAGCTGAGTCAGGAATAATAATACCGCTCATAGTGACTTCTTCTGCAGGAGTTGGTTTAATGAGAACTCTATCTGCAAGTGGTTTTAGATTCATATTGTATTTTAGATTTAAGTTATAAATTTTAATTTCTTACTTAAAAATACCTTTTTTAATCGGCAAATAATATGCCAAAAGGTAATATTATTTCTTTTTTAAGATGTATGTGGTAAGAGGAGCTGCAATACCGATCAACCTACCATTCTTGACCTTAAACTCTTTACCATAAACTTCATCCTTATATGTGCCATTTGGAAGGCCGGTAGGAACGTTGACAAAATTGGCAATATTAGCGATATTTGCAACTGCCGCACCTTTCTTCCCTCGGTTGACAACAAGAACTTGACCATTATCTGTGATTTGGATGTCTTCCGGTTGTCCCGACATTTCCTTTCGGAAATTATTTACAGCCACAACTTCCGGATGAAAGAATTCATCGTTTCCACGAGCGCCAAGCACGTTATCACCCCAGTATGCTTGTCTTGTTGAACCCATCGGTCGACTGAAGAAAAGAGGTATTCCATTTTGACGAGCAGTAAGGAAAACCCAACCGGTGCGAATCTGATCATCCGAGAGATGAGCAGATTCATGGGCGTTGGCATATGTATCATGACTTTCAACCCAGGTGGTAAGATATTCAGGCGCACTTGTATGATACCAATTTTTTAAATCGTAACCATTTGCACTGCCTTTTTCAAGTGCTTCACGTAGAACGTGACCATAACTTGATGCGGTCTGGCCCATATATTCAGCGTAACCTTCTTCATTTACATTCCTGTCTTGGAGAACTTCTCCGTAAACAAACAAATCCTCATAAGGAACTGCGAGTTGAACACCATCGACAGCTTTCCTACCCGTGGCGACATCCCAGAAATCATTTACTTTAATACCTAAAGCAGTATCTACCGGATCTGATGGAAGACCAATATGTTTTGCTGTGTCATAACGGAAGCCGCCTACTCCCATGTCTAAAAGTTCATTTACAAATTGCATATAATATTTTTGGAAAGCCGGATTTTCCGTGTTAACATCGGGAAGTCCTCCGGATGCCCATAAAGTACATTCAAGACGATCGTTGTAATCATTAATAGGTTGAAGACCATTTGAATGATATAATTTGTCTCTACCTCCAACAGCGTTTACAAATTCATCAGAGACTGCATCCACATCAAACGCCGTGTGATTTGGGAGAACATCAACTATGACTCTAATATTATATTTATTTGCTGAGTCAAGCATTTGTTGCATTTGTTCTTTTGAACCAAGAATATAATTTCCTACTTTCCAGGCTGTGGGTTGGTAATAATAGTACCAGTTACCTTCATCTGCATCAAAAATCTTTTTCCCAGCACCTTCAGGCTGAAAACTTTCTTGAACCGGTGAAGTTTGTATCATTGTAAAACCGGAATCAGCGATTTTAGACATATTTTCAGCAATAGTGGGAAAATTCCAACTCCATACGTGGAGAATGGTTTCATCGTTTGTAACTTTTGGATTATGTGTCAAACGGTCTTTGGCACATACAGGAGCAATTGCAAATGCAATCATTGCAACAACTGCAGTTTTCTTCATGTGAGAAAAGGTTTTATGGTTATTAAATTTTATTAAATTCATCTAAATTTATAACAAGAAAGGAGAGAGGATGGTTTTTTATAATAAGTAAAAAGCAATTATTTTGATTAATTTTGCAAAAACGTGTAAAAATAAAATAAAAAATGAAAACCCGTGAAGAATTAATAGAAGATTTGTTGAATCTTTCCTTTGCAGAAGATATAGGAGATGGAGATCATACAACTCTTTCCACAATACCGCCTGATGCTTTTGGACGTTCCAAACTTTTAATAAAAGAAAAAGGAATCGTTTCAGGGATAGACATAGCTCAGAAAGTTTTGCATAAAATAGATCCCTCCATAAAGGTAGAAATATTGATTAAAGATGGTGCGGAAGTATACCCAGGAGATATTGTTTTCACAGCAGAAGGACCCGTGAGAGCCTTACTTATGGCAGAAAGAACGATGCTTAACATAATGCAAAGAATGAGTGGGGTAGCAACCATGACAAAAAAATATCAAGACCAACTTAAAGGTTTGAATACAAAAGTGCTTGATACCAGAAAAACCACACCGGGAATGAGGTTATTGGAAAAAGAGGCAGTAAAAACCGGTGGAGGAGAGAATCATAGAATTGGTCTGTTTGATATGATTTTGATTAAAGACAATCATATTGATTTTGCAGGGGGATTGGAAAAAGCAGTGAAAAGAGCAAAAGAATATTGTTTAAACAATAATAAAAATCTAAAAATAGAGGTAGAAGCCAGAACTCTTGCAGATGTTAAGAAACTCTCGGAAATGCCTGAAGTGGACAGAATAATGTTTGATAATTTCACTCCACAACAAACAAAGGAAGCAGTTCAGATAGTTGGAGGTAAAAAAGAAACGGAATCATCAGGAGGCATCACGATTGACAACCTCAGGGCTTATGGAGAAACCGGAGTTAATTATATCTCCGTAGGTGCATTGACCCACAGTGTAAAAGGGCTGGATATGTCATTCAAGGCTTATTAAATGGATAAAGTTGATAAAATACATCAGGCCCATGAGTTCGGGAAATTTGCCGAGGAAATAGCATCTCAATATTACCTTAGGAACGGATATGTGATATTGGAAAGAAATTGGCGGTTAAGAAAAACAGAGATAGATTTAATTGCCCAAAAAGATGACTTGATAGTGATTGCGGAAGTTAAAGCACGAAGTGGTGAAGACGAAGAAGCTTTGTCAGCAGTAACAACCGATAAGAGGAAAAGAATGATTAAAGCAGCCGACTTCTATTTGAAATCACTTCCAGGATTATATAATTATAGATTTGATATAATCACTATGACAGGGAATATTGAAAAATATCAACTTGATGTATATGAAGATGCCTTTCTGGCAGCTGATATTTTCTAAATTTGGCTGTTACTTTGTATGGCAAGAACTTTAACTTTTATTATTTTAGATTTCTATATAAATTGAAACCTTGAAGTAAAAATAGCTCATTTAATGTTTGATTTGTGTCAAGAGATAATCCCATGCGGCATCATGATCGTATGGGATTTTTCCTTCTAAAATCGCTTCCTTAATCATATCTTTGAGAGCTGCTACTTCCGGACCCTCCGGAACTCCTAATTTTTCAATTATTTCTCTGCCATTCACCGGATTTTTCCAATTTCTGAGCGCATCTGCATCATTAATCTGATTGATTCTTTCCCTCAATTTTTTGAAACCTTCCAATTGTGTCTTTACTTTTTCCGGTTTTTTAGAAGTAATATCCGATTCTGCAAGTAACATTAAATCCTCCAGATTTTCACCGGCTTCAGTAATAAGTCGCCTTACACCGGAATCTGTGACACCTGATTCTCCAACCGATTGAGGACGCATATGGAGGCCGACCAATTTGGCGACATATTTCATCTTGTCGTTAAGAGGTAGTTTCATTTCCCTGAATATAGAGGGAACCATTTTTTCTCCAACAAAATTATGACTATGGAAGGTCCAACCTAAAACCGGGTCATATTTTTTCGTTGCAGGTTTAGCTATGTCATGAAGAAGAGCCGCCCAACGAAGCCATTCATTATCTGAACGCATGGCTACATTATCCAGGACTTGTAGGGTGTGATGAAAATTATCTTTATGTCCTCTACCACCCACAATTTCAACTCCTTTAAGGGGAATCAAGGAAGGAAATACAAAAGGCAGCAATCCGGTTTGATCGAGCAATTTCCAGCCAACTGATGGCTTAGGAGAAGCCATTATCTTGGATAATTCTATATTAATCCTTTCCCGGGTTATTATTTCCATTCTTGGGGCGTTTCTTTTGATTGCCTCAAAGGTTTCTTTTGATAGGTTAAAATTTACTAATTCCCAAGGATTCAATTTTCTATCTTCAGGATCCTGTGGGATCATGAGTTGAGTCGCAAAGCGAATTGCTCTCAACATTCTTAGGGGATCATCGGAAAAGGTTATATCCGGATCAGTGGGCGTCGTTATAAGGCCTTTGCTTAAATCAAGCAAACCATGAAATGGATCAAGCAGTTCACCATAATTATTTTTATTAAGTGACACTGCCATTGCATTTATAGTGAAATCCCTACGGGTGAGATCCTCCTCAAGTGAACCGTTTTCTACTATGGGATTTCTTGAATTTTTGTTATAGGATTCTCTTCTGGCACCGACGAATTCCAATTCAAGATCTTTGTATTTAACTTGAGCCGTTCCATAGTTGGGAAATACAGACAATTTTGCTTTATGTCCAAGTTTCTTTGCAACTTCTGAAGCCAATTCAATGCCACTCCCTACGGAAACAAAATCTATATCTTTGGAATGACGTTCAAGAAATAGGTCTCTGACAAAGCCTCCCACGACATAAACTTCTCTGCCCATTTGATTGGCAATTTCACCTACTAAATGAAAGACAGGTGCGTCAAGTTTTTTCAGAAAATCCATAAATAATTAAAACTTCTGTATTTCTTCCGGGAAAATAGTAATATTTTCAAGTCCTTCTTTAGTAACTATATAAGTATTTTCAACACCTACGGCACCAATATGGGGTATGACAAATTTAGGTTCAATTGCAATTGTCATATTTTCTTCCAAAATATCTTTACTTTTTTTAGTAAGAACCGGCAGTTCATTAAGTTCTATGCCTACACCATGTCCAATGAATCCAACTTGAGATTTATGACCCATAAAAAACTCTTGAAGAGATTCTTCTGTCACAATCTTCATAGCAGTTTCATACAGATCCTTAACTGCGACCCCCGGTAATGCTGCTTGTTCTAAAGTTCTCAATATTCTTATAGAACATTTATGAGCTTTCTTAGCAAACTCCGAAGTCTCTCCCAAGCTCCACACTCGAGTCATATCAGATTGATATCCATTGAAGGCTCCATTCATATCTATCATCACAGTATGACCTTCCAGTATTCTCTTGTCATTTGCTCCCACAGGTAACGCCGGATGAACTCCTGACCCTCCCATGGTGAATTCATAAGGACCGGGATTATCTGCATTATCCCCGCTAATTACAGATCCTAAATTAATCTCCATTAAATTTCCTGCCACCCTCGATACACCTAAAGAACCCTCAAGACGTAGTCTTTTTTCAATTTCAATCTGTAATTGCAAGTCGGTCATTCCCTCTTTATAGCAGTCTTTAACTTCTCCGTAAACTTTTGCCTGATGTTTACCATCTATTCTCATTTCATTAAGTTCCCATTCGGTTTTCACCATTCTGGCTTTTTTAACAATTGGTGAACCGTTTTCTAAAGACGAGAAAGGAAACAAAGCTTTAAGACGAATGATGTCAGAGTAGGACAGATCATTTTCTTCGAGCGCTATTTTAGAAGGGTTTTCATAATTTGTTTGTCTCAGTATTTCCGATATGTCTTCAGGCTTTCTTATACTATAAACGTCTTCCTCCTGGTCGTAAACCTGCGGCTTTACAACGAACCATAGAGGTTTTTCAGATATTGTTATGTATACATATCCTCTGAAAAACCTTCCTGAAGTATAATAGATATTTGCATTTGAGCCAATTAAAACTGCATCTATAGAAGTTTCTTTTAGAATGTTTTTTATCTTATCTATTCGAGAATAGATTTCATTCTTAAAATCATCGGGAATCAGTTTCATAAATTTTTCATGGTTATTACCCCTAAAGAAATTATTCCTTCGGTTTTTGTTTCAAAAGTAGATAGGGAAATAAAGAAACCTTCTTCAAAAGGTTGATTGTTTATAAGAGAAATTTCAGATTCATAAATGCCTAAATTCCCTTTGCCTTTATACCTGCCGTTATCATCAAACAGAGGAATTTTAATATTTTTTTCGATTATTGAATCATTTACCAATGAAGCATACTCCACTTTGAGTGGTAAGAATTTGAATTTGCAAGAGTCAGTATATCTCAAGGAGATTGAAATGGAAAATAAATCTTTGGATAGATTTTTATCAATACTTTCAAATGGGTAAAAAGTATACTCTCTATGGGGTGCCATTCCCTTATCTCCAAAAAGAATATAATTGCCTTCTTTATTGTCCATATTATGAATACAAGAAGAAAGAAGGACAAGGCTTATAAAATTGAAAAGAAAAACATATTTACTGATTCTTCCCATTATCGGAAAAAGGAACATTTTGGCGATGAGGCCTGTGATTTCTATTATGGTTAAAATGTCTTTGTTTCCGGTCTATGTCATGAGAAATCTGCTCTTCTTGATTTTGAAAAGACCCCTCATTAGTTTTCTTATTTTTCTTCTTTTTCCTATTGTTCCCTTTCTTGTCAAATCGAGTGAGACTGTCTTGCCCTATAATATCTCCAAATTCCGAAGGTGTATCCACAGGTAATTCTTCGGATAAGAACTCCGGTCTAATACCTTTTTTATTCAACTCAATTATATCTAAAGCTCTTTGAGCCTCAATTGAAACAAGATTAGCCGGGAGATGTTTATCGGTGGAGTAGGTTAATTTTCTTCCGAGAATATCTGTTTTAAAGAGATAATAAATATTGTCTTTGGTCTCCAAATGTGCCTCTCTGGGAGGTAGATCTTTATTAGCCTCAGCATAAGAATCAATTTCGAAATTAAGGCAACATTTTAGTTTGCCGCATTGACCGGCAAGTTTTTGAGGATTCATTGATAAATCCTGAAGTCTGGCGGCTCCGGTACCCACTGAAACAAATCTGTTCATCCATGAAGAGCAACAAAGCGGACGCCCACAAGGTCCTATACCTCCTATGCGTCCCGCTTCCTGACGCGCCCCAATTTGTTTCATCTCAATTCTCACTTTAAATGTCTCGGCAAGAATTCGGATAAGTTTACGGAAATCTACACGTTCATCCGCGATATAGTAAAAAATGGCTTTACTTCCGTCGCCTTGAAACTCCACATCACCAATTTTCATTGCAAGACCTAATTCTTCTGCAATAGAACGTGCCTTTATCATAGTGGAATGCTCTCTGGAACGGGCTTCTTCAAATTTATCTAAATCTTCCTCAGAGGCCAAACGCAATACGGATTTAAGTTCAGTAAATTCTTTGAAACCTGATTTTTTCATTTGAAGGTTCACCAAGTGACCCATCATATTGACTCTACCGATATCATAACCCGGGGTTCCTTCCACCACTACTAAATCACCGATCTGTAAGGGAAGATTTTCAGAATTTTCAAAAAAACCGACACGAGTGTTCTTAAATATCACCTCCACCAGTCTTTGATTGGTTTCAATAGGCTTATCAGCCAACCAATCTGTGGCCATTAATTTACCACGAGGTTCACGCCTTCCGCAATTCCGGCAAGCGTGATTCCTCATGCATTTTGGACAAGCGTTAATAAAATCATGATTAATGGAACTTTCCATACCCCGTAGAAATAACTATTAACTATTTTGCAAAAGCAACAGAACGAGTTTCACGAATCACTGTAATTTTAACTTGTCCGGGATAAGTCATTTCATCTTGTATCTTCTTTGCTATTTCAGATGAAAGTTTTTCCGTTTCTTCATCCGAAATACGATCTGCACCCACTATCACGCGTAGTTCACGCCCTGCTTGGACTGCGTAAGTTTTCAAAACACCTGGATAGGAGAGTGCTATCTGCTCCAAATCATTAAGTCGCTTGATATAGGCTTCTACAATTTCACGACGTGCACCAGGACGAGCACCGGAAATGGCGTCACAAACTTGTACGATTGGAGCTAAAAGAGAAGTTTGCTCCACTTCTTCATGATGTGCTCCGATTGCGTTACAGATATCCGGTTTTTCTTTGAACTTTTCGGCCAATTTCATTCCAAGAAGAGCGTGGGGTAATTCAGGTTCATCATCAGGAACTTTACCTATATCATGGAGAAGACCGGCCCGGCGAGCTTTCTTAGGATTCAAACCCAATTCAGAAGCCATTATGGCACATAAGTTTGCAGTCTCTCTTGAGTGTTGCAAAAGATTTTGACCATATGAAGAACGGTATTTCATTTTACCCACCATACGAATGAGTTCAGGGTGAAGACCATGGATGCCTAGATCTATTGCGGTTCTTTTTCCTGTTTCAATTATCTCCTCTTCCACCTGACGTTTCACCTTTGCGACAACTTCTTCTATTCTGGCCGGATGGATACGCCCATCCACAACGAGTTGATGAAGTGCCAATCTTGCAATTTCTCTTCTCACCGGGTCAAAACTTGAAAGAACTATGGCTTCCGGAGTATCGTCAACTATGATTTCAATACCTGTGGCTGCTTCAAGGGCACGAATATTGCGACCCTCTCTACCAATAATCCTACCTTTAATTTCATCATTATCTATTGGAAACACAGTCACGGAATTTTCTACTGCTGCTTCCGTTGCTAACCTTTGAATGGATTGCACTACAATCTTTTTTGCCTCCTTGGAAGCAGTGAGTTTTGCCTCATCCATAATATCATTGATATAACTGGCGGCTTGTGTCTTTGCTTCCTCTTTTAGGCTTTCCACAAGTCTTTCCTTTGCTTCCTCGGCAGAAATACCGGCCACCTTTTCAAGTTCATCCCTGATATTTTTAATTAAGGCTTCGGCTTCTTCATTTTTGGCTGTGATGCTACCTTCTAATTTTTCAATTGAATTCTGGCGTGCATCGAGTTCGTTTTTCCGTTTGGCGAGTTCGCTTTGTTGTTGATTTAACTGAAGCTCTTTTTGACGGGCACGATTCTCAGAAGCTTGAATCTTTTGGATTTTTTGATTGGCAGTTTTCTCTGCTTCTGAAATAATCTTTAATTCTTCTTCTTTAGCTTTGAGAAGTTGCTTTTCTTTAATGACGCCAGCCTCCATTTTTGCCTCGTCTATAATAACTTTTGCAGCGCTACGGGCATTTTTTTTAGCCACCACCAGAGCGATAATAAAGCCTATGATGGCAGCTCCGGCCGCGATTATGATCCATATAGCAGTTTCCATATCTTATCGAGTATTTATAATAAAAAATTACAATAGTCAATTTTTACACTGACAATTGCTACGATAAAAGATTAAAAACCGAGGATCTAACCTTTGTAGAAAGTGTTATGGTATATTCGGAGATATTTGATTGTGCTCCAGATCTTCTATTTGTTTAGATTTAAGGTTTGCCATTTCAATTGCATCTTGTTGAATTTTAATCAGTTTGTTATACCAACTTGCGAATTGAAAAGCTGCCATGGCAATCAGTTTCCTGTCTGAGGCATCGCTCAATGTTCTCCTCAATCTATCGATAAAGATTTTTATCTCACGTTCGGCCTCGCGAACTTCATTTTGCTCGTCAAATTTGACATCAAGTTTTATAAGTTCGCCGCCTATATTTAAAGTCATTTCTACTTTGTCAGAACCTTTCATATTCAATCTTCCTTAATCAATCGAATACAACTGTCAATGGTTCTTATAAGCTTGGAAACATTATTCCTTGCTTCAATTAAAGCTTCAGGAGAATCCGCCAGCCTATGGGATAAAGAGAGATAATCTATATCTTTTTGAGCCTTTTCGATAATTTTGACATCTTCATCGTGTTGATTCCTCAATGCTTGGTTGATATTTTCCAAATAATTGACCTTCTCTTGGAGTTTTTTTTGTGTTTCCAATAAATTGTCAATTTTTTTTGATAATATCGTTAACGAGGAAATAAGCTCTGGCTTGGCCATTCTTTCCGAAGTTTGGACAAAATTAACAAATTATGGTGATAAATGCAAATGAAAAATTAATACCATTGTATTCCGTTGCTTGTAGACGAGCGTTTATCGTATTTCAAATCCTTAAGCAAAGAAGATTTCACAGAAATATGAAAATTATAAGATTTATAAGGTCCAACCGGTACGAATGAGGCCGACATTGTGAAACAATGTAAATCTCTTGATATCGTACAATTCATATAGGATAACTTATGGAGATCGAAATTATAGGAGGCTGAAAATGAGAAATTCCAATTTGAAGTGGGTCGAATATTTCCCGAAAAAGATAGATTCTGAGTCCACTTACCCTTATAATCCAGTTTTTCATAATCAAATGCACCATATCCATAATTTATAGAATAATTTATGGAAAGACTCCACGGACATTCCCATTTTGCATATCCATCGGCATCCGCGGCGGCTGATGCTTCTCTTGCTTCCTGTCTTCTCCTTCGTTTCTCTTCCGCAGCATCTATATTTCCATTGAAAGCATCTTCTTCTTCGTTGTCATCTATACCGTTATCGGTATTATTTTTTGTGTCTTTATTTTTGTTCCTTTTAAAAGTTTGATTGTTGAAGGTGTAAGAAAAAGAAGTACCCGTGGAAGATAGTTTTGCCCATCCTTTCCCTGCTTTCCATCTTGGAACATTTACTCTTACCGGACTCCCTGATGAATTAAGACGATATGTGTAAGGATCCCATGTTGCTGAAAGGTTCAGATTAAAATTTTTCACAAGTCTCAGCAAAATGGATGTATTGATATTACTCCAATTTAAAGAGTCGGCTGCAAAGTTGTAGCTCTGACTTATTGAAAAGTTTTCAATCAAAGATATTTTTTTAGTTCCCGTAGAGTCTTGATCATTCCTGACCTTCATTTCTAAGTTGTTGGCCAAACTTACAGAAACCATACCGGTTTTTCCCTGCCCGGGAGCCCCATAAACACCATGTGAGAAATAGTTATATTTCTGAGTTTTCAATTCTCCGGCGGAATTGGTGTATTCATAAGTGCCGTATACACCCCAGAAAGGGTCAGAAAAATCAGGTGATGCCGAAAAAGATACAGTTGGTGTAAGGACGTGACGAATCATTTGAACCTTATCACCAAAAATTTTAAGCGGTTTCCAGAAACCGTATATTTTAGTATCAAGTGAAATAGAAGCGTTAAAATCAAAAAGGTTATAAAAACCATAGGTTGTGTCTTGAACTTCTTTAGATGCTTGGGTATCCCATTGACGACGTATTTTTGATGTATACATCCTGTCGTTCATGGATATGGAAGGAGATATGTTGATATATTTGAAAAGGGAGAAAGTGGCAGACACCGGCATACTGTGCCTCATGCCGTTCCTCCAGTCTTTAATTAGGCTTTTTTTGAAGAAAACATCCTGTTGGGCTGTCAATGAATTCTGGAATTGTCCTGAGTAAGAAAGTTTAATTTTTTCATACCATCTTTCCCCGCCTACAGATTTTTTTCTTTTGAAAGGGGCAACCTGCGATAAGGTAACATTCAAGTTTGGAAAAGAAACTGCCAATGTAGAATCTTGGGTTCTTTGGGTTATACTCGCAGTGGTTGAAAGACTCCATTTTGTCCCTGGGAATCTGTAAGTCATATTCACAGTTGATGACTTTGTGTTTTCTGTGAATGATGAATTATAATAGGAATTAAGGTCATTTCTTGAATAACCTGAAGTTGCAAAGTTTACAGATGCCGAGAACGACATATTTGGATTCGCTTTTGTATCTTGGGAATGACTCCAAATGAACTGGAAGTTGTTTTGTTTAGAATAGTCGGGACTACCTTTTTCTCCATATATAGTAGTAATATAAGAGAAACTGATATTACCTCTGAATTTGTAACGTTTAGAATAAGTAGAAGCACCGGATACTCCCCAGGAACCCTTGGTATATATTTCACCTCTGAGTGCCAAGTCTACATAATCCGATAATGCAAAATAATAACCGCCGTCTCTTAAATAAAAGCCTCTGTTGTAGTCTTCACCAAAAGTCGGGAAGATAATACCGCTTGAATAACTTTTTGAGAATGGAAAGTATCCAAAGGGAAGGGCTAAAGGGAGAGGGACATCAGCAAGAACCATATAAACAGGTCCAGTAACAATGTTTTTATTAGGAATCATCTTTCCTTTGGTAACATTGAAATAGAAGTGGGGATGTTCATGGTCGTCACATGTGGTGTATTTACCATCCTGAACGAAGAATGATCCGTCTTCCATTTTCTTGGAGGCACCACCTGTTAAGTATCCTTCACCTTGCTCGGAAATAACATCCGTGATAAAACCTCTTTCGGTTTTGAAGTTATAAGTCATTTGTTTCGACTCGTATTCTTCTCCTCCGTCTTTAAAAACAGGGGTTCCAAAAAGTTCACCTATGGAATCAGTCGCTCCCCTTGCATAAACCGTGGATTTATCAAGTTCCATTCTGATTTCCTGTGCGGTGAGTTTGAACTGCCCATATTCCACATTTCCGTCACCGAATAAGAAAGCATTGTTCGTTCCTTCCATTATCAAGGAATCCTTGGCACTAAATGTGACGGCAGTTTCCAAGTCAACTTTTTCTCTGTTTATCCTTGAAACGGAAGTTCGTGTCGTATCAAGATTTGTCCTGTCAAATGATTGAGCACCTCTAACTCTGTATCTATTTTCTAAAGAATCAGTGCTTAATGAGTCTTTGAGATTTTCATTAAGGTTTACTATGGAATCTGTGGTGGAAAGGAGAGAATCGTATGCAAAAAAGAATGTATCGTTGCGGTTCGTGCCCATTTCAGTATTCACTTCTAATGAATCTATCGGCACGAACGAATGATTGTTTGTGGAATCTTCGGCCTCCACTTCGGAATAAGGAGAAATCTGTGGAGTGTCCGGAGTTTGGGCAAAAGCAATGCCAAGGACCACTAAGGCAAATATATATATAAAGAATCGCCTCAAATCAATGGAAGATTGCTATTATAGTGCAAAGTTAGGTATAAAACGTGAAAAATGGATACTTAATTGCCCTCCACATTAAAAAGTGAATGTATCTCCATAAATCTTTTATATGGACCTTCCCCGAATTTTTTCATTTGGTTTATTACTTCCTCAATAGATTTTTCTTTTGTAAGATCGTGAGATTTTGAATAAAATTTGTCTGCGTAACAAATCAATTTTTCCAATAAAGTTTTAGGAATCATATCTTTTTCCGGAAGAGGAAGATTATTTTTTCTTATCTCGGCCGCAGAAATACCTGCCCCTGTATGTGTTACACAGATATTAGCAAATTTATAAAGCCCGTGCCCTTCTAATATTTTTTTCCCTTCGATTCCATGTTGTAGATAGGGCAGATCACCAAATGCATGAATATCATTAGCCTTGCATCTCACCACTCCAATATCATGGAGCATAGCCGCTACATAGATATCTTTAAAATCTAAAGGTAAATTCTTTTTTGCTGCTATTTCTAAAGCTTTTTTTGCAACTTGTTTGGAATGAACAGTGACAATCCTCCTCAATTGAGGATTGTCACTGTAATATTTAAGATAAAGCCAATTTATGTCAACTATCTTTGACATCTATTCAGTCTACTACTACGCACCAATTATGAATGTCGGGAGCTTCACCATATTGAATTGCCCTGATTGTCTCGTAAAGTTTTGTTGAAATCGGACCGGCCTCGTTTTTCTCAGTGAAAACATATGATTTTCCCGTATCAAGATCGTCAATTTCCGCTATAGGAGAAATAACTGCGGCAGTACCACAGGCTCCGGCTTCCTCAAAAGAAGAAACCTCTTCCAATGGTATATTCCTTTTTTCCACCTTCAATCCCATATCTTTAGCTATTTCCTGTAGACTCATGTTAGTGATTGATGGAAGGATGGACTCGCTTGAAGGTGTGACGTATGTGTTGTCTTTTATTCCAAAGAAATTTGCTGCGCCACACTCGTCGATATATTTTTTCTCTTTTGGATCAAGGTATAAGATATTGGCATATCCTAAATCATGTGCTTTTTCACCTGCCAGAAGAGATGCTCCATAATTGCCACCAACTTTTATAGATCCGGTTCCCTTAGGAGCTACTCTGTCATAATCTCTTGTAATACATACTTTCATGGGTTTGAAACCTGTCTTGAAATATGGCCCAACAGGAGTGACAAACATAATTACCATAAATTCTGTAGCACTGCTGACTCCTACCTTGGGAGAAACCCCAATTTCGAGCGGACGGATATATAGCGAAGCACCGGTACCGTAAGGAGGAACAAATCTTTCATTAAGTTTCACAACTTTTTTCACCATTTCGCAGAATAAATCAACCGGCATAGGAGCCATCAACATTCTTTCAGCGGAACGAATAAACCTTTTTGCATTTTCATCCATTCGGAATATTCTTATTTTTCCGTCTTTCCCGCGAAAAGCTTTGAGTCCTTCGAAAGATTCTTGACCATAGTGAAGACAAACAGCCGACATATGCATTTGAAGATATGGAGAATCAGTAACTTCTATCTCTCCCCATTTGCCATCTTTATAAGTGCAACGCACATTATAATCGGTTGGAGTGTAGCTGAATGTCAATTCTGACCAGTTAAGATCGGGTGTATTCATGGAAATTTTTTATTTATATTTTAATATATTATTGTTGTTTTAAACAGCTATTTTACAGGAAGTCTTTTCCGTTTTGATTATATAGATTCCATGAGCATCCATATTATACATAAAAATGCCCGGTTCAAGTTGTTGTGCTGAAATAAGTTTACCTAAAATTGTAAATATTCTCACTTCAACATTTTCATTTACCTTGAGCATGATAGTATTGGGGGCAGAAAAGATTTCTATATCAGGTTGCGTGGTTATAGCTTTAAAATTTCCGCTTATCGCTTTAGCTTCTTTCCATTGATGATCATGGGTTTGTGCGAGCAACAATGGTGTTGACATAGTAAACCAACACATTATTATAGCCAATATTTTTTTTCTCAAAATCATCAATACGTAATTAGGAGTAAAATTACAAAAAAAAAATGGAAAAACCGAAGTTTCTCCATTTTCTATCTTAGAGGAAATAATATTATTTTTTCCCTTCTTTTTGAAGTTGCTCTTTCAGAGCTTGAAGAGCATCGAGATCACCAAGGGTAGTCTTTTCCACATTTTGAGTCAATTGTGGTTGTTCATCCTCTTTCTTAGCCTTTTTAGCAGGAGCCTTCTGAGCCTTTGTTTCAGCTTTGGTAGCATCTTCAGCTATGCGGCTGTGTGAAAGAATGATACGTTTGCTGTCTTTGTTGAACTCAAGCACTTTGAAAGGAAGTTTTTCGTCAAGTTTTGCTTGTGTTCCATCTTCTTTAACAAGATGTTTTGGAGTTGCAAAACCTTCAACGCCATATTCAAGTGCGATGACAGCACCCTTGTCCATCAACTCTGTGATAGTGCCTTCATGTACTGACCCAACTGTAAAGATTGTTTCGAAAACGTCCCAAGGATTTTCTTCGAGTTGTTTGTGGCCCAGTGAAAGACGACGGTTGTCTTTGTCGATTTCAAGTACTTGAACTTCGATTTCATTGCCCACCTGAGTAAACTCTGACGGGTGTTTGATCTTCTTAGTCCATGAAAGATCGGAAATGTGGATAAGACCATCCACACCTTCTTCTATCTCAACGAACACACCGAAGTTGGTGAAGTTTCTAACTTTAGCTGTATGGCGAGAACCGATTGAATATTTACTTTCAATGTTTTCCCATGGGTCGTTCTTGAGCTGTTTGATACCGAGGCTCATCTTGCGGTCATCACGGTCGAGTGTTAAAACCACTGCTTCGATTTCATCACCTACTTTCAAGAAATCTTGAGCGCTACGTAGATGTTGGCTCCATGACATTTCTGAAACGTGAACAAGACCTTCAACGCCCGGTTGCACTTCAACAAATGCACCATAGTCAGCCATAACAACCACTTTACCGGTGATCTTGTCACCTACCTTAACGTTTTGGTCAAGAGCATCCCAAGGATGGGGGAGAAGTTGCTTAACACCGAGGGCTATACGTTTTTTCTCGTTGTCGAAATCAAGGATAACAACCTTGATGTCTTGGTCGAGTTCCACTATTTCACGCGGATCTGAAACACGACCCCATGAAAGATCAGTAATATGAACGAGACCGTCAACACCACCGAGGTCTACGAATACACCATAAGGAGTGATATTCTTAACTTTACCTTCAAGAACCTGACCTTTTTCAAGTTTAGAAATAATGTCTTTCTTCTGTGCCTCAAGTTCGGCTTCAATAAGTGCCTTGTGTGACACTACTACATTCTTGTATTCTTGGTTGATCTTTACAACCTTGAATTCCATTGTTTTGTCAACAAAAACGTCATAGTCGCGGATTGGACGAACATCGATCTGTGATCCCGGAAGGAATGCTTCAATACCGAATACGTCTACAATCATACCACCTTTAGTGCGGGATTTAACGTAACCCTTGATGATTTCATCATTTTCAAGTGCTTGGTTAACACGGTCCCAACTACGGGTTTGGCATGCTTTCTTGTGAGAAAGTTTGAGTTGTCCGTTTTTGTCTTCGAGGTTTTCGATATATACCTCTACTTCATCACCAACTTTAAGGTCGGGATTATAACGGAATTCAGAGATAGGTATAATAGCATCGGACTTCATGCCGATATCTACTCTTACTTCTCTTTTTGAAATTGATTTGATGACACCTGTCACCACTTCGTTGTCTTTAGCAGTCTTAAGAGATTCGTCGTAAGTGCTGATAAGCTCTTCTTTGCTCTTCGAACCTGCTGTTTCGCCATTTGCATAGGCTTCCCAATCGAAATCTTCGATAGGGGTTTGAA
>JAFLTP010000035.1 GCA_022510405.1 Muribaculaceae bacterium | reverse complement strand
TTTATACCGGCCCCGGGCGCTGTTTCCTTCAAGACGGTATGCAAAATTACATCATTGAAAATTTAGGTGCGTGTTATCTTTGCCAAAGTATGGAAAAATTATTTCGCACCCTGTGCGAAACCCAGCAAAGGCAAACTTTTTTACTCCAGAATGGACAGGAAAGGGAGATATTATTGGTTAAAACAATCAGAATCCCATTTCTCAACATTATTTTCAATATATTCTGCAATTTTATTACCATCTTTATTTCCTCTAATCAAATGGTCATTATAACGAGATTGCCATTCAAATTCCTTATTAAAAATATGAATTTGTTTTGATACTGCTGATTTTAAGGAGGCAATATATCGACTTAAGGTAGGGACATGGCGTGCCATGTCTTTATTTGAGCATTGTGAAGGATTGGGATTTCTTTGTTCATTTGGACAGACATCGCACGCGATGTCCCTACAAATAATAATTGCATGAAAATGGTTTGGCATCACTACATATAAAGGTATTTCAATATTTTTATGATGTATATTATAATTATCCAATTCATTTTTTAATATTTCCCCTTCCTTGGATAAATGCATCTTTTCATTCAATATTTTCCCAAAATAATGAATTTTATCCTTTGTACAAATTGTGACAAAGAATGTCCCTTGGTCATAATCAATCCAACCGGCACGAGGAGTTTTTCGAGGATTACATATTATATTATTTTATTGGATAGACATGGTAGGTGATAACGGCAAAGGAATTTTACTCCTGGAGGACATGTCACGCCATGTCCCTACATTTTATGGGCACGCCATGTCCGTATATTTTATGTGCACGCCATGTCCGTACAAATTATTCGGACGCCATCATCGTATGTATTATTCGGACGTGATGGGTGTACGTATTGTTCAATAGAGGGGGGTGAGGGTGTATCCTTGGTCTTTGAGGGCTTGAATGATTCCTTGATCCCCAGCCAAATGCAATGCTCCAACCACAATGAAGGACGGAGTTTCATCAATTATAGAGGGTAATTTCTCCATCCAATTTCTATTCCTTTTATAAAGGATAAGTTCCATGAATTCGGGATGTTTTTCATCCGCTTTTGATACTTCGAGCATTGCATCAAGGTCTCTGTTTTTGTAAGACTCACTAAGTTTTCTTGCAGCATCGAGAGCATCCTCGGGATTTTTAAGCATTTCGACTAAGCTTTCCGCCTGAATAGTCAAAGGGGTAAGATTGAAAAGCACTTCACCTTGATATTCGGGAGTTTCAAGGGCGAGTATCTTTTTATTGTCCTTAACTCCGGTCTGGAAGAAATATGAATCAAGTTGTTGCATTGGGTCAAAACCGGGCATTACTTCCTGGGACATACCTGCGGCTATCATAGTGGTTACAGCCAGAGGTTTCAGAGGTTCCAGCATCTGTAATTGCATTCCGGGCATCGGTGCCCATTTTACGAATTGAGCATTGAGTGAATCAAGATTTTCTCCTTGCAACAACACTGAAAGGGTACTGTCTGCCGGAGCCATCATATAGGGTTGCAAAGCCATTGAAAGTGCCATAGGATCTATTGTTAAATCTATTTCTCCCACCACCTGATCAGTTTGGTTGAAATAGTCCATAACTCCTGATTCTTCCACTACAGATATAGGTGAAAGATGATGACTCCCGAAAACATAAGATGGTTTTGTGTCGTTTTTGCTCTCAACTTTATATAGGATTTGGGCATTTATTCCACCACAAACCATCAAGAGAGCAATCATTGAAAATATTTTTTTCATATTGTTTTAATTTTTTTGTTACTTATATCTAGCCCATTTAATAAGGTCTTTTACATTTGGTTTTTTCCCGTACATAAAAATGCCAATTCTATAAATTTTGCCGGCAAACCACACCATAAAAATGAAAGAAGCATAAAGAATTATTGCCGAAACCCATGGTTGCCATAACTCAATTCCAGCCGGAATACGCGACATCATAACCATAGGCGAGGTGAACGGAATCATTGACAACCACACCGCCAACGCAGAATTCGGGGCATTCCCTATGGAGACAGAAACTATCAAAGCAATTATAATTGGAATAAGAATAAAACTTTGTAGTTGAGAGGCATCCTGGATGTTGTCAACTGCAGAACCGACGGCAGCAAACATAGCGGCATAAAGGAGGAAACCACCCACAAGGAATAGAATCAACCACAAGAACAATTGAATTATGAAACCGACATTTGTGAGCATGCTAATTGCGTTCAAAGTATCATAATTATCAACCTGTGCCATATCCAAGGAACCACTTCTCATCTGAGAGACTTGATACAACACATCATCAGGCAAAATGGCCGGCATCAAAAGAGTTGAAACAAAAGCCATAATTACACCCCAAATAATGATCTGAGTTATTGCCACAAGACCTATGCCGGTGATTTTTCCAAACATCAATTGGTTGGGATTCACAGAGGAAACCACGAGTTCCAGAACACGGTTGTTCTTTTCCTCGATAATACTTGTCATCACCATTTGGCCATACATAATCAAGAACATATAAAGGAGGAAAGACATAAACATGCCAATCAGGAAACTCAAATTTGAAGCGAGGCTTTCCCCCTCATCCTTATCCAATCTGACTTCATTTATTCTGACATTTGTCTTTACCGCATCCATTATTTCAGGAAGATTCTGGATATTGTAGGTCAAAAGTTTATCATTTTCGATAATATTATTAATCTGCGAGGAAAGAGACGACTGCAAATCCAAAGGAATCGCATTATTCATATAAAGGGTTAAAACGGGTGAAGAAGTTTTCCCGATGTCGGAAGGAATTATAATGTAACCGTCAATTTCGCCCTCGTCCACTTTATCCTGAGGATTACCGGTTATAGGAATAAATTCGTAAATTTCATTACTTTGCAGATGTTGCAATACCACACCAGAGTTATCCACAATGCCGATTTTATTGTGTTCGGGAGTATTAAGAAGCATAATGGCGGCCGGCGCCCCCATAAGAATTATCATGAAAACAGGCATCAAAAGGGTTGTGACAATAAAACTTTTCTTTCTAACCCTTTCGAGATATTCTCTTTGAATGATTAAACCCAGATTATTCATTTTGATTGGCAGATTTAACAGCGTTTATAAAAATTTCATCCATCGATGGAAGTGCCCTCGAGAATGATTCCAGTTCCACAATATTATTAGCAAGACTTATTATTTCCTGGAAAGAGACGTCAGGTTTTAGTTTTAAAACGAGATTCGTAATACCATCGGTGACATTTTTATCAGGCACGACTACGTCGTAAGAAATCACATCTGTGCCTATAGCGTCGAGAAGTTTGTTTTCATTACCTTTAAAGGATAGAGCTATACGACCGGCACCCTGTTCCCGTCTAATTTCATCGACATTGCCTGATAGAATATTCCTTGATTTATTTATAAGAGTGATATTATCACAAAGAGTTTCAACACTGTTCATATTATGTGTTGAAAAAATTATGGTGGTTCCATTGTCCCTCAATTTAAGCATCTCTTCTTTAAGGAGGTTTGCATTAATGGGGTCGAATCCTGAAAAAGGTTCATCGAAAATAAGGAGCCTCGGGTTATGAAGCACAGTTACAATGAACTGAATTTTTTGTGCCATACCTTTAGATAGTTCCTCCACCTTTTTATTCCACCAATCGGAAATTTCAAATTTCTCAAACCATTTTTTCAATTCCGATAGAGCATCATTTTTTGACATGCCTTTGAGTCGAGCAAAAAACAGAGCCTGTTCCCCTACCTTCATTTTTTTATAAAGACCTCTTTCCTCCGGGAGATATCCAATGTTCACAACATCATTTTGAGTAAGAGAGTGACCATCGAATAAAATTTGGCCAGTATCCGGAGCAGTTATATGATTAATAATTCTAATGAGGGTGGTTTTTCCGGCCCCGTTAGGTCCCAGAAGGCCGTATATACCCCCTTCCGGCACATTAAAGGAAACATCAGTCAACGCTTGATGTCCGGAATATGATTTGGATACATTTTGTATTTGCAACATATGTTGTAAGATTTTAACACAAAAGGTTAAAGAACACTTGGGTTTAATAATATAAAAGTCCCATCATGCAATAAGACGGCAAGATGGCCAAATAGTTTCACTATGGATTATTATTGGATTGCAAAATTATGGAAAAATACTCAAAGTTCAACTTCTCATCCGTTTGTTAATTTCCTTTTATTTGTCAATTTTGGGAAAGATAACATAAGTATTGCTAAAAGATAAATTAGTTTTGCTTTGCATATTTTAAGCAAACTGATTTATGAACCTAACACAAAATTTCACATTGGAGGAAATGACCGCTTCCTCTACCGCTAAAGGGAAAGGTATTATTAATATACCGGATACTCAAGCAACCGAATCGCTAAAACGACTCTGCGAAGAAATTCTACAACCGATCCGAAACAAATTCGGTAAACCTGTCAAGGTGACAAGCGGTTACCGAAGTGACGCTCTAAACACTGCCATCGGAGG
Source organism: Muribaculaceae bacterium (assembly GCA_022510405.1). GTDB lineage: Bacteria > Bacteroidota > Bacteroidia > Bacteroidales > Muribaculaceae > Lepagella. Next base: position 22,366 of record JAFLTP010000035.1, on the reverse strand, counting down.
TTCCAAAACCTCGCAGCATCTAAAAGGCGAAGCAGCAGACATTATTTGTAATGACAATAAGGCTCTCTGGAATCTAATTATCAATATGATTCAAAATCAAGAGATAAGGGTAGGGCAACTAATCGATGAAAAAAATCTACGATGGATACATATCTCTTTGCCTGACTCATCCCATTACAACCAAATCCTATATCTGAAACCTTAAATATTCCGATGGATAATGAATACTATTATCATCGGAATTTTTTATATCATTCAATTTTATTATTTTTGAAAATTAAAAACTAATAATAATAACCACTAATAATAACCTCTTCCCAATAATAATTATGATACGCTTAAATTGCTTTATCAAAGTGAATGAAGAAAACAGGACAGCGGTTCTTGAAGCTGCCAAAACCCTCACAGCTGCATCGCTTGAACAAGACGGATGCATTGCATATGATATTTTTGAAAGCGCCACCCGTCATGATGTATTGATGATATGTGAAACTTGGAGAGACCAAGCTGCTCTCGACGCTCATTCCAATTCTCAAGTATTTCACGACCAAGTTAAGATCATGCATGAATTTGCAGAAATGAAACTTGAATCTTTCCCTTTCAATAAATAAATCGGTTCTAACTGAATAGACATGAAAAACACACGCATATGCCTTACCGAAGAATTTCCGGATTATCCGAAGTTTAAGGAAGGCATCAGAAGAGCTCCGGATAGAGGATACACACTTACTAAAGAAAAAACGGCAGTCGCCTTAAAAAACGCGCTAAGATATTTACCTCCCGAACTCCATGAAAAGGCTGCTCCCGAGTTTTTGGAAGAATTGAAGACCCGAGGCAGAATTTACGCATATCGCTGGAGACCTGAAGGAGACCTAAAGGCAAAGCCAATTGATGAATATAAAGGCAAGTGCCTTGCCGGCAAGGCTTTCCAGGTGATGATCGATAATAATCTTTGTTTTGACATTGCATTATATCCTTATGAACTTGTGACTTATGGAGAAACCGGTCAGGTTTGCCAAAACTGGTTGCAGTATCGTCTCATAAAGAAATATTTAGAGGAAATGACCGACGAGCAGACTTTGGTAGTTGAGTCAGGTCACCCTCTGGGTCTTTTCCCTTCCAAGAAGGATGCACCCCGTGTGATAATTACAAATGCCATGATGGTGGGCATGTTTGACAATCAGCATGACTGGCATGAGGCTATGCAGATGGGCGTGGCTAATTACGGACAGATGACGGCCGGTGGTTGGATGTATATCGGTCCGCAGGGAATCGTGCATGGCACCTTCAACACACTTCTAAATGCAGGAAGAATGCAATTGGGTATTCCTCCGGAAGGAGATTTAAGAGGACATCTTTTCATTTCATCAGGTCTTGGAGGTATGAGCGGCGCTCAACCTAAAGCCGCAGAGATAGCCGGGGCAGCCGCTATCATAGCAGAGGTGGATCCCTCCCGTATTGAAACAAGACGCAAACAAGGTTGGGTACAGGAAGTCACTGATTCTATCCCGGAAGCCTTCCGTTTGGCTCATGAAGCGATGGAAAAGAAAGAACCAATCTCTATAGCCTATCAAGGTAATGTAGTTGATTTGCTCGAATATGCGGTAAAGCATAATATCAAGGTAGAACTTTTGAGCGATCAAACATCCTGTCATGCAGTTTATGAAGGAGGATATTGTCCGGTGGGACTAACATTCGAAGAAAGAACTGCCCTTTTGCATGACAACCCGGAGGAATTCAGAAAGAAAGTGGATGAATCCTTGCGTCGTCATTATGAGGCAATAAAAGAATTAACCAAAAAAGGGACTTATTTCTTCGACTATGGCAATTCTTTCATGAAGGCAGTCTATGATGCCGGTGTGAAGGAAATTTCCAAGAATGGTATAGATGAAAAAGATGGTTTCATTTGGCCGTCGTATGTGGAAGATATAATGGGCCCGATGCTTTTTGACTTCGGTTACGGACCGTTCAGATGGGTTTGCCTTAGCGGAAAACATGAAGACCTCGTAAAGACAGACAAGGCGGCAATGGATTGTATCGACACTGAAAGGAGAGGGCAAGACAGAGATAATTACAATTGGATAAGGGATGCCGAAAAAAATGCACTCGTTGTAGGCACTCAGGCCCGTATACTTTATCAAGATGCGATGGGTCGTCTAAACATAGCTCTGAAATTCAATGAAATGGTTCGTAAAGGCGAAGTTGGTCCCATCATGTTAGGTAGAGACCACCATGATGTGAGCGGTACAGACTCACCTTTCCGCGAGACATCCAATATAAAGGATGGCTCGAATGTAATGGCTGATATGGCCGTGCAATGTTTTGCCGGCAATTGTGCGAGAGGTATGAGTCTTGTTGCTCTTCATAACGGCGGAGGTGTAGGTATCGGTAAATCCATAAACGGTGGTTTCGGAATGTTGCTCGACGGAAGCGAAAGAGTTGACGAAATTCTAAAAAACGCCATGCTTTGGGATGTGATGGGAGGTGTAGCCCGTCGTTCATGGGCTCGCAATGAAAACGCAATGTCGACAGTGAAAGAATGGAACGACACCCAAGCCCAAAACGGATTCATGATTACCGAACCTTTCATTGCAAATGAAGAAATAATTAACGAGGTGATTAACTTTCCTCAACAATAAAAACATCATCAACAATAATAACACCAACAATAATACCATGAACCAAATAATAGAATGTGTGCCCAACTATAGCGAGGGTCGTGATAAAGAGAAAATGGAAAAAATCCTTGACTGCTTCAGAGGTAAGGATGGAGTGAAACTCCTTGATTATAGCAATGATATCAACCACAACCGTATGGTGGTGACTGTGGTTGGAGAGTATGAACCGCTAAAGAATGCAGTGCTCGAATCAGTGGGAAAAGCGGTTGAACTTATAGACCTTAACAAACATGAGGGTCAACATCCAAGAATGGGCGCAGTTGATGTTATACCTTTTATACCTATCAAAAATGCATCTATGGAGGAATGTGTTGCATTATCCAAAGAGGTAGGTGAGGAGATAGCGAAAAGATATGACTTCCCGGTTTTCCTTTATGAAAAATCAGCGACGGCTCCCCATCGTGAAAACCTTGCGGCAATACGTAAAGGTGAATTCGAAGGTATGGCAGAGAAAATTCATGAACCGGAATGGCATCCTGATTTCGGTCCTGAGGAACGCCATGCCACAGCCGGCACAGTTGCCGTGGGTGCCCGAATGCCATTGGTGGCATACAATATCAATCTCAACACCAACCGACTTGATATTGCCAACAACATAGCCAGAAAGATCCGTCACATAAACGGCGGTTTCCGTTTTGTGAAAGCAATGGGAGTGGATTTGGCCGACAGAGGCATTGTGCAAGTTTCTATCAATATGACTGATTTCACCAAAACAGCCCTTTATAGAGTGTTTGAAACCGTTAAATTCGAAGCTCAACGCTGGGGCGTTACAATCGCCGGAAGCGAAATTGTCGGTTTGGTACCAATGGCAGCAATAGTAGATACGGCAGAGTATTACTTGGGTCTTGAAAATTTCAGCATTGACCAGGTTCTCGAATCAAAACTTTAATTGATAGCATCAATGAAGGGAAATCTTATTATAAGAAATGCCCGAGTTGTTACCCCAATCGGCCAAGAAGCCGTTAAAGGTAAGAAAATGGGTGAACTTCAGGAGCTCCCAGGTGTCACTATCGCAATCAAAGAGGGGAGAATTCTTTACATCGGAGATGGAATGGGTTGTCCTGAGATTCCTGATGCGGAACATATCGATGCTGAAGGTAAAGTGGCTTTACCCGGTTTTGTGGATTCCCATACCCATCTGATTTTCGGCGGTTTCCGGCCTGATGAATTTGAATGGAGACTTAAAGGTGACACTTATATGTCGATAATGGAACGCGGCGGGGGTATTCAATCTACTGTGAATGCCACCAAAGATGCTTCCGAAGATGAACTTGTGAAAAAGGCACAATGGTTCCTTGACAGAATGGGAGAAATGGGTGTCACCACCGTAGAAGTGAAAAGCGGTTACGGTTTAGATTTTGAAACCGAGCTCAAGATGCTAAAAGTTATCGCCCGGTTAAAAGAAGAAGAGAAAACCGTTATAGATATAGTTTCCACATTTTTAGGTGCGCATGCAGTTCCTCCTGAATATAAAGGGAAAACTTCCGAATTTGTAGACCTGCTCATAGAAATGCTACCGGAATTTAAGGAATATGCTAAATTCTGTGATGTTTTCTGTGAAAAAAATGTATTTGAAATAGAAGATTCAAGAAGATTATTGCAGGCAGCAAGGGAACAAGGATTCAAACTCAAACTCCATGCCGATGAGATTGTAACCTTGGGAGGTGGAGAATTAAGTGCCGAATTAAAAGCGGTATCTGCCGACCATCTGTTGCATGTGAGTGATGAGGGAATAAAGAAAATGGCACAAGAGGGAGTGGTAGCAACATTATTACCCTTAACGGCCTTTGCACTTAAGGAACCATATGCACCGGCAAGAAAATTCATCGAAGCCGGTTGTGCGGTGGCACTGGCAACCGACCTTAACCCCGGGAGTTGTTTCTCCGGCTCGATTCCATTGACAATAGCGTTGGCTTGCATTTATATGAACATGACCATAGAGGAAACTATCACAGCATTGACACTCAACGGTGCGGCAGCCCTCGATATGGCTGATGAAATAGGCAGTATAGAGGTGGGTAAGAGAGGCGATATTGTTCTTTTAGGAAGTGACAATTATCGTGTGCTCCCTTATTATGTCGGTATGAACTGCGTTCAAGCCACCATCTTCAACGGCAACCTTGTCGCCTCCAACCCTTAACAACAATAACAACAATACCAACACCAACAACTAAACCATGAAATTACAAGATTTGACAATAAAAGAATTCTTAGAGAAAACCTACGGTAAAGATCCAGTGCCGGGTGGAGGCTCTGTATCTGCACTGTGTGGCTCACTCGCGGCTTCGCTGGGAGAAATGGTGACCGCTCTCACTATCGGCAGAAAAAAATATGTGGATGTGGAAGAGGAAATGCTGCAATATGCTCCGCAAATGGAAATGGCTCGACGTAAATTTCTTGATTTTATTGATGAAGACGCAGAGGCATATCAAATGGTGTTTGATGCGTTCAAACTACCAAAAGAGACCGAGGATGAACAGAAGAAACGTCATGAAATGATTCAAAAGGCCACTTTACATGCAGCCATGGTACCTCTTAGAGTGGCTGAAACAGCAGTGGGAATAATGGATGCTATTTTCCAGATAGGAAGCAAAGGAAATAGAAACGCGGTAACCGATGCCTGTGTGGCTATGATGTGTGCTCGCACAGCCGCATGGGGTGCAATCCTTAATGTGAGAATAAATCTCACGAGTCTCGATGACAAAGATAAAGCAAAGGAACTTGAAAACCGTTGTATGGCATTGCATGATGAGGCAGAAGTTAAGGAGGCTGCTCTTTTAGACACTGTAACTTTTTGAGAAATGAACACTAAAGATTTTTTTGAGATAGGCAGTTGCGATTTAACTTATGATCTTATTGAAAAGATTCTTAAGAGCGGTTGCAAATTAAAGCTTTCGGAAGAGGCCAAAAAGAATATTATCCGTTGCCGTGAATTTCTTGATAAAAAAACTGATGAAAATACAGTTCCCGTTTATGGCATCACCACAGGATTCGGATCATTATATAACAAACATATATCCCAGCATGAACTGACCACACTTCAGGAAAATTTAGTAAAAAGCCATTCATGCAGTGTAGGTACTCCGGTGGATCCGGTGGTAGTGAAATTGATGTTGCTTCTTAAAGCTCATGCTATTTCATTAGGATATAGCGGTGTGCAATTGATAACGGTTGAAAGGATCCTGGATTTTTATAATAACGAAATCTATCCAGTGGTTTACGACCGCGGATCTCTTGGTGCTTCCGGTGACTTGGCCCCTCTTGCCAATCTTTTCTTGCCATTGATCGGTGAAGGAGAAGTAGTGTTCGAAGGCAAAAGGATGCCGGGAAGACAAATCCTTGATATTTTCGGATGGCAACCCATAAAACTTGAATCGAAGGAAGGCCTGGCTTTGCTTAACGGCACTCAATTTATGTCGGCGAATGGTATCAAGGCTTTGATAGACGGTTGGCACATGGTGAATTGTTTCGATCTTTTCGGAGCGATGAGTCTCGAGGCCTATGATGGAAGAATAGAACCTTTCTGGGATTGCATCCAGCAAGTACGTCCTCATCCCGGACAAATAGAAACGGGGAAGGTTTATAGAAAAATCCTTGAAGGAAGCGAGATAATCAAGAGAGAAAAGGAACATGTGCAAGATCCATATTCCTTCCGTTGTATCCCTCAGGTGCATGGAGCAGTTAAGGACGCGATGAACCATGTCACAGAGGTATTGCATATAGAAATCAATTCAGTCACTGATAATCCCACGGTTTTCCCGGAGGATGATCTGGTGGTGAGCGGAGGTAATTTCCACGGAGAACCAATCGCCTTGGTGTTTGATTACATGGGGGTGGCACTTCATGAACTTGGGAACATTTCAGAAAGACGAGTAGCACAATTAATATTGGGTAAACGTGGGTTGCCGGAATTCTTGGTTGCAAAACCGGGTTTGAATTCCGGATTCATGATACCTCAATATGCCGCAGCAGCTTGTGTTAGCCAAAATAAAATGTATTCATGGCCGGCTTCGTGTGATTCTATCGTAAGTTCCAACGGCCAGGAAGACCTGGTGTCGATGGGTGCCAATTCCGCGACAAAGCTTCATAAAATCATTGATAATCTGAAAATAATCGCTGCCATAGAGTTGATGAACGCAGCCCAGGGCATCGATTTCCGTCGCCCTTTGAAATCATCACCTTTAATTGAGACGATAATGACAGAATACCGCAAGGTTGTACCTTTTGTGGATGAAGATGTCGTGATGGAAGAATACATCAAAAAGACAATGAATTTTCTTGATCATTTCGATATAGTCATAGAGTAAAGAGGAAAGTTTAAAGTTGAAAGTTTAAAGAGGAAAGGTTAAAGAGTAAAGTTGAAAGTTTAAAGTTTAAAGTTTAAGGTTGGAAGGTTAAAGGGTTAAAGAAGATACCAACCACTCATAATTTAGCACACAGAACTTACAACTTAAAACTTACAACTCAAAACTTAGAACTCAAAACTCACAACTTAGAACTTGCGAAACACAACTCAGTTGCAAACAATTTTTAATATATTTGCACAAAATTTTGTATGGCAACTGCAGAAGGACATCATATAGGACATGACCATCATTGCTGCTGTGACGGGAAATGTAATCATCATGAAGAAGGATGGTTTCGTCCATATATAGGTGTATCAATTTCACTGGCGTTACTGATAGCCGGTTTGATTTTGGATCACTACCATGATTTTATGACAGATACCACATGGGCAAAACCATTGTGGTATTTTGTCGCATTTATACCCGTCGGTTTCCCGGTGGTGAAAGAGGCAATAGAAGGGGTTGCTCAAAAAGATTATTTCAACGAGCTAACCCTTATGTCTATAGCCTGTATAGGCGCCTTCTGTATCGGCGAATATTCGGAAGCCGTAGGAGTGATGTTGTTCTATTGTATCGGCGAGAATCTTCAGGACCGAGCTGTGGATAAAGCCACACGCGATATTTCAAAACTTCTTGAGATAAAGGCTGAAATAGCACGAGTCATTAAAGATGGGAAGACCATAGAGATGAAGCCGGACCAAGTGGAGGTAGGAGAGGTTATCGAGGTCCATGCCGGGGAGAGGGTTCCTTTAGACGGTATCATGGTTTCGGATGAAGGCGGTATGTTTGATACCGCGGCTTTGACAGGAGAAAGTGTGCCACGGGATATTGAAAAGGGAGGTGAAGTGCTTGCCGGCATGATTTCTTCAGGTTCCACGGTGAGAATTGAAGTTACACGTCCTGCAAGTGACAGTGCTTTGTCACGTATCCTTGATTTAGTGAAGAATGCTCAGGCAAAAAAAGCCAAGTCAGAAGTCTTTATAAGAAAATTCGCAAGGGTCTATACTCCGGTTGTCACACTTCTGGCCTTCCTGGTGGTGGTGTTCCCATATTTTATTTCTTTGGTTCATCCCACATTTGTTTATCATTTCCAGGAATGGCTCTACAGGGCGTTGGTTTTCTTGGTTATCTCATGTCCTTGTGCATTGGTGATAAGTGTTCCACTAAGTTATTTCGCAGGAATAGGTGCAGCCTCAAAACAAGGCATTTTGTTTAAGGGCGGAAATTATCTTGAGGCCATAAAGAATGTAAATGTTGTGGCATTTGATAAAACCGGAACATTGACTACCGGCCAATTCAGCGTGGTTGAATCTCATTCAGAATCCGGATTCAATAAAGACCAACTGCTCTCATTAATGGCGGCAGCAGAATCTGAAAGTTCACATCCCCTCGCTAAAGCAATCGTGAAATATGCAAATGGGCTGGGGTTGGATATTCCTCCTGTTGAATCTATGCATGAGATAGCAGGGAAAGGTACAAAAGCTGACATTGATGGCAAGACTGTATTGGCAGGCAATCTAAAGCTTCTTCGAGATGAAGGAATTTCTTATCCTGAGGAGTTGAATTCAAACTCATCCACCATTGTGGCATTGGCTATTAATGGTAAATTTGCCGGTTATGTGATCCTTCAGGACACCCCAAAATCAGATTCTGCCGACACGGTCAAAGACCTTCATAATTTGGGTGTGGATAAGGTTGTGATGCTATCCGGTGACAGAAAAGAAATAGTCAACAAATATGCCGGAATGTTGGGTATCAAACATTCATTTGGAGAATTGTTGCCACAAGATAAGGCAGAATATGTGGAGAATATATCTAAGACTCCGGGAAAGAACATTGCCTTTGTTGGTGACGGTATGAACGATGCACCGGTATTGGCTATAAGTAATGTTGGGGTGGCAATGGGAGGACTCGGTTCGGATGCCGCAATAGAAAGTGCCGATATCGTGATTCAAACCGACAAACCATCAAAAGTTGCAACCGCAATAAAAATCGGGCGCTATACCCACAAAATAGTCATGCAGAATATTATCGGCGCACTGGTTATTAAAGTAACAATTTTGACACTTGGAGTGATAGGCTTCGCCTCGCTGTGGGCAGCGGTATTTGCTGATGTCGGAGTAACCATGTTGGCCGTCTTAAATTCAATGAGAGTGCTTTGGCATAAATACTAATCCAATATTTTTCATTGGGGATAAATTAAGGTAAATTTGCACTCGTAAAACAACGATACGATGGCAATGACTCATAACTATCGCGGTCTTTCTGAACATCAGGTGAATGATAGCAGAAAGATTCACGGAAGTAATTTATTGACTCCTAAGAAAAAAGAAAGCCTTTTAAAGAAATTTCTTTTAAAATTCAAAGACCCTCTTATCATTATTCTTTTGGTGGCGGGTGCTTTTTCTATCGGAATCTCGATTTATGAGTATTGTGCCATTCCTGATGCCGGTTTCAAAGTTTTCTTTGAACCCATCGGTATTTTTATCGCCATATTCCTGGCCACAGGACTATCATTCATTTTTGAGGCCAAGGCCGACAAAGAATTCGCATTGCTCAACAAGGTGAACGATGATGAGCCGGTCACAGTGATCCGTGACGGCTCACCAACTCGGATCACTAAAAAGGATGTGGTGGTCGGTGATATTGTAATACTTAATACCGGTGAAGAAGTTCCGGCCGACGGAGAACTCCTCGAAGCAGTGTCACTAAATATAGACGAGTCAACATTAACGGGAGAACCTATAGCCCACAAGACCACCGATCCGTCTCAATTTGACGATGAGGCCACTTTTCCATCCAACCATGCCATGCGTGGCACAAAAATTATGGAGGGCCACGGTATATTGAGAGTCACGGCAGTAGGAGACAAGACTGAAAACGGGAAGGTGTTTGAAGCCGCACAAATTGATGACGGGGTAAAGACTCCTTTGACCGAGCAGTTTGAAGGTCTTGGAAAACTTATCTCGAAGGCATCTTATGTTGTAGCCGGAATGGTGGTGATAGGCAGGATTTACATGTATTTTGTAGATATGCCGGCATTTGAGTGGATTTCGTTTATCGCTTATCTACTTCAAAGTTTCATGATTGCCGTCACATTGGTGGTTGTGGCAGTACCTGAAGGACTCCCGATGGCAGTCACTTTGGCTCTTGCATTCTCTATGAGAAGGATGTTGAAGACCAACAACCTGGTAAGGAAACTGCATGCTTGTGAAACTATGGGAGCCATAACGGTGATCTGTACGGACAAGACAGGAACTCTGACTCAAAATCAAATGCAGGTGGCAGAGACTAAATTTTTCGGTAATCCATCAAATGAGATTATTTATGACAGTTTAGCCATCAACTCCACTGCCAGACTTGATTTGAAAGGGAACCATGTAGAGGTGCTCGGAAACCCTACTGAGGGGGCACTTCTTTTATGGCTGAAACAAAGAGATGTGGATTACACCGCACTTAGAAGCAGTGTAACCCTTATAGAAGAACTGCCATTCTCCACAGAACGAAAATATATGGCTACTGTGGTGAAGAATCGTAATGGAAAACCTATCGTTTACGTAAAAGGTGCACCCGAGATAGTCTTTGGAATGTGTTCCGATACATTTGGAGTAACCAAACAGGAAATCGACGCACAATTGTTGGTTTATCAAAACCAGGCAATGCGAACCTTAGGTTTTGCATATCGGGAGTTGAAGGATGGAGAAGATGTTATAGACAATGGAAAGGTTACGGTCAACGATCTTAATTTTATGGGCATCGTTGCAATATCCGATCCCGTGAGGGCCGATGTCCCCGATGCTATTTCTGAAGTTATGAATGCCGGTGTGGGAGTTAAGATAGTCACAGGAGACACCGCGGGGACGGCAAAGGAAATAGCGAGACAGATCGGACTTTGGCATGATTCCGAAGACTCTTCCGTTAATATCATAACGGGACCGGAATTTGCTGAACTCTCGGATGAGGAACTAAAAGAAAGAGTGGGTGCCATTAAAATCATAGCGAGGGCAAGACCTTTGGATAAGAAACGTCTTGTGGCGGCTTTACAAGCCAACAATGCAGTGGTGGCTGTTACCGGTGATGGCACTAACGATGCCCCGGCATTAAAAGGAGCCCATGTTGGGTTGTCTATGGGTGATGGCACTTCTGTTGCCAAGGAGGCTTCCGACATCACAATCATTGACAATTCTTTCGCATCTATTGGCAGGGCTGTGATGTGGGGTAGGTCTCTATATTTGAATATCCAACGTTTCATCCTATTCCAGATGACTGTCAATGTGGCAGCATGTCTGATTGTTTTGGTGGGTGCTTTTATGGGACTTCAGTCTCCTCTTACCGTAACGCAGATGTTGTGGGTGAATTTGATTATGGATACATTTGCTGCGATGGCGCTGGCTTCTTTACCACCATCCAAATCTGTGATGAATAAAAAACCGAGAAGTCGCGAAGAATTCATCATTACTCCCGGAATGTGGAAATTCATAATATCAACCGGTTTGATTTTCTTCTTCATCTTGCTTGGATTCCTCTATTATTTCCAACACACCGACCTGACAAGTCTCACACAACTTTGGTGCCTCCCGTTTGGACCAAACACTGGTCTTTCGGATTACGAACTTTCACTTTTCTTCACCATGTTCGTGTTCATTCAGTTCTGGAATCTTTTCAATGCGAAGGCATATTCCACGGGTAGATCGGCTTTCCATTTTAAAAACTGTGGAAGTTTTCTATTGATCGCCACATTGATTTTAGGAGGACAGATTTTGATTGTGGAACTCGGACGGGATTTCTTCAACGTGACACCTTTGAAATTCCTGGATTGGATAATCATCATCGGATGTTCTTCTGTAGTTTTATGGATAGGAGAACTAATCCGATTGTTCGAAAAGAAAAAATAAGAGAGAAGATGATAAGTCTTCTCTCCTTGTGCTTGAATTGGAGGATAAGATAATCCTCCTTTTTTATACTAATACTATTGAATAGCGGATAAAGTTTCTATGCACTTCTTCACTTCCTCATCGGTGGTGAAGAGTTTTTCCCTGCAATATTTGATAAGTTCGGCGGCTCTTTTAGTATATCCTGCCAATGCATCTATGTCACAATTGTCGCTCTGCATTTTTGCGACAATTGCTTCCAATTCCTGCATTGCCTTGGTATAAGTCATCTCTTCCATAATGTCTATTTTAAAATTAAGAGCTAATCATGATTTCGGTTTGGATTCGCAATACAGGCACCGGTATTCCCCCGGCTTGTCGTGTGCGGGACGGAAAATACTTTCAACACCGGTCTCCATATTGGAAATGCAACGCTTGTTTCTACAGATATACTTACCTTTAACTGCATCCTTCGGAATCAATTCAGAATCTTTCGACTGATCTTTCGACCATTCCAAAAGTTTGCTGATCAAAGCCATTCTTACGAATTTCCCGTTTTCAACTTGTCGGAAGTAAGCAGCCCTGGGGTCGGAATCAACATCGGTGCTGATTTCATTAACCCTTGGCAATGGATGAAGAATGCACATATCAGGTTTTGCGTTCTTCAGTTTTTCTTTGTCAAGAACGAAGAAATCCTTCACCCTGTCATATTCGTCTTCGTCAAAGAATCTTTCCTTCTGAACCCTTGTCATATAAAGCACATCCAACTCACCGATCACCGGGTCGATAGAATCCACTTCTATATATGGAACGCCATTCATTTCACACACCTCATGTTTCATATAGTCGGGAAGCCTCAATTGCTCCGGAGCAATAAGCACCACCTTTATTCCTTTGTATCTTGACAAAGCCTTGATTAAAGAATGGACCGTCCTGCCAAATTTCAGGTCGCCACAAAAACCGATTGTGATATTGTCTATCCTTCCAAGTTCCCTCTTGATGGTGAGAAGGTCGGTCAATGTCTGGGTTGGATGACTATGACTTCCGTCACCAGCATTTATCACGGGCACTTTAGAATTCAAAGCAGCCACCGTAGCGGCACCCTCTTCAAAATGTCGCATCGCGATTATATCCGCAAAGCAGTTTATAACCTTCGTGGTGTCGGCACATGTCTCGCCTTTACTTACTGAAGAATTCTTTACATCTGAAAATCCAAGCACATTCCCTCCCAATTCCATCATTGCTGAGGTGAAACTCAGTCTGGTACGAGTGGAGGGTTCATAGAAAAGCGTGGCCAATTTCTTTCCTTTGCACACTTTGGAATATTTCTCACGGTTGGATATTATATCTTGACCAAGATCAAGTATTTCTTCCAATTCCTCTTTTGTAAGATCGGTGGGATCTATTAAATGTTTTGCCATGACGGATCGGATGGATTTGACATGAATTTTTTCAATTTAGCTTCATCAGCTTTGGAAATATAACCTTCATCTACAGCAACCTTACAGAGTGTATCGAAATTAGTCAAAGAATGATTGACGACATTAGCGTTTTTAAGGCGTTCCTTTCCTTTTTCCATGCCATAAGTAAAAATACTTACGATGCCTAAGACATCAGCTCCGGCTTCTCTTAAAGCGTCAACAACCTCAATACAGCTTCCCCCTGTGGAAATGAGATCTTCAATCACAACAACTTTTTGACCTTTTTCAAGTTTACCTTCAATTCTGTTGCCTCGACCGTGGTCTTTGTTTCCACCTCTCACATACCCCATGGGGAGGTCAAGCAACCATCCTGCAATAGCTGCATGCGCTATCCCGGCTGTGCTGGTGCCCATTAAAACTTCCACTTCCGGAAATTTCTCTTTGACGGTTTGAGCCATAGCCTCTTCAACAATATTCCTTGCCTGAGGATCCGATAAAATCAGTCGGTTGTCACAATAAATCGGGCTTTTAATCCCACTTGCCCATGTGAAGGGTTCGTTGGGGCGTAAGAATACGGCTTTTATTCTTAGAAGTTGTTTTGCAATTTCGATATCTTTCATGGTGATTTCTTTATTATATAAAGTTAGAAGGATTATAAAGGAAGTCTTCTTTGGGACAGAATTCATCAACGCATCTTTGGTATGCTGCTACAGGATCCTGTGCGGCTGTGATGGGACGTCCTACCACTATAAAGTCGGAACCTAATTCTCTTGCCTTGGCAGGATCTGTAATTCTCACCTGATCGTCGGCAGCAGAATCAGCAAACCTAATACCCGGGGTGACAGTAAGGAACTGAGGTCCGCAGTATTGTTTAACCTTGGCAGCTTCCAGAGGAGAACATACCACACCGTCAAGTCCGGCCTCCATAGCATTTCTTGCATAGTGAGCTATCGTTTCGTCGATAGGATTGTCGATCAACAATTGTTTTGTCATGGCCTCCTGGGAAGTGGATGTGAGTTGAGTGACCGCGATAAGAAGTGGTCGGGTTCCATCTTTACGTGTCAAACCTTCCTTAGCGGCTTTCATCATCTCGATTGTGCCGGAAGCATGTACGTTCACCATATCTACATCCAGATTAGAAAGCACTTTCATAGCTTTCTTCACAGTGTTGGGAATATCATGCAACTTGAGATCAAGAAATATTTTAAATCCCTTTTTCTTTAACTCCCTGACAATTTCAGGTCCGGCTGCATAAAAAAGTTCCATTCCAATCTTGAGAAAAGGTTTCTTTTCCAGATGGTGAAATTTATCGAGAAATTTATAACATTCGTCTGCGGAAGAAAAATCGCAGGCTATAATAACGTCTTTTTGCATTTATTTTAAACTTAAACTTTTAACTTACAAGTTCCTTTATGCTCGTCACGTTCAACTTGCGTAACAGTGAGGGCAGCTCGTAAACAATTTCTTCACAAGCATATGGATTTCTTAGATTAGCCGAACCTATTTCAACGGCATTAGCTCCGGCCATAATCATTTCCACAACATCGGAGGCCGAGGAAACACCTCCGCATCCTATGATAGGTAGGTTGGGGAAGGCTTGTCTAACCTGATAAACCATTCTCAATGCCACGGGGAAAATAGCGGGTCCGGAGAAACCTCCCATGACATTGGCTATTACAGGCTTACGGGTCTTTATGTCTATTCTCATCCCCAGCAAGGTGTTGATCAGGCATAGTCCATCGGCACCATTGTCAACACATGACTTTGCCATTTTCACAATGTCTGTGACATTGGGGGTCAGTTTCACTATCAATGGTAAAGTGCAAACTTTTTTTACTTCTTTCACAAGTTGTCCCAACACTTCGGGATCAGTGCCGAAAGACATGCCACCGCCGTGAACATTAGGGCAACTTACATTCAATTCAATGAATTCAACTTGGGGTTGCTTGGTGATCTTGGAACAACATTCCAAGTATTCATCTATTGAAAAGCCGCTTATATTAGCAATGATTGGCTGATGGAAAATTTCACGTAATCGGGGCAATTCTTTGGCTATTACCGCATCGATACCCGGATTTTGTAGTCCTACGGAATTTATCAATCCGGAGTTGCATTCAGCTACCCTGGGTAGGGGATTGCCAAATCTTGGAGACAGTGTAGTTCCTTTCAATGATATGGAACCCAGAATGTCCACCGGATAGAATTGATTCATCTCATAACCGAATCCGAAACAACCGGAGGCAGGAATCACCGGATTCTGAAGAGTCACCCCACAGAGATTGACACTAAGATCGATATCGTTTACTTCCATATCAATTCACTCTTTTTGAATACCGGACCTTCTTTACAAATTCTTTTTGCTCCCTTTACGGTTTCAAGACTACAACACATACAGGCGCCGAAACCGCATCCCATTCTACATTCCAGACTCAATTCGCCTTCAGTGGGAAGCTGCGACAAGGCTTTCAACATTGGCATGGGGCCGCAAGCGTAAAAATAGTCGTATTTCAAAGCCTTTTCTTCAATCACATCTGTGACAAATCCTTTGGTGCCGGCAGTGCCATCCACTGTTGCCACATAAGTTACGATACCCATGTCACGTAGGTCTTTTTCGATACCGAAAGAATCCTTGGCTGTGTTGTAACCGATGACAACTTGAGGTTTGATACCGTTTGCCATAAGGTCATAACCCAATTGAAGGAGGGGAGCCGCGCCTATTCCTCCACCCAATAATATTGGTTTCAACACTCCTTCGGGTAAAGAGAAACCATTACCGAGGCCAACCAAAATATCAAGTTCAAAACCGGGTTTTAACTTTGATAAAATTTCGGTACCTTCTCCGGCAATATTATAGAGGAGGTGGAGACCTTTTTCCCTTGTGAAATACCTGCTAACAGAAATGGGTCTGCGCAGATATTTCCCGGGAATCGCTATATTGACAAATTGACCGGGAGAGGTCAACTCAGAGACATCACCTTTCAGTCTGATAAACCAGGTTCTCGAAGAGAGTTGTTTGTTTTCTTCTATTATGAAAGTCTTTCTGATGTCCCGCATATTAATCTTCGTCAATTGTGGAAACTTTCATAGTGATATCATCAAGCACATCAAGCAAGACTTCTACAGTTTCAAGAGAAGTGAAAACTGTGATATTGTTGTCAACGGCCGCACGGCGGATATGATAACCATCTTTATGGGAATGGTCGGCTCCAAGTTCCATTGTATTGATTACATAGCTGACATGGCCTTGACGCAAGGATTTCATGATATCATCGCTGCCTTCGCTTAGTTTTTTCATCAATCTGGTTCTGACACCATTTTTACGCAGGAATTCCGCGGTGCCTCTTGTGGCCTCAATGTTGAATCCAAGTCCATAGAAACGTTTGATAAGAGGAAGAGCCCGTTCTTTATCATTGTCTCCTATGGTTACGAATACAGTTCCATAGTTTGAGACATCCATTCCGGAGGCTTGCAATGATTTATATAGAGCCCGCTTCAAACTTCTGTCATAACCGATAGCCTCACCGGTTGATTTCATCTCAGGTGACAGATATGAATCCATACCCCTCAGTTTAGAGAATGAGAAAGCCGGGGTCTTTACAAACCAGCGTTTCTTCTCTGTGGGATAAAGTTCTGTAATACCTTGTTGTTTCAATGATTCTCCCAACATCACTCTTGTAGCTATCGGCGCCAAAGGTTTTCCTGTGGCTTTAGAAATGAATGGCACTGTGCGGGAAGACCTTGGATTCACTTCAATCACATAAACCTCTTCATTTCCGTCAACGATGAATTGAATATTGTAAAGCCCAACGATACCTATTTCTTTACCGAGCTTGACGGTGTAATCAAGAATGGTGTCTTTCACTTTCTGAGAAACACTGAACGTTGGATATACACTTATTGAGTCTCCCGAGTGTACACCGGTATGCTCAACATGTTCCATGATGCCCGGAACAAACACGTATTCTCCATCGCACACTGCATCCACCTCGAGTTCCTTACCCATGATGTATCTGTCGACCAAAACCGGGTGCTCCACATTAACTTCAACCGCTTCATGGAGGTATTTTCTGAGTTGCTCTTCATTGCTTACAATCTGCATGGCTCTACCACCAAGTACGAAACTTGGACGCACCAGAACCGGATAACCGATTTCTGCGGCTGCTTTAACTCCATCTTCAATTGTTGTGACGGCAACTCCTTTGGGTCTTGGAATTCCCAATTTCTCCATAATTGCTTCAAAGCAACCTCTGTCTTCCGCATTTTGGATGGCCTCAATGCCCGTGCCGATGATTGGGGCACCATGTTCCGCAAGTCTCTCGGCAAGATTGATGGCTGTCTGGCCTCCTAATGTCACAATAACTCCATCCGGCTTCTCGTGGTCGAGAACATTCATAACGTCTTCCACAGTAAGTGGTTCGAAGTATAATTTGTCACTCGTGGTGTGATCGGTTGAAACA
Organism: Muribaculaceae bacterium; assembly: GCA_022510405.1. Lineage (GTDB taxonomy): Bacteria > Bacteroidota > Bacteroidia > Bacteroidales > Muribaculaceae > Lepagella. The sequence continues at coordinate 4,593 of JAFLTP010000035.1, read as the reverse complement.
GTTTCGGGATTATTGTTGATAACGATAGCTTCGTAACCGGCATTTCTAATAGCCCAGATAGCATGGACTGTGGAATAATCAAACTCAACACCTTGTCCGATTCGTATAGGACCTGAACCCAGCACCACTATCTTCTTTTTATCAGAAGAAATTGATTCATTTTCGGTATCGTAGGTGGAGTAGAAATAATCAGTGGTGGAATGGAACTCTGCTCCGCAGGAATCAATCATTTTATACACCGGTTTGATTCCGTTATCGAGTCTGAACTTACGCACCTCGTCTTCAGTCATTTTCCAACAATCCGCAATGAATTTATCAGAAAAACCAAATGTCTTGGCTGTTCTTAAAATTTCAACGTCCTTTGGATTTGTCTTTACCTTTTTCTCAATGTCCAATATGTTCTTTAACTTATCAAGGAAGAACATATCTATTTTAGTTCTATTGTAGATATGACCGGAATCCACATCACGCCACAATAGTTCTGCAAGGGCATATAATCTGTCGTCAGTGGGAGTCTTGATATATTCCAAGAGTTGTTCGGTGGTGTAGCTATCGAATTTAGGTAAATATAGATGGTTAACACCTGTTTCAAGAGATCGAACGGCCTTCAAAAGAGATTCTTCAAAATTGCGTCCTATGCTCATCACCTCACCGGTGGCCTTCATTTGTGTTCCAAGTTCATTGGAAGCATCAGCGAATTTGTCGAATGGGAAACGTGCAATTTTGGTAACCACATAGTCTAATGCGGGTTCAAAACTTGCAGGTATATGACCCAGGTTTATTTCGTCAAGGTGCAATCCGACAGCTATTTTAGCCGAAACCCTTGCTATGGGATATCCTGATGCTTTGGAAGCAAGAGCGGAAGATCGGGATACACGGGGATTGACCTCAATCAGATAGTAATCGAATGAAAGGGGATCCAGTGCGAATTGAACGTTACAACCTCCTTCAATCTTAAGAGCCCTTATTAGTTTGAGGGCACTGTCGCGAAGTAACTGGTATTCTTTATTTGAAAGGGTTTGAGAGGGAGCCACAACAATAGAGTCGCCGGTATGTACTCCCACCGGATCGAAGTTCTCCATAGAGCAGATTGCAATCACTGTATCGTTGGCATCTCTCATAACCTCGAATTCAATCTCTTTGAATCCTTTGATACTTTTTTCCACCAACACTTGGTGAACGGGAGAAAGGTCGAGTGCAGTACGCATCAATTCCCTTAACTCCTCTTCATTGTCGGCAAAACCACCTCCGGTTCCTCCTAATGTAAAAGCCGGTCTCAGGATTACGGGATATCCAATTTTCTTGGCTATCTCCACTCCTTTTTCAATACTGTCAGCAACATCACTTGGCAAAACCGGTTCTCCGATGGATTCGCAAAGTTCCTTGAACAATTCCCTGTCTTCGGCTCTTTCAATGCTGTCGAAAGATGTTCCTAAAATTTCTACTCCACATTCTTCAAGAATACCTTTCTTTGCAAGTTGAACTGCAAGATTCAAACCGGTCTGTCCACCAAGCCCGGGTACAATGGCATCAGGCCTTTCATATCTCACGATCTTTGCCACATATTCAAGGGTAAGCGGCTCCATATAAACCTTATGGGCTATTTCAGGGTCGGTCATGATAGTGGCAGGATTGGAATTCACCAGTACAACTTCATACCCTTCTTCTTTGAGGGCTGCGCAGGCTTGGGTGCCTGCATAGTCAAATTCTGCGGCCTGACCTACAACAATGGGACCTGAGCCGATCACCATTATTTTCTTTATATCTGTTCTTTTTGGCATCTTCTTAGAGTTGTTTTTCTTTTTGTGGAATCATTTGGAGAAAACGGTCGAATAAATATATGGTATCTTGAGGACCGGGGGCACTTTCCGGATGGAATTGAACCGAAATCACTTTATCTTCTTCACATTCCAAGCCTTCAACCGTGTTGTCAAGCAGGTTGATGTGTGTTATTTTTAAAGAGGTTTCGTCAACAGAATCTTTATCGACAGCAAAACCGTGGTTTTGGGATGTAATCAAAACTTTCCCTGTTTTTAATTCTTTCACCGGGTGGTTGCCACCACGATGTCCGGGATTTATTTCGCAAATCTTAGCTCCATAAGCTAAAGCAAGCAACTGGTGTCCCAGGCATATTCCGAACATTGGTACTTTACCTCTGAGCTTTTTTAAGGTTTCCACCACTTCAGGTACATCTTCGGGAGAACCGGGACCATTGGAAATGAGTACACCATCAGGATTGAAATCCAGAATTTGTTCGGCGCTTGTATTCCAGGGCACTACGATGACATTACATCCATGGCTGTTTAGATTTCTCACCATATTGAGTTTCATGCCGCAATCTATGGCCACAATATCATATTTACAATTGGTGGTGCGAGCAAACCATCTTTTCTTGCAGCTCACCTTGCTGACAAGATCTTTTGGCCGTGGTGAAGATTTGATTTTTTTTATGGCTTCTTCAACCGGTGTATCTTCGTTGGTAATTATAGCCCTTAGTCCGTTGGCATCCCTTAAAATTCGAGTCAACATTCTGGTATCCAAGCCGCTTATGCCGGGGATACCATTTTCTTCGAGCACTTCGGCAAGTGTCTTGGTGTATCTGAAATTTGACGGTGAATCATTGTTCTCTTTGACAATCATACCACCAATAGAAGGAAATTTGGTTTCGTAATCTTCATCTGTGATTCCGTAATTGCCAATCAACGGATAGGTCATCACGATGATTTGGTCGGAATAAGAGGGATCGGATAAAATTTCCTGATAACCAACCATAGAAGTGTTGAAAACAAGTTCACCTACTCTTTCTTCATCGGAGGCAAACCCAAGACCTCGAAACTCACGTCCGTCTTCAAGCACCAATTTTTTTTCGGGATTTTTCATAATGTATTATAAACCGGATTACCGTTATATATTGTCATTTTAATTTTACCTTGTAATGTCATGCCTTCATAGGGTGTAGCTCTACCCATAGTTTTGAATTCTTGGGGATTGACCCGGTACTTCTCGTTAATATCAATTAACACGAGGTCAGCATCCATGCCGGGTTGTATATATGGCATTTCTTTCATTCCTAAAATTTGGCGAGGTGTTATTGCCATCGCTTCTATTAGCCTTTGCAAAGGCATTAAACCGCTTGCCACCATTGTAGTATACACAGCGGCGAAGGCTGTTTCCAGCCCAACCACTCCCATTGCACTTTTTTCAAGACCCTTGCTTTTTTCCTCTTCTGAATGTGGAGCATGGTCCGTGGCAATCACATCAATTGTACCATCTATAAGGCCTTCTCTTAAGGCTTCCCTGTCTTCAATGCTTCTGATAGGTGGATTCATTTTGAAACGGCCTTCTTCTTGTAAATCGCTATCATTGAATGTAAGGTAGTGTGGGCCGGTTTCACAAGTCACTTTCAAGCCTTTTTGTTTTGCCTTTCTCACTAAATCAACCGTCTCTTTTGTAGAAATATGGCAAATGTGAAGTCGGCAAACGGTTTTTTGAGAAAGTTGTATATCTCTTTCGACTTCTTTCCATTCGGACTCGGAATTAATGCCTTTATGATGGTTGTTTCTTGCATATTCACCATCATGGATATATCCACCGTTAAGTAAAGATTCAACTTCACAATGAGCCGATAGGATTTTTCCGGTTTTGGAAATACCTTCCATAGCTTTCCGCATAATTGATTCCGATTGGACACCGGTACCGTCATCAGAAAAACCGGCAACAAAAGGGGCGAGTTTTTGATAGTCGACTAACTCATTACCATTCCTTCCTTTTGTAATTGTGGCGAAAGGGACCATATTTATTCTGGCATCCTTATCTATGATGTCGAGTTGGATTTTCAAGTTTTCCAAAGAATCGGGAGCCGGATTGAGATTTGGCATTGTGCAGACAGTTGTGAATCCTCCAGCTGCGGCCGCTTCACTTCCAGTGGCAATTGTTTCTTTATATGAGAATCCGGGTTCACGAAGATGAACGTGCATATCCACAAAAGAAGGAATGAGGATACAACCATCTGCCTTGATTGTCAGTCCATTGAACTGTTTGGGGAAACTCTCAGTAATCTCGGCTATTTTGCCCTTTTCAATTATGACATTACAGATTTTGAATCCCTTTTCAGTAAGGACGTTTGCCGAAGTAATACAAATTGAAGGGATAGTCTTCATAGTTCTAAGTCTGTGTAACTTGTCAAAAAAGACTCAGGAATATAAAAAAGGCAATTCGAAAACGAATTGCCTTATATTTTTGGAAAAATTGTAACGTCACGGAAGGATTTTCCGTTGTAAGCAGCCTGTAAGTCAATGGCTTGCCAGTATTGCTTTTGTTGACAATTTTTTGCCATCCCTGATTTTTGTGCAAAATTAATAAAATGCCTTCATATATACAAGTTGATTGTGTGTTAAAATTTTATGGATAATTGCAATGCTTATAATCAAGGAAAAGGATGGACTAAAATCTGAAATTTTTATTTATTCTTTGAAAATTGTTGCATAAGAAAAGTAAAAGAATTAACTTTGCACTCGCAAACGGAATGAACCGTTTTTATGGTGCCATGTCCGAGTGGTTAGGTACCGGTCTGCAAAACCGTTGACACCAGTT